>JACJZW010000001.1 GCA_020635355.1 Flavobacteriales bacterium
GTGGAGGTGAGGCGCAGCGTATCAAGCTGGCGTCTTTCCTCAGCAAATCGTCCAAGGATTCACACACCGTATTCATCTTTGATGAACCAACCACCGGGCTACACTTTAACGATGTGGAGAAGCTGATGCAATCCTTTCAGGCGCTGGTGGATATGGGGAATACCATCATTACCATTGAACACAATTTGGATGTTATCAAATGTGCCGACTGGATCATTGATCTGGGGCCCGATGGCGGTAGCGGTGGAGGAGACGTGGTGTTTGAGGGAACTCCGGAACAGCTGGCTGAATCCGATACCTTAACCGGAATCTATTTCAAGAAAAAAGTAAAGGGGGAACTCATCAATCCGGCTATGAAGAGCAGGAGTTAGAGAAAGGGAAAGGCCACCTTCGCAAGGCTTCAGTGGTTGAAGCGACAGAAAATGAGAAAGAGAAAGGGAAAGAGGCAGTTTGTTTGAAATGAGGTCATTCTTATGATCCCCGTTATTCGATCTTACCTCTTAGATCTTACTTCTTACTTCTTCTTATCCTTTTTTGAGGAGTCTGCGGTACCTGTAAGCTTCTTGATTTCTTCTTCCAAATCGTATTCGTCGCCTTCCAAATATCCGGTATGGGTATACACTACGTTTCCGGCGGTATCGATCAGATAGGTAACAGGCGGGTTGGTTACGTTCATCGCACGTTGAGCCTCACCATTTGGATCCAACAAAATATCGAAGGTCCAACCTTGTCCGGCGGCAAACGGTTTTACCTTGCTTGAATTACGGCTATCATCAACAGAAATGGCAACCAACTCAGCGTTGTATTCCTCCGCCCAGTCATCCATCAAATCCTGCATATTTCGAAGTTCTTTGATGCATGGTTTGCACCAGGTAGCCCAGAAAGAAATGATGGTGATTTTGCCGTTGGTTCCATAGCTTTTCAGATCAATGGATTGTCCGTCTGTATTTTTGAGAGATACGCTGGGTAAAGAGGCAACGGCTTTGGTTGAATCAGAACCGGTGGCGAAGCTTAGCGTAGAAACCGACAAAAAAGCGAGGATAACTAAATATTTCATTTCTTGTTTTTATTGGTATTCAAGTCAATTATTGTTCCAGTCAGGAGGTTACAAATAAAGGTGAATATTTTGAACACGGGAAGATGTTCCACCACCACCTGTAAATAGTGCGAACCTAAAGATATAGTTGTGGGGGATAATAGAATTCGAGTTGGTGTTTTTTTCGGAGGATCAAGCCGTGAACGAGAGGTTTCGTTCGCCGGAGGCCGTACGGTGTATGACAATTTGGACAAGTCATTGTTCAGCGCTGTACCCATATTTGTTGATCATCGGGGCACCTTCATCAAGTTGGATTGGCAATTCATTTATCGCGGAACCATACGTGATTTTTATCCTCCGGTTTCCTACTTGCCACCCAGTCCAAATGCGTTTCAGATCTATGGCGATAGTTTAATACAGACCGAATCAGAACACCGTGAGATGTGTGCTTCCATCGGGACGATTATACCTGCGGAGGAACTGGTCAATCACATGGATATCGCCTTTCTGGCCCTGCATGGTTCACGTGGGGAAGATGGGACTATTCAAGGGGTATTGGAGTGGATGAATATTCCGTACACCGGTTCATCGATCCTGCCATCTGCGCTGGGTATGAACAAGGCAGTTCAAAAACGATGGATGAATTCTGCCGGTTTTGATGGTCCGGGATACTCAACCGTTTCCCGCGGAGAGTGGGAGGCTAATCCTACCGAGGTTCTTCAACAACTGCGAACCAAGGTTGGATTTCCACTCGTGGTGAAAGCCGCCAATCAAGGATCCTCTATAGGTATTCGCATCTTGCATGAGGATGAAGCAGGTGCACTGGAAGATGCGTTGCAACACGCTTTCTTTTCCGAAACCCTTCATCGGGATGTTTGGAGCAAAAGCGACAAACGAAATTTGATCGCCAGACTGGCTGATATCCGCAGTTCCATTGGTTTTCCCATGTTGATCAACGGAGAAGAAGTACATCACCCTGAGGAGGCCATGTCTGTTCTTGATCAGCTGTTTCGTAACCAATCATCGGTGGTATTAGGCGCGATACAACCGGAAACGGAGGTAGTGGTAGAGCAATTTATCCGTGGACGCGAGTTCAGCTGTATTGTAGTTCGAAATCACCATGGGCAAACAGCTGCCTTACCACCAACCGAAATCGTAAAACGCGATGATTTCTTTGACTATCGTTCGAAATACCTGCCCGGCCTTTCCAGAAAGATTACCCCAATTGACCTACCGCTTGAAACGGTTGAGGCGATACGCACCGAAAGTTGCCGGTTATACGACTTCTTTGGTTTTCAAGTCTATGCCCGAATTGATGGATTCTACACCCACGACGGGCGGATTTTCCTGAACGATCCCAATACCACTTCCGGAATGATGCCGTCGTCTTTCTTCTTTCATCAAGCTTCCGAAATCGGTCTCAATCCCAGTCAATTCCTGACCTTCATCCTCCGAACCTCCATTCAGGAACGCCTGAAATTGCCAGCCTTCGTTTACCCCGGCAACGCGTTATTAACTCGATTTGATGACGTTCTGCGCAGTGCTCAAACCGAAGCATCAGCTAAAATACGTGTAGCGGTAGTGATGGGAGGCTATTCTACGGAACGGCACATTTCGGTGGAAAGCGGACGAAACATCTTTGAAAAATTATCCTCTTCTGCTGAATATGAACCCATCCCGATCTTCCTGACCGGATCGGATGCTGAGCATAGGCTGTTCCGACTACCGGTAAACATCATGCTCAAGGATAACGCCGATGACATCGCTCAAAAGCTCACACATTTTCACCAATCCGATGTGTTGAAACGAATCATTGCAGAGTTCACGGATCTAACGGCACATTACACGGAAATCGATCCGATCTTCGAACCACAGGAATTGTCCTACACCCAATTAGCCGAACTGGTTGATGAAGTATTCATTGCCCTTCACGGCCGCCCCGGAGAAGATGGTGCTATTCAAGCCAAATTGGAAGAAGTGGGACTGCCGTACAATGGATCCGGTCAAGCGAGTTCCGGAATGACCATCGATAAGTTTGCCACCAACAATCTATTGCGGGAAAACGGGTTTCTGGTGGCAGATAACTTTCTGATTGAAGAAGATCCATGGCGAACTGGTCAGGCGAACATTCTTCAGCAAATTCAATCCATTGGCTACCCCGTTATTGCCAAGCCATCCGACGAGGGATGCAGCAGCGCGGTGAAAAAACTGGATTCACCGGAGGAATTGATTCAATATGCGGAGTTAACCTTCCGTTCGAACGAAGAATTGTCCTCCGAACAGCGACAGGAAATGGGATTGGACGATAAAGAGGAATTCCCACGCAAACCCTATTTTTTGGTAGAGAGCTGCATTGGGCCCAATGGGGCTGATCACTTTCTTGAAATTACGGGTGGTATGCTTACGCATCATCGAAATGGTGTGGTGGAATACGAGGTTTTTGAGCCATCGGAAGCCCTGGCCGAAGGCGCCATTCTTTCGCTTGCCGAGAAGTTCCTGGCTGGGGAAGG
Source organism: Flavobacteriales bacterium (assembly GCA_020635355.1). Taxonomy (GTDB): domain Bacteria; phylum Bacteroidota; class Bacteroidia; order NS11-12g; family UBA9320; genus WGNA01. The sequence continues at coordinate 3,547 of JACJZW010000001.1, forward strand.
ACAAAACATAACTCCGGCACGATTTGATTCCAATGCGGCACAAAACGCACAAATCTCCCAAATCGTTCGTTCTGAACTCAAACGAGTTGCCGAAGTGCTAAATGTAGAGGGATACTGTAGAATTGATGCCTTTGTTCGCATCTATAATCCATTGAAGGTGGAAGTCATCATCATTGAGGTGAACTCACTTCCCGGGATGACACCGGCCACTTGTATCTACCACCAGGCTGCGATAAATGGCTACAAGCCCTTTGAGTTTATTGATAAAATATTAACCTTTGGCCGTGAACGGTTAACCGACCAGGCTTCCTGAAATGAAAACCATTAAGACCTTATTGTTTATCGGATTAACAACGGCGGTGCTCATCATTGCCATGTTCTTCTTTTTGAATTTCTATACCAATCACGACAAGGCACTCACGGAAGTACCTGACCTGGACGGAATTCGCGTGGACAAAGCCCTTCGAATTTTGGAAGATGGTGGATTCCAATATGTGATAACCGATACCATTTACCGGGATGGCAAACCTCTTCTGTCCATCATAGACCAAAATCCTTCGGCAGGGGAGGAAGTAAAACATGGCAGGATTATCTACCTAAAACTAAACTCCAAGGAGGTCCCAGATGTGGAAATGCCTGCTCTGGCTGGCAAAACCTCCTACAAACAAGCTGTTCGTCTTCTGGGTAACAGAGGACTTGATATCGGAACCAAAATCAAACGACCTGATCCGCACATCAAGGATCCGGACAGTGAACCGGTTCTTGAACAACGTCTTCATGGTGATTCTACCGCCATATCACCCGGAACCAAACTTAAACGCCATACACGAATTGACCTGGTGGTTGGGGTGATGATTGAAGCACCAATCGCTGATTCAACCGGCGGTTCCGGTGACGGTGTGCAGGAATTAATCTCAGATGATTCTCACCTTTAATGACCGGCCCAAGTCATTATCCTGAAAAGGATAACTTTGTCGCAATATGTCTGAACGGTAGGCGTTTAGCCGGTAGCACCATATCTATGCTTCGAACGTTTTCAATTCTTTTTTCATTCTTTTTTGTGGTAAGTGCGCAGGCACAAATTGGGTTGATTCCACTCCGAAATAACCCAACGTTGGCGGCCTACAGAGCAGAACACCCAACCTATCAATGGAATCAGTCCGATCAACACATTAAATGGGGAACCGATGATACCTTGAATCTCCCATTTTTCGAGGACTTTACCTCAACACTTATGTATCCGGATTCAACCAAATGGCGCGATAACTACGTTTACGTCAATCGGGATATGGCCATCAATCCACCCAGCTATGGCGTGGCAACGTTTGATTATCTGGATGAATTTGGTCAACCGTATTCGAGCATTGAACCCACCAGTATAGACAGTGGAGACATGCTTACCTCTCAGGCCATCAATCTGGCTGATTCCTTCGGATCACCTTATACCTTGGCTGATTCAATTGTATTTACCTTTTTCTATCAATGCCGGGGATATGGTGATTTGATTACTTCAGACGACTCACTACGACTGGAATTCCTGGATAAAAATGGCAATTGGAACTTGATGTGGTCTGCCGGAGGAAATCAAAACCTCGACTTCCAACATGTCTTGGTGTTAATTGATAACGCCAACTATCTGCACGCAGCATTTCAATTCCGCTTCCGAACCATGACCCATCGATGGGGAAATAATAATCTGTGGCATGTGGACTTCATTTACCTGAATTCAGGTCGGTCCGTAAACGATCGTTACTACGACGATTACTCCATTCAATCGCCTCCGTCATCGCTCCTGAAACGTTATTCCAGTATGCCGTATGATCATTTTTTGGCGAATACCTCGGAAGCAGCGGATAGCATCTTCTTTTTTGCCGCCAACCGGAATAATGTGGCCATTCAAACAGAGATCCGATACGAGGAAGAACACAATGGAACCGTTCTGGCATCTACCTCTTTTTCCACTAACGTGGCCAATATCCCTAAAGATGGTCAAGCCCGACGAAGTGCTGATTCCTACTCCTTTACCGGATTATCAGGGGTACCTGTTCACATCAAACGAACGTACCAAATCCGGGAGTCTGGGAGGTTAAACCCGGTGATTTTTCAAGGGAACGATCAGTTGGTAACCGAACAGATTTTTGAACGCTATTATGCCTATGACGACGGCACGGCTGAATCCGGATTTGGGTTTAATGATCTCCGTAAGAGCGAAGGCCAGGTGGTTGTTAAGTTTGACATGGCCAAAGACGATACGTTGAGAGCCGTTGCCATGAACCTGACGTACAATATTGACGATGTGGCTAAGCAACGATTTGATCTACAAATCTGGCGCAGTATTGCCATTAACGGTGGGATAGACGATCTGGTTTACTCGCGAACAATCGTGGCCGATTCACTCCACACGGTGAGTCAGCAAAATGGATTTAAGCTCCTGGAAATTGATCCCATCTTTCTAACGGCCGGTACCTTTTACATTGGTTGGAGCCAAAATCAGGATTTCAATATGGGGGTTGGCTTTGATAAGAACAATGGTTATCTGCCTGAAGGTCGTCAAATGAACACCAATATTTACTTCAACATCGGTGATGGTTGGATTCAGAATTCGAACAAGGAATTGATTGGAGCTCCTATGATTCGCGCCGTTGTTGGCCAGGCAGAACCCTGGAGCACATCGGTAGCCCATCCCGAACAGACAAAACTACATGTCTACCCCAATCCGGTTGTGGATCAGCTACATATTCCCGATGCCGTTACGTCATTTAACATCTTGAATTTAAATGGACAGATTGTTTTAAGTGGTGGTCCGGAAAATGCCATTGACGTGTCTGAACTCACCGGAGGTATCTATATTATTCAATGGGTTGGTAACCGAGGTTACACGCACGCCTCACGGTTTGTCAAGACCAACTAATACCTTCGCAGAAAAGAAATCAATCATGGCAGATATCACTGTATCGGAACTGAAAAAACGTCTGGAAGCCGGAGAAAAGCTTAACATCATTGACGTTCGTGAACCTTGGGAATTTGAAGAATTTAACATCAATGCACGTCTAATTCCTCTGGGCGAACTGCAAGGTTCCCTGGATTCCATCAGCGATTGGAAAGATCAGGAGGTTATTGTTCACTGCAAATCCGGTGGACGAAGTGCGGCCGCTTGTGATTTTCTATCCCGCAGCGGATTTACCAACGTGCGTAACCTCGAAGGCGGAATGCTCGCCTGGATGATGTCGTAACTATGGGGATAAACCGACATGCGGTAGGGGTGCTTCTCGGCATCGGAACAGTTATCCTCGGTTTATCTCAATGCACATCTTCCCTTCAGGATCAGGCCACTTCACCGTGGTTGAATCACGGAGACTCCGCAAAATACGTCGGGATGGAGGTTTGCGCATCCTGTCATCTGGACAAGGCGGAAACCTTTATTCATACCGGCATGGGCAGTAGTTTTGGGCTGGCCAAACCGCATAAAAGCGCTGGCGAATTTGCCGGACATCAGGTGCTGTATGATTCCATTCTGGATTTTTACTACCGACCGTACTGGCGGGATTCCACCCTCTTTCTATCGGAATTCCGGCTTCGTAATGGTGACACTGTGCACCATCGAACCGAGGCCATCAGCTATATCATAGGTTCAGGACAACATACCAATAGTCACCTGATTCGAAAAGGCGATTACGTTGTTCAGGCGCCATTCACCTTTTACACCCAAAGCGGAAAGCTGGATCTTCCTCCGGGATTTGAAGGCGGGCACAACAGCCGGTTTTCCCGAATCATTGATCAGGAATGTATGAGTTGTCACAATGCCATGCCGGAGATGAAAGAAGGCCGGCGCGCATTCCGAACCATTGGGAATGGGATTGATTGTGAGCGATGTCACGGTCCAGGCAGTCTTCACGTGGATCTTCGAAGAGCCGGGGAAGTTCCGGTTGGAATGGATTACACCATTGTGAATCCTTCCAGGTTGGAGTGGGACCGGCAAATTGATGTTTGTCAACGGTGCCACCTCCAGGGGAATAATGTCCTTAAGCCCGGAAAGAATTTTCAGGATTTTCGCCCCGGTATGGTTCTGGCAGATGTCTTTGAGGTATATCTGCCGCAATATGCCGATGGATCGGGCAAGTTCAACATGGCCAATCATGCCGATCGATTTCAAAGTAGTCGATGTTTTATCGCAACTAAACAAAGCGGCACCCGAGAGTTTACCTGCATCAACTGTCACAATCCACATGTGTCTGTCAAGACGCTGAAATCAGCCCATTTCAACGGGGTTTGCGCTTCCTGTCATAAGCCGGCTGATTGCACTGAAACCAAGGCGAAGCGGACAACTACCGAAGACAATTGTGTGGGCTGCCACATGCCGGTAAGTGGGACGGAGGATATCCCACATGTGACGGTGCATGATCATCGGATTGGCGTAAATCCTTCCGGTTCCGGTGCCAATGAGCATCATGGGGAGATTACAGGACTCTATGCGGTGAACAATAATAACCCGGAACCCCTTACGTTGATCCGTGCGTATCTGACCTATTACGAAAAGTTTGATCCGTTGCCCATCTATCACCAGCGCGCGACAGAGTTGCTAAAGAGTCATCCGGAACCATCCCTCTTTATTCATCTATTTTATCAACAGGAGCAATGGCAAAAGATCGTTCAATTGGCCGAAGACCGTGACGTAGATTATGATGCCTTTACCTGCTATCGAATTGGAAAGGCGTACGAGAAAACCAATAATCTCGCGAAGGCGGTAAATTGGCTGGAATTGGCCATTTTGCGAAGTCCGGCCAGATTTGAATTCGGGAATGATTTGGGTGCCGTTCTGATCCGCCAGAAAAAATATGATCAAGCAGTAGATGTGTTGCAAACCAGTTTGAAACGCTTCCCGGAATATGTGCCCGCGCTGAACAATCTAGGTTTTGCCTCTATTCGTCTCGGGGAATTTTCCCAGGCCGATCGCGTTTTAACCCGAGCTCGCGCCTTGGATCCGGATAACATCAACACACTTGAAAATTTGGCCTTGCTCTATGAGCGAAGCGCGAAGAAACAAGCATTGAAATTGGTGTTGATGGAAATTCTGCGGATTGATAAAAATCATGCTTCGGCCAAAGCGATGTTATCAACATTGAATCAGGTTCAGTAAGTCTGCGGACTTTATCTTTGCACCAAACAAACAACCTCATGGCGATTATTATCACAGACGAGTGCATCAATTGCGGAGCCTGCGAACCCGAATGTCCAAATAATGCGATTTATGAAGCAGGGGCAGAATGGGCCATAGCGGATGGAACAACCGTTAAGGGGATGTTTGAGTTGGAAGGTGGCGTTCAAACCGATGCGTCTACTAAACATCAACCGATTTCTTCGGAGGTGTATTTCATCGTTCCGGATAAGTGTACGGAGTGCACCGGGTTTCACGAAGAACCGCAATGTGCTGCTGTTTGTCCGGTTGATTGCTGTCTGCCTGACCCCGATCGGGAAGAGTCCGAAGAGGTGCTTTTGGATCGTAAAGAAAAACTTCATCTTTAATGACCAGCCGCGGGCAATGTTTGATTTCCTGCGCTCCGCTCAGGGCTCAACCTACCAGCACCAGTGAGCAAGTTTCTCAGATTCTGTATGGAGAATGCGTAGCGGTTCTAGAAACCATCGATGGATGGATTCGAATCCGTTTGGAGAATGACGGCTATGAGGGCTGGATCAGCGCCAATCAGTTATCCGATGTTTCCTTTGAACCAAGTGTTATTCAATGTGTTTCACCCTTTGTTCGGGACGGGAATCAGTTCATACCTCTGGGTGCTTGGTTGCCCAAATTTGCCGAGGTTCCTGAACATACCCAAAAACCCATCGATTTAGCTCGGAAATTAAAAGGAGCCCCGTATTTATGGGGAGGTAAAACATTCATGGGAATGGATTGCTCCGGCCTGATGCAGGTGATTCATCTTCCACACAAGGTGCGGTTACCGCGAGATAGTTCACAACAGGCCTTATTCGGCACGGAGATACCTTTTGGGATGCACAAAGCCGGTGATTTAGCGTTCTTTCACAACTCAGAGAAACGTATCATGCACGTTGGCATACTAACCGATAACAGCCGAATTATCCACGCCTCCGGTACGGTACGGGAGGATGATTTATCGGTACGGGGTATTGAACGTGAAGATGGCTCGAGAAGTCATGATTTGGCATTCATCAAGCGACTTTAGTCGTTTGCTTTTCCATCATTAAATGCACATATTGCGGTTGAACTGTACGCAAAATCTATGACTAAAAGTTCTGAATCCTGGGGATCACGCGTTGGGCTGATTCTGGCCATGGCAGGTAATGCTGTTGGCCTCGGTAACTTCCTTCGATTTCCTGTTCAAGCCGTGCAAAATGGCGGTGGTGCATTTATCATTCCCTACCTCGTTTCCTTCCTGTTGATGGGGATTCCGTTGTTATGGGTGGAATGGAGCATGGGACGTTACGGTGGTCGGTATGGCGACCATTCAACTCCGTTCATTCTGGATAACATGACCAAAAAACGGTTCTGGAAGTACTTCGGAATCTTTGGAATCTTTACCAATATCGGGGTAATGGCGTACTACACCTATATCGAGTCCTGGACGCTTACCTACACACTCAAATCCATTAAAGGTGATTTTTTAGGGGTCGATATCGGGCAGGTCGGAGCCATATTTGACCGGTATGTCGACATTTCCGGCGGAGTTAATGTTCCCGGAATTGCCCTGGTAGCCTTCATTGTTACCCTGGGAATTAATATCTACATCCTCTCGCGGGGATTGAGCGGAGGAATTGAAAAGGTGGCAAAGATTGCCATGCCCCTGCTGATTGTATTCGGGGCGTTTCTGGCCATCATGGCTATTACCATGGGAAGCACAGGACGATGCGCCGATTGCAACTCACATCTTGGTTTAGATTTTCTATGGACACCGGATTACAGCAGTTTAAAAAATCCAAAGGTGTGGCTGGCGGCAGCAGGTCAGATATTCTTCACCTTATCCGTTGGAATGGGTACCATTCAATGCTATTCCAGTTATGTAAAGCAGAAAGATGATATCGCCCTGAATGCCATGAGTGCCGGTTGGATGAACGGTTTTGTGGAGATTGTACTGGGTGCCTCTGTGGTAATCCCTATTGCCGTTGGCTACCTGGGATTGGACTGGGTTAAGGAAAATGCCGGATTCTTTATGGCATTCAAAACAATGCCTTACCTGTTTGATCAGTGGGGAAGTGTCTTGGCTATTCTGGCCGGTGTAGCCTGGTTTGGTTTGCTCTTCTTTGCAGGCATCACCTCATCGCTGGCCATGGGAACACCCTGGATGGGGTTTGTTCAGGACGAATTCAGCTGGTCCAGAAACAAGTCGGCGTGGACCCTGGGCATAGTAGTATTGCTCCTGGCACTTCCAACCATCTTCTTTTACGAATATGGTGTTTTTGACGAATACGACTACTGGACAGGAACGGTTTCACTGGTAGTCTTTGCGCTAGCCGAAGTGATTTTGTTTGCTTGGGTATTCGGAATGGATAAGGGATGGGCAGAGATCAATGAGGGGGCGGATATGCGTGTTCCTATGATCTACAAGTTCATTATCAAATACATCACACCGGTATTTATTCTGATCATCTTCACGGCATCCTTAATTACACCACAGGATAACGACTGGAAGAAAGCGTTTAGTGACGGATGGAAATTGGATAAGTCCAGTATCATTGGTCAAATTTTGCACATCGGAGTAGATTACAACACCCATTATTTTTCTTCCGAGAAGCAGATTGAATCGTCCGGAACCATTGATACCATTGGAGGGAATGATCGGCACAAAGCCATCGTTTGTTCCACACCGGCAACGTACTACCATCGAAGTACGGGTAGCATCGTTAAACATGAGCCGGAAGAAGGCGAGTATACCGCCATTGACACGTTTGAATTGTCGACCTTATATGTCAACAACGAAGCTGAAATCATCGTAAAACCGGGTGACGCCGTGGAGGCCGGACAAGTTGTTGCCAAAGGAAGTTTTATCAATCGAATCTTCTTCATAGATCTCTCGAGGTTTATCCTCTTGCTTACCTTTGTAGGATTGGGATTCATGGTGAAGCGAGCATCAAATCTTAGAAAAAGTAATCACGCATAATTATGGGAACATCTGCATTAATCATGATGGTAACCGTCCAGGTACTGGTCACCATAATTACGTTTTCGTTCTTCTGGAAAGTGCTCCGTACGCCACCCAAACCGGAACCGGATTCGTATTCCGGCAATGACGACATTGACGAGCGACAACCTGAATGATCTTTTTAACCCCTGCCGACGCTGGAAGCCAGACTTTCAAAATTCTTCTCATAGCATCCGAAATCATCGTACCCCTGATTGTTTTTGTGGGGGCGTATTTGATTTTTAAACCGGTTTTTGGGAAGAATGAGGAGGAGGAAACGAATCCTGAAACGGAAAACGAGAAAGATCAACTTCGCTAGAGCTACCGTTCTGGTCAATCGTTTCCGCCCAGTCCAAAGCGCAGTCCAACCTGAAACCGCCGGCCCTGAATGTTCCGAAAAGCGATTTGTTCCGAAAAGTCGGTACCCTGGTCATAGGGAACCTGATTAAATAAATTGGTAACGCCAACCTCCAAACTGCACCGATTTGGGTAGTAATAGCCGCGGGACAAGCCAAACCGGACAAAGGCATCAGCGTACATAGATTCCTTGGTGCGAATGCGTTCTCCGTTTAAGACGGGCAGGTCATAACCACTTTGATAACCCAGATTTACCGACGGCGTGATCAGAAAATCATTTCCTACATACGACCAATAACGGGAATAATAGGGGCGAGTAGGTGATAGCGCGAGTGTGATCCTATTTTCTGGAATCAACTCCAATTGTTGACTGTTTTGATTGGTGGTGTACGTGTAAGCCAACTCACCATTCAGCCGCTCCTTGGAAAAATTGTAGGTGAGTCGTGCCTGGTCATTACTTAAATCCATCCGATCAGATGGTGAACCATAGATGTATCGATTGGAGATTTCCATGGAATTGTATTGGAATTTCAAGCTCCCATGACTGTGTATCTGGTAACTTCCATGAAGCCAAATAGAACGGTAGGACTCAGTTGTTACACCCGGAATACGGTAACCTGCCATCGGATTATGCACGACGCGATACAATTGATTGGTATACACATCTTGCTCATTAAGTGCCGCACCGGCTGTAAGTGTAAAGGGATTTCGCTGATAGGAGAGGTGAAGTGATGGATTATATCGCCATCCACGGACAAGAGTGGAAGAGGTTGAATACAGGATAGAATGCTCAAATTGAATGGTCAGAAACCGATTGTTGTTCTCCGTTTTAAAGTATCGGATCCATTCCTGATAGAGGCCGGCATACGATCGTTGCTGATCCAACTCAAACCCGGTAGAACTTCGTTCCTGATCCTGATTGGCTTGCGCCATGAGTGAGGTGGTCAGGCTCATTTTTTTTCGGTTCACACGAATTCCGGATGAAAGGGATTCCTGTAAATGCCGGAGTTCATAACGGCGGTAGATTGGGGGTTCGTGGATACTCGTGTTGCTGAAATGATTGAGGTGCAGCGATGTTGTCCAGGTAACATTGGGCGACAGATAGCGCTCGTATTGAATTCGATTGCCAGAAAGCAGATTGTCATCCGTGTTTTCCGGATAAATTCCCCCTTGAATAAATCGATTATAGCTTCGACCCATTCCGGTAAGCAAGTAAGCGTTCACATAGAACTTCTGTTTTCGCCCATCGATGGAAAAGTCCAGGGTTCCCTGAGCATCCTGATAGTGATCGCTCCATGTATTTACCGGATCCAGTTGGTGTGTGTTTTTCCAATTTCGATACCCCCCGGTAACCATCAAATTCATCGTACCCCATTTGGGATTCTTCTTAAATTTAGGTTGGTATCGTACAACGGCTTCCTGTAATCCGGCCGTTTGCATGCGGTAGCCAATCTGAATCCGTTGACGTCGGTAGCCCCAGGGTTGTTGCAACTGAATGTTGGTTGGGGCACTTTGAGGCAAGGCCGACAATTTACCAGTGGTTACCAATGTGACCATGGAATGTTCCAGGGAAATATGGTTGCGAAGGAGGTAGTATTTACCCGGTGAATTATTCCATGAAATAGCACCAAAACTTACATCGGTTTGCCATTCAAATGGCGTCATCATATTGCGCAGGAAAAACTGATTTCCAAAATGCTGTGCCGATAGGTTTGTGGCGGAACTGATGCAGATAACCGCCATCAGCAGGATGCGTTGACTCTTATTCATGGCTGATGGGGGTTATGCTGATGGAGCTTCCTGATGTGAATGATTCTATTTCAGGAGTGTAGTACTGGTATACTCTGGATTCTGGTGTATGAAAATGGCCACTAACCGATGGCGTCAGTGCCAGATTAACCACCTTTTTCTCCTTCGGACCCAACTCCAGGAAGTAAAGGTTCAGAACATTGTTGTTGAACTCATAATAATCTACCAAACCGTTATCGTCAATTACCTTTAGTTCCTCCATATTCAAGCTCAATCCGGAAGGAATTTTCACTACTGCCACTGTTTGAGGTTTGGGATCATTGGATTTATTCTCCACCGAAACCGTCATGACCGTGAGTTCATCTTCCAGCAAGTTGGTTTTGCTGTATTCAATTCCTAAGCCCAAGGTAGGATGTGATTTTGTTGCCGGAACTTCAATCCAACTGGCGGCAACACTAATGGGCGTGGAATGCTCAGGACATTCGATACGAATGCTGTTTAAACCGTTTTTAACATGGGTGTGATTGAGCACAACTTCCTGCTGTCTGTTGAGCTCGCTGGAGTTGAACTCCTTGATGGGGGTGTTGTTCACAAAGAGCTTGTACGTTGATTTTTGATCATTTTGAACATAAATACTCGTGTAGTTTCCAAGCGCCTCCAGTGTGAGAGCGGTGGCCTGAGTGCTTCCAAAACCATAATATGATTTAGTATTCAGCAAGGCATTGATGAGTTTTTGTGCCGATGGGGTTAAATCCGGATCCAACTGGTGAACCAGCATCAGCGTGAGTGCCAAACATTCATTTCGAAGGCTTTGATTGTAACTGCGCATAACGGAATGATTCGCCTCAACGGATGCGAATTGACGGTCTTCGAAGTGGTTCATCAACTGCTCCAATATCTCGAGGGCACGATCGTTTTGGTTTTGATACGCATAGATGTTACCCAGAAGGGCCAACTTATATGCATCAAACTTCGTTTGAACATCCTTCTCGATCATCGTCACTTCCTGTTGAAGTCCTTTAACGCCTGTGCGGGCGAGAACATAGGTGATGTACGCATTGTTCACCTCATAGCTGGCGGAGGAGAAACCATATCGTCCGGGATGATACTTGAAACCTCCTTTCCCGTCGCGTCTGGAAAGCAGCCATTTTTGAGTCCGTTCAAGGAGTTTCTGATCCACTTGAATGCCCACTTGCTGCATCAAATGGAATTGAAGCAAACCATAGGCGGTCAAACTTTCATGTGGCGGGTTACGACCGTACCACTCAAATCCTCCTTCAGAGGTTTCATAAGCGGCCAAACGTTTGTATCCATCCTGTAAGGCCCTCATGGCTTGTTCATACAGAATCTGACTGGCATTGGATGATTCACTAAGGATTCTTGCCGCCAGGATATTGGGATAGTTAGAGGATGAAACCTGTTCGAAACATCCGTGGGGTTGACGGATCATGGATGCTGCCGTTTGGTTCAACATCTTGGAAAAATTTTCGATGGTTTCTAACCGGATGATAAATCGATCCATTAGCATGGATTCAATAGGGAAGGTTTTGGTTGTGGTGTTGGTAACGGTAAGGAATTCCTTTCGGGAGTGTCCTCGTTCAATGACCTGAACAGGACGTGTAAATCGTTTGGTGCGCCCGCTGAATTGTCCGTCAACAATAAGATTTAAATAAATGGTGGAATCCGGAGCCACCCATACATAGCGCAACTCCTTGGTCTCATCCGGATTTAAACGAAGTGTTGATTCAATCTTTTCATCAATCCCGTAGGTTAAATCAATCATCATGCTGCTGTCGGCGTGGTTGGAGACCAAAATCCGATAGCTAATCGTATCACCAAAAGATGCCGTCAAGGGTGATTTCGCGTCAATGGTTACCGCATCCTGAACGTGAAATGATTTCTCCACTTTAAAGGGATTGCCGGTTCCCGTAACCCCTTCACAAATGATGGTGTATCCGCCTTCTGTGTATCCGCTGGAGAAGGTAAAGGGTTCATTTCCTCGTTCAGCCATACCATTCGGGCGCCAATATTTTATCGCTGAATTCATATCCCGATCATTCATGTCAATCGGACTTAAACGAATCCTCGAAGGCGTAAGCAGTACAGCATACGGATCGTAATACGAATTGCTGGGCGGATAGTCGTTTTGATAGGCAAACGGTTGCTGATACAGATAAATGATGCGCGACACACAAGCCAAATCCAGGCTCATCATATTGGATTCATTGATGGAATAATCTCGAACAGCGTTTTTGTTGTAATACGGTGATGTGGGCTGTGTAACCAATGACGTCCGCAGCAGCGATTTATAGGACGGTGATGCCTGTTCAATTCCTTTTATTATGGGGGAAAGAAGGCCCAGGTCTCCGTTGGATCGTGAGACACCGGAGGTTGGACTGAAGCTGTTGGAGAAGTAGTAGTAACTATTGGGGACAACGTATTCAAATCGCTCCAACCCTTTTGAGATGATGAGTGTGATGTACTCTTCCGACATCCATTGACTAGGTACATTAATGAATTCAAAATGACCCATAGAATCGGAGAATGTCTCAACGTTGGTTCCTTTAATTCGGAGCCGGGCACGGTCAATGGGCTGTGAGTAATCCCTGATGGATTTGAGGTAGCCGTTAAAATTGACGACACCACGGGGATAGATCACATCTTCACGAGCTATCATTTTACCATTGGCCGGATCCCTTCTCCAGCGGTTGCGGTAGGTATCTACATATAATTGGGTATAGGCGTAGGCATCTTCATCCGTCTTGAAGTAATCATCGCCATCTTCCATGTCGGTATTGAATTCATCCCCCAGCCACAGCCAGGAACGCATACTGTGACCGTGATCACGAATTTGGTTCAGGTATTGGGTATTGATTACACGTAGGGTATAATTCAGGCTGCCGTATTCCTTAAAGGACCACTGAATTTTTCCGTTCACGCTGGATTGAAGATCCATACGGTCGCCACGCATCATCAAATCAACCTCGGGTTCAACCGGTCGCACAAAGGTCAGCCGATGCTCTCGAAGATCATTTCCGCTGTATAAAGCAACCGATAGAACACCTTCCTTCAACTCATTTTTAGGGATGAACAGATCCAGTACGTCCCGGTTAATGCGATGGGTTTGGACAATGGATCCGGATCCGGAAATAACCAGCGTGTGATTGGCTGCATGCGGACCAACGTGAACTTCCAAGCCACTGTTCAGATGTTTAAACCAGATGATGTTTCCGCGTGACGCGGGTTCAACCAAATCAACCCTTCCGGCGGTAGCATCGGCATGTGTAAATTCCAAATGATATCGGTTTTCCAAATGGGGGGTGAAATCAATGGAAGCCATGCCTTTGTAGGAGGTGACCACGCTGTCAATAAGCGTGTTGGATTTATCTTTAAGAGCGGCATGAATGGTGACCGGTAGGCCATTTCCATCCAATGATTCCACCACGATTGTATTTGTTACACCGGCTACCAGGGCACTTCCCCGGGTTGCCATACGGGTGATGACCTTTGTTTTTCCAGACTGAACCGGAACGCGAGCAGAATAGGTTTCCAGATTGGCTTGATAGGTTGATGTAATGGACAAGTAGGTGTTCTCGGTGGCATAGGCGGGTAGCCCAACTTCTATGATTCCTTTTCCTTGCCTGTCGGTCCGTGCTGTTCCCCTTTGAATGGTGTTGTTGTTCACGATCAACTCCCATTGGTAATTTGCGTGATCTATGGGGCGCTCATCAACCGTTCTGAACGTCAGGTTTAATTCTACCTGATCACCGGGATGATACGTGTCGTGTTTGAATTTGGAGGTAATAAAGAAGTTGCGTTCAATAAATTGTTGAACGAAAATGTCCTTGGAAAAATAGTGCTCATCCGGATAGTTTAACTGCCATGGAGTGAGTGCCTTGATGGTGTATCGCCCACCTGCATTGGGTATGTTAAGTCGGCCGCCAACGCGCCCGTTTACTACGGGTAGTAAGGACGAATCCACGGCTTGTCCTTTGGCATTGAGCAGCAGGGTTTTTAATTGATACTTACCGGATTGAAACTGGTTGGAATCATTCAGAACAAAGGCACTGAAGTAAATAATTTCTCGTGGTTTGTAATGATGACGATCGGTTACCAGGTAAACCGTTTCGCCATCTGCAGTTGGCTTTGATGACGGCTGAGACCATCCCAACTGGGTTATGAATCCGAGAAATGAGCAGGTGATAAAGAGTCTGATCCGAAACATTGACTCTAAATTACCGGAATGAGATCAGAAAGCAAGTGGTCAATTGATGACGTTCCTGTTTCGCTTTATAAACGTGATTACCAAATTATTAAGAATGCTGAACTGACCCTATTTTGTGTGGTGGGTTTCGTGTAAATAGCGGAGATCAGAGAGAAACAATTCCGGCGGGCGATATCCCTCTACACGAAGAATGGTGTCATCAATATTGCCGGGTTTGAAGAACATCATGGTGGGATACTCATAAACATGAAACTTTGACTTCCAAGTAGTCCCAATACTGTCGTCCACGTCCAATTTGTACATAATGAAGTACTTGTGGACATAGGCTTGTACCGTAGAATCGGACATGGTGGATTTATCCAGTTGTCGGCAAGGTTTACACCATCCCGCATAAAAGTCCACGATCAAAACCTTATTCTGTTTTTTACTGGCCGCAATGGCTTCGTCCAGGGTTCCGGAGAAAAAAGCGGATTGGGCAGAAGCGGATCCAACGGATAGGATCATGCTCAAAAGGACTAGTAGTGTAACTCGCATAGCCGAAGGTACACTATTTTTTGGAGTCTGAGCTCGGTATTCAGGTGAGGGGCTCTGCCTCGGTTTGGTCCGTGCTATCCGAAGTTGGGACCGAAGAATCTGCCGCTACGTCAGCAGGTAACACCATGGCGGGTTCCGAAGCGTCTTCTTCTAATTTGAATAAGTCGCGCTTAAAGAGGAGAATGGAAATAACTCCAATGCTGATGGCCGCATCAGCCAGATTGAATACAGGACGAAAGAAGATAAACTCCTTACCACCAACCCAGGGAAACCAGGACGGATAAGCACCTTCCAGAATGGGAAAGTAGAGCATGTCTACCACTTTTCCTTTGAAATAGGTGCTATAGCCATTACCGGGTGCCCAAGTGGCTATTTCCATATACCGACTCTCCGTGAACCAGGTGCCATAAAACACACTGTCAATGATGTTGCCCAGTGCTCCGGCCAAAATCAACGAAATCAGCATGATGGTGCCTGTAGAGATGTTTCGGCGAATTTGAGACGACAGGTAATAAATGATACCACCAACGGCAATCAATCGAAAAAAGGTCAGAAAGAGTTTCCCCCAATTACCGGCAAACTCCAATCCAAAGGCCATTCCGTTGTTTTCAGTAAAATGCAGGATAAACCAATCGCCGGCAACGTGGATGTTTTCACCCAGCCGCATATTGGTTTTTACCCAGAATTTGAAAAACTGATCTGCCGCCAGAACGGCGATAACCACCGCTACACTGGTGAATATGAGTTTCCAGTTGCGCTTATGGTGGGTTAACTCCAAGTCAGGAGGGGATTATTTATACTGGTTGAGCTTGGCCTCCATACTTTGGGTAGTATGCGGT
Organism: Flavobacteriales bacterium; assembly: GCA_020635355.1. Lineage (GTDB taxonomy): Bacteria > Bacteroidota > Bacteroidia > NS11-12g > UBA9320 > WGNA01. The sequence continues at coordinate 19,401 of JACJZW010000001.1, forward strand.
ACCGCCTTCAAACGCTCTTTGGAAATGAGTCGGCCTGTAACCCGACAAATTCCGTACGTTCCATTCTCGATTCGAACCAAGGCTGCTTCCAGGTTTTGAATGAACTTCTTCAAGCGGGAAGCCAACTGGGACGTGCTTTCCTTTTGCAAGGTAGATGAACCATCTTCAAGTGTTTTATAAACGGATCCAGTGTCGTCGGTACCGTTTTCATTTTCACTTTGAAGCGAAGAAATCAGTGTTTGAAGTTCTTCCCGTGCAACATCTAATTTTTTATTGATGATCTCGCGGAATTCATTCAATTCCTCTTCGTTGTACTTGTTCTTGGTAGTTGTCTCATCCATGGTTTCAATCCTTAAGTATCAGTACGTTTAAGCTGTAATCATTGATATCAATCGATTGTCCTTCTTTCGTAACTTGTTGAAAAACAATCCCTGAAGCCAAAATTTCGCCGCGAATATAATCATTAAACGCATCCACAGCTTCGGCGATTTGTTCGTGCGGATCAAGAATTACTTTTATCCGATCGGTTACTTCAAAGTTCAAGGACTTTCTCAGGTTCTGAATTTTATTGATCAACTCCCGCGCAATACCCTCTTTTACAAGGTCATCGGTGAGGGTTAAGTCAAGGGCTACGGTAAGACCACCTTCATTTACGACCTGCCATCCAGGCATATCGGTTGAGGTAATCACGACATCTTCGGTGGATAATTCAAAGACCGTTTGATCATCCAATGTGAGTTCCAGACTACCGGATTGCTGCAATTGTGCCATCGCTTCCTGATCGAGTTTGCCACATGCCGCAGCCACCATTTTCATTTTTGGACCGGCTTTGGGCCCCAACTTTTTAAAGTCGGGCTTGAGCTGTTGAACAATTTGGATGGGGCTATCCTTGGTTAAGAATTCGATGTGCTTAACGTTCACCTCCCGCAAAATCACATCGGCAACATCGTTGATGTAGCCTTGTTGTTGATCCGAGTTGGCGGGAATCAGAATGCGTTGCAGCGGTTGCCGAACCTTGATTTTTTCCTTCTTACGAATCGCCAGAACCATGGACGTTATGCGTTGAGCCAGATCCATTTTGGCCTCCAATTCCCGGTTGATGAACGAGGCATCCACACTCGGGTAATTTGCGAGATGGACGGATTCTGCCTTCGGCGATGAGGCGTTCAAATCACGATAGAGCTGGTCGCTCAGGAAAGGTGCGAATGCCGACATCAGGATGCTCAGCGATTCAATACACGTATACAGCGTTTGATACGCGGCCGTTTTATCGGCCGGATCATCATTCTTCCAGTAACGTCGTCGGCACAAACGGATATACCAGTTACTCAAGTGTTCTACCGTAAATTCCTGAATGGCCCGGCAAGCCTTGGTGGGTTCATACTCATTCATTTGCGTTTGAACCTCTAGAATGAGATTATTCAACCGCGAGAGAATCCACCGATCAATTTCCTGCAAACGACCATCCGATAACCCCTGAGCATTTGGATCAAAACGATCCAAATTAGCGTACAGGGCAAAGAAGGAGTATACATTGTATAGAGTGCCGAATTGCTTTCGCATCGTCTCACCCAATCCGTCTTCGTTGAACTTCAGGTTATCCCATGGCGCGGCATTGGTGAGCATGTACCAGCGCACCACATCGGCTCCATAGGATTCAATGGTGGTAAAGGGATCAACGGTGTTACCCAGTCGCTTAGACATCTTGTTTCCGTTTTTGTCCAGCACCAAGCCGTTGGAAACTACATTCTTATAGGCAACGGAATCAAAAACAGCCGTGCCAATGGCATGAAGGGTATAAAACCATCCACGGGTTTGATCCACGCCTTCGGCGATGTAATCAGCCGGAAAACTGATTCCCTGATCAATGCGGTCTTTGTTCTCAAACGGGTAATGCCATTGGGCATAAGGCATCGACCCCGAATCAAACCACACATCAATCAAATCGGACTCCCGCTTCATTGGAATACCATCAGACGATGTTAAAACGATTTCGTCCACCACATTTTTATGTAGATCAACACGCTGGTAATTCTCAGCAGACATGTCGCCTGACACAAATCCGTCAAATGGATTGGCGGTCATATGGCCCGCATCGATCGAATGTTGAATCTCCTGCATCAGTTCGTCTACCGAACCGATGATCTTCTCCTCATTACCGTCTTCCGTGCGCCAAATAGGTAGCGGAATGCCCCAATAACGGGAGCGGGAAAGGTTCCAGTCGTTGGCGTTTTGCAACCAATTCCCAAACCGACCTTCACCGGTTGCCTTGGGTTTCCAGTTGATGGTTTTGTTCAACTCATACATTCTATCCTTGAAAGCAGTGGCTTTGATGAACCAGGAATCCAACGGATAGTAAAGGATGGGTTTATCAGTTCGCCAACAGTTCGGATAACTGTGCGTGTATTTTTCCACCTTGAAGGCCTTGTTCTGTTCTTTCAACAGAATGGCCAGTTCCACGTCAACCGACTTCTCAGGAGCTTCGCCGTCGGCATAGTATTCGTTCTTTACGTACTTACCGGCAAAATCTCCCATGTGTGTGGTGAATTTTCCTTGCAAATCAACCAGTGGTACCGGATTGTCGTTTTGATCCAGCACCAACATAGGCGGTACCGGCGGATTGGCCTCCCGGGCTACCTTGGCATCGTCGGCACCAAACGTCGGAGCCGTGTGAACGATACCCGTTCCATCTTCCGTGGTCACAAAATCACCGGCGATCACCCGAAACGCATGTTCAGGATGTTCATACGGGGTGGCGTAGGGCAGCAATTGCTCATACCGAATTCCAACGAGATCCTTTCCACTTACTTCAGCCACCACTCGATAGGGAATTTTTTTATCGCCTTCCTGATACGTCAATTCCTCCGCCAATTCAAATTTTCCAGCGAACACGGAACCAACCAGATCCTTAGCCAAGATCACACGGATGGGCTGATGCGTGTACTGATTGAATGTTTCAACCACCTGATATTGAATTGTTGTACCAACGGTAAGCGCGGTGTTGGAGGGCAGGGTCCATGGAGTGGTAGTCCACGCCAGAAACCATACTTCTTCAAATTGTTGCAGCGATGGAGGAAGCGAAGCCGGAATGGCTTTGAACTGAGCCACTACCGTGGTATCGGTGGTATCCCGATAGGTGCCGGGCTGATTCAATTCGTGTGAACTCAATCCGGTTCCCGCCTTCGGTGAATAGGGCTGAATGGTGTATCCCTTGTACAACAAACCTTTGTTGTAGATCTGCTTGAGTAACCACCAAACGCTTTCCATGTACTTTGGGTCGTAGGTCACATAGGGATCATTCATGTTCACCCAATAACCCATCTTGCGGGTGAGATCATTCCAGATATCGGTGTAACGCATCACCGCGGTTCTGCAGGCGGCGTTGTATTCTTCCACTGAAATGGTTTTGCCAATGTCTTCCTTGGTGATGCCCAGTTCTTTTTCAACACCCAGTTCCACCGGTAAACCGTGGGTGTCCCATCCGGCTTTTCGTTCCACGCGAAAGCCCTGAAGAGTTTTATATCGGCAAAAAATATCCTTAATGGTTCGGGACATCACGTGGTGGATGCCCGGCAAGCCGTTGGCCGATGGTGGGCCTTCATAAAAGACGAAGTTGTTGCCGCTATCCCGTTGCTCAACACTCTTGTTAAAAATGTCGTTTGCCTCCCAAAATTCCAGAACTGATTTTTCGACGGCTGGTAAATTCAGACCATCGTATTCGGGGTATAAACGGGAATCGGTGTTTTTCGCTGTCATGCCTTTTTTCAGAGAAGGTGCAAATTTAATCGTTTCGCCTGCACCAACCCACTGATCAGGAGGCGTCGTCAGGATACTCGATCAGGGGTGATCGCTTGCTTTTTGCTCGTTCCTTGGCCTGGTCATAGGAGAGGAGGAGGCTTGGGAGAACAATCAGGTTGGAGAGAAGGGCTACCACCAGCGTGAGTGAGGTAAATACGCCGAGGGCAATAGTTCCTCCGAAGGAAGATCCGGCAAAGATGATAAAGCCGAAGAAGAGGATGATGGACGTGTAAATCATACTCACCCCGGTTTCGTTTAATGCCTTGGCAACCGCCTTTTGAATGTTGAAGCGATTTTTGCGAAGTTCCATGCGGTATTTGGAAAGGAAGTGGATGGTGAAATCCACCGCAATACCAAACGCCACACTAAATACCAACACGGTACTGGGTTTAAGAGCAACGCCAAAGTACCCCATACATCCGGCCGAAATAAGGAGCGGGATGATATTCGGTATCAAGGAAATCACAATCATCCTGAACGAGATAAAGATGGTAGCCATGATGAGACCAATCACCACGAAGGCTACAATCAAACTGATCAAGAGGTTTCGGTTCAGGTAATCATTTCCTTTTACGAAAATGACGGATGTTCCGGTCAATCGTATGTCGATGCGTTCACTGCTGTCTACCGGTACCAACTCATCCCCATTCCTGCGGTAGTTGAAAACACTATCGGCAGCGGCCAAAATTTCTTGTTTGAGCACCTTGGTTTTCTTCGTGCCGATGTCGGCCATCTGCACTGAAATCCGAGCCTTGCTATTCACCGAATCGATCATCGATCGGATCATCTTGGAATTTTTACTGTCGCCCGATGACGGCATCAGATTCATGATCTGAGATAGTTCCATGTTGCCCGGAGTTCGATAAAAAAGCGGATTCCCGTCATGCATTTCTTGCCGGGCAAAGTTGATTACCTGGGCAATGGAAATAGATCGCGACAATTCCGAGTATCGGCCCAGAACATCCTTTTCAAACGTATTCATCCTTCGGAGGATGGAAGGATCCTGAATCCCACCAGGACGCTTGGTGTCCACCACAATTTCAAACGGAAGAACGCCTTTTACATTTCGCTCAAAAAACTTGAGGTCCTTGTAGATCTGGTCGCTCTTGCTGATGTCGTCCACCATAAACCCAACCGCATTCACCAGACTCATACCAATAATCATGGCTACCACAACCACACCGGTTACGATATATACCGTGCGGCGTTTGTTGGTTACGATGTGGGAGAGTTTTTCAATGAGCTTCTGCAGGAACTTGCGATCCAGATGTTTCGTATGTCGTTCCGGAGGTTCAGGCAGGTAGCTAAATATGATGGGGATGAGAATGATTGAAATCATAAACACAGCCATCACGCTTAGGAAGGCGGTGAGACCAAATTCCTGTAAAACGGTTGATCCGGTTAGGATAAAAACCCCAAACCCGATGGCCGTTGTAAGGTTGGTAAAGAATACGGCAATCCCCACTCTGGAAATGACCCGGGAGAGGGCTTTAATTTTATTCCGATGTGCCCGGTACTCATCATGGTATTTATTGATGAGGTAGATGCAGTTGGCTATTCCAATCACCACGATCAACGGAGGCAGAAGGCCAATGAACATGGTAATCTTGAATCCGAGGAGTACCAATATTCCCATACTCCAGAACACACCGCTCATCACCACAATCATGGCAAAAATGAGGATGTACAGGGATCGGAAGAAAAACAACAGGATGAGGGCGGTGATGAGCATGGAAAGCACCGTAAACTCACGTAGTTCGGTTTCTACCCGTTTGGAAAACTTGGTGCGGATATACGGAAGTCCGGAGTAATGTGCCTGAACGTCGTGTTCACGGCATACCTGATCCACATCATCAACCAGTTCATTCACAAAGGAGATGCGCCTCTTGGAATCCAAAATGCTCTTTTTGAGCGTAATGGCCATCAGCGTAAAATTTCCGGAATCATTGAAGATGATGCCCTCATAGAACCGGAGATTTTTGATCTCGGTCATCAGTGAGTCCAGCTCAGCCTGCGACTGTACCGACTCTTGAATAACCTGTTTCTGAACAAAAACTTCCCGGATAAAGCTGTCGTTTTCGATGTAATTGGTTTCGTAACCAATGGCCAGTTTGGGAATGTTGGCCAGTGAGAGCACTTGCTGGATGCCTTCTTTCTTTTCGATGCGATCAGAAAGATCACACCAGGCGTTGAAGAATGCCGGCTTGGTAATTTGATCGGTTTCAATTCCAATGACTAAAACACTGCCATCGTCTCCAAAGGTTTTCTTGAACGTTTGGTAAGCCTTGTATTCTTCGTCGTTATCCGGAATGAATTTGGGGTTGTCATACGTCAACTGCGCAAACGTGGCTTGATACACCATGAATGCCGTTAGCAGTGCGAGAGAGATAATCAGCAGCAGCCGATTACGCAGAACAAATACCGAGATTTTTTCCCACATGAAGTAAGCGTGCAAAAGTAGGGATTCGGGATTAAGAATTCAGAATGTGAATGGATAAATGGTTGGGTAAACGGGTAGCCCGTGACGCTCGCTTCGCTCGGTCAGGGTAAACGGGTAGCAGGTTCAAAGATCAGAGATCAGAGATCAAAGTTCAGAGATCAAAGTTCATAGAGAGGCTACTTCGATTGATCATCCCGAATCCCGAACTCCGAATCCCGAATCGTCCAATTAGAAAGCAAATCGCTGTGTGAGCACATCGCCATGGCTCAAATGAAGTCGAATGATGTAGACTCCAGAGGGGTGATCAAAAGTATTGGAGGAAGGGGTGAGTTCACCCACTAACTGACCATTTAGATTGTAGACGGATGCCATTTCCCATTCAAGATCGGAATCAACCTGAATGTGGTCATGGATTCGGATTAGTCTAAAACGTCGCTCATTGGGCATCGGTTTCTGTACATCCAGATATTGGTAACAGTCCTTCCATCCCGGGTTAATGGACTCGCGGATTTGAGCCACAAAGGGATACAAGGAATCCCCGGGACACGCAGTAGGGCAACCATCCCGATGTCCGGCTACATGTGGCAACAACGGATCTGAACTGGATGGATGATGTGAACTGGTAATGGGATTAATGTTGGATTTACCGCACTTCCAACGGATTAAATGCTTGAGTGAGAACAAGGCGTTTGTGGTGGGCGACGTCTCCATATAATTTCCCAACATACACACTCCCATGGTTCCGGAGTTCTTTCCGCAGAAATGAGCTCCTTTAATGTTATCGGTATCGGCTACGCCTTGATTATCGCGCCCCTCGAATACTGTTCCATCCTGGGCCACCACGAAGTTGTAACCAATATCATCCCATCCATTACTTTGGGTATGGAGGAGATAGATGTTTCGAATCACACTGACGTAATCGTGGTTGTCATTGGACGAAGCAGCATGATGCACAATGACGTGTTCCACGGTGGTGGATTCACGTTCTCCCACCGGATCAGGTAGTCCTTTTCGCCACTCAGAGGCTGGTATGAGCGTCGGACGCTCGCATGAATCCACCGATTTTGACAGTCGGTTGGGAATGTTTAACTCCAGTTCAGGTGCGTAAAACAGATAAATACGGATTTTACCCTGCAAGGTACCCGTATACAAATCCATGGTGGATTGTTCTTCATCTGGTACAATGAACTCACTTCGAATGTGTTGGTCGTCATCGGTGAGATAGGCACCATTCATTTCCGACACCTTGCCACTGCTGGAGGTGAATCGCACATTCTGAAGCGGCTGCATCTCAAACAACTCAATAATGAAGCTGGTGTAGCGATAGTTGAAATCAAGCTGGGTATAGCGGGTATTCGGTTCAACTTCCAGATCAAATACGCGCACATACCGGTTCTGTCGAGCTTCATTGTATTCTACTGCGATGTCAGGAATGTCATCTACCCGTTCGAATTCATCAACGGATTCCACTGGTTTGGTTTCCACGGAAGTGAAGGCCAGCCAGGCGAGTAAACTGAATACAATCAGAACGGAGGTGAGGTGGTTGGTTTTCATGCCATCTTGCCAACTTCCACCAGGAAGTCTTGATAGACTAACGGTGCGCCGGCCAGAATTTGTTTACCAAAAATAGCATTGGATCCTCCGGAGAAGTCGGAAACCTTTCCACCGGCCCGCTCCACAATGTATGCTCCGGCCGCCACATCCCAGGGATTCAGACCGTATTCGAAAAAGATATCAAATCGGCCGCAGGCCACATAGGCCAGATCAACGGCGGCAGAACCCAATCGGCGAACGCCCCGGGTTGATTTCATCGCATACGTCAAGACCTCCAGATAGGTGGCAACCTCATCAAATTCAAAATACGGAAAACCGGTGGCCACCAGGGAATCGGCGGTGACCCGATCGGAATTCACCCGAATCTCGGATTGATTACAATGTGCCGCATGATCAGCCGTTGCCCAGAATAATTCATCCCGATTTAACTCATGTACAAATCCCGCGATGGTTTCTCCACGATGCTGTAAGGCCACCGATATACTGTACACCGGAATCTGATGCACGTAATTGGTGGTGCCATCCAGCGGATCGATGATCCATTCAAACTCGGCTTTCTTGCGCTGCTCGGTTTCCTCTTCGGCAAGGATGGACGACGCCGGCACAATTCGTTTTAAGTGTTCAACCAAAAAGGCTTCCGTGGCCACATCCGTGTTGGTGACCAGTTGATTTAACCCTTTAAAATCCAGCGTGTCAAAATCCTCAACGGAGTCAAAAAAGGTGTGTTTGGCTTCTTGAAGCACCGCGCGGACATCCCGCTGAACATCGTTTAAATGGAGATTCATGGTGTCGTATGTTGGATGAGTCGGTCACAGATGATTCCTGCGGCTACACTGGCATTTAAACTTTCGGCTCCCCCAATACGGCGGATGCTGATGGATGTTACCGGCAATTCGCGTAATTCCTCCCGTACGCCATGAGCCTCACTGCCAATCACGATGGCGCCCGGTTCTAAATTCGACAAGGTGTCTATAGGTGTACCGCTCATTTCGGTTAAATAAATGGGGAGGCCATTGGTGGAAAGATATTCGGGCAGATTGCCATGATAAACATTCACCCGTGTAAACGATCCCATGGATGAGCTAATGGTTTTAGGATTAAAGGTATCAACGGTATCTTCTGAGCAATAGATGCTGGAAATGCCGTACCAATCTGCAATTCGGATCAAGGTGCCCAAATTGCCCGGATCATTGATGCCGTCCAACGCCAAATACCACACTCCTTTTTCAGGTAGATTCAGTGCTAATTCCGGCATTTCGGCCACAGCAACAACCGGAGAAGGGGTGGCGAAGAAGCTGATGGGTTTTAGCTCGTCCTGCTCGCAAATCACCACGTCATAAGCCCCGCCGGATACGTGATCATTTGCCCACTGAGCTGTGGTGAAAATGGTGACAACTTTGATGGAACTGTGGAGGAGTTCCAAAACCGACTTTTCGCCTTCCACGGTAAATTGCCTGTATCTTTGGCGATATTTTTTTCTGTGAAGGGATTGAACAAATTTTATGCGGTTCTTACTGATCACAAGTCGTCCTTTCCAACGATTGCAAAAGTAGCTTTTGTTTTCCTGCCTGTCTTGTTTTTCTCGGCATGTAAGGTGGATAAGATGATCCCCAGGGATCGTTATCTGCTGCAATCCAACAACATTAAAGGTGTTCAATACTCGGCCACTAAAAGTGCCCTGATGACTCAGGTCAAGCACAAACCCAATCGTCGGATTTTTCTGATTAAGGCGCATTTAACGGCACATCGAATCGGAAGACGCGTGGGGCTCGATAAAATAGGAGAGAAGCCTATATTACTGGATACGGCGGGTGTAAAGGCATCGGCCGATAACATTCACCGCTACCTGTTTAAAAAAGGGTATTTCAATAACGAAGTGACCTATTCCATCCATCAGGGACGCTGGGCGAAATTCTTTCACCAACGAAAGCTCAAAGTTACCTACCTGGTTACCGAAGGAACACCGTATACCATTGACAGTGTGCGGTTAATCACCTCCAATCCTGAAATTCAATCAATCCTGGAGGGCAGCAAAGAAAAATCGCATGTCCGGGAAGGCGAGATTTTGGATTACGACAACATCGGCTACGAGCGCACCCGAATCAATACCCTCTTGAAAAACAAGGGATTTTATTACTTCAATCCTTCCTATGTTGAATTTGTGGTGGATACGGCCAAACAAAACAGCACGGGAACCATCGAAGTACACATACTTGATCCGGCCTTCGGGAATCATACCATGCAGCGAATCAACTCCATCAAAGTGGAATTTTTGATGCCGGATAGTGCGCGCGGAACCAGCGAGGAAGATCGAAGCGGGATCTATTACCAGCTCAACGGAATGGACATCAATACCCGGATTCTTTCGAAGAACATCCTCTTCCGACCCGGCGATTTGTTTTCCCAACAAAAACTGCAGAACACCTATGGCCGTTTGGTGGGCCTGGATCTTTTCCAATCCTTATCCATTCAGAATACCGTGCATGACGGAGATTCCACGCGGTTGGATATGCTGATCCGTCTTCAGCCGTCGCCTAAATACGACTTCACCTGGCAACCTCAGGTGATTTCCACTGAGCAGCGATTCAATCAGAGCAAGACCAACCGGAACTATGGTTTGGCGAACGAAATTTCATTGAGTGATAAGAACGTTTTTCACAACGGCGAGGAACTCAGCCTGAATTTTCGAACGGCCTTGGAAACACAATTAACACGAGATTCCAACGGAGGGATATTCAGCACATTTGTGCAGGAAGTGAATGCGGATTTGAAAATTCCGCAACTTCTGTTCTTCCCCAATTTGAGTTATTCTCCGGGAATTGCCGCGGCCAGCACGCACTTCAGTGCTTCGTATCTCTATGAAAACAATTTGTTCTACCGCCGGAACTTATTTCCGCTTTCCTACACCTATCAGGTTGAAAGTGGGGCAGCCAAACTGTACGTTTCGCCGCTGCTCATCAGCCTCAACAAGGCCACCTATAAACGCGATCTCCTGGAACAGGCGTCGGCCAGTTACATTCAAACCCTGGACCGACTGTTCACCAACAACCTGATCACCAGCTGGAAAATCAGCGGAGTGTACAGCAATCAGGCGAAATCGCCGAAAAGTTATTTCCTGGTGAACACCAACTTACTTGAAGTTGCCGGTGCCGTGCTGCCTCAATTAACGGATTACGGCCAGCGATTGGACGTGAATCATTCTACCTTTATTCGGACCGATGTGGATTTTCGATACCACCTGGTGATCAACGAGAATAACGAGTTAATCGGTCGGGGGTTCTCCGGAATTGGTGTTCCCATTGGCAACCGATCGGTGTTGCCTTATGAACGACGATTTTTTGGCGGTGGAGCCAACTACCTGCGTGGCTGGCGATTGCGAACCGTTGGGCCGGGTTCCTTTACGGCACCAACTACCTTACAGTTTACCCGTACCGGCGAATTCAGTATGGTGGGAAATCTGGAGTACCGATTCAATGTGATTCGTGGAGCGGTGGATGTAAACGGAGCCGCCTTTGTTGATGCGGGTAATATCTGGAATCTAAAAGCCGATACCCTGTTTCCGGGTGGGGATTTTGTGCTGGATCGATTCTATCATGAGATTGCGATTAACGGCGGTTTAGGTTTGCGGATTGACTTTGAATTCTTGCTGCTGCGCGCGGATTGGGGTGTGCCGATCTGGGATCCAAACTTCCCGGTGGAAGACCGTTTGGTAATCAATGGTGCGTTCAGGGATAAGTGGCTTCTCCGCCGACCCATCTGGCATGTGGCCGTTGGGTATCCGTTCTAGTCATGCTGGATGATGGATTTTTGATGTTGGATAATCTATCGCCGTAGGAGGTTTGCGTATTCTGATGGGCTGCCGTTCGCACCGCGAAGCGTCACAAAGTGACCGGTAGCGTGTATAATCAAAACTGGGTCTTCATTTTTTGTGAATCAAAGCCTTAATTTGCACCAATGATTATGCGATCAAGACTAGCATCATTTGTTTTCATGGCGTTTGCGCTTTTAACTACCACTACGATGGTAGGTTGCAAAGACGAGGATGGAAACAAAAAGAGCGTCAACCTATTTACGTTGGAAGACGACAAAGCCTTTGGGGCTCAGGTGGCAGCGGAAATTGAAGCCGATGATCAAACCTATCCCATCCTGGATAGTGCCAGTTATCCGGATGCCTATGCCCATTTGCATCGAATTACCAATACCATTTTGGGTGGAGGAAAGGTGCAGCACAAAGATGATTTTGTATGGCAGTTGCGCATCATTCATGACGATTCCGTTCTCAATGCCTTTTGTACGCCGGGTGGATATATCTATGTGTACACCGGCCTGATCAAGTTCCTGGAGTCCGAAGATCAGCTGGCTGGTGTGATGGGGCATGAGATTGCTCACGCCGATGAACGTCACTCAACAGAAGCCTTAACCAAACAATACGGAACCGAAGTTCTCTTTGCCATCTTGTTTGGCAATGATCAAGGCACACTGGCTCAAATTGCCAAGGGAATGATTGGGCTGAAGTATTCACGGACCAATGAATCGGAAGCCGATATGCGATCCGTTGATTACCTCTATCCAACCGAGTATGATGCCCGCGGTGCGGCTCGCTTCTTTGAGAAGATCATTGCAGCCGGCGGCGGTGGAGGACCGGAATTTCTCAGTACACACCCCAACCCGGATAACCGGGTGGAGGCCATATTCAGCCATTGGGAAGATTTGGGTGGTAAGGTTGGTGAAACCTTTGAAACCCGGTACGACGACTTTAAGAAAAGCCTGCCATAACCATAGGCAGAATAGGAAATTACAAGCCTTTTTGCCGATGCAAAAAGGCTTTTTTTATGTATATACGGTTTAGTTAAAAAATGGAACAAACAGAAAACGGGTACGCCATTCAGGGCGTGAACTTACTTGAGGTAGCCGAAACGTTCGGGTCACCACTTTATGTGTATGATGCAGATACCATCATCTCGCAGTACAAACGGTTGAACAATGCCTTTGGCGACGTAAAGCTCAAGATTAAGTATGCCTGCAAGGCACTCACCAACCTGTCGGTTCTGAAACTGCTTCGCGCACAGGGAGCCGGGTTGGATACCGTTTCCATTCAGGAAGTACGTCTGGGGTTATTGGCCGGCTATCAACCGGAAGAGATTTTGTACACGCCTAACTGTGTATCGTTTGAAGAAATCCGGGCAGCCGTTGAGATCGGGGTTCAGATTAACATCGATAACATCTCCATTTTGGAGCAGTTTGGCCATGAGTACGGTGGATTGGTTCCTTGCTGTATTCGGTTAAACCCCCACATCATGGCCGGTGGACATGCGCATATTTCGGTGGGGCATATCGATTCCAAGTTCGGTATCTCCGTATATCAGATTCCGCATGTGGTACGCATCGTGAAAACCTATGGAATGAATATCAATGGCTTGCACATGCACACCGGATCCGATATTCTGGATTCCGAGGTGTTTTTGCATGGAGCACAAATCTTGTTTGACGTAGCCAAGGAATTCCAGGACTTGCAATTCATGGACTTTGGTTCCGGATTTAAGGTGGCGTATCGCGCTGGTGATGTGACTACCAACATCGAAGACATGGGCGTTCGGATTGGTCAGAAATTCCGGGAATTTTGTGATTCCTATGGGCGTGAACTGGAGCTGTGGTTTGAGCCCGGGAAGTTCCTGGTGAGCGAATCCGGCTATCTGTTGGTAAAAGCCAACGTGATTAAACAAACCACGTCCACCATGTTTGTTGGGGTAGACAGCGGTCAGAATCACCTCATCCGACCGATGATGTACGATGCCTATCACGAGATTACCAACATCAGCAATCCCAACGGTACGAAGCGGGTATATTCCATTGTGGGCTACATCTGTGAAACCGATACCTTGGGGTACGACAGGCCGTTAAACGAGGTACGCGAAGGCGATATCCTGGCCATTCACAACGGCGGAGCCTATGCCTTTGCCATGTCGTCCAATTACAATTCCAGATTCCGCCCAGCCGAGGTGATGATCTATCAGGGCGTGCCGCACTTAATTCGAAAGCGCGAAACGCTGGACGATCTCACACGCAATCAAGTGGTACTTGACGTATAAATAAGGTGGATTTAATACCTTAGCGAGATGAAGAAACGCGTGTTTCAACTCGTTGAGCGCGGATCGCACGGATCCCGAATAAACCTCTTATTTGATTTTGCCATCATGTGGCTGATCATTCTCAATATGATCGCCATTGTGTTGGATACGGTGGATTGGATTTATGCCGATTGGCACTATGAACTTTACACATTTGAGCTCGTATCGGTAGCCATCTTTACGGTTGAATATGTGTTGCGGATCTACGTTTCCGATCTCACCCATCCGGCTAAAACGCGGTTGGGATCGGTACTGAAATTTGCTCTTTCAACCTACGGGATTATTGACCTACTGGGCATTTTGCCGTTTTACATTCCCCTCTTTTTTCATACCGATGCTGAAGCCCTGAGATTACTCCTGCTGATGCGGTTCGTGCGGATCTTCAAGATTAACCGATACAACCAGTCCAGTAAGATTGTGATGTCGGTTATCCGGGATAAACGCGGACAACTGGCCACCACGGTGTTCGTAGCGATGATGTTGGTAATCATGGCGTCTGTACTGATGTTCTTTGCCGAAGGCGAGGATCAGCCGGAAGCCTTTCCCAACGTGGTTGCCTGTTTCTGGTGGTCTATTTGTACCCTCACCACGGTTGGGTATGGCGATGTGGTTCCGATCACGTCATTGGGGAAGTTGTTGAGCGGACTACTGGCCTTTGTAGGACTTGGAATAGTGGCGCTGCCAACCGGTATTATCTCATCCGGTTTTCTGGAATACAACAAGAAACCTAAAAACGGGAAGTATTGTCCGCATTGCGGTGAACGACTGGATACTCACTAACCGGAATCAGCCGTGCAGCTCTTCATCCGGCTTCCGCTTTCGTTTCCAACGACGGTGGGTCCATAGCCAGAATTCAGGTTGCTGGTTAATTTGCTCCTCCAGCATACGTACATGTTTAACGGTGATGTCACCAGGCTCCGACTCCTTTGGTTGGTCGTGTATCACTTCTACGCGAAAGGTATAGTGACCACGCGTTGTTTTTTGAATGAAGCCATACAATACCGGCAAGTTGTATTTGCGCGCGTAGTGTTCGGTTCCCAGAGCCACGGCCGTTTCCTGATGGAGGAAATGGAGCCAATAAACGTTTTTGCTGTGGGTGGGGGACTGGTCTGCACCAAAAAGCGTCATGGTGTTCGCGGAGTCGTTCGTATCAAAAAAGCGGGCAACATCGGTGGTTGGAAGAAGCTTCAATCCAAACCTACCTCGGGAATCACGAACCTTTTGATCGTAAAAGGCATTGGACAATTTCTTGTAGATTCCAACAGCCTGATGATCGCACTGTTGATCGATGCCGGAGGCCAGAATCTCCCAATTGTTGAAGTGTCCACCTACGATGATGACACTTCTGCCTTCCTGCGAAAACCGATTCACCACCTCCGGATTTTCGAAGACAAAACGTTTTAGAATTTCATCGTTGGAAATGCTAAACAGCTTTATGCTCTCCACAATCAGATCACAAAAGTGACGATAGAATCGGGATTCCTGTTCCTTGATCCAGGCAGAAGAAGCGTTTGGGAATGAATGGGTCAGGTTGCCGTTTACCACCTTCTTCCGGTAGCCCACCAACCGGTACATCACTACGTATAGCAGATTGGAAATGCCGTATAAAACCGGCATGGGTAACATGGAAATGGGTTTGATGAAGAGGTAATACCCGAGCTTACTCAGCATGATTCAAAGGTAGTGGAATGAATGGCAATCAAAGATCGAGTAACCCATCGGGCAGATCCGTGTGAATTTGTCTGGTTTCATGGTTGATGTCCTTAATGATGGCATCTACGAACGGAACCATGTGATCGTTTCCTTGATGGTTGAATGTTAACACCCATTGGGCGCCCAAATCCTGTTGGTCAGTGACCGTACCCAACTCGCCCAGATTCAGGTCGTGTATGGTGTATCCCGTCAGAACGAGGTCTTCATCCGCTTCGTCGGATCCATTGATGAAGAGTTCTTTACCTGTGAATTGGAGGGCCTCGTCATACGTGGTAATCCCTTCGAGTTGAATAATGACGTTACCGGAACCGGAACATTCAGATAAAAAAAAAGGAACCGGTTTGCCATCCATAGGGATGAATACCGGTTCCTTAATATCGGGAACGTCGTTTGACGTTAGATGAAACTTTAACCGACCGTCAAAACCATGGGGTTTGCCAATGGTGCCCACTGAAATAATGGGACCGGTCGAGAAAATCATAGCTTACTCAGCTGGTTTTTCTTCTTCAGTTTCTTCTGCGGCAGGAGCTTCTTCAGCTACTTCTGCAGCAGGTGCTTCTGCTTCAGCAACAGGTTCTTCTGCGGCTACTTCTTCCACAGCTGGAGCTTCCTCCGCTGCAGGAGCCTCTTCTACTTCTGGTGCTTCCACTTCGGCTTCGGCTGAAACGTCATCGGCAGATGCTTCTGTTTCAGGGGCTGCTTCAACTTCCTCGGCCAAAGGTGAATTCTTAGCGATGATGGCTTTAGCACGATCTTCACGAATCTTGGCTTCTGCTTCCAGTCGGGATTTTGCATCGGCTGCGCTTGCTTCTGCAAGTCGGCTGCGTTTTGCGTCTACCTTACCGGATTTTTCATCCAGCCATTTTTCGAATTTGGCGTTGGCCTCTTCCTCGGTGAGTGCACCTTTATCCACTCCTTTAAGGAGGTGATTTTTGTACATCACACCTTTGTAACTCAAAATAGCGCGAACCGTATCGGTTGGTTGTGCGCCATTACGTAACCATGTTACGGAGCGATCCACATCGAGGTCAATGGTTGCGGGATCTGTGTTTGGGTTATACGACCCTACCCGCTCGATAAATCTACCATCCCTCGGAGCACGTGAATCCGCCGCCACAATGTAGTAGAAAGCACGCTTCTTGCGTCCTTTTCTCAACAATCTCAATTTTACTGACATATCTTATAATGTTATCAATCTCCGGGTCTCCATTCCGGAGGGCCGCAAAGGTCTGTTTAATTTGTGGAATAAACAATAGGATCGAGGACGGAGTTCAGAGTTCAGAGTTCAGAGTTCAGAGTTTTGAGATCAGAGTTTAGAGGTTCAGATGTTCAGAAGGTTCCTCCGTACTTCGTACTCGAGGTTCAATTTGCTCTTGCTCCTGATCTAACCGCAATGGCGCGAAGGGCGCAAAGGCATCGCAAAGGATGGTAAATGACTAGCGAGACCGAAATTCCGAATTCCGAATTCCGAATCCCGCATCCGAAAATCCGTCCTCCGTACTCGAGGTTCAATTTGCTCTTGCTCATGATCTAACCGCAATGGCGCGAAGCACGCAAAGGAATCGCAATGGATGGTGAATGACTAGTGAGACCGAAATTCCGAATTCGTTTTTAGCCAATCAATTATTGAAGAAAGAGACGAACAACCTGTTGGGTGTGCCCATCCATCAGTTCCAGTACGTACCAGCCAGATTCCAGATCTGAAAGGTCTAACTGAGTGGGTAGGAATTGGTTGATGATCCATTGTCGGCCGGAAAGATCGCTCAAATTGAAATGCACGCCTTCCAAGGTACCGTTAAAATGAACCACGCCTGAAGTTGGGTTTGGGAATAACCGAATCCCGGTGGATTGGAGGGTATTCGCCGATGTGTTTCGGTTGATTGTAATGATGATCTCATCGCTTGATGCACAGTTGTGTTCGTCTCGTGCCGTGAGGGAAAAGGTGAAGATGCCTTCGCCGAGCTCTCGACCGTTTACGGTGATTTCCTCCGAAGTGGAATCTGTACTCCATTGATGATCTGTAAAACCGCTAGGCGATTTGATGGTGAGGCTTTGATTGTGGAGGATGGTGGTGTCATTGGGTAGATTGAGTTTTCGGGGTGTGTGAACGGTAAGCATGGCCTCATCCGTTGTTCTGGAAAGTCCGCACTCGTTGGTGTAAGTCACCCGAAAGCGGGCGCCGTTGTCGGTTGTTTTGGCGGATTGCACGGTATGTTCCGTTCCCGTTGCACCGGTGGCCAACCAGTTGGATCCGTTCCATCGTTCCCACACAGCACTCAAGCCTAATGATCGTGCCTTTGCCGAGAAGGTGAGGTCATCACCGAGGCATCCTTGTATATCCTTCAGCGTATCGTCCCAATCAATCCGGTTTCCAACGCCCTGGATTTCGTAGGCTCCAATGTCCGACGCATTGCCGTAGATGCGTCTATCACCATTTTTGTCATGACCGATTGCTTTAAGAATATCCGGAACCGTTTGGTTGAAATACCACATGGGTATGGGATCGGCATAGCCCTGATCATAGCCTACTGACGTACCTGAACACGTGGATGAAAGTCGAAAATCTTGGAGGGTTGGATTTATAAAGTCGGGCTCCTGGGTCAGACTATTCGTGAAGGTGTCTGTGAAAACATATGTTGGATCACGGTCTTTGTTTATTGAACTCGTGCCATTTTCAACAATGCAATTGTAAAACCTAGGTTGAAGATTATTCCCCCAAAGAGTTAAATTTACTTTACGTCCGGATAGATTCGTATTCCCCCAAAAAATACAATTGTAAAGCTCAATTGATCCGTTCCCTGTTGTTCTTATAGCTCCTGAGGTTGAATCAATTCTGGGCTCATCATACGGGTCTTTAATAGTCCGTTTATTATTAATAAAGTTGGTGTTGACCAAAATGGTTTTCGAGGCAGTATTCAATGCCTCCTGATTGTTTATGAATAGACAGTTTACAAATCGTCCATATGATGAAGTGCCTGGAAGATAAACACCATGCATATTGTTTTCGAAAACACAACCATCAAAAAGTGGAGCATCATCAATGGAATAAACGCTAGTGATATTATCCGTTTTGTTTCTGAATGTACAATTTCGAAAAACAGTTCGGCGAGCGTCATAGACTTTCACATCCCCTCCATCAATGCACTTGCCTCGGCTTTGATCAAACAAGCAATTTTCAATCAATTGCTCGTTCCCTCCTCTTAATACCAGTGCCGCACATCCATTTCTTGTCCAAGTACAATTTGTTATGGGTATTGTACCCAAGTTGAAATTCATCGATATGTTGTTATCGACAAAGTGGTTGTTATCAAATTTCTGCCCGTTTGAATTCGACAGATCACTACCTGTATGAAAATAGGCTTTTACTTGATTATCAATAAATCTACAATTAGTTACTTGTTTATAACTCCTGCTGAAATAACCAAAGGAGCCATTGCTATAAACCCCAAACGTGTCCACATTTCCTGTAAAGAGACAGCTATCGAGCTCAATCCACCCATCTTCAACTTCAAAGGTTTTCCAATTTTTATAAAAGATACAATTGCTAAACTTGAGAGAAGATGGCGTGTATCCGGCTATTAGGGTCTGTCTGTAAGTTCTTCCATTCGAATGTTCAACTGCATCAAAAAATGGGCTATTAATTATTTTACCCGGATATCCTATGTATTCAAATCGGGTGTGTCGAAATTCACATGTATCCTGTTCCTTATTTTCCATAAAAAACAACCCATGCCACCCTAATAGACTGTCACTACAGGTGAATAGGTTGGGTTTGGTTTTAGTCCCAAGGCTGTTCAATGTTCCTTCAATGCGAACCAATTTGGCGGAGTCAAAATCAAGTGTAACCCCGGCCTCAATGGTCAAGGTGGAGTCCTTGGGCACCAGGATATCACCCATTACCTTGTACGGACTACCCGAGGCAGTGAGTGTTCCGCTCATGACACCGCCGGTAAGGGTGGTTTGAGAAAGGCAAAGTATCGGTAGGATAAGCAGGAGGAGAAGGAGAGTTCTATTCATGAGATGGGTTGGTGATCAAAAATAGTTCACGGAAACGGAAGTAACTATGGAACGAATAGGGAATAACGGGATTTGAGTTCAGAGTTTTGAGTTCAGTGGTTCAGAGGTTCAGATGTTCAGGGGATTCCTTCGTACTTCGTCATTCGTAATCCGTACTCATGATTGGTTCATAATGTTCCTCCGTACTCGAGCCTCAATTTGCTCTTGCTCATGATCTAACCGCAAAGATTTCTATGGTAATAAACAAGTGTTTTTCACATCCTATCTAATAGGATTTGGTATTTCTTCAAGGTATGGTGTTTGTCTTTGGATCACAACAAAAATTCGGTGCACTAGTTTGTTTCGAATCGCGTTCAGTACACTCATCTTGTTTTTTCCTTCGGCTACCTTTCTCAGGTAATAAACTCTTAATTCTTTGTTAAATCTGATGGCACTCATTGCTGCAGTGTGAAGCAACTTTTTAAGCACCATATTAGCCATTTTCGATATGCGTGGCTTCTTGACAACGGTACCTGATTCGTTTGAAAAGGGTACGACACCGGCATAGCAAGCCAGGTGTTTAGCACTTGTGAATGACCTAAAGTTTTCAGTATAAATCACGAACTGAATGGCAGTCTGTATCCCTATCCCATTGATGGAAGTCATTAGCTCCACATTCTTCTGAACCTGAGAATCAGCTTCAATTAGCTCTTTCAATCGCTTATCTGATTCCTCAATGCTCTGAATCAATGTTTTTAGCACTTTGCGATACCCATTGTGAAGGAGTTTGTATGCCTCAGGATCATGGCTCTTTGCCTCTTTCAACTGGTTTTTAAGAGCAACTTTCTGAGCCAACAGGCTCTCTCTAACCTTGTGCTCTTGTCGAAGCTTCATGATGAGTTCGGATGCCTCTTGATGGGCGATTGCTCGATCGTGGTACCGAACTGAATATTCAGCAATTCTCCAAGCGTCAAGCTTATCATTCTTACCCCTTAATTCAGAACTGGCCCGTTTAATCTTAACAGGATGTTCCACCCACAGTAAAACACCTAATTCCGAACAAACCCGTTCCAGAGGTCTATTGTAAATACCAGTATCCTCGCAACATACCATCATTTCTTCAAAGCGGATCTCTAACTGTTTAGCCAACTGCTTCAAGGCTGTTCTTAGCTTAACATCCTTATTGGTAATCTCGCGATGAAGTAAATACTCAAGCTTGCTGTTTACAACGACGTAATCCACTTTGGACTTGGAGATGTCAACTCCAACGAAGTAACTTTGATCCATACATATTATTTATAATTCAACCTCCTTGAATGTGCATTCTCCGAGCCCTTAATAATGGGACTGAATCCTAAATTTCTATTTGGAGCTTTCACATAAGGAACAAGGGTCAAAATCTTTGCATAGGTCATTAACCTTTGACGCCAGCTGATTCCCCTTGCTCCTAAGGAGGTTTTTGTTCAAATGTAGTTTTTACACTACTCAACAAATTCCACTTTTCAAACTAAAGGGCGCCAAGCACGCCAAGGCATCGCAATGGATGGTGAATGAGTAGCGAGACTGAAATTCCGAATCCCGCATCCTGCCTACACAGGGTTTCGGCAGGCAAGCCCGAATCCCGAATTCCGCATCCGAAAATCCGTCCTCCGTACTCAAGAATCGTGTTAATCCGAAATCGTATACATCACACTAACCGAGGAAGAAGAGTCAAAATCAATCTGATCGGTTTGTCCGGGAATCACTTCCAACCGGTAGATCAACTGATGTCCTGTGCCCACACCTTTTCCGGTATAGGTGGTTTGGATGTTTTCAATGATGGCGTTATCTGCTGAGGTAAGGGTCACATAACCCGTAGGTGTTCCCAACGATGACGCCTGGGCGCCCGTTCCGTTTCCGGCAGCTAATCGGAGTCGGAAACCACTTGGAATCTGTCCATTGGATATACGTGCGTAGATTTTTCGTTGCGGATGACTGGTGCTGCTGCGCAGGTGCGAATAGTTTAACCATAGGGAACTATCGGCATCAGCCAAATCCGAGAAATTTGCACCGGCTTCTGTTGGGGCAGGCGGTGCCAGGGAAATATCTGTCCCGGAAACCCCGCGAACAGCTACTAAGGCAACTTCAGGAATGGATATATTAATGGCATGCTCGGCCGACTGATCGTCTACCGATGAACCGGAGTTTTGCGCGAAAACCGGTGTGGTTAGTATGAAACCGATCGCCAAAGTGGTTAAAAGCGACCGAAGGGAACTACACATGAAATGCAACTAATCGTTACGAATGTAGCCTTCAACATCCACAATTCCAAAAAAGAGATGACACGGCTTCAAATCGGATCCTTCCATCCTCCATAAGCGGTTGCTTATTTTTGAACGTATGAGACGCTTCCTCTTTCCTTGTTTGCTGATGCTTTCATCAACCGTTTGGTCGCAAACCAATATCCGGATGACCAATCCCCTAATGGAGAATATCGTAAAGGGCTATTACAATCCGGCAAGCTATCAGGGATCGGCATTGAGCGGCCATCATCATGACATCATTTGCGGACTGAATCAACAAGTTTCTGCCGATTCACTTCATCACTACCTCGTTGAATTGGATCAATTTCATACCCGGCATACCTACTCGGATACTGTGTCGGATGAAACGGGCATTGGCGCTGCACGCAGATGGGCATTGAAACGAATGGAGCAGATCCGTTCAGAGCGCGCCAACCGACTTTCAATAGGCTACCTCGAGTTTGATTATCCCGGAGGTTTATGTGGAGATGGCCGTAAATGGAAGAATGTGTTGGCGGTTTTACCGGGTACCGATACGGCTAATCATCAACTAGTCATCATTGAGGCCCACCTCGATACCCGTTGTGAAGATCCGTGTGACATCAACTGCCTGGCAGCAGGAATGGAGGATAATGGATCGGGAAGTGCCCTCGTTTTGGAACTCACGCGTGTCCTCAGCCGGTATAAGTTTACTCATACCCTCGTATTCATGCTCACGATAGGTGAAGAACAAGGATTATACGGAGCCAAGGCGATGGCGAAGTATTGCAAAGACAACAACATTGCTGTGAAGGCGGTGCTCAATAACGATGTGGTTGGCGGCATCCGTTGTGGTGAAACATCATCGCCTCCGGGATGTGATGGAGAGGGAACTATTGACAGCACCCAGCTCCGGATTTTTTCCGATGGTAGCTTTACTGCACCCCATCGATCCCTGGCAAGAAGTATCAACTTGTTTTATCAGGAGAAATTAACGGATGTGGTGCAGGTTCCCATGACGGTGTCGGTGATGGATCAGGAAGACCGCACCGGCCGGGGAGGAGACCACATTCCGTTTAGACAGGAGGGCTATCCGAGTATTCGGTTTACCGCAGCCAATGAACATGGGGATGCGCATCCGGACAATGATTATCAAGACCGACAACATTCCGTGCGGGATGTGTTGGGTGTGGATCACGATGGTGATGGAACGTTGGATGAATTCTATGTTGATTTTAATTATCTGGCGAGAAACACGGTGATCAATGGAATGGCGGCTACCCTGTTGGCATCAGGGCCAGCAACCCCGGAATTTGAGCTGCTGGATGAACCGGCCGGTTTACGGGTAAATATAACCGGAAATTTCGCCGCCAATTACCGGGTTGGTGTGCGGAGTTTGCAAGCCACCAATGCGTTTGATGCGATTTACAGAAGTACATCAACATCTATGGTAGTTCCCGGCTTATCGGCCAATCAATTCTACCGGATATCGGTGGCTGCGGTGGATGATAACGGTGTAATGAGTCCGTTTTCAGGAGAGATTCTCAAGAAAAACCAGGCCGCAACCACTACAGCAACCCAAGATCCCCTTGATCTTAAGTTGGATTGTTCCATCAGTGGTGTTCCGATACTCTTGAAGGGAAATGAATTTGAGTTGAGTTGTCGGCCCAATCCGGGGCCGGGCTATACCACCATTGTGATCAGGACATCCTCCCATCTAGCAGCCTCACCGGCCACCATTCGGATTACCGATGTGTTGGGTAAGGTTGTTCGCGAAATACCGTTTGAGCTGCAACCGGGCAAGGTGAACCATACCTTTGATGTCAAACTCGATACCGGGAATTATTTCTATTCACTAGTTAAAAAGGGAGAGGTATTGGACACCAAGTCGTTGGTGATACACTAGGCTTCTTCCAGCTTGGCCTGAAGACCTTTGTCGCATAAGGCCATTACAATGGGTTCCAATTGATCGGAACCGCCGTGTTTTACGGCACACTTGCCTTTGAAGTGAATTAAGATGGAGCACTGCTCGGCTTGCTCCTCCGTGTGATCGCAATACTGAACCAAACAATGAATGACGTGATCAAAGGTGTTTATGTCGTCATTGTACACCACCACAGCCCATCCGCCTAAAACATCTTCAAGCAGTTCGGTTACCTTTTCTTCAAACGGGGCTCCCTCGTAATCCCGGGGAGTTGGTTTGTTATCCATGCTCATGAACCTGATCGTTCTTTCGTTTAAACAGGTAGATTTTTTTCTCTGTTCCGTTAATGATCCGGGCAATGTTGGTCCGATGGGTGTACATCACGAGGATGGAAACCATCAGCCCAAAGATCAGCAAAACCGGTTCGGAATAGCCGAAAATCAACCATACAAATATAGAGAATGACATGGCAGCGGTAATGGATCCAGCCGAGACCATGTTGGTGAGGAGTTGCACAATGAGAAAGACGGCCAACACACCCAGGGCCAAATAACCGTGCAGCGCGATCACCATTCCCAACAGCGTTGCAATTCCTTTACCTCCTTTGAATCCGGCAAAGACGGGATAAATGTGACCAAAAACCGCCACCAAACCCAGGGTTAGCTTCAAATTCATCAACCGTTCGAACACACCATAATCATCTACTAAAAAGGCGAGATTAACCGCTGTCAATCCTTTAATGATATCCATGGCCAGCACCAATGTCCCTGATTTTTTGCCCAGCACCCGGAAGGTATTGGTTGCACCGGCACTGTTTGAACCATGTTCGCGAATGTCGATCCCATGAAAGGCTTTGCCCACCAATACCGCAGAAGGTATTGACCCGAGCAGGTATGCGCCAATGATGATACCGATGAGTTCCAGGGTCATGATCCGGTTAGTACGTCAATTTTCTCTATCAATCGGGAAACCTTCAATGGCGAGGCAGGCCGTAAGGTATAACCTTTTTCGTTCACCTTACCGCGCTTCTGACGAAGGGCTTCATTAAAATCTTTGTCTGTTGAATACACGTAAAGGTTGCCTCGATAGTATTCAAAATAAAACCAATCATACTTGGAAACCTCCAAATAGAACACAATTCGGGTCCCACTTCGCTTGGTTTCTACCATCACCCGGGCGTTATATTGTTTGTTTATCGTGGTTCCGTGGACGGAAGCCAGTTCAACGGGTTCTGTGGACACAAACGCACTCAAGGCAGGTGAGTAATACATCTTAGCCTTGCTGATCATGAAGTCGGTGTTGAGCGGACCAATACCCGTGATTTCATCCGAGTTGGTGATATCTTTTCGCATTTTCTCCAACTGCTTATTGTCCAGAAACTCGGCAAAAGCGGCAACCGCTTCCGGTGTGTTTACAGTGGTGGACGGTGCATCGGACCCATTGGTTTTGATCACTTCGTTGATGCGGTCATAGCACGCATCCGGCAGTTTAATGGTCATCCCCAGGATGGTTTCTATGTCGTAAACCGTATCGCTTTCCTGTTTACTGATTTTACCGGCGGTGAGAATGTTGAAGTTCTTGTGCAGGTCAAATCCAAAATTGAGTTTTCCTTCAGCCGTAATGGTTTTATCCTGCTCACTCAACGTCATGATGGGACCTCGAGGAGCACCTTCCAACGCCTTCATACTGTCGCCCGCAATGAAGGCATCAAGTCCTTCATCGTAATACAGGATACCATTGTTAGTAGTGAGTTCCAGATCGCTGTAAGTGCGTTTGAAATTAAAGAAGGTAGGGTAGAGGTTGAGGGAATCGATCGGTGCGTAATTCATGGAAACCGATATTTTCTTGCGATCCTCATTTCTCAAATCAACCGTATTTACGATGATGTCCTGCGGATCCTGACGATCGTGGTATCGGAACCAGATACTTGGATAGGCGGCGAATGAATGCAGTGGTTTCACATATCCGTTGAAGTTCAGGAACTCCTTGGTGCTGTTCAATTCCACACTTCCTTTATAGCCGATTTTGGGGCTGATGCTGAAGCCGATGGAGTCGGATATAAAGCCGATGGCCTGATAGGTCTTGTCATTCATGATCCGCATCTTGTCGAAGTAGATCACCTGGCCGGTTTCATGCTTGTCCTTGTATTTGTGGAAGCCGGTTCCGGACAAGGCAAATCGGCCCAGAACATTAATTCGGCAATCGTATAAGTCGTGATACTTGTTATCCCGTGCCGCCAGAAGTGTACTCTGTTCGAGGGTTCGGATGTAGGCATTCTTTTCAATGGTAACCTTACCATCATTCGGGAATACGCGCACATCGGCAATATCGATGTAGGGAACTTCTTCGGCATAAACAATGCCGTCATTCATGTCAAATAGGGCATTGCCGCTTTGGAAATACAAGCTGTCCTGTGACGGATTGGTGGAAACGAAGGTGTACTTCTCCGGTGCCATTCTACCGGTTGGTCGCATCAGGATGGTTTTCTTGTCCATGTTCCATTTGAAGTCGTCCAGGGTGGTGGAGAACTGGTTATACGGTAATTGGGTTAGATGACCGGTTTCATTTGCCCGAAACTCACCAATTCGCTTTTGAAAGTCGATGTGACTCTTCACGTTCCTTGAAACAAACGAAATCATACCCGCATCCACATCGCCAATTACAATGTCCGATACCGCGGCATCAGCCGTAACCGGACCAAAAATCATCTCTCCGGAAGTGAGCTTGTTGTTTTCCCAGGCCAGCAATCCACCGCCCGATAAATTGGCTGGGGTATGCTTTAGATTTCCGGTGAACACCTGCCCGTTTTCAAAGATGTCTACATCGTGGTCATTCGTATTGATGTACATCTCTTCATCTTTTGGTAGCCAGTGCGTTTTTACCTTACTGGCATATAATCGGGGGTATCGTTCATTCCGTTTGATTTCATAAACGTCCACTTCGGCATTGGTTGAATCCGGCATCATTACAATCTTGCTGGATTGCATCGTGGCTCCCTGGTACTGGATTTCTCCTTTTGCCCAGAAGCCTTCCTCACTCATGGAAATATCAATATCGCCGTGTCCTTTGCCGCCGTACATTGGGTAACCTCCGGGAGGATTGGCGCGCTCAAAACCGAGTGAGTAATCCTTCATGATGTAGGCATCGTAGCGGAATTCCGGCAAAATGCCTCCGGAAACAAACGTTCCTGGGAACTTCAAACCTTCGATGGTGAAGTTGTCCATACTGTCGATGGTAAAGGGATCTACCTCAAATCGGAAGATGTCCTTATCGTACGCCCCATCAAAGATGTGCTTCTTGTCATAAGCAATTACCGCCGGGGCCCTGCTCACAAAGCGCGGGTATTCCGGGAAGTCTGTAAGACCCGATTTGTTGTGGGCCTTGTCGATGTATAAGGTTCCGTTAATATCACGGAGAACGGACTTAATGGGGATCAGGAAGTTCTGGTTGATAGTGTCCGGATAATACAGTTTCATGGAGTCGATCTTGTCGCTCGTTACCGTAAAGGACTCATAATCGAACCGGAAATTATCGCCATAAAAATCAAAGCGTCCTGCTGTGATTTTACCATCAAACAGCAGCTTGCGATTGTTTTTAATGGTCACAACCTGTTCCGTAGGCACAGCAAATACGTATTGCGAATCAGAGAATCGGAATCCGGGAATCCCTTCAACCTTGAGATCGTAGTTGATCAGATTCAGTTCGGCGTTGGGTTTGGCCGCAATAACCGATGAAAAGCGAAGGATGTCATAATCGGCCAGTTTGAAGTGATTCTTGTAGTGATTGAACAATTTCTCTTTTGGGCGGATTTCCTCGGTTTCCAGGTCGAAGTAAATAAAGCCCTCATCGGCCAGTTTGAAAATTTGCGGATAGAGATTTTCTTTTTTACTCCCAAGGAATCGGGCATAATCAGCCATGGAGAAGGATCGCGCCCGTGTTTGTACACAGAACTGATACATTTTTATGATGGGGTGATAGTCCATCATCCCTAGGGTCATTCGCTCAAAACTGAATTCCTGATAAAAGTTCTTGGACTGAAAACGCGCTTTGTCGTCGTTCAGGATCATGTCGAAATTGATCTTGGGCTCATCCAGTTTCCAAATGATCTGATCCACCCAAATTTCCAGGTTGTGGTCGGTATCGTAAAATGGGGCTTGTTCAATGCCCTTATCGCCGCGGGTGAAGATCAAAATCCGATCGGTCTGATTGTAATTCATCCGAATCATCGGGTGGTAGATTTCACCACTATCGGTGTATATGGTCATCTCGGCTGTAAGCGATTTGATCTTTCCGTCGGTAATGTTGAAGTTGGATGATGTGGCCGATACCACTTTTCTGCCGTCGTAGTAAAACTCGAAGGTGGCCTTGTTTTTTTTGTCGCCCTGACCCTTGATGGACCGACCCTCCATGGCAAATCCACCTTTAAACTTGATGGCTCCGTCATTGAAGTTGTTAATGGTGAGATTCTTATCGTAGGAGGTGAACTGCGGGAAGGTTGAGTTGGAGAAATCCGGCCGGTTATCGCCCAGGGTGCCGCTGGAAATGCGATCATGCAGACTGCCTTTAACCGGAGTTGCCAGAACACCGGAATAGGTAAACAGGACATCTTCGGCCCGAAGCTCGTTCTTGGTCATGTCTACCTCGTAATCGGCCAGTTTGGCGTTGGCGGTTTCCGGGTCAATATTCACCCGTTCCCAGGTGACCGTTCCGCCTTTTCCCTTCCAGGTTTTGGTGAGCAGGTTGAAGGTTCCGGTTGTATTGTACAGTGTGAATTCATCGTCCGGCCCTTTACAGGTGATGTCGGCATTTTTAAGTTCCAGAAGGATGACGTCATTCTTAAAGACGAAGGAGTAATCGGCCTTACCAAATCGCCAGGTCTTTGATCGTTCGGTGAAGAGGGTACTATCGTTGAAGATGTGATACGATGTTTGAAGCACTTCCTGATAGGCTGATTTGTTTTGCTTGATCAGGGTATAGGCCTCCGTCATCCAGTTGTTGAATTTTCCAACCGGAACAGTTGAATCACGTGCCACCAACAAGGTTTTCATCAAGAGATCGTAATCCGGTGAAACCTCGTATTTATTGAGCATCATGTATTGGTTGATGCGAATAACCAAGGATTGCTGATCCTCGTCGTAAATGCCGGATTCCCACTGATCCTTGAAGAGGTTATACGTCTTGGTGACGTTGGGCTTATTGGCGGCTTTGATGAACTCGCCCAGCTCAACAATAAACACCTTTGGATCTCTGGAAAAGCCGCGTGTTTGCGCCTGAATGAACTGTACCCCCTGACTTAATACGAGCAACAAGGCGAGGATGTACGGCAGAAAGGAAGCGGTTTGTTTGTGGTTTCGACTACTCATGTTTCGCTGTTCTTGGTATAAACAAGGCATTCCCAGTCCCCCAGACTGATGTTGCGTTCCAATTGCATGTTGTGCGATACAACCAATTGATTCACTTCATCGAGATCAAAATTGAGGAAACCGGCCATGACCAATGTTCCACCAGTACATACGCGTTTTACCAGTTCAGGTAAAAGCTTGACGTTGATGTTTTTAGTAATGTTGGACAGCACTATGTCGTACGATTGATCCGGTATCACATCTGATGAGCCGTGCAGGTAAACAACGTCTACCCCGGTATTATATTTCAGATTCTCCTGAGCGTTCTCCACAGAGTTTAGATCGTTGTCGATCCCCACCACATGTCGGGCACCTAATCGATGGGCCAACACAGCCAGAACACCGGTGCCGGTTCCCATGTCGAGAACGGACTTATCCATAAAATTCAAGCCCAACATGGCCATGATCACCAGTCGGGTTGTTTCATGATGTCCGGTCCCGAACGACATCTGTGGCTGTATAATAATTTCGTGTTGGAAGGAGGGAGCCTCGGTGTGAAATGGCGAACGGACAATCACCCGATCATCGATTTCAACCGGATCAAAGTTGGCTTCCCATACGGCATTCCAATTTTGATCTTCCAGTATCTGATAACTGAAATGATTTTCCATTCCATGGCCGGCGAGGGTGTCGTAAACTGCCTTGTGATTAAAGGCATCCTGCTCAATGTAGGCGCTCAATTCACTTCCCTTATCCCAGATTCCGGAATACCCTAACTCATGCAATTCTGCCTGGACAATGTCTTTCCATTCATCCAGCACCTGAACGGTAACTTCTACGTACGACATACGCGTTGGCAATAATACGGAGTGACCCGCACGAATGTTGCGATGTCGATAAAAATCGGATAAATGTGGCGATTAGCGGATCACCAATCGTCCGGTTGATAATCCGGTATCCGTTTTTAGCAGGATGAAATAGGTGCCGGCTTGTGCCGCATCAAGCTCGATGTGTTGTTCCCGAACATTCCCCACATACCGGAAGTTGACTTCCCGGCCGGTAACGTCCAAAATGGATAGGTGTTGAATGTCTGATTCCGATGAAATTTTGAACGATCCACTCGTTGGGTTCGGGGTGATGGTCCAATACGCATTGGTGGGATCCTGAATACCCAGGGTGTTGATTTCAATAGTTTTGACAACGGTATCGGCACAGCCATCAGGCGAGGTCACAATGAGGCTGACATCGTAATTCCCATCCTCGGCAAAGTAGTGCTTCACATCGGTTCCCATAGAGGTGTCTGTCCCATCGTTGAAGTACCAGACGTAATCGCCCTGACCAATCAGCCGGGAGGCAAAATCAACGTTTCGCCACACCACCTGGTAATCGTAATTTGCATCGGGCATGATGGTCCATTGGATGGTATGCTTTCTCGGTGAGGTAGCACATCCGCGATTGTTGATGATATAGTTCAAGGTGATGTCGTCTTCAATCGGCGGGAGGGTGAGTGAATTGGATTGCCCAAGTTCATTTTTTAGATCCTCGTCATACCAATGCACCTCGCCAATGGATGGTTGTACACTCACTACGGGTTGGTATAGGTCACACACCTTTAAGGGAAGATTTTCGGCCAGTGCCACCCCGTATGGAATGCTCTCGGCAATATAGATGTGCCGAAGGGTATCGGCACACATTCCTTCGAACGGTTCCAGATAAAACGTATCGGTTTGGGTATGATTTCGGAATGTTCGTTCAAAACCGGTAAATACCGGACTGCCTCCGGTTGCAGTGGTGAACCAGTTGAGACCTCCAAAAGATTCCAACAACTCCAGGTAGATGGAATCGCCCTCGCAAGCTGATTGGTTCTTCAGATCATTCAGTTTTTGAAAATGGTTTATCCGTATGTGAATGGGGAGCCGACTACTGGCGCAATTCCCATTATATGAGTCCACAAAACGGTAATGATCACCCCGCGCTTTGGGGTCGAAGAAAATGCTGTCGCCATACGCAATGGGCGTACCACCGGCTGCTTTATCGAACCATCTCAATTGCTGGTTGGACGAGGCATGCAGGAAGAATCCAGGTTGGCCAAGGCATAAGGTGGTATCGTTACTAGTAACGGGATCCTGGGGCGCAAAGGCACTGTTTACATACGCGGTTGCCCGAACGCGACCGGCGTGTGTGCATTGCCCGTTAATGGCTTGCGCGAAGAAGAAGGTATCTTGTGAGAGTGGACCAACCTGAAAAACCTCCCCGGTATGTACCGGTAGGGGCGTGGTTGAATCGGCGTACCAGCGGATGATCCCGGCATTGCTTTTGGCCACCAGATTGGCCAGTGAGTTCAAGCAAATGGAATCATCGGAAATCGTTGGGACGTCGGGCGTGGTGGTCACACGAATGATGTGTCGTTTAATGCTGGATTCACATTGATTGTTGATGCCCTGAGCAAACAAGGTGTCATTGGCTTCCAGCGGCTGAGCCGAAACATAGGATTTACTAATCAGGAAGGCAGCGGTATCGGATGGAGAACGATACCAGTGGGTGGTGCCGTTGGTTAATCCATCAACGGATCCTTTGATGCCCGAACAGATATTTTGATCACCGATGAAATCAACTTCCGAGGGTTGATAGGATATGAGTTTAACCGTGGTGTCGATGCATCGTCCACCGCCTTTGTAATGGTTTAGCGTGGAGATGAGGCGGACGTTTCGGTTTAGCGGACTATTGTACTTAACCTGACCTTCAATGGTATACTGATTGGAACCGGTTCCATAGTAATCCCATCGGTGGTTGAGGTAGTCAAATCCTCGTTTCATGTACCAGTTGTACACCTGAGAAAAGAAGAAAGGCGACGAGGTATTTTCGTAATCCACGGTGTCGTTCCAGTCGTAGCAATCATCGAAGTCAAAGTCATTGAACATCTTGTAGTTCACATACGGCTCCAGTATCACATCGCAGTCCAGCGTTGTTCCGCCAATATTGAGATCGTCAAACTGATACCATCGTCCACCGATGGATCCGCATCCCAGATTTTCTCCTTCGCCATCACCATTGGCATAACTATTCGTTACCACGCCTACGCGGTTGGTGTCGCTGGTAATCAGCACCAAAACGTACGGCTTATTCGTGGTGTATGGTGTCCAGTTGGCATGCTTCCGCAGGGTATCTAACACGCCACCCCGAAAGGTGGAGTCAATGAACAGGGTATCGGAACGTATGGGACTGCCGGAAGGCAAACTATCGGCGCCAGCCTCGTACAACTGGGCATAGACTTCGACCTGTGCCGTGGTGCCCATCGTCATCCAGGCATAGAAATCAAAACCACTCACCGTTACATCACCGGGTGTTTCAAAATATTGGCCTAAACGGTAACCATTGGAAATATTCACGGCCACGAATGCCGTGGCTTTGATGTAGCCATAGAGCAAGGTGTCGCCATCGCATGCCTTTTGATTTCCAGCTGCTTTCTTGCCCAGCTTGTTGGAAACAGGATTGTCGAAATATCCGGTTTTGGTGTGATGAATTTGAACAGCCGGGGAGGTGAACTGAGCCCAGGCAGAAGAAGCAAACAGGATAGCGAGGATAAAACCGATAACTCTCATACGCACAGGAAAGTGCTAATATACAACATGGATATCCTCGCAAAACGAACCCAGTGTCAAAATTCCGTGGCGAATTATCCATAAAAAAAGCCGATCGTTTCGGATCGGCTTTTCAATCGTGGTTAACAATAAATGCTATTCGTTGACACCCTGATTAATCCAGGTTTCAATATTGGTAATGGTTGAATCAGCCAGTTTGCTGGCATTCTTAGGCATGGCCGAAAATCCGGACTCATGCTTAATCGCTCCTAATAATCTGCCGGCAGACACCATGGTCTTTGCACTCGAGTAAGAGGCAAGCGAACCAACGGATGATCCGCTGTTGTGGCAACCAGACAGGGCACAATTGGCATCAAAAACCGCTTTGATGTCGTTGGTGTACGTCAGGGTATCAATTACCGTAGTTGTATCCTTCCCACCTGTGGTATCTGTGGTGTCGGGTTTATCAACCGGTGATTCATCCTTACAGGACTGCATGGCGAAGAAGCCAAACATGGCTAATAAAAATAAAGGGGCAATGTGTTTCATACGTGTTCTCAATTCGTTCGAGGTGAAAATTAATGGTTTGCAAATATTTGGAAGTCGAGAATTGTAAACACAACCGAATTGTATTTTCTGGGTAAGAAATGTTCTAAGAACTAAGAACGAAGAACTAAGAACGGCGTCAGATCAGAGAGCAGAGTTTTGAGATCAGAGTGTTCTGTTCCGGCTTATTGATGTTTCTGCGATTTATTCCGAATCCCGAATCCCGAACGCGTCATCCGAAAGGCTCTGCGTTTAAATCTGGAGAAGAAGAATGGGTTCAGATCAGAGATCATAGTGTTGAGATTGGAGTGATCTCGCTCGTCGTATTGATGTTTCTTCAATTTATTCCGAATCCCGAATCCGTCATCTGAAAGGCTCTGCGTTTAAACCTGGAGAAGAAGAACGGGTTCAGATCAGAGATCATAGTGTTGAGATTGGAGTGATCTGGCCCGTCGTATTGATGTTTCTTCAATTTATTCCGAATCCCGAATCCCGAATCCGTCATCTGAAAGGCTCTGCGTTTAAATCTTTGGAAGAAGAATGGGTTCAGGTCAGAGATCAGAGTTTTGAGATCAGAGTTTTGGGTTTTGGGTTTTGCTCTTTGAAGTTTAACACACTCTACCCGCCATTCAGTTTAAGCAAAGCACATGTCAAAGGTTTGGAGGTTTGAGTTCTTAACTTGTTCTTGATAAAACTCTTTTTCAAACAAAAAAGCCGATGAAGATTCACCGGCTTTTTCCTTGATTTTCAGAGGTCTCGAGCGGATTCGAACCGCTGTACGAGCTTTTGCAGAGCTCTGCCTAGCCACTCGGCCACGAGACCCTTTTTTACGGAACGGCAAAAGTACATATTTGTTTGAATTGCCATCGGATTCTTTTCAAATTTCAACCGTGTATTGATTTCCCTACTCCGTCCGGTTTGAATTAAGTTTGTGGCCGATGTCCGTACTCTCCTTCATCGCCAAACGATACGCCAGAAGTATCCGTAAAACCGCCGATCGCACTTCTGCTCGTGGGGTAGAACTTCAACAGGAAACCTTCAGAAAACTGATGAAATCAGTGGCTCAAACCGCCTTTGGTAAAGAGCATGGATTGTCGGAGAACACGACGGTCACAGAATTTCAGCAACGGGTTCCGGTGCGGGATTATGAGGGACTAAAATCCTATTTTGATCGCATCGCTTCCGGTGAGGCTCATGTTTGCTGGCCGGGTAAACCGGCGTATCTGGCCAAAACGTCCGGTACAACCTCCGGTGCGAAGTACATTCCCATTACTAAGGACTCCATACCAAATCACATCAACTCAGCCCGAAATGCCTTACTGGAGTACATTCATACATCGGGTAAAGCAGATTTCCTGACCGGTAAGTTGATCTTCTTATCGGGAAGTCCAACGCTTACGGAGAAGAATGGCATCCTCACCGGCCGACTCTCCGGCATCGTGAATCACCATGTTCCCGCTTATCTCAGACGAAACCAAATGCCTTCCTGGGAGACCAACTGCATAGAGGATTGGGAAACCAAGGTGAATAAAATTGCTTCCGAGACCATTTCGGAAAACATGACGCTCATCAGCGGTATTCCACCCTGGATGCAGATGTACTTTGATATTCTGCAGGATAAAAAGAACGGTCAAACCATCTCCGAGATCTTTCCCAATTTGCAGGTGTTGGTGTACGGTGGGGTGAATTTCGCACCGTATCGGGAAAAGTTGTTTAACAGTGTGGGGCGGAGAATTGATACCGTTGAGCTCTTCCCGGCATCCGAAGGGTTCTTTGCCTACCAATCGGATCCCAATGATCCGGGAATGCGCCTGTTGGTGAACGAGGGGATATTCTATGAATTTATCCCGATGGCGTCCATTCATGATCCCCATCCAACCCGACTCACGCTGGCCGAGGTGGAGGTAGACGTGAATTATGCTCTTGTGCTGAGTTCTAACGCTGGTTTGTGGGGATATTCCATTGGCGATACCATCAAGTTTACCTCGCTAAATCCATTCAAAGTGGTGGTGACGGGTCGGGTTAAGCATTTTATCTCGGCGTTTGGAGAACACGTGATTGCCGAAGAAGTGGAATATGCGCTGATGACTACGGCTGCAGATCATCGTGTGGCCATAACCGAGTTTACCGTTGCCCCACAGGTAAATCCCTCGGAAGGGGAGTTGCCACACCATGAATGGTTCATCGAGTTTGAAGAAGTACCGAATAATCTGGAAGGATTTGCTGCAGAGGTGGATGAGCGGTTGCAACAAAAAAATGTGTACTACAAGGACCTGATTGAGGGCAAAATTTTAAGACCACTCAAGATTACGCCGGTGACCAAAGGCGGGTTTATTCAATACATGAAAAGCCAGGGTAAACTGGGCGGACAAAACAAAGTTCCGCGTTTGTCGAACGACCGGAAAATAGCCGATCAACTTCGATAGTCTGAAAAACGAAGCGTTACGTCCTGTTCGCACACTTTGCCCCACACAGTTTTCGTATTTTCGCCGCTCGTTTTAACGGTTTATATCCACTCTATGCAAGGATTGATTATGGCCGGTCAGCTTATTCTGGCGCTGGCTATTCTGGTAACTTTTCACGAACTCGGTCACTTTCTGGCAGCTCGTGCCTTTGGAATAAAGGTGGAGAAATTCTACCTCTTCTTTGATGCCTGGGGTAAAAAGCTGTTCAGCTTCAAACGGGGCGAAACGGAATACGGCATTGGATGGTTACCGTTGGGAGGCTATGTGAAGATTGCCGGTATGATCGATGAATCGGTTGATACGGAACAACTCAAGTCCGAGCCACAACCCTGGGAGTTTCGGGCCAAACCGGCCTGGCAGCGATTCATTGTTATGATCGGCGGAATTGTGGTTAACCTCATTTTGGGCTACCTGTTTTTCGTGATGTACCTGATGGCCTTTGAGAAAGACTATGTGTCAACCGACGTTGCCAATCAGGATGGAATCTATGCCGGTGCCATTGCTCAGGAAATTGGATTTCAGCAAGGCGATAAGATCATCTCCCTGAATGGTAAGAAATACGACCGGTTCAATGATTTTTCCAGCCTCGAGGCCATCTTCGGTGGCGAAATGGTGATCGAACGGGACGGAAAGGAAATGACCCTTGAAATTCCAGGGGATTTCTTCCGGATTCTCAAAAAGAATAAAGGCGCCTTCATTGATGTGCGCGGTGAGTTGTTGGTAAAGGAACTTAGTCCTGAATTGGCATACGCCAAAGATGCCGGCTTGTTGGCTGGCGATCAAATCCTCAAAGTGAACGATACAGCGGTGGTAAGTTTCAGTCAGTTTACAACCTTGTTGTACCATCACAGGGGTGGTGATGTCAATTTGGTAGTGGGTCGAAGTGGCAATGAGGTGAGTTTGGTATCACGCGTAGACACCTTGGGTAGAATTGGATTTCAACCGGAGGTGATCCAGTATGAAGGGCAACGCACGCCTTACACCTTGGGATCAGCCGTAAAATATGCCTTCAAGGATAGCTGGGATGTGATTTATTACAACGTGGTAGGCTTTGGGAAAATCTTTTCAGGTGAGATCAAGGCACAGGAATCTGTACAAAGCATTGTGGGCATCGCCACCTTATATGGTGGGGTTTGGGATTGGGGACGATTTTGGCGGCTCACCGCGATGATTTCCCTGGTATTGGCCTTTATGAATGCCTTACCGATTCCAGCCTTGGATGGCGGACACATGGTGTTTCTGGTGTATGAAATGATTACCGGGAAACCGGCACCGGAACGGGTTCTGTTGGTGGCCCAATACATCGGTATGGCGTTGTTGCTAACGTTGATGGTCCTCACCATTGGGAACGATGTGTGGCGTATCATCAGCAAATAATCTTGCCCAACTACTTTGACATATTTGAATTGGGTGTCCAATTCAATCTGGATAAATCGGATCTAAGAAAACGCTTCATCCGGTTGTCGCGCAACACCCATCCCGACCTGCAATCCGGTTCAGACGCATTGGAACAATCCACCTTGGTGAACAAGGCGTATAAGGTGCTGTCTGATGATTTTCTGCGTACCCGATACGTATTGGAGTTGATGGGGAAGGGGATTGAACAAACCGATACAGTTCCGATGGATTTTCTGATGGAGATGATGGAATGGAATGAACGTATTGAATCCGCAGCAGACCATCCCGATCAACAACCAATCCTGATTCAGGATTTTAAAGAATTAAAGCAGGGTGTTGAATCGGCTCTTCTTGCGAAAACACAGGCGTTTGACCAAGACAATGAGCCAACTTTGTTGGACGATATCCGAGAAATTTGTCTCCAACAGAAATACTTATTGCGAATGCAAGAATCGATAGATAAATTTGCCCCCCGCTAAGCGATTGGCGATATGCCCAGGTGGCGGAATTGGTAGACCTGACTGCCGTCAGGCAGGCGCGTTGACAACGCGAGTTTAACTGCAGGACTATCTCTTTCAAACTGAGCATACTTGTACCACGCCCAGGTGGCGGAATTGGTAGACGCGTTGGTCTCAAACACCAATGATAGCAATATCGTGCCGGTTCGAGCCCGGCCCTGGGTACAACACCAAGTTCAATCAGACCCTGTTCAAACGAGCAGGGTTTTTTTGTGATCAAAATTTCTCGGTAAGAAGTAGCCGATGACTAAGACGAGCGAATGCTGTTTGGAAAGAGAAAGAGAAAGGATTGAAACCGGAGTAGGCATTCTAATATGATTCGACTGACTTTCCACTGAGATTTTTGATCATTGAGTAGAGCATTTTAGAAATGGTGGTTGCCATGGTTAACAGGTATTCAAATTTTTCTGTTGTGATGAGGTGGAGATCCAGCAATAAATCTAAGATGGCAATTGACTCAAAAAGTGATCCTCGAGCGATTACCATGAAATTTCTTCGATCTCTTGATGTTAATCTTCCAGATCCTTCCGCAATGTTACACACAACGCTTAGTGAAGCGCGGGTAAGTTGATTTGCATAAGAGGGATCAATACGATCACTGCTTTGGATGAATTGAAATATTTCAAGATTCAAGGTTTTTGCCAATTCATAAACCTTGGTTTTGTTTGTTTTGAACATATTGCCAAGTTCAAGCTTCAAAATGAAGAATTGATGTAAAGGCTTAAAAAAGGGATTGATCGTTTACAAATTCTACCCAACCGATACTTTCTCTTTCGCTTTCTCTTCCTTCAAAGGGTTTTCGCTTCAGAACTTACCGATGATGCAACGCCACCCGATTCCCTTCCGAGTCCAGAAACACACCCATGTAACCGTGATCCGGGCTGATTTGTCGTTTCGGGATTAAGACCGTACCACCGGCTTCTTCCACCCGTTTTAATTCAATGTTCATGTCACCTGAAAAGGCGGTGAAGTAGATGAGGATTCCCTTGTCGGACGGATGATAATACTCTTCATTGTAAACAAGAGTACCAGTAGCACCCATGGCGGTTTGGTCCTCGGCAGTTGGAAACCAGGCCATTTGCAGATTTCCCAGATCGTGGAATGCCAGTTTGAAACCAAATACGGCTTCATAAAATGCAATGGCGCGTGGCATATCGCTGACCGGAATTTCGAACCAGCCAACTAGGTTGTGGGGAGGATTCATGATTGATGAAGTTGATTGAGAGGGGAAGATAATTAATCTAGTTGAAGAGTAAGAGCAAATGGTAGAGCAGGAGCAAACAGCTAAGTTGAATGAAGTGCGGTGGGAGTGGACGATCCAGCGATGAGTAATTCTATGGGAAAGCGGTAAAGATTAAGGCTCGATACATTGTGAAATTTGGCAATGGAACTTTTTGACTTTGAAAAAATTGCGGCATATCAAAAGGCAAGAACATACTTCAGTACGATCAATGAGCTCATACACAAATCAAGCATTAGCCCAAACATGCGAGATCAACTGGAGCGTGCGGCTCTAAGTATCCCACTAAATATCGCCGAAGGTTCTGGAAGGATATCTTTAAAAGAAAGACGTCATTTTTTTACCATTGCCCGAGGCTCATTGTATGAAAGCTGGGCCATTCTAGACATAATGAACAGACGAGGTAATGCAGTAAAGACTGAGGAGTATCAAGAACTCTATGCATTGGCAATTGAGATATCCAAACTTCTATACGCTATGATTAGGAATCTGAACCAGAGGTTACAAGATTTAAGTTTGTGACAAAAAAATGCTTGCTCTTGCACTCCCATTTGCTCTTGCTCTTAAAAGTGGGTTACCTTTGATTGATACATGAAAAACGCCCTAACGATCCTCCTTTTCCTCACACTCGCGTCGCTATCAAACGCCCAAACCGGGTCTACTGACTCACTTGAAAAAGAAGAGCCCGTATTCGAACTGTTTATGGCTCAGGATGCCCCAAAGTTTATTGGTGGGGACGCGGCCATGGCTAAATTTATTCGGGAAAACCTGGTGATGCCCGACACCTTTGTGGAAACACGTGTATTGGTTGAGTTTGTGGTAGAATCAGATAGCTCTGTCTCTCAAGTGCAGATTTCAAAACGACTTGCCGGATCCATTCCACCCGAGCAGGCTCAGGCGTGCATCGATGTGGTTCAAATGTCCTCAGGAAAATGGATCCCCGCCCATCAACGAAATAAACCCGTTAGGTGTAGATTGACGCTTCCTATTTCATTCCGATAAACCATGAAGAATCTTTTCCTTTCGATCGTTTTAATCTTTGCTACCAGTTCCATGGTCTGGGCGCAAAACCCCGACACCACCCAGTCGTCCAAAGGCAAGATCGTCACCTTTGATTCAACCTACATCTTCGAATATTACATGCTTCAGGATCGGGCGTATTTTACCTTGGGTGATGTCAATAATTTCATTGATTCCAACCTCGTTTTACCGGACGATGCTACGCGAAGTATTGTGATGGTTGACTTTGTGATTGAGCCGGACAGCTCATTTTCCAAGGTAATTGCCTACACTCCCAATGACCGATTTCCATTAAAGGCATCGCATCAAAAAGCGGCCCTGGAGGTGGTAAAACAAATGGAGGGATATTGGGAGCCGGCTCATATTGACAACCGAAAGGTTCGCATGCGCATGACACTGCCTGTGCGTTTCAAACCATCTAACCAATAACGTAGATTCATGGCCAGAATCCTCTCCATTGATTTCGGAGGCAAACGAACCGGATTGGCGGTAACGGACCCGATGCAAATCATTGCTTCGGAACTAAGGACTGTGCCCACCGATGATCTACTCGATTTCTTGATGACCTACACCCAATCCGAGGTGGTTGAGACCATTGTGGTGGGACAACCCCGACGAATGGATGGAAGTTTATCGGACATCGAAACACGCATCGTGGAGTTTATTGAAAAGCTCAGAGAAAAGGTTGCCATCCCCATCGTTCGGTACGATGAACGGTTTACATCCAAAATGGCCGGCCGATCGTTGATCGAAAGTGGAGTTAAGAAGAAAGACCGAAGAGATAAGTCTCGGTTGGATTCTATCAGCGCAACCTTAATTTTGCAGGATTATTTGGCAAGCCGTTCATGATTTTTCCCATACGCGCCTTTGGCGATCCCGTTTTACGCAAGAAATGTGACTCCATTCCAACCGATTACCCGGATTTGAAGGAGTTAATCAACAGCATGTATGAAACCATGGATGAAAGCAATGGCGTTGGTTTAGCGGCACCACAGATTGGTTTGGACATTCGTCTTTTTGTGATTGACTCTACTTCCATGTACGACAAGGATGGGGAAGGGGTTCGCACGGCTTTTATCAATGCCGAGATGTTGGAAGAAACCGAAAAACCGTGGGCGTTTGAAGAGGGGTGTCTGAGTATTCCTCACATTCGGGAAAACGTTGACAGGCACGCCAAAATCCGACTGAAGTATCAGGACGAAAACTTTAAATGGCACGAAGCCGAGTTCGATGGAATGACCGCCCGGGTGATCCAACATGAATACGATCACATCGAAGGCATTTTGTTCATTGATCACATTAGTCCGCTCAAACGCCGACTCCTGAAAGGAAAACTTGCCGACATCTCAAAAGGCAAAATTTCGGTGGACTACCGAATGAAATTCCCCAAACGGTAGAACAATCTTGTTGCGTTCGCTGAGGATATTCCGCCCCCTAAACCTGATCTTTCTGGTGGCTCTTCAATGGAGCACCTTCTACTTTCTGAATTTCGACATCCAACCGGCTCCGATTTGGCTGCCTGAATTAGTAATCCTGATAAGTAGTACCGTTTTGCTGGCCGCCATGGGCTATCTCATTAATGATTGGTATGATGTTCAAGCCGACGAAGTAAATAAACCTCGAAAGGTATTTATCCGCCATTGGACGGATCGTCAGGTGCTGATCACGTTTCTATTAGGCAACGTTCTGGCCATTGCCGGTGGGTGGTATCTCGGGCAACGATGGGGGGTGATGTTTACCGGCATAGCCGTGTTGCTTTGGTTGTATTCCATTAAAGCCAAGCACCTTCCGTTTGCAGGAAATCTGATCATCAGTTGGTTTGGTGCTCTGAGCGTTTACATCGTCTTTGATGTTTTCCAGTTTCAATCAAAAAGTTTCGTGGTCTTTTTTGCCGTACTCTCAGCAGCGTTTACCCTGCTCAGAGAGTTGGCCAAGGATATCGAAGACATACCGGGAGATGCGAAAGCCGGCTACTCTACCTTCCCGGTGCTGGTGGGATTTGAACGGGCCAGAACCTTAT
Source organism: Flavobacteriales bacterium (assembly GCA_020635355.1). Lineage (GTDB taxonomy): Bacteria > Bacteroidota > Bacteroidia > NS11-12g > UBA9320 > WGNA01. The sequence goes on from JACJZW010000001.1 coordinate 61,345, forward strand.
TGCTTAGTTTAACCGTATTTATTGGAGTGATGTATACCATCTTCCAATACAACTGGATTGCTCCAATTTTTGATGGTAAGCTTCTGCTGATTTTTGTAGCCTATCAGTTGATTTGCATCCTGTTACCCATCCTTGTCCTCATCATTCGGATCTTCTCGGCAAGGTCTTACAGGGATATGACGGCCATCAGTCGCCTCTTTAAGTATGTGATGGCAACGGGAATGTTGTCGATGCTTTTTTTCTGATTCACACGAATATCCAGACTTGAAAAGATGTATTATTGAATAACATGATGCATCTGAGGTTCTTTGTGGTCTTGATAGCAATGCTGCTCCAGGTGCAGGTTTCCACTGCCCAGCGCTGGGACGATAACGACATGGGAGCCTTCTTTGGCATTGATGTCACCAAGGCAAACCTGAACTGGGTGGACATGAACAAATTGGTTGATTCCTACAACCGCGTTCTGGCCGGTCATTTAAAAAAAGAGCTGAATCATCCGGCCTATCCGCTAGCACCAGCCTTCAGTTTGGGTGTTGGAAATGCCAACGTGCAAATTTTCATCAACTATGCCCCCATCAAAATCAAGATGGACTCCGAATTGAACAATGGGGAGCGACGCGAAATGCGGATGACCAATCATCTTCAATCCTTTCAGATCGATATGGGGTTTCCATTTGAAGTGCCCTACAAATTTGGATATACCGTGGGTGGTTCATTCAATCGTGGCAAGTTGTATTCCCGGTACATTTACAATGATGGGACGGTGAGTTACACATCGGAGCAACCGTTAAACGGCGTATTTACCGGCGGAGGTGGAAGCGTAAATGTGGGATTATTTGCGATGTATCAGACGGATAAATTCGATTTTCAGCTTCGGGCTGATTATCTATCTACGTTCTTGATTGATGACGGAGTAGACATGTACGACAATCAATCGGAGACCTTCAACATCTATGAAAATGAAACGGAGGTAAAATACCTTCCGGTCAATTATGATGATCGGAACAAAGCCTTGGTGGTGCAGCATGGTGTGGGCAATAATGTGGATGCCCTTATGAAGGGATGGAAATTTTCGCTGTGTGCCCGGTACTATTTTAAAATTTGGGATTGATGCGGCTTCGGTTTCAACATATCGCGTTTTTCGTATTGATCGCAGGTTTTACGGCCTGTGTGGATGATGGTCCGGCGGATATTCCCTCCTATGCAGGAACCTGGGAAGTCCAACAATACACGTCGGATAAATTTGAACACGGGAAGGTTGTTGAACATTTGGAACGATCTGGTCAAACCGTGGTGATTGGCACGGATCCGGAAGACGTATTTCATCCCATTACCATCGATACAGCCCTCGCCCAAAACTATGTCCCGTCAAATTACTTGCTTGGGAGGGGATGGGATTTTAGCAATGGAGGAAAAACCATATCCGGAACCTGGGAGGCAGAAGACGAGGAATTGCGTTTTTACTTTTGGGGACTCGCTGGATCTTCCCGGTACATTAAGTGGATGAATCTGGAACGAAAGGGGAGAAATGAAATGATTTGGACCTACCTGGAAACCAATGACAGCACCTCAGAATCGTCCATGACCTTGAAGCAGGTGGTTCACCTAGTCAAGCGTTGAGTCATCCAGTAAATCGGGACGGAGCTGTTGTGTTCGTTCCAACGCCTGTTCTTCATTCCACTTTTCGATTTCAGCGAAATTTCCGGAAGTCAATACCTCGGGAACGGTCCATCCGTTGTAATCTGCCGGTCGGGTGTAAATGGGGGCTGATAGCAATCCATCCTGAAAGCTATCGGTTAGGGCCGATGTCTCATCCGAAATAACTCCGGGGATTAGTCGGATCACCGCATCAGCAATGATGGCGGCACCTAATTCGCCACCTGTCAGGACATAATCACCAATGGATATTTCTCGTGTAATCACATGTTCCCGAATGCGATGGTCAATGCCCTTATAATGACCGCACAGGAGAATCAGGTTTTGCTTCAGGCTTAACGAATTAGCCATGCGTTGATTGAAGGTTTCCCCATCTGGTGTTAGATAGATTACCTCATCGTAGGTTCGCTGGGCTTTTAACGATTCAATACAGTTGAGAATGGGTTCGATCATCAAAACCATGCCGGCACTTCCACCGTAAATTTTATCATCTACCTGTTTGTAATTACCGAGGCCAAAGTCGCGCAAATCATGAACTACGATGGTTGCCAGACCCTTGTCGGATGCTCGTTTGAGGATGGATGTGGTTACCGGACCTTGAAAGAAATCGGGTATTACGGTGATGATGTCCAGTCGCATGGGGCAAAGATACGCCCGGAAAAAATCAGGGCACAAAAAAACCCCGGTACCTAGTACCAGGGTTGTGCTGTTGGCTTTCAGACTCGTTTAAAAGTCTTAGTTCAAATTAAACTCTAATTGAGTCTTGATTTTGTCATGGTACTTTCAGAAAAATTTTAATTCCTTTTGGGATGACTTTTCTGACACTTTTATGGAGTGCCGTTGACAAATCAAAATGGGTTATCAGGCGCTGGGTGAGTTGAGCATCATAGGCATGACCAACATGAGCAAATCTTCTCCTTCTTCATTTTCGTCCGGAAGCAGAATTCCGGCTCGGGATGGTTCAGACATTTCCAGACGCACATTCACGGAATCCAGATTGTTCAGCATATCCAACAACAGTCTGGAGTTAAAGCCGATTTCAATGTCGGTTCCTACGTATTCACACGCCAAACGCTCGGTAGCTTCATTGGACATATCAATATCCTCGGCGCTAATTACCAATTCGCTTCCGCTGATTTTCAGCCGGATTTGATGAGTGGTTTTATTGGAGAAGATGCTGATCCGTCGGACACTGTTCAGAAAGTCAAGTCGGTTGATCGACATCACATTCGGATTTTTTTCCGGGATAACTGCTTTGTAATCGGGGTATCGTTCATCGATAAACCGACAAATCAATTGAATGCCGCCAAACTCAAACGAAGCATTTGCATCGGTGTACTTAATGTCAACCGGAAGGTCGTCATCAGCCAAAGTAGACTTCAATAGATTCAACGCTTTTTTAGGCAGGATGAAATTGTGCTCCACACCGGGCTGAATGTCTTTGCGTGTCAATCGCACCAACCGGTTTGCATCAGTGGCAACGAAATTGGCAGAATCCTCATGCAGTTGAACGTAAACACCGGTGAGGTTTAACCGAAGCTCGTCGTTTCCGGTAGCAAAAATTGTTTTGCTGATGCTGCTGAGCAATACCGCTGATGGCAGCGTGAAGGAGGTGCTCCCGCTCAGTTCCGGACTTTTGGGGAAATCGTCTCCTGGTTGTCCGGCCAACTTATAGCGTCCATTTTCAGAACGTATTTCTATGCTGTTGGACTTCTCATCCATCGTGAAGGTGATGGGTTGATTGGGGAGGGCCTTCAGCGTATCCATGGTTAACCGGCTGGGCACGGCTACCATGTAATCGGCGTCAGCTTCTACCTTCAAACTGGTAGACATACTTGTCTCCAGATCCGTACTGGTAATGGTGAGTACACCACCGTTAATATTAAAGAGAAAGTGATCCAGAATCGGTAGAATGGGTTTGGAGGCCACCGTTCCGATGACTTGCTGCAGCTTTTCCAGCAAAGCCGATGTGTTTACTATAAACTTCATGCGTTATTCTATCAGCATTTTGAGGCGAAGTTATACCAATGAGCCAATAAAATAAAAGTAGGTGTGCATAAGTTGATAAGCCTTTAATCCGCATCTATATATCGTTGGGATTTAGGAGTTATTCATTCTCATTAAGACCCATCATGAAATTCAATTCTTGGTGTTTTAATACCGTTCAGTATCTTTCCGAACCTATTGACATCCCATGGAAGAAAACCAGCAAAACGAAGAGCCCGTTGTACCCAATCCCAATGAAGAACACGCCGTTGATTCAACGGAATCTACGCCATCGGATGAGGTGCCAGCCGAATCGGTAGAGTCGTCCATTCCACCGTTCACGGAGCCTCCGCTTAATGATGTGGCCGTAGTAAATCACGCCATTCGAAGGGAACTGGGAAAGGTTATTATTGGTCAGGGTGAGTTGATGGATCTCATGACCATTGCTTTGCTCATTAAAGGTCATATCCTGATTGAAGGTGTTCCGGGTATTGCCAAAACGCTCACCGCCAAGTTATTTGCCAAAACCATCGATGCCGGTTTTTCCCGCATTCAGTTCACCCCGGATTTAATGCCCAGCGATGTCTTAGGAACGAACGTATTCAATTCCAAAACACAGGAATTCGATTTTAAAGCCGGCCCCATTTTTTCCGACATCATCGTGGTGGATGAGATTAACCGCGCTCCGGCAAAAACACAAGCCGCTATGTTCGAGGTGATGCAGGAATTTCAGGTGTCAATTGATGGTGTTACCCGTCCGATGGGCGAAGCTTTTATGGTTTTGGCTACCCAAAATCCGGTGGATCATGAAGGAACGTATACGCTTCCCGAAGCACAGCTCGACCGGTTTTTATTTAAGATCAACTTAATCTATCCAACAGCCGACGAGGAGCTTCAAATTTTTGAACGATTCCAAAACGATTTCGATATCCGGCAGGCTCAGCATATTGAAAAGGTGGTAGATCTGAAAGAGATCAAACGGTTGCGAAAATTGATCGAGGAAGTAGCCATTAGTCCGGACCTCATCAAGTACATAGGTGCCATCATTCAGGAAACACGAAATACAGGCGATCTGTATTTGGGGGCTTCCACTCGTGCCGGTATCTGGTTAACCAAGGCGGCCAAGGCATCGGCTGCATTGGCCGGTAGGCGATTTGTGACACCGGATGATGTGCGCAAAGTCACCGTGCCCACCTTAAATCACCGGATCATCCTATCGCCGCAGCGGGAGATGGAAGGGGTGAAGTCCAACGACATCCTCAACGAGATTATTCAAAAAGTAGAAGTACCGCGATAGACTATGCGCTTTCCGCGACTTTTTATTACCCGAAGGGGATACATTGGTTTGCTGATCGTGGTTGCCTGGTTTGTGGTGACAGCTCTGCTACCCGAAGTATTCTATTACGCCGGTTTTGCCCTGCTGGGGCTTCTTTTTGTGCTGATGGCCTTTGACGGAATGCAGCTGGGGTGGGTGGCTTCGCCGATATCTTCCAGTCGGAAAATGGATAAAATCTTGTCCCTGGGTGATGCCAACCGGGTATTGGTCCGGGTTCAAAACGAAACCAATCAACACTTCCGATTGGGTTTTATTGATGAATTACCCCATTCATTGAACATGCGGGATTTTCGGGTCGACTTTGCGCTATCAGCCTCCGGCTCAAAGGAAATTCACTATGAGGTTCAACCCATGCACCGAGGCGTTTATGTCTTTGGCGATCTGAATTTTTACCTAACTACACGACTGGGTTTTATGCTGCGCAGAGTAGTGGTTCCACAGAAGGACAAGGTAAAAGTGTACCCGTCGATCAGACAATTGCAGGAAATTGAGTTGAAAAGCTTCTCTCGATTGTCCATCAACCCGGGAATAAAACGCCAACGCCGATTGGGCCACAGCTATGAATTTGAGCAGATTAAATCCTACGTTCAGGGGGATGACTATCGGAGCATCAACTGGAAGGCTACCGGCCGACGGCAAGCGTTGATGATTAACCAGTACGAAGACGAGCGATCACAACCGGTGTACTTTGCAATTGATACCGGCCGAGGCATGAAGATGCCTTTTGACGGGTTAACGCTGGTTGATTATGCGGTGAACAGCACCTTGGCGCTCAGCAATGTGGCGCTCAAGAAAGGAGATCGGGTTGGGTTGATCACCTTTGACAAGCAGCTTCGAAAAATCCTGGTAGCCAACGATAAAACGGGTCAATTGGCGCGTATCAATGAATCCCTCTACAATCTGGAACAAACCGATACCGAACCGGATTTCGAACAGTTATACCATTCCATCAATACCCAAATCAGACAACGCAGTTTGATTTTCCTGTTTACCAACTGCAATACCCTCAATGCACTCAATCGGATCAAGCCGGTGTTGCAGTTGATTCAACGCACCAACCTGTTGGTGGTGGTTTTGTTTGAAAATACCCAGATTGCGGATTTTGCCTCCCGAAAGGCACGTACCCTGGAGGAGGTGTATGATTATACGATCGCGGAGGAATTCATTTACGAGCAACAACAGATTGCGCTGGAGTTGCGAACAGCCGGAATTCAAACCATTGTCTCCGCTCCGGAAGATTTATCGGTTAACACGGTAAATAAATACCTGGACCTCAAAGCCCGTGGGATGATTTAAAGTGCGGCGTAAAAGTCTAAAAGCCGTTTAATGACGCTTTGGTTGGAGTACTCCTCTTCAATTAGTTTGCGCCCATTCTGCATTAATTTTTGCTGAAGCTCTTGATTGGAAAGCAGGCGATTAAACACCTCCATGAACTGTTCTGGTGTATCGGCTAATAGAATATCTGAATCTGACGTGTATCGAATACCTTGTGCACCAATGGTGGTTGAAATCACAATTTTTCCGGCACTCATAGCTTCCAATATTTTTAATCGGATACCGCTTCCGGATTTTAAGGGCACCACCGTGATAGCTTTATCGGCAATGAAATCTGGGGCACTCTCCACCTCACCAATCATATGAACACCGGGTATCGAAATAGATTTTAATGACTCAGGCATGGCCTTACCCGCCACATGGAAGTGAAGTTCCGGGTGTTGTACATGTACCGAAGGCCAGATCTCGTGAATGAACCACTCCACGGCCTCCAGATTAGGCATCCATTCCAGGCTTCCAATGTGAAAGATGTGTTGAAGACGCGCTTCTTTGGCTGGATGCCATCGTTCGGTATCAATACCAGCCGGTGATGGAAAAACGGGGATGGTGCATCCCATTTTCTGAAACAACTCACCATCATCGGGAGTTACGGGAACAAGGGCATCGTATTGGTTGAGGTGTTTGATTTCAAAGGCCTTGAGACGTTTTGCCAGCAGACTCAAATACCATTTCTTGAGTGGGTTCGTAGCGTTTCGCGCCAATCGCTCCCAGATTTGAAATTCAACGTTGTGCTGCCGAAGGATGACCCTGGCTGATTTTCGATGCGCCAAAATGGTTGAGGTGTATAGCGCGGGAAACGTTCCTTCGATTTGAATCACATCAAAAGTCCGCTCGGACAGTAGGCTGATCAATGCCTGTTCGAAAGACGTTGAGTAAAATCGATCCACATTATACGACCGATTCGAAAATAAATTGAGAAGGGCGGGTATAGGCTTTACATCGGTATTGATGGGGAAGGTATGCAACTCACAGAATGGTCCAAGTTCGCGTTGAAGAACCTCCGGCTCGATCGGATGTTTTTGTGGCGCCAACGCCATTAATACCACCTCGCAACCGGCCTCTGAAAATCCCCTCGTATAGTTATAAATCCCAATGGTTCCACCTTCATTGAGGGGGTAGGGGATTCTGTTGGAAACCTGGAGTATCCGCATCAGGCCTTTTCTGCTCGTTTGAATAATCCGCCAATTCGTCGGAACATACGGACGTACGCTTCCCGATCGAAAAGGGCAGAATCTGTGCTGGCCTTGTAGGTTAGGAACAAGGCCAAGGGAATAAAGATCAACGATGAAAACCAGGCACCGGCCCACACTTCCAGAACACCTTCCCGGGCTAATTTTTCACCCACTGTTTGCAGGATAAAATAGGCAATGAACATGAGGATGGCGGCAATCAATGGAGCTCCAAATCCACCTTTTCGAATGATGGCTCCCAACGGTGCCCCCACAAAGAAAAGTAGGAGACAACTAAAGGCTAAAGTGAACTTTTTATGCCATTGAATGGCGTATCGTCGTTGCCGTTCACTGATCTGCCTAACCTCTTTTTTGGTGCTTTCCACAATGCGCATCAGATTTCGGGTGCTTTGCGTGGCATTGGTAATCAAATGCTGTCCGCTCAGTTTATCCTTCTCAGGCTCAAATTCTTGAGTAGCTACAGTATTATCCGTTTTCTGAGCGTCAATGGCCTGGGCCAACTTATCCGGCAGGAGAGCGGAACTTCCCGGTTTCTTTTTGTTCAAGGGTATCAGCACATTGGTATCCCGGGCCGGTTGAACACGTTTCTTTAACGTATCTGGCTTGGTCAGGTACTCAGTGTATGAGTTGGTGATAACCTCATAGTAGCTTTTGCCTTTGTAATCCACCTCATCAAAAGCATACGAAGCCGGCTCCAATGTATCGGCTTTGAAGTGGTAATAGGCATCGAGATAGGCGGCCAGAAAATCCCGACGTTCGCGTAAAACATCATCCAGGGAGTCTATCCGATCCTGAAGCTCATCAAGGTTGAGCATCTCATAGTTGTCTTTAAAAAGTTCGGGATTACTTCGTTTTAACTCCAACTCCGATAGGTCAATGGCCATGTTGTAGGAGTCAAACGACATCACATTGTGCGGGAAGGTTTTGTCGTATCCTGGATTATCGGTCATCTCCTCGTATCGCTTGCCTTCAATCAACGTAAGCTTGAGAAAACGTTCGTTATCCGTAAACTCCATCTTGCCACGTTTGGCCATGATGATGGTCGTGCCTTTGGCATTTTCGTGCCGAGCGTAGATCAGGACATCTTCCAGCGTTTGATTGTCCTTGTGTTTGTGTCCCACCCGTATGGCATAGCCTTGAAGATCTTTGAAGAAAATCCCATCCTGAATATTCATCGCGGGTTTCTTGTTGGTCACATCATAGAACAAGGCTCCCCAACTGAGATTAGCTCTGGGGATGAGAATATTGGAGGAGTAAAACGCCATGCCGGAGATCATCATCATCACCACCAACATGGGACGCATCGTTCGCAGAAGCGATACCCCGGCAGATTTTACAGCAACTAATTCGTATCGTTCACCGAGATTCCCATAGGTCATGATACTGCTGAGCAGAACGGCCAGCGGAAGTGCTCGTGGAATGAGGTAAGGAACTGAATACAGAATGAATTCAAAGATGATGTACCATTCCAATCCCTTTCCAATCAAATCACCGATGTATTTCCAAAGAAACTGCATCAAAAACAGGAAGATGGAAATGAAGAAGGTCGCTACGAACGGCCCGATAAAGGACTTGACAAGGAGGAGGTGAAGTTTTTTCAACTGGCTTTACGTAACGATTTCTCGCGGGAAATCAGTGAAGCAAAGATAATCGGCTTGCAGGCATACACGATGGTTCATCTGCCAAACGCTCAATAATTTCTACTGAGCTAATTCCCGTTTAATGGCTTCAATCTTGAGTTGCGTATCGGCTTGCTTTTGTCGCTCACGCTCCACCACATCTTCAGCAGCGTTGGCCAAAAACTTCTCATTTTCGAGTTTTTTGTTAATGCCGAACAGAAAACCTTCCAATCGTTTTAGCTCACCTTCCAATTGAGCCGAATCCTTCTTCTCAGCCTGCATGCCTTCAAAGGCAATGAATACCTCATCCACGCCAAGCAGTTCCTTTTGTCCCTGGCCGTCTGTTCCATATTGGATGGAATTCACATTCGCCAGTTTGTCCACGATTCGCTCAAGTGCACCGTAGGTGGAGGATTTCTGTGTATTGATGGTCACATCTGCCTTGATCTTTGGCGAAATACCATGACCATTCCGTACCGCTCGTACTTTGGATATCAAGTCCTGCGCTAACTCAATTTCCAAGTCGGAAGAAGTCCGATCAGAAGCTGTGGGCCATGATTGGTTGTTGATGTATTCGCCGTTCTCGCCGTTGAGTTGCTGCCACAGGTGCTCCGACACAAAAGGCATAAACGGGTGAAGCAAGCGCATCAAGGTGTCGAAGTTGGCTTTAACAATGGCCAGATCTTTTTGGGGCAGGGGTGAACCGTAGGCAGGTTTCAGCCACTCGAGATACCAGGAGCAGAAGTCGCCCCAAATAAGTTTGTAGGTGGTGAGCATGGCGTCAGACACCCTGAACTTACTGTAATGATCATCGATTTGGGAAATGGCTTCATTCAATCGGGTTTCAAACCACTGATGAATGTGATCCACATCACCCGTGTAGAATGCTTCGTCATTGTCACCAGCTTCCCAGCCGGAGATCAAGCGGTACGCATTCCAAATCTTATTGGCAAAGTTTCGCCCTTGTTCACACAGGGATTCATCAAATAACAGGTCATTTCCGGCAGGGGCAGCCATCAGTAAGCCCATGCGGACACCATCGGTTCCAAACTTCTCCATCAGGTCGATGGGATCAGGGGAATTCCCCAGTTGTTTGGACATCTTTCGTCCTTGTTTGTCCCGCACAATGCCGGTAAAATAGACGTCGCTGAAGGGGATTTCCTTTTGATATTCGGCGCCAGCCATAATCATTCGGGCCACCCAGAAGAAAATAATATCAGGTCCGGTCACCAACAGGGATGTGGGGTAATAGTAGCTGATGTCATCGTTATCGGGATCCAGAATGCCGTTAAACACACTGATGGGCCACAGCCACGAAGAAAACCAGGTATCCAGTACATCCGGATCCTGGGTAAGATCACCCAGTTGCAGGTTGGCGTCTATGGCCTGCGCTTTTTCAAGAGCTTCAGCCTCATTTCGGGCAACAACGTGCTGACCATTCGGAAGGTAATAAGCAGGGATGCGATGCCCCCAAATTAACTGCCTGCTAATGCACCAGTCTTTCAGGTTTTCGATCCAATGCCGGTAGGTGTTTTTAAGCTTGGCCGGGTGAATGCCAATCTTGTCTGTCATTACATCACTCAGAACCTCAGGGTTGCGCTCCATGAACTTGGTCATGTCCATAAACCATTGCTGACTGATACGGGGTTCAATCATGGCATTGGTGCGCTCTGAAAAGCCCACCTTGTTTTTGATGGGTTCGATTTTGATCAGATTGCCCAGTTCCTTGAGGTCTTCCGCAATCTTTTTTCGAACCGCAAAGCGGTCCATCCCAATGTAGTGACCCGCTGCATCGCTCATGGTTCCATCTTCATTGAACACGTCAATAGCAGCAACATGGTGTTTTACACCCAGATTGTAGTCGTTGATGTCGTGAGCCGGAGTGACTTTCAACGCACCTGTTCCATATTCGATGTCTACATAGGAATCAAAAATGATGGGAACCTCGCGGTTCACGATGGGAACGATGGCTTTCGCGCCTTTCAGGTGGGCATAACGTTCATCATCCGGATTAACGCAGATGGCCGTATCACCCAAAATGGTTTCCGGTCGGGTGGTAGCAATTTGAATGTAGTCATTGGAACCCACCAATTGGTATTGAACATAATACAGGTTGGAGTCCACCTCCCGGTAAATTACTTCCTCGTCGGATAAGGCGGTTTTCCCGGCTGGGTCCCAGTTTACCATTCGGGCTCCTTTGTAGATCAGGCCCTTGTTGTACAGGTCAACGAATACATCAATGACGGATGCATATAGGTCATCCTCCATAGTGAAGCGGGTTCGATCCCAATCGCAGGAGCAACCTAATTTTTTGAGCTGTTTGAGGATGATACCGCCGTATTTTTCCTTCCACTCCCAGGCATGCTCCAGAAATTCTTCCCGTGAAATGTCGCTCTTGTTAATACCTTTTTCCTTCAGCATGGCCACAACCTTAGCTTCGGTGGCAATGGAGGCGTGATCGGTACCAGGTACCCAGCAGGCATTAAAACCTTGCATACGGGCGCGACGAATCATAACATCCTGAATGGTATTATTCAGCATGTGCCCCATGTGGAGCATGCCTGTTACGTTAGGCGGAGGAATGACTATGGTATACGGCGGTCTGTTATCCGGAGTTGAGGCAAAAAGGCCGTTATTCATCCACCGCTCATACCAATGGGATTCAAAACCTGATGGTTCGTATTTATCGGTCAATTCCATGCTGAAAATCTGAATGTTATAAAGTCGACAAAAATAAAAAAGCCCTCCGGCATTTGGCGGAAGGCTTTGATATCGTTAAGGCGTTGTTTTCTAAACGCGTTTTTCCTTGATTCTTGCTTTCTTACCAGTTAGCTGACGCAGATAGAAGATACGAGCTCTTCGGACCTTACCGCGACGGTTAACAGTGACGTGATCAATCAGTGGACTGTGCAACGGGAAGATACGCTCCACACCAATGCCGCTGGAAATTTTTCGTACGGTAAAGGTCTCTGTGGATCCGGCACCACGTCGTTGAATAACAGTTCCTTGAAAAGGCTGGATACGTTCCTTGTTTCCTTCCTTGATCTTGTAGTATACGGTCACATTATCTCCGGCATTGAATTCCGGTGTTTCGGCTGTTAGCTGTGACGCTTCGATCTTCTTAATGAAATCCATCTCTGTTCGATATAGGGCTGCAAAGGTAATATTTTTTGGTATCGGTGAGCTTTTGTTCCGAATAATTTTAAGAGAATAATGTGGGTATCTGCTCTTGATGTCTTGTTTATCAAACGATGTTATTTTCCGAATACTCCGGAGCGTTTCTTTTTGATTTCCTCCTCGAGTTTTTTGCGCAGTTCCTCTTTCTCCTTTTTAATCTGCTCTTCTACTTTTTTCTTTTCAGCCTCAACGGCTTTTTTGGCTGCTTCTTCGGCTTCTTTCTTGGCCTGTTCGGCATCAGCCCGGGCCTTATCTATTTCTGCCCTGGCGCGATCTTCGGCTTCTTTTTTACGTTGATCGATCTCTGAATTGATACGATCCTTTACTTGATCTCCTACATTTTTCCTGAGTTGGTTGTAGGACAACTTGATCTGAGGTTTCGTTACGGTGCCACCTACGGTCAGGTTCAACAGGAGGTCAGTTATGTCAGAGGCGCCTAACAAACTCCGTTTATCCTGTGGGATATAGTTCAGATAGGTTTGGGTGTTTTGTTCGTAGAGTGATTTGGGTACCGTAAGCAGGCCGGTCATATCAATGCTCTTATCCAGGGCGGTGTACCCCCCTAGTTTTAATTTGGTTTGGCCAATGGGTAACTCGAATGGTTCCACATATACTTTGCCGTCTTCTACCTTGAAACTCAATAAGAGATCGGTGAGTTTGATGGGTTTGTTGAACTGATCGGTTTGTAGTTTCTGCCCAATTTCATTCACGATTTTAAGGCCTTTGAGGTCGCAGTTAAAAACATCTAAGAAGCCCTTACAGGATAATTTTGAAAGTACTGGTGAAAAGTCACCAGAGAATGGCGCTTTCAAATGAATGGTGGTGGAGAATAAACCGCTAGCCCATTCGGCCACCGGAGCTAATAAACGAATGGTTTCAAACTGTTTAAACACTGTGCTGATCTGGAGTCGTTCAGCGGTTAGGTTCAGGTCCGAAAGAATTTGTTCCGGATTTTGCATGTTGAGGCTTCCGTCCATCTTAAAGAATCCATCGGCATATTCGGTTGACATGGAAGAAATGGTAACAATCTGGTTGTTCAGGTTTCCGGATGCCGTTAGGTTTTTGAAGTTCTCTTCACCGTAGGTTAATTGTTTGATGTTGGTCATCAGCGCCAGACCAATTCCTTTTGGGATATCGATGGGAGAGGAGGTTGCTCCGCTTTCAGTGGTGGTATCAATTTCCATGAAATCAGAGAAGTCCAATCGGGATGATGCCAAATTAATTTCGCCCTCGGTGGTACCGCTTCCCATGAGGTATTGCCAGATGTTTCGGAGTTGAATGGAAAGCAGGAGATCGGATGATCCAGCCTTGGCTTGAAGAGTAGGAATGTTGAGTTTAGAATTATCCAACTCAATTCGTGCTGTAGCCACCTCAATGGGCTTAAGTACTTCAGGACCATTATAAAACACATCCGCAAACCGCAGTAATCCAGATGCTTTCATGGCATTGAGCTGATCTGATTCTATTCGGGCCGGATATCCATCAACTGAAACATCCGCGTCCAACAAACCTTTCATTTGCCGGTTTTGATCAGCAGGAAGCAACGCCGCCAGATCTGCCAGGTTCACCTGCCCTTTAAGACTTCCTTTTAGGTATGGATTGGTTTCCGGAGTGCGCAGTAGTAGGCTACCGGAGAATGGTTCGTTGTTCAGTGAGAAGGAGAAGGTGGGTACGTCCAATTTGAGGTGATCCGTGATCCCGTCAGGGCAGGATACGCCAAAATCAAGCGCAATTTTTTGGATGGGTTTGGCTGTTTTGTTGTAGCGCAGGGAGCCGTCTTTAATAGCCGCTTTCAGTCCATAACCCGGGAATGAATCGTTGCTGTATAATCCTTTGAAATAACCGGAAAGGGAGGCGGAACCATTGGCTTCAAAGTCGGCCACGTCGTCCAGATACATCGCTGGAACCAGACTCAGTAGTTCTTTGAAGGATGCCTCCGATGAGCTAAAGGTCAGGTCATATCGAATGTCGTCATCATTCACAAACTCCATCCCACCTTCACCAACGATCATCAGGTTTCCGGTGAAGAGTTGGTTGTCCTTAAAGAGGTATCGATCGTTCTGAAGGTCGATGGACATCGTTGCATCCCCATTTACCGGCAAATGGTTGAGATAGGGAATAGCATCGTAGGAGATGTACAAATCCGTAGTTTCAAACTGCGTTTTGGCATCAAACACATCATCCTTAAACGAACCGGTGAGCGTACCGTTTAAGTGATTAATGGAAACATCCACTGCCCCGGCGGTGTCCAAATAACGGAACCTGCCGTCAGTCACAATAATCCGATCAAAGTCAACACCTGCAGAAACAGATGATTCCGAGGTATCTTCAGGGAAAATGTCCCAGTTAGCCAATGAATCGGCATAGGTCAGGTAAACGGACGGTTCATTGAGCCGCAAGCCGGTGATGGTGGCTTTCCCGTTACGCACGAACTCCATAAATTCGATCGAAACGGTAACGGATTGAGCCGATACCAGGGTATCCAGTTCAAATGCTCCTTTACCTACGATAGAAAGATCCTGAATGTCGATCGTAAGATTGGGGAAATGACGAATCAGGCTAATGGTTACATCATCGTCAAAGTCCACTACGGCATCCAGATTCTGGTTAATCTCGGAACGGAGGAAAACAACGATCTCTGACTTGTACAATCGGGGCAGAATGAGTAAGGCTGCGATCAGTAGAACAACCAGAGAAACAAGAATAAGGGCAATGCGTCGAACAGTCTTCATGGTACTAGTACAACGCAAAGGTATTGCCAAGCGTTTGATCTCAGGATTAAATATCCTGAATCGTCGTTAAAAAGAGAACTTCCGGGTAAAGGTGACTCCAAAGAAGGAATAACCATCGTAGTCTCCACTAGCCGAACGATTTAAACCGGGCTTCATGTCGTTGGGATTAGCCAGTTCGTAGGCCACTGGTCCAAGGTCCTTGTTTACAGAAGTGATTTGATCATAGCTCTGGAATGGTCCGGTACTTACATCGTCCAGGTAATCGGTGAAAAGCTTGTTGTAGGTGTAGGATACACTCACCAAGGTATTCCGATTCAGGTGCCGGGAAAGTTTAATGCCCATTGGTATGGCCACACTAAATCGGTTATAGGCGTATATAGATCCATCTTGTCGCTGTCCTTCAGTACCCACATTTCTAAGATTGTAATACACGCCATCCACTTCTGCCTGAGGTTGGAAATAGTAGACCGAAACACCGGCGAAGAAAGATGGAATGATGTTCTTGATTTTGCGGAATCGGTAAAGCCGGTATTCACCGGAAACTCCGATATCGTAGATCCAGGTTCTGAATGACAAGCCGCGATCGAAATTGGTTCCTCGTTGAGAGCCGATGATGGATGAACGGTCATCAGCACCGGCTATCACCATGCTGTTTTGAGACAGCTCGATTCGGTATCTATCGGTGAGATTGTATCCAAAACGGAAACCCAGGTTTGGACGAGCGTTGGGAAGGGAGAGGGTGATATTTGTGTAGGCCAAATCTCCAAAATACATGGTTGTCCCAACCAGAATACCTGCATCCCAATAGTCTTTTCGGAGCATGGAATCCTCCGGATCAATTAATTCACTATCGATGAAGATATCACCCGTGTCTGATGCACTTCCGGATGGTATTGGGTTATCTCCGGTGTAGTATACACGTGGGGTGCTTTGAATGAGTTTAGGGATTCTGCGGAAGTCGTCATATCCTGAAATAAAGACGTTATTCTTCATCAAGAAACTCTTAAGACCAATATTTACAGCAGGTGCGATAAACCCGTTTTCATCTTCCAGGCCCTGGATTTTGATGTAGCCGTTTTTACCCATTTTGAGCAACCGGTCTTTGATTTGAATCCCAATAAGTTGATTGCCATTTGAGAAATCAATTTTGTGTTCCAATTGCTCATATCTCAGCGTATCATCTTCCAGGTGGACGTAGTTAATACGGAACTTCTTTCCGACCCGAAGCGGACGATTAGCCACCAATTCAAACTGATCCGTGGTGGCGTTAATTTCGATATTGCTGTTGAGGTCATCAACACGTGCACCATTGACGCCTACTTTGTAAACGTGTCCGTTCACATCGGATGACGGCTTCTGCTGAAGCTTATCATATAAGAGGAGTGGAGCTCTTCTGGAGGTGCTCATGTCTTCCTGGTAGGCATCAAAATCAGCTTTGGCATTGTCGCCAAAATAATTCTCGTTTACATCCAGAAAATCAGAAGAACCCACGGCGGTAAGGTATACCGGAAAGAACTCAACGGTATCCGACATCACCAAACTTCCAAAGTTGTAACATATGGAGTTATTTCGAATCAGCGGCTTACTTCCACGACCAGGAAGGGAGTTGTAGTTCATGAAAATGGGTGTGGTGAATATCCCATTGAGTTCACGACCGATGAATTCATTTCGGGAAAACACATTGTTGGTCAATTCCAGTTGAATCAACTCACCTGAACATTCTGCCAACATTAAACTTCCGGAATTATTCCCGAAGGTGTTGTGGTCGATGGTGATTTTTACGGTTTGATTGGTCAGAATTTTATCTAACTCCCGAATTTCAAAAAAGACGCCACTCCCAGATAGGTCTACAAATTCGTTGTTCTGGAATTTTACCGCTGTCCGGGACCAGTTTTTATTGAATTGAATGGGCTTGTGAAGGGAACTGAATCTGGTGTAGGTGAACGTAATCTTTGAGTTATCTCCACCAACAATTACAAATCCCCGGCCGTTTTTGGCGGTATCCTCACTGTAGATCTGAACAAAGTTTCTTGGTTCACCGTTCACGTTCAAGCCACCTCGAACTTCAATTACAGCATCGTATTCAAACAGAAGAATTACTCCGGGCTGAACGTTCAAGGTTGCACCAGTTTCAATGATATGGTGACCATCTATCCGGTAGATCGCAGGAACCAAGGTCTTGGTAGTGGTTACCGAGCTTGGGAAGGACAGGGTATCAGCTCCCCAGCTCATCATATGACAACCTATGGCAATGACCAAGGTTAGCGCTAATTTTCGTAGGTTAATGACGTTTAACATAGTAGTAGCAGTAGTAGTAAGCTTACTTAACAGTGTAAGTTACAGGTGAAACATCAATTTCTTTACCCAAAGACGATTTCGCCTTGATGTTACTAAAAATCAAGATATCGCCTGGTTTAACACGAGCCAATGCATCCTGTGAAATGGCGTTTAAGGAACTTCCTGAATTGGTAATGGGTTGCAGGATGGATGTATGATTGTTGTAAATCACACTAAAATCAAACCCCGAGATATAAAATTGCTCGCTCACGAGGTATTCCTCAGATCGAATACTGAGTGTTTTAATCTTTTTCAATTCATCGGCGGTAAGTGTACTTCCGCTGGTTTTATTTAAAAGCAAGGCAACTGGCATGGCTAGTTCACGAACAATGAATCGTTTTTCCGCCACTTTAACCTTACCATAGCTCATTTGAGCAAAGACCTGAACATCTACATATCCGGGTTCTTCAACCCTTGCGTAAAAGTTTGATCCTTTCTTGAGAATAACTCCTTTGGTGATTTGAGCCTGGAGGCCTTCGGTGTCTTCAAATTCGGATGTCTTAATATTTAAAGCATTATCAACGCCAACATACAAGGTGCCCATCTCATTGTTTTGAAGAACAGGATCCAGGTCCATCACTTTAATAAACTTGGACGAACGTTCCTCGTTTGAGGTAAACTGAATTTGATACACACCCTTTTCCTCAGGTACAAACATGAAGACGCCGGGTTTGGTCATGGATATATTCTGAGTAGATCCGTTTGCCTTTCGCAAGGTAACCGCGATACGTTTTCCGGATGCTGTATCAAACTTCACGTTGAATTTAGCGGGTTTTCCAACGGCGTAAATGGAATCGGAAACGGATTCAATGGCCAGGGGAATGGATTGTCCCTTTTGTTCAAATTCGCCTTTTCCGCCACCTCGGTTTCGGGAAGCGCGAAAGGCTCGGATAAATTCTAGATCGCCAAGCAGATCACGTTGTTCCATGATGATCTCCGCAATGTCTTCCGGTACAACACGAGGCTTCGTGATTACGATGTCTTGAATTACCTTACTGATGGTATAGGTGCGAGCTCTTTCCGTTGTGCTTTTGAAATAGGAAAGGTTTAGCAGTGCAACGTTCAGTGGGTTTTTCTTGAAGAAGAACTCCGCGATGGGAGCAAAGTCTCCATCGGATCGTCTTATACGCTCAGGCAGTGGAAGGATGGAGTCCAGGTAGGCTACATCTTCAGCCGGTAAAAATTCGATTAGTTTACGCTTGTAGCTGCGCAATGAGTTGAGCAACTTCTCGGCGTTTTTTTCCGTGATCATGAAATCATTGGATGGATTTTCTGACTTTCCGGAAGTGAGATAGCCGTACGTGTTGAAACCCTGCTTCTTGATCATGTTCACCTTCATGTCTTCAATGAGTTTGATTTGCTCATTGGTCAGCTCATCAATCTGAATGATCTTGAGTTTGGTGTCATTGAACAGCTCTTCATCCTGCTGGACGTAACTTAACACCAGCATGTTGTACTTGGTGCTGTGACGCTCCACCTCGTTGCAGAGCATGTTCATGGACTGATTGGTGATGTACGTAGTATCCACAAAATCGGATGGGATAAACGTAAACAGGAAGGCCAAAAAGATCAGGTACAGAAGATTAATGGCCTTCTGACGGAGTTTTTGAGAATTTGTTGCCATGGCCTTAGAATCGATAGTTTTCGAACTCCTTCAATTTTTCGTTGGCATTGGCAATCTTGATTTTCAAAGAGTTAATCTCTTTTTGATAGTCAAGTGTTGACGTGTTTACCAACTCGTAATTGGATTCGAGTCGCTCGATAAATTTGGTGAGTTTCTTCGTGGAGGTGTTCAACACATCTACAGAATTGTCCAGTGCCAGGATGGATTCCATCATTTTCTGGATTTGCTGTTCATGTGTGAGCTCGGCTCCTTCGATCGAAATTTCACCTTGACCTGGTTCATCCTCTTCTCGGGTGAGTTGAGGAAACAATCGATCCCAATGAAATACTTTGTTAATGGTTACCGGTTGTAAACCGGAGATCACAAAGATGATGGCCTCGCCAACCAATCCGATGACGAAGAGGGTGTCTGCACCATTCCAGCCGACGAACTTGAAGAGGGCGGCGATAAGAATGATGGCTGCTCCCAGACCATAAAAGAAATTTAATAAATCAAACTTGCGCATAAGTGAAACAGTATTAATGCTCGCGTTAAGTAACTAATCGCAAAAGCAAAGTTCAAATGGCATGCCACTGACCAAAGATGTTTCTACTTGCGGGTTAAATATCATTTTACCACTATCTAATACAATGCGTAAAGTATTGAAAAATAGATAGTTAGTAGGAGGATTTAGGGTGTGTTAGGAATCGTAAAGTGCTTGATAACTTGCGGAGTTCAAAGTGGGATAAATCCCATAATGGGAATTATTCCCCCATTTAAGCACTATGGAAGGGGTATTTGTAATCCGTTGGCGGAACGAAATTTTCCTTGATGGTGCGCATACTTACCCATCGCATCAAATTGGCTTTTGCACCAGCCTTGTCATTGGTTCCTGAGCCTCTTGCCCCACCAAAAGGTTGCTGACCAACAACAGCCCCGGTAGGCTTGTCATTGATGTAGAAGTTCCCTGCCGCGTTGCTCAATACCTTGGTGGCTAATTCCACTGCATGCCGATCGCGGGAGAAAATACTACCGGTTAAGGCGTAGATACCGGTTTCGTCCAGAAGATGTAAGGTGGATTCAAACGCATCATCGGGGTAGACATAGATGGTGAGGATGGGTCCGAAGATCTCTTCACACATGGTGGTGTACTTTGGATCTTTAGCCAGCAATACAGTTGGTTCAATGAAGTAGCCTTCTTTGTCGTTGAAGTTACCTCCTGAGACAATTTCAACTCCATCTTGTCTTGCCTGAGTAATATATCCGGAAATCTTGGTATAGGCACGCTGATCAATAACTGCGTTGATGAAGTTTCGGAAATCTTCCGGTGGCCCCATTTTCATATCATCCAATATGGCTACAAGGTCCTTACGCACATCGCCCCACAAACTTTGCGGAATGTATGCTCTGGATGCCGCGCTACACTTTTGTCCCTGGAATTCAAATGCTCCGCGGGCGAGCGCAACGGCTACTTCAGTGGCATTGGAACTTGGATGAACCATCACAAAATCCTTCCCGCCAGTTTCCCCAACGATGCGTGGATAGCTTTTGTAATGTGCGATGTTCTGACCAATCTCCTTCCACAAATGCTGGAATACTCCTGTGGATCCTGTGAAGTGCAACCCGGCAAAATCCCGATGCTTGAAGATTACATCCCCGGCAACCGGTCCTGAAACATAGACCAGGTTAATCACGCCATCCGGCAAGCCGGCTTCTTTGAACACCTTCATGATTACATTGGCTGAGTAGATTTGCGATTCGGCCGGTTTCCAAACCACGGTATTACCCATTAATGCAGGTGAACCCGGTAGGTTCGCCGCAATGGATGTGAAATTGAACGGGGTCAGGGCAAACACAAATCCTTCCAACGGCCGGTATTCCAAGCGGTTCCATACACCGGGAGAATTTTCCGGTGGTTGTTCAGCGTATAACTCGGTCATGTATTGAACATTGAACCTGAAGAAATCGATCAATTCACAAGCGGCATCAATTTCGGCCTGATAGGCATTCTTGCTCTGACACAACATGGTAGCTGCATTGATTTCCGCCCGGTAAGGTCCGGCAATCAATTCTGCGGCACGGAGAAATATGGAAGCCCGGTTTTCCCAACTCAAGGCTTCCCAGGACTCTTTTGCCGTCATGGCTGATTCGATAGCTTTTTCCACGTGTGTGGCGTCTCCTTGATGAAACTGACCCAATGTGTGTTTTAAATCATGTGGAGGATGAATGCTCTTCGTTTTTTGGGTTCGAATTTCTTCACCGCCGATGTACATCGGGATATCCAATTCAACGGAACGAAGTGATGTTAACTTCGCTTGCAATTCAATGGTTTCAGGAGATCCGGGGGCATAATTTTTTACCGGTTCGTTCTTTGGAGTGGGAACTTTAAAAAATCCGTTCATGCGTGTATTTACTAATTGTATCGATGTTTATGCTGCCCCCTCAAATGATTCGAAGAAGCGCCAGTTGACGTCGTCTGGTAAAGGGCAGCGCAAAAGTATCTTTTCTTTTTTTACAGGGTGGATGAACTCCAGGCTTTTGGCGTGGAGGTAGATGAAATTACCCCGCCCACGTGGACTACCATATTTGAGATCGCCTACAATGGGCAAGCCGATCTTGGCTAATTGCACCCGAATTTGATGCGGCCTGCCGGTTACCGGCTTCACACGAATCAAATATTTGTGGTTGGCTGTGCCGATATAATCGTAACTCAACTCGGCCCGCTTGGTATCTTTACCGGGCTTTAAAAATGCCCGCGCACTATTTTTTTGAGTATCCTTGGTGAGGTAGTGTACCAACGTATCCGAGAGCTTCTCCGGACGGGAATCCACCAAAGCCAGGTAGGTTTTTTGAATTTTTTTATCCCGGAAGAGTTCATTCATGCGACTCAATGCCTTGGACGTTTTGGCAAAAAGAACCAAACCACTTACGGGTCGGTCCAAACGATGAATGGTGCCTACAAAGGCATCCCCGGGTTTATTGTACTTGCGTTTTATGTACCCAGCCACATAATCATTCAGCGCCCGATCACCGGTTTCGTCTGACTGAACCAGCATTCCCGCAGGCTTGTGAACGGCAATGAGGTGATTGTCCTCATATAAAATGGCCGATTCAATATTCCACTCCATCACTTCTCAATTATATTTACCTCAGGTTGCAGTTCGATGTTGAATCGTTCCTTTACTGAATTAATGACATTCATCGCGTGTTGTTGGATCTCATGTCCGCTGGCACCGCCATAATTTACGATCACCAGGGCTTGCAGGGCATGACATCCGGTTTGACCAACCTGCTTTCCCTTCCAACCACATTGCTCAATTAACCATCCGGCAGGCACCTTTGTTTCGTTCTCCGATACGGGATAACCGGGAATCGTAGAGAACTGCTCCTGAAGTTGATTAAACTGACGGGTGGGTATAACCGGATTTTTGAAGAAACTACCCGCGTTACCCAGTTTTGCCGGATCAGGCAATTTGCTCCTTCGAATGGAGATTACCGCATTGGAAACATCCCGAATCGTCCAGTTGGATTCGGGAATGGTATTCAAAGCTTCCCGAATAGCACCATATCCCGTATTTAGTTGATGCTTTTTCGTTAATCGGAGCACGAGGTACGTGATGCAAAACCGGCCTTTCAATTCTTGTTTGAAAATACTGTCGCGGTATCCAAATCGACAACTGGCGTGATCAAAAACCCGAATGCTTTTATTCGGAAGCAACACAGCTGTTACAGATTCCAGTACGTCTTTAATTTCGATACCGTAGGCACCGATGTTTTGTATTGGAGCAGCTCCTGCACATCCGGGAATGAGGCTTAGATTTTCAATACCTCCCAGGTTTTGATCAAGGGCATACTCCACCACATCGGTCCACACCTCACCGGCCCCAACCCGTATATAGACATAATCCTCATCCTCCCGAATACGTGAAATTCCCTTGATTCGGTTGTGAATGATGGTTCCGTTGTAATTAGAAGTGAACAACACATTGCTCCCTCCACCCAAAACCATAAACGGTTCGTTCTCCAGCTTACTCAAAGCCGATAGTGCCTCCTCCTCAGATGCTATCTCAAGGTAGTGCGCACATGTAGCCGGGATGCCAAATGTGGTAAAAGGAGCCAGTTCAACCTGGTTTTGCTCAACCATGTGGGTGTTTAGTGAGTTCAATGTAATAGTGGTGCCTTAGCCATTTAGCTCTCGCTGATCCAACGGCAACGTACCAACCGGTTACGCCATCTAAAAATCCTGCCTTCAGGAAAAAGATGCGTGCAAAAGTCCAACAAGTTGATAAAAGCGCAGCAAGACCATGAGAACTTTTTCCTGCATCAACCAATCGTTGGGCATTCAACCGGGCATATTTTTCAATGGTTTGCCGATGATGTGTCCGATCTCGAACGGTTAAGTGGATAATATTACCGTTCAATTCAACCTGAGGCTGACGGCCTATAAGTCGTTCATGGACATACTTTCCTTCCCATCGGGTTGTTCTTCGATCAAAGAGTCGGCTTTTCCAGTCCGGATACCAACCACCATATCGAACCCAATGATGGCCGTAATAGTTTTTTCGTCGGAACGCCCCAATACCTGTAAAACCATCCTGTCGCACTCTCGATAACTCAGTTCGAAGTTGCGCATCAGCTCGTTCATCGGCATCCAATGAAAAAATGAGATCATGACTGGCCTGCAGGTTTCCCCAGTTCTTGGTATCCGAATAGCCAAGCCACTCGGTGTTCAGCACAATTGCCCCGGCTGCTTCTGCCAAATTCTTCGTCTCGTCTGTACTTCCGGAATCAATTACCAGCACCTCGTCTACCACATCCCGGATGCTCTCTATACATTCAGCCATAACAGCCTCTTCATTTTTTGCAAGGATTACAGCAGTTATCGGGAAGGGAACAGAACGCATACGATGCCGTTGAATGGATCAGTTCAGCACGAGTCTTATTGGTGATGGGAGCATCCGTTTTGATGACAATTGTCATCACACACGTGTGCGGTAGTAGTGGAATCGGTAGCTGAAGATTCAGAATGGCACTCTTTCTTCCCATCTTTACAACAATCCTTTTTGTCGGCATGGTGGTCTGAACAAGACGCGTGATGACCGGCTGGATCTGAAACTTTGGTTTTATTACAAGACGACACCGCAATGGTTCCCATCAAAAACAACGCAACGGAACAGGCAGTTAAGAGAGACTTTTTCATATACTTTTTTTCAAACTTATTTCAAATGGATGATGAATAAACAATGGGGTCACATTAAATCAAACCTACGATCAACTTTCGCAACAACTCCAGACCCAAATGTGCAGATCGTTCAATGTTCTGAATTCGGTTTCCTTTGAGTTGATAGCATTTAGTGACTACGCGTTCTGCATTACAAACAGCCATCCAAACGGTGCCAACCGGCTTCTCTTCAGTGCCGCCATCTGGTCCGGCAATGCCGGATAGGGCAAGGGCATAGTTGGTTTTGTTTTTAATCCGTATAGATCTCGCCATTTTGGTGACCACCGCTTCACTAACTGCGCCGTCCTGCCAAAGTATCTCCGAATCAACTCCCAGTACTTCAGTTTTGTTGTCATAGGAATAGGTTACAACAGACCCGGGAAAATAGGCCGACGAGCCAGCATTGGATGTAATCAGGTGAGCGACGTATCCACCGGTGCAACTCTCGGCAAAGGATACGGTTTCATTCCGTTCCTTGAGCAGATTCCCTACAATTTGAGCAATGGGCAAATCCTCATCTGCAATCACCACGTTGCCCAGAATTTGTTTCATCTCGTCAATCAGGTCACCAACAACGGCTTCCAACCCATCGGCCTGAGAACCTTTTGCGGTTAAGCGAAGTCGCACCAAATTATAATGAGGTAAATAAGCTAGTTTGAGATGGGTTGGTAGCTTTAGCTCAAAGTTGGTTAAACGTTCTGCCAACACGGATTCCGGGACATTGGCGGTGACCAGAGTCTGGTAATACACGGATTCCTGAGAACGGGATTTGAGCACGTCCAGCACCACATTGGTCATTAATCCCTTCATCTCGTAGGGAACACCGGGCATGGAAATGATATCACACGATTGATGGACAAAGTGCATACCAGGGGCGGTACCATATTCATTGTCTATGGCTGTGCATTTAGAGGGCAACATAGCCTGATGCCGGTGCGCATTTTTCATCGGTTTATTGAGTGCCTTGAAACGCTCTGCGATGCGGTCGTACGAAGTTTGATCAAATTCAAGGTCACATTCAAAAAACCGGCAAAGAGCGTCTTTGGTCACATCGTCTTTGGTGGGCCCTAGTCCGCCGGTGATGAGTACGGCTGCTGATCGTGAACTGGCCTGTTGAAGGGTGTCAACGATGGCCTCAATGGTGTCGGGAATGGTGTGTATTCGCGAAATTTCCCAACCTATGCGGTTCAATTGCTTTCCCATCCACGCAGAATTGGTATCCACAATCTGACCAATCAAAATTTCGTCGCCTATGGTTATAATCTCAGCTTTCAACGTTCATACACCTTTGGGGGGCGAAGTTACAACCTTTATCAGCCCTTGTGGTTATGCGGTCGGAAGTCATCGGCAAATCAAACAAATTGGATAATTTCGCGGCTTAATTAATAAGTACAAAAACGCAATGAAAAGTGCAGCCGGTAACAAGAAAATCGAATCCCTGTTGAAGTTGGTACAAAAGGAGTTCAACGCGGATGAGATTGTTGAGGCCCTTCACGAAATCCGTGAGATCGCCAGAGATGAGAAAAATCCAGCTTTGGTGAAGATATGTCGACTTTGCTATGAATACATTGGTGAAAACGGCCACTTTGATATCGAATTTGTGGATGATGAAGAAGGTATTGAGATGACGGATCTCGAATACTTGTTGGAGTTGATGCTCCATTCGGATCGTGAAGTGAATATGAATGAGATTCGCGAAATCCGGGATTTACTGAACGAGGAACTTTATGGATAATGAATCGCTTCCTGTTCATACCAATTTTACTGAGCGTGTTGACTGTTTCGGCATCTGCTCAACGCCTGGCCGATTACCGGTTGAATGGAACCTACAGCAGTAGCTTTTCGTCCGAAATCAAGCAGGCTGAAATCAGTATGACCAAGGATTTATTCGGATTCATGGATAATGATCTTCGGTTTGGCTTTGGTTTGTCGGTGCCGGTGAACCTGTTCAGTCAGATGGAAATGGTTACGGCCCATAAGGACCTCCGAAAGGATGATCAGAAAATGGATACACTGGTTATTCCTTCAACCCAATCATTCTCCATCAATTTCTCGGCCCATGCGGAGTACACTATAAAAGATTGGCTTTCTGTGGGAATGGAGGCTGACTTACTGGGTATTAGTGGAGGCGCTGAGGTAAAAGCCGATTATCATCCGGGACCAACATCATCCAAGGATGGCGCAACCATGGAAACGAACATCAACGCCAAGCCTAATAAAGCTAATGCCTTCGGGTTAGCAAATCAGAAGGGAATGGTGTCGTACCGGTTGTATGCCCGTTTGGAGCCCAATGAAGATTGGTCGTTCCGTCTTGGCCTTGGCGGTTTGTTTACCGAATTTGCAACGGAGCGATCATTTGGCCCCAACAGCCAATTTCGATTTCAGTCCAACCAACCCGCCTGGTTTGTTGGGCTAACCTATTCGGTTTTTGAAGAAAATTAATACTAATAAGTAGGATTATGACATCAGATCAACTGGTGGAATTGAAGGGCCGTGTTGAGGCCCTGGGGAGGTATCTTTGACGTTGCCAGGAAGAAAGCCCTGATTGAACAGGAAGAACTGGAAACACAGGATCCAACTTTTTGGGATGATCCCAAAAAAGCAGAAGCACATCTGCGTGAAATCAAAAAGAAAAAGATCTGGACCGACGCGTACGATAAAGCCGTTGCCCTCCTTGAAGATCTGGAAGTCCTTCATGAATTTAAACAGGCTGGTGAGGCATCCGATGAGGAAGTAGATCTGGCTTATCGTGAATGCCAGGTGTTTGTAGAAGATCTGGAGTTTAAAAATATGATGAGTAATGAAGAGGATCAACTCGACGCTGTCATAGAGATTAACGCCGGAGCAGGGGGGACAGAGAGTAATGATTGGGCCAGCATGTTGATGCGTATGTACATCATGTTTGCTGAGAAAAACGGTTTTAAGGCAAGTGTTCTGGATGAGGTGGATGGAGATGTAGCGGGGATAAAATCGTGTAGCATCGAGATTTCCGGGGATTTTGCATACGGCTATCTGAAAGGGGAAAATGGTGTACACCGGTTGGTTCGAATTTCGCCGTACGACAGCAATGCCCGCCGACACACTTCATTTGCGTCCGTGTATTGCTATCCGGTGGTGGATGATTCCATCGATATTGAAATCAGCCCGGCCGACATTACCTGGGATACCTACCGGAGCAGTGGTAAAGGTGGTCAGAACGTAAACAAGGTGGAAACCGCTGTCCGTTTGAAGCACGAACCTTCCGGATTGGTGATTGAATGTCAGCAAGCTCGCTCTCAGCTGGCAAACAAGGAGCAGGCCATGAAGATGCTGAAATCACAACTTTATGAGATTGAACTTCGCCGAAAAAATGAAGCACGTGCCGAAATTGAGGCAGGTAAAATGAAGATTGAGTGGGGAAGCCAAATTCGCAATTATGTGATGCATCCCTATAAATTGGTTAAGGATGTGCGTACAGGTGAGGAAACCAGTAATGTGCAAGCCGTGATGGATGGAGATCTGGAAGCGTTTTCCAAGGCATTTTTGATGTTGAACAGCACGCACAATTCAGAAGAATAAACCAATAAAATAATTCATCTTTATCGGTGAATTATTAATTTTGCACCCGCTGAAAATCCGAACGGGTTGGATGCGAAATTGCCCAGGTGGTGAAACTGGTAGACACGCTATCTTGAGGGGGTAGTGACCGTACGGTCGTGCAGGTTCAAATCCTGTTCTGGGCACCAAATCCATCTACTAAACATGCCTGATGTTTAGATGGAGGTTTAAGATACTTTTTTACTTGCCCAGATGGTGAAATTGGTAGACATGCTATCTTCAGGCGGTAGTGGCTTAACGGCCGTGCAGGTTCGAATCCTGTTCTGGGCACCAATCACCAGATAAAGAAACGCCATTCGGCGTTTTTTTTTGTCCTATTGTCAATGCGAATATTAATCCCAAATTGGGAAAGGCTGTCCTGATGTGGGCGAATTTTTATAATTAGCACCTTTTTTATTGAAATTCCAATAGGCCATAAATGGCTGATAAAGAGCGCCTAAGATTGGATTCATGCAAAATCCTGACAATGGCGAACGATTTGCGAGAAGCACTGTGGAGTTAACACCTCGGTGTGGACTCTGTCGCAAATAGTAGAATTATGAAAACAAGTCGCATGATGCGCGGACTGATCCTGTCCGTAGCATTCATTACCCTTTTAATTCAAGGATCCGTTCTTCAGGCTCAAACTTCGTGTTGTACCGGTAAGAACAAACCTGTAAAAATCGAATTTACCTACACCGGAGAAAGTTGTTCAGCCAC
This sequence comes from Flavobacteriales bacterium, assembly GCA_020635355.1. Taxonomy (GTDB): domain Bacteria; phylum Bacteroidota; class Bacteroidia; order NS11-12g; family UBA9320; genus WGNA01. The sequence goes on from JACJZW010000001.1 coordinate 89,833, forward strand.
CAGCAGTCATCAAGACAGCGATAAGTATGGTTGCTCAGGCGATCCTCAGGATGATCAGTCGGTTTACATTGTTGCCGCCAACAAAAGTTACCTACCCTCGGCATTGATTTGGTTTTCAGGAACGGTGTCTATTGATTCATCGTTTGTGATTGATGCCGCAAATGCCGGCGAATCACGCTTAAAAGGTGAGACCTACATTCAGGTATTTGATCAGCAAAACGGAACCAAGTTGCAGGAGGTCTATTTTCATACTTCCTGTTCCCAGCCACTCATCGCCGGAGATCAATATGGTTCTATTTACCTCAAAGGTATTTTACTGGAAAATGGGAATACGTGTGGAACATTTGAAGATGACGAAGATCCAAATGAATCCTGCTGTGTGGATGGCTTTAAGCCGGCCGATATCAGCCTGATTTATACCGGTGAGTCCTGTTCTGCCACCAATACCACCCAGGCATCAGATAAATTCAATTGTTATGGAAATCCGAATTCGGCTTCCTCGGTTTACATCATTGCCAATAACAATAACGATCCTACTCAAGGAGATAAATGGTTTGAAGGTTCGGTTCAATTGGATAGTGTGTTTACCATTCATGCGTCCTTGTCCGGGGCAACTAAATTATCCTCCAATACTGTTATTCACATTTTTGCTTCTCAAGGCGGTACGCTTCTTCAGCGTGTAAACTTCCATACGTCCTGTTCCCAACCACTTTCCATTGGCGATCAATGGGGGAGTGTTCAACTCTATGGAATGCGTGGTGAACAGGGAGGAACGTGTGGAACGGTTGACGATGTTGATGATTCCAATGAATCATGTTGCGTTGACGGCTTTAAACCAGCCCAATTAAGCCTTCAGTATACTGGAGAAGACTGCAGTGGCACCAGCACGAGTCAGTCTTCCGATAAATACAACTGTTCCGGCGACCCGAACGATGCTAACGCCGTGTATGTGATTGCCAATAACGATGATAATGCCAGCAATGGCGATCGGTGGTTTGAAGGTTGGGTGTTGCTCGATAGTACATTCACCTTGGATGCCTCAAATGCAGGAGCAACTAAACTGTCCTCCAACACTGTGATTCACATCTTTGATCATGAAGGAGGTTCGCTACTCCAAAAAGTAAACTTTCATACGTCGTGCTCGCAACCGTTGGATCTGGACGACCAATGGGGAGCGCTCAAACTGGTAGGAATGGTTGGGGAAGATGGATCAACATGCGGAAATCCTTCTACCAATCCTGAACCAATTTGCAATCGCGAACTCATAAATACGACCAGCTGTGTAGGACGGAAATTTGTTCTGTACATGATCGATACCACCGGAAAGGCGTATTGGTTGGAAGGTGATTCCACCAGCTACTCCTGGACGGAATTTTCAAATGGAACGGTGTTGGTTAAAGGTGAAAACTTCACGCATGCCGATTTATCATCAGAAAGCTTTGATTTTGAAGTTCTTTTATCCGGTGCCACTTCTACAGCGCCATCCGGAAGTCCAAAATACAATTATTGCGGAGCCATCTCAAGCTTTGCCAATTGGGTGTATTTCCAGCACGTTTCTGGAGTAGTAACCTCCAGTACCCGAGGTGTGTTTACACTATCCTTAAGAGGTCCGGCCTTTCAACAGGGAATGGATGCCAATACCAACCAGCTGGGATATGGTGCATCAGGATGGTTCCACATGGAGGGGGGAGATGGTTTCTTTGATAAGGGCGATATCAATGCCATGTTATCAACGGAATGCTCAACTATTAAGGAACCGGAATCCTGCTGTGTGGATGGATTCAAACCCAAGCAAATTTCATTAACCTATACGGGAGAAGGATGTTCGGCTACCCAAACAACTCAATCTTCCGACAAATACGGTTGCTACGGTGATCCGTCCGGTCGGGATGTTGTTTACATCGTTGCTAACAATGACAACAATCCATCCAACGGTGATCGTTGGTTTGAGGGTTGGGTGCTATTGGATAGTGTATTTACGATCGATGCAAATTTTGCCGATAAAGACTACCTGTCCTCCAATACCGTAGTCCATATCTTTGATTTTCCAGGAGGCAGTGTGTTACAGCGGGTTAACTTTCATACCTCCTGTTCACAGCCTTTGATAACAGGTGACCAATGGGGCGCTGTTCAACTGGAAGGTATGGTGTCCAAGTATGGAGATACCTGCGGAACACCGCATTCCAATCCAGAACCAACGTGTGAGCGTGAATTGAAAAATACCACCAGTTGCGTGGGGCGAAAGTTCGTACTGTATCTGATTGATTCAACTGGAACGGCATTTTGGCTGGAAGGAGATTCAACGTCTTATCATTGGCAGGAATACAACAACGGGATGGTTCATCTCACTGGCGAAGGATTTACCCACGCTTCATTAAGTGGTGATGAATTTGCCTACGATATCTGGTTGTTGAATGCCACATCTACCGCACCATCAGGTAGCCCTAAGTCAAACTATTGCGGTACCATATCCAGTTATAGTGATTGGACGTATTTCAATTCATTGGTGGGTACAGTGACTTCGGATAATCACGGAACCTTTAGTTTATCCCGAAGAGGTCCGGCCTTCCAGCAAGGAACAGACGCGAACACCAATCAATTGGGATATGGTGCCTCCGGTTGGTTCTATCTGCATGGTGGCGATGGATATTTCACCGATGGTGATATTAATGCTATGCTTTCTGAAACATGTCAAGAAGACGAGGTAATCACGTCCTGTTGTGTAGATGGATACAAGCCACAGCAGGTTACGTTGACCTATACCGGTGAATCGTGCAGTGCAACGTCTACTACCCAGGATTCAGATAAATACAATTGCACCGGAGATCCGGATGGGCGTGATCTGGTCTACATCATTGCAAACGATAAAAATAATCCGGCAGATGGTAAGATCTGGTTTACCGGATGGGTGATCAAGGATAGTTCATTCACGCTGAATGCATTGGAGTTAGGAGAGGATTACCTCAAGTCCAACACGGTGATACATGTGTATGATCAACCCAATGGATCGTTGTTACAACGGGTTAACTTTCATACCTCCTGTTCTCAACCGCTGAATATCGGGGATCAATGGGGCGCTGTAAAGCTTCGTGGTATGATATCGGAGGAGGGGGCATCTTGTGGCTATCCTTCGGACAATCCGGTACCGGTTTGTGATCGTGAACTGAAAAATACCACCAGTTGTGTAGGTCGCAAATTTGTGCTTTACATGATTGATACCACAGGAACATCCTACTGGTTAGAAGGTGACTCCACATCCTATTCCTGGGAAGAGTATTCCAACAGTACCGTGGTGCTTACCGGTTCAGGATTTACCCATACTGCCTTCTCCGGCGAAGAGTTTTCGTACCACATTGTACTAACAGAGGCTACTACAACGCCCCCTGCATCAAGTCCCAAAACCAACTATTGCGGGACCATTAGTGACATGAGTGATTGGGTATACTTTAAGTCTATGGTTGGTACGGTTACGTCATCAGAACGAGGCGTATTTACCTTGAGTAGACGAGGTCCAGCCTTCCAGCAAGGAACGGACGCCAACACTAATCAGTTAGGCTATGGCGCATCGGGTTGGTTTTTCATGGAGGGTGGTGACGGATTCTTTGATAAAGGGGACATCAATGCAATGCTGTCCGAGGAATGCAAGACTCCGGTTGAGTCATGCTGTACCGGTGGTATGAAGCCACAACGTATTACATTTAAATACACGGGTGATGGTTGTGACGCCACCGTAACATCTCAATCTTCTGATAAATATGGTTGCTCCGGCGATCCCAATAATCGTGAAACGGTATACATCATTGCCAATGAGAAAGAGAACATCAGCTCAGGGCATATTTGGTTCGAGGGGGAAGTTCGCCTTGGCGCATTGTTTGAAATTGATGCTACCAATGATGGCGAAACTCGCTTGAAGGGTAATACGTACCTGCATATCTACGATCAACAAGGTGGAACCAAGCTTCAAACAGTTTATTTCCATACCTCCTGTTCGCAACCTATTTATACTGGAGATCAGTACGGCTCAGCCATTATTACCGGCATCGTGTTTGAAAATGGCTCAACCTGCGGAAATCCACTACCAGTAGAACTGGTGAATTTTAACGGTCACCGCAACGAGGATCAGATCGATCTGCGCTGGTCTACGGCCTCTGAGCAGAACAACGATCGCTTCGAACTGGAACGCAGCCTGGACGGATTTGAATTCCGTACCATCGCTAAAATTCCATCTAAGGCCCCAGGCGGAACCTCCTTGGATATGTTGAATTACAAGTACACTGATTACTCTTCTGAAATTTTGAATCAGGAAGTCGTGTTCTATCGCTTGAAGCAAGTTGATTTTGATGGTGAGTTAGACTATTCAAACATTGTGGCTGTGCGCGCCGACGCGGTGGTGAAGGACATCGATGTATTCCCGAATCCGGCAGATGGCACGATTTGGGTTCAGTTCAATTCGAATTATCAAGCCAATACCATTGTTCGGTTGATCAGTACCACCGGACAGGAATTGTATTCAAAGGAATATACCGGATTAAAGGATGCCGATGTGATACCAGTTGAACTGGACGATCTGGATCGGGGTCTCTACTACCTGCAGGTCATTTCCGGAACACGAATTTCTACTACACCCGTTGTGATCGAAAGGAAATAAGTTAACCAGCTTATCGATGAGAAGGGAGATGACTATGCGTTGTCTCCCTTTTTTATGCGTCTTAATGACCACCTGGGCCGGGACGCTTAACAGGCTCATGTTTTTTGGAAATTGATGTTAATTAAGGTGCCCAGGAGGTGAAATAATTTGATACGCAATCCAAAGGAAGCCACCCTTCCGTTGTGCATCATGTAAATCCTATTCTGAGTACCTATACTTTTTCCTTACTGACTATGCCATTTGTCATAGGTTATAAATGATCCGGTTACACTTCTGAGGTGTCTTATCGTTTGAATAGTGCAAATCCAATAGGAATATTTCTGTTGTAAGAGATTATTCTATAATGGAAGATATACTTGCCTTCCTCAGCACTTACCAGTGGATTCCCATAAGAACCTACAAAGTTTAGACGTTCAACATGTTTCGTTTTTCTACCATCCGGGAATTCAAGGTAATACTCAAGTAAGTCGCAATGCATCGGCGATAATATCTTAAGCATGCATTCCTGATTTTTTTTGCACTTAAATGAATACGTATGCCATTCACGATATGGATTATAGTCCCACAATGCGTGGTCAACAGATTCCATGGAATAACCAGAACCCGCTAATTTGTTCTCAAGTATGGAAACCCCCTTCATTAGATGTAGGTATTCTTGTTCCCTTCTAACCAGTTTATACTCACTTGGAATGAAAATTTCTGGTTCTTTTTTCTCATTTACCACAACCTTTTTGGAAGGGTCGTAGTTTTCCGGAGGGAATGCACACTCATCATCCACACAAAGCGTGTCAATTAAAGGTCTTTTGATATAACCATTTTCATAGTGATTGAAGGTGTATCGGTCTCCATGGATTTCACATCCATCACCGTGAAATACACCTTTTTGAAATCCACCTTCATACTCCCAGAAGAAGTGATCATCGCCATTGTAACGTGCTCTTCCATAACCATTTTCACAATCGCCCCACAAACAACCGTAATTCGGTAAGGGCAGCGGAGAAATTGGAGGACATGAGGGTAGTCTTGCATTGTAATCTCTAGACAGCGTAATTTTGTCAATCTCACGATTGGTCAAGTCACAGGTAACCAAGAGCTTGGCGTTTCCATAATAAAAGTAGTAAAACAATCCGTAATCCGGAGTTGGATCATAAACACCAAGGTGTTTTGGCAGTTCCGAGCACTTCATACCGCTTGTGAGATTTAATGGGAATTTTCCTTTAAATGAGTAAGGACTTATCTCAATTTTGCTCACCAGACTATCTTTCTCGTAGAAAATGTTCAGCCCTGAAGTTAATGATCCATAGTATGGTCCGGTGTTTGATATTTTTTCATGAAATGGCAAACTGTAGTTTCTCCTCAATTCTTTTAAGACATCATTCACGGGTCTGTTAATCGCACACATCAAACAATCTCCCTCATAACAATATGGTTTTGGCGCTTCAAAACATTGAGAACAAGAATCGGGTATAACGGATCTGGGGTTTTCGATATGCACCTCAACACTTGAGAGCAGAAAGTCCTTTTTCCTTTTACGTTTTCTACCATTCCAGACGTACGTATTTGTGTAGCTCACACCATTCCTTGAATTTTTATAGACCACCTGCTCCTCCTTAATTTTATGTGGAAGTGCCAGTGATTGATCATCGAAGCGGGCCAGCGATTTGTAGGAGTATGAAAGGCCATTTCTCCGTCGTAGATAATCAGGTATTTCATAATAGTGCAGAAAGTACATCGTTTTGATACTGCCATTTTCCGTCTTATAACCGATCGGGTTTTCAGGGGTCACTTGTGATCCATCCATCTCAATCAAATGATGGGTTTCAATAAATTTAACTATCCGCTCATTCCCATCAGGATTTTGTCCGAACAGGCATAATAAACCCACTTGTTGTAAGGGTAACTGAGCAAGTGAAGACAAGTTCGAAACCACTAGAATGATAATGGTAATCGATCGTGCAAATTTTGCTGTCATGATTACTGAAGAAGTAATCAAAAATAGCATCTGGTGAAATTAGAATCGTTCTAATTTCAACCTAAATAGTTAGCCAAATTCATGAGTGGAAGATCAGTTTAACTTTGCCGTGGCCCTCGTTTTTTCGGAGAATCCTCAATGGGTTTGGATTTTAATTTGTCTCCTGCATTGATGCCTTTGAGTACCTCAACGTTTATACCATCCGACAACCCTAGTTCAACTGGTCGTTTTTCAAACACCTGTGGACTGGTCTCCACCTCCACATAGGGCTTGCCCTGATCAAATTGAACCAACGCTTCGGCTATACAGTTTACGCTATCCCTGCGGTCTAAAACGATATCGGCGTTAGCGCTATATCCGGCCCGAATGAAAACATCGTTCATGGATTTTACAACGGCGCGGATTTCAAATTGAATCGCCCCCTGATCTTCAACACCTTTAGGGGAAATGTATTCCAGTGTGGCTTCAATGGTTTTGTCTTCAATGGCGCCTAGAGTTAACACCAGTGGCATGCCAATTTTAAGTTTGCCTACTTCCGATTCATCCACCTTGCCCTCGAACACCATTTTATTCATATCCGCCACAAATGCGATGGTAGTACCGGCATTGAAATTATTGGCTTCGATGACGCTATTTCCAACTTCCACCGGAACATCCAGTACCGTACCGGAAATGGTGGAACGAACCATCGTATTGGAAGCCCCGGCTGCCTTAGTGGAGACACCATCACGCACAATTACGAGGTTGTCATTGGCTGCGCTCAATTCTTCATTCGCATTATCCAATGCCTGTTGTAGGATTTGAAACTCCTGATCCGAGATAATGCCTTGCCCGTGTAATGGTTTGTTCCGATCGTAATCGCGCTGGGCATTGCGTTGAGCAATTTTGGCCCGATTGACCCGATTTTCGGCGCTATTCAAACTGGACATGTTGGCGATCACCTTGATTTTAGCAATCAGATCACCTTTTTTTATGGCTTGTCCGGGCTCAACATACAGGGCATCAATGATGCCACTAAGTTGAGGTTTAATTTCGATCTCGTTCTCTGGAATCACCGAACCCGTAGCCACCGTCTTTTTCACCAAACTGCTCACGAACATGGATTCGGTGCTGTATACAACCGGTTTCTTTTTGGACTTGTTATAGAGGTAATAGAAGGTACTGATGAACAGACCAACCAAAACTACCACCAATACTATCTTGAGAATTCGCTTCATCCGGAGAAGGGTTTATCGCAAAACTGAGGCTTTCAAACGGTGTTGAAAGGAAAATAGGACCGACCTCGATGAAGTCGGATCAATATCCGATGGACTACTTTATCAAGAGAAAGACTCCGTTGCCCAATAGCTCTTGGCTGTCTCCTTTGGGTTGATGGCCATGATAGGTGTGCGCTTCGTTCCGTGAATGATTTGCTGGGCAAATGAACCCAGGAAGAAATCCATCACACCACCTTCCTTTTGAGTCATAATCATGATGAGATCGGCGTCAATCTCCTCACTGTACTTGATGATGTCCTTTCCAAAATGATCCGGATATTCCTGATCATCCAGCAATTTGCTCACGAAGTTTACATTGTTTTTGCGCAGGATTTGCTCCACCTGATTGAGACTTCCCTGAACCTTTTTCTGAAGGAATTCATCATTCTCAACCTCCATAATAATATGGATCTGGGAGTCGTATTTGTTGGCCAAATGGATGGCCCAGGAAACCTTTTGACGTGATTCCTTGGTCAAGTCAATTGGCAGAACAATTTTCTTGTAGTTTGGAGTTGATTTGATATCCTTCACAATCACCACCGGTACATGAGCCGATTTTAAAACACGTGATGTGGTTGATCCGATGATTTGCTCAGCCATGTGATCACCGTTGTACCCCATCACAATGCTATCACAAGCCAATGATTCAGCGGCCTCCACAATTTGCTTGTACGGCTTGCCTTCACGCATCAACGTGTTTACCTTGATTTTAGGATACTTGGACGTGATTTCAGCAGCCTTTTCCTCCAACTGCTTATTGATGTTGGCAACCAGGACTGATTTTTCCATCCCTCCCCCAAAAAGTGAGGAGAAGAAGCTTTCCTCTACCACATACAACAAGGTGATTTCGTTATCGAATAGATCCGCAATGTTTACGGCATGTTCGATGGCATTGTTGGAGGCAGTTGAAAAGTCAGTAGGAACCAGGATAATATTGTCCTTTGGCGTTTTAATCGAGTCCATGGATTTGTGTTATTTTGGCGCAAAAATACCACATCCGAAAGACTAAGCCCTATGAAAGATTCGGAATTGATTGTCAATGATGACGGATCAATTTATCACCTGGCCTTAAGGCCGGAAGAGTTGGCGGATACCATTATTACCGTGGGTGATCCGGATCGGGTTGAACTGGTTACACGGCACTTTGATACCATTGAATTTACCCGAAAACGTCGAGAATTTGTGACGCAAACCGGGTGGATTGGAAAGCAGCGAATAACCTGTTTGAGTACGGGAATGGGGTCGGGTAATGTCGATATTGTCCTGAACGAGCTGGATGCCCTGGCCAACATTGATTTCACCACTCGCCAGCATCGGTCTGAACCCAGGGAACTTACCATCGTTCGTGTGGGTACTTCCGGTAGCATCCGGGAAGATGTTGCGGTGGATGATATCCTGGTGTCTGGAGTGGCCATTGGCCTCGAAGGCATCATGTTGTGGTATGAACAACGGGAACGAACACCAACGGAAGAGGCTTGGCATCAGGCGCTTGAAGACGTACACCTTCCATTGGATTCGTACGTCTCCGAATCCAATGGGGAGCTTATGAACCGTTTTTCGGATTTGTCCGTTGGTGTGACGCTCACCACCGCCGGATTCTATGCGCCACAGTCCCGGTCAATTCGGTTGCGACCCATGGAAGATGACTTTCTAAACCGACTATCCAACATTGAAGTGAGCGGACAGTTTATCACCAACATTGAGATGGAAACCGCAGCGATCTATGGCTTGTCCCGTGCATTGGGACATCGTGCGTTGTCTATAAATGCCATACTAGCCAACCGATTAAGTGGAGCGTTTTCCACTTCACCCTTAAAAACCGTGACCCAAGCCATCGAATACACCCTGGATCGGCTGATCTAAACCATGCAAATACGAGAGGTAAGATCGCGGACGGATTGGGCTGATTTTTTTCGGGTACCGGATCTCATTTATCAATCAGATTCCCACTTCATCCCTCATCTGAAACAAGATATCCAACGTATTCTAAATCCCCGTAACCCGGCGCTTAAAGGAGGCGGACTAAAAGTTTGGGTTTTAGAGGATGGCGGCAGCGTAATCGGGCGGATTGCAGCTTTTTACAGCGAAGACAAACCTAAGGCAGGAATCGGATTCTTTGAGTGCATCGATGATTCTCAAGCCTCGAGGATGTTATTTGAGGCTGCCATTAATTTTCTACGGACCTCATCAAAAGACATCGTTCAAGGGCCGGTTAATGCCGGGGAACGGGATCAATACTGGGGGTTAATGGTGAACGGATTCTCATCGCCTGCCTATCAGGAGAACTACAACCCTCCATACTATCAACGCTTATTTGAAGAGGCTGGTTTTAAACCCGGAATCCGACAAACCACACAAGAAGTGACGCCAGCTGAATTCAATCTTTCAAGGATGAAGCCATTGGCGGATCGCGTTTTTCAGGACAAAAACATCGAGTTAAAGCATTTCAGAATAAAACAGCTGAAGGATTTTGCCGCTGATTTTGTCTCCATCTACAATGCCGCCTGGAAAGCGCACGAGCACTATGTCCCACTTACCTTGAATCAAGTTATTCGTTTAATGAAATCCATGAAGTCGGTGATTCGGGAGGACCTGATTTGGTTTACCTATTTTCAGGGGAAACCGATTGCCTTCTATGTGAGCCTTCCCGATGTCAATCAATGGTTCAGGCACGTGAACGGGAACTTTAACTGGTGGGGAAAGTTGATTTTCATACTGTACAAGAAGTTCCGGCCGGTAAATCGCATTCGAGGAATTGTATTTGGGGTAATACCGGAATTTCAGGGTAGGGGAATCACAAGTGGAATGATGATGAAGATCTTTGAAGTGTTTGAAAACGACCCGCATTTGAAGTCGACCGAACTGGCGTGGGTAGGTGATTTTAACCCCAGGATGTTAGCCTTACTTCAAAGTTTAGGGGCACGCGAAACCAAGGTCCATGTGACCTATGAACGCCCCATTGACCTTTAGCCGTAACCCACTTATTATCAGTAGCTAAAAAGAACTTCTTATTTTTTTTCGATAGCGTTTGATAAAAGTTGGAATCGGTATATCTTTGCAGCCTCAAAAAAACGATTCCGTAGCTCAGTTGGTAGAGCATTACACTTTTAATGTAGTGGTCCTGGGTTCGAGTCCCAGCGGGATCACAAAAAGCCTCCTCACCGGGAGGCTTTTTTGTTTCACCTCGTTCACTATTCAGCCACAGCAATTTGGCTAAACAGCGGTCACGTAAATCCCTGATATTTGGGTATTCTATTCTGGAAATATCTGGTTGACTTTCACCATAATGCCTCATCTTGTTTTGTGAATTTAAGCAATGAGTTATCTTCGTTTACCTTGCAAAACGTTCTGGATATTAAGTCATTAGTTAGATGATGGACTTCAAGACCTTGAGTTTAGTTGGCATGTTCATGCTGTGCTGTTCGCTGGCTGGTGCGCAATCCAATCGGTTTACATCCAACCTGGAACTGGAACTTGTTTTTCATGACCCGTATATGGAAAAGGAATTCCTCATTAAGGAAGGAGGGGCTGTTTTTGAGACTTTTGACTATTCAGCTCATTTTAGTAAAAAGATTGGGGATGCACCATCTCACATTTACCTCATTGAGTTCAAGCCGGAGTCTGAGCCACGGATTATCTTCATTCGGCCTGATTCTAGTTGGTTAACGGCAGCCCGGGGCGACAAACTTCGGGCACCCATTTTGGAAAATTGGAAATTTACAGGACCATACGGAGTACAAGCCTTGCTGATGATCTATTCCAACGTTCCATTGTTGTTCAACAATGCCGAGGTAACCAACAATGGGCGAGTAATTTATCCGATGGATTTAGAGTGGCTAAAAAATGGCGAAATTCCTCCTTCACTTGAAGATGCGATTGATGTGCAGCGCGTGATTCTGGATATCCGGTCAGAAACCGATTATTTTTTTACTTCTTCAAGCAGTGGATCAGACAACTTGAATGGAGACGGTTCAGGCGGTGATACATCGTCAGAAAATGGATTTGGGACGGATGGAGGCGGTGGTAATGCAAGAGGTAAGAAAACAAAAACAACTGAATACGGTTTGCTGCGCCGATTCTTCACTGGAGTTGGCCAACTATTTAAGCGAGACCGGGATCAAAGCCCTGAAGAGTCTGAGGGAACTTCCGAGGATTGGTCGTGGGGAAGTGAAGCACCGGATTCGCCGGCTCCTGATGGGCAACAAGAAGCCGTTAGTCTGGATTTACCCAGAACGGAGGTGCCTAATAATCGAATGTTTGTTGATTATCCGTTGTTAATCATGAATTCTCCACCCGAACCGGCTTATAGTGAGCGAGGCGGGCTGTCCAAAGCAACACCCGTAACTACGAAAGCCTATGTTGTTAAAGGAAATGTGGCTGCCGCCGATATGGAGGATCTTTCGGTTGTAATCGAGGTGTATAAAGACGATTGGATTACAGAGGATCATCACCTGACGTCGGATATGATGCGCTCTACTGCCCAATCCAAAACCTTTGAATGTCAGGTTGCTTTGACCCAAGGGGAAAACCAGATTAAGGTACGAGCTTATACTGCAGACGGTTATTCTGTTTACGATGACTTCAATGTCAGTTTTACCCCGGATACCACGCCTGCACCAGGAGGAAGGGATTTTATCATCATACTGGGTGTTAATCAGTATCACTATTGGCCTAAACTTTCAAACGCGGTTTCAGATGCACAACGCATTGGGAAGGTTCTTCAAAATAATTACGGCACAGATAGTACCAAGGTTTTTGCTATGTATGATCATCAATGTACGCGAGTTGCCGTAGACAGTTTATTTCGATTAATCATCAGCCAAACAAAGGAAACTGATCGTGTGCTGGTGTATTATGCTGGACATGGATACTATGATGAATTGCTGGAAGAGGGTTATTGGGTGCTGTGTGATGGTCAAGTTGATAAACCAGGCACCTATCTATCCAATTCAACCCTAACCAAATACATTAAATCATTCAGAAGCAAGCACACACTTTTTATTGCCGATGCGTGTTTTTCAGGATCGTATTACACAAGTACAGGGCGAGGGTTGGAAACCAGATCGGATCGGTTGAATCAAGATCGGTCACGCTGGATGTTTAGCTCTGGTGGATTGGAAACGGTAGCGGATGATTTTCAACGTTCAGGAACAAGTCCATTTGCCTATTACTTACTCAAGTATTTGGAGAATCCTCCTTCTTCCACTTTTGGAATTGGTGAACTTTCAGAGCAAATCGCCAAAAATGTTTCATCCAATAGTGCTCAACTGCCCGTAGCCCGTCCTTTGCAAAATGCTGGAGATGAAGGTGGTGAATACGTCTTTCGTAAGACAAAATAACATCAACCTCTTGATTAATTTTCCATTTGTGGTAGGACGTGTTTGTGTCTATTTGCTTCTATTTCAAGTTGTTAATTGAGTAACCGACTTTGATGTAGTGGTTTCAACCTTTAAAAGGCAATGCCACCTTGAATGATGAAATCCGTAACGATTTCACGCGAAAGGGGAGGTGACCTTCCAACTATTGGATTTACCGTCATTTGCAGGTCTTGATCATCTGCGAATTATCCCTTAGTATTGAACAGTAGTAGCAGTTTTGTATTTTGTTTAACCGTTTAATCGCCCTTATTCTGGTGTTCGGTTTGTTCGTTTCGTGTGATGTAAATGGTCAGTCCATTGCCTCATATCGAACAACAGATTGGTCGGCATCAGGTACGTCTTCGCACTTTAATTCACGCAGTGGATTTGTGGATGTGACCGATATTGGAGCAGCCGCAAATGGCACCACCAACGATTACTCGGTAATACAAACCGCCATAGATTCCATGTACACTATTGGAGGTGGTATTGTATTTCTGCCTGCAGGGGTCTACAAGATCATGGGCAATTTGGTTTTAAAGTCCAACGTCGTCATTCGAGGTGAGGGATCCGATCAAACAACCCTTCGTTTCAATGTTGGCAGTTCAAACGATTGCATCTATGCATCCGGTAATGAAGGGTCATCTATTTCTCTCACGCAATCGGCACATGTAGGCGAACAACATGTTCACGTTGCCTCTCACTCATTCTCAACGGGTGATTGGGTACGGTTGTACCAGGGGGATAGCTCATTTATTACCAGTTCCTGGTCATCGAATTATGTGGGGCAAATTGTTCAGCTGGACAGTGTAACCAGTACCGAGTTGTTTTTTACTACACCCCTTCGGATTTATCTATCAACCGGACAATCGGCAGCCGTCCGGAATATCAGCCCAGTGTCCCATTGTGGAATTGAGGATTTACGTCTCGTTCGGAATGATGCAACAGCCGATCAATCCTCCAATGTTCAATTTAACAATGTGGTACATGGTTGGATTTATGGTGTTGAGTCCGATTCATGTAACTATGCACATTTCGAACTTTCCAGATCCAGTAACATATTGATTCAGGGTTGTTTTCTTCATAATGGCCATTCATACGGTAGTGGCGGGAAAGGATACGGGATAGCTCTTCAGTATACCACTGGGAACTGTAGGATTCAAGATAATATTTTTCAAAAGCTGCGTCATGCCGTGCTTTTTCAGGCATGTTCAAATGGAAATGTGATCGGTTACAATTACTCAACTGAACCCTATTGGACGGATAGTTGGGTACCATCGGATTACCCGGGTGACGTGGTGATGCACGGCAATTATCCGTACTTCAATCTGGTGGAAGGAAATATCTTCAACAATCTCCGGATCGATGTTTCCCACGGATTGAACGGAAAGCACAACGTATTTCTTCGGAATCGGATGACGAATTATGGGATCATCATGAGTTCCAGTCCGGCATCAGACAGTCAAACCTTCGTAGCCAATGAAATTACCGGTTCCGGTTCGGTATCGGTTTGGCCGTTTTCTTACAGCCGTGGACAGTATACCTTGGTGGGAACAGGTCATTTTGAGTATGGAAATAACCAGCGTGGCACACTTATCCCAAGTGGTACATCCGGGAATCCGGTGAATTCACTCTATCTCACGACAGAACCCGGATTCTGGGAAAACAGCGGAACCTGGCCAACACTGGGAGGAACCAATACCATTAATACAGGTACCATTCCGGCAGCGTATCGATATCAAAATGCGCAGGTAAAGACGGTAGCGTTGGGAATGGGAGAGGCCCTTCCGGTGGATCTACTCACATTTGACGGAAAGCGAATAGGGGATCACGTTATTTTGAATTGGTCAACTGCTCAGGAACAACACAACCAATGGTTTGTTGTAAAGCGTTTGCTATCAGCTACTGAGACGATCGAGGTGGGACGAGTGGCATCCAAAGGCGATGCGCTGATTCAACAGGACTACTCCTTGACTGATTATACGGTTACCACACACGAAACTCTGGTGTATTCACTTGAGCAGATTGATTTTGACGGCAAGGAAACACATCTAGGGGTGGTTACGGTACAACCTCTCGAAGGTTTGTCTCGAATGGTGTTGGAACCCAATCCGGTGAATGATTTGATCCGGGTAACATTACCGAAATCAAATCGATCTGTTCAGTATCGAATCGTGGATTTCTCAGGTCGCGAGATTCAAGCAGATAAATTAAACTCAAACGGATGGATATCTGTTCGTCTCTTGCCCCATGGAAGTTATTTTCTGGAGGTGTTGGCTGACGGACAATCGTATGATCGGATGATCTTCATCCGTCAGTAGAGGTATTTAGTTCCATTTAATCACTTCATCATTCCATGATTTTAGGGTCAATTCGGCCCGATTTTCGGTCATGAGGAGATTGTTCAATTGCCGTATCTCACCATCATTTTAGCCAGCTGATACAGTAGTAGCTAATTCAAAGTGATATCTGGGTTAAAGTCGGATTGGCTCTTGTTTGACATCAAAAAAAAGGGCCGTCCAATTGGACGACCCTCTCCATTGAGTACTAATAGATTAGAAAAGTTATTGATCGGTTTTAATGATGCGTATGGTTTTGGTTGCGCTATTTTGATTCACCCGAACCACATACACGCCTACCGGAAATTTATCACCGAATTCAAATACGTCATTAGGCTGAACCTGATCGGAATCGAGGATTAATCTTCCGCTGATATCATAGATGGCAACGGTCATCAAATCATCGTCGGGAGATTCCAGCAACAGGTTGAACCCATCGTGAGAAGGATTTGGGAACACCATAAGTTCGATGTCCTGATCGGCACCTTCCATGTGATGGATATCGGCGTTAGCCACTGAACGCTTGTAATTTTTATTGTCGTCACAGTCATACCCACATGGTCCCAGCGTACAACCGCCATGGTAGCCCAGGTGCGCGGATACTGCATTTACACTAATGCTGATGGTTTGAGGATTGCCTTTATTTCCTGCCGGCACATGGCAAACAATCACCTTAGGATTCTTTGCTGAACCTCCTGAGGCCTGTACATCAATCACGCAGATGGTAATACTGCACGTTGTCTCACAACCGTAATCATTGGTTACCGTACAGGTTAGTGTATAATTTCCACCTTGCGATGGAGTAAATACGGGATTAGAAACATTGGTGCTGCTCAAACCACTTCCTGACCAGCTGTAGGAGAATGAATTACCTCCGGATGCTGAACAAGAGATATTCATGCTTTGCGGTCCATATCCCAGGAACATTTGATTGGTGGCAGCATAGGTTGTGGTTGAACCGATAACATTTCCACTGGTATTTGCCGAAGATGTGATGGTACAAGAAGGAACTGCACCCACTACGGTTACGGTGGCATTGCAAGTATTGCTGTTGCCATGCACGTCCGTTGCGGTTAAGGTGACGGTGTGCGTTCCGATGTCATCACAATCAAAACTGGTGATATCCAGGGAGTGTCCGGCAATTCCACAATTATCAGAAGATGATGCCAGTACGTCCGATACGGATACCGTTGCACTTCCGGAACTCAATGTTACCGTAGCATTCTGACAGCTTACTGAAGGAAGTTCATCGTCTGTTACGGTGATATCCGTGCTGCATGTTGCTGTATTCCCGGATCCATCTGTAACAGTCCAAACTACCGTTGTGGTACCTACATTGAATGAGGCACCATTCAGCGAAGCGGAATTATTATAATCATTGGAAACAGAGGCTACTGAACAGTTATCGGTTGCTGAGGTAGGATCAAATTCACTACCCTGCGTGGCATAGCTGCAGTTGCCTGCATCAGCTGTTCTGGATTGAGCTCCGACGCAAGAAATAGCCGGATTCTCAGAATCCTGAACAGTTACATCATGTGAACAAGAGGCGGTGTTACCCGATCCATCTGTGATGGTCCATGTTACCGTTGTTGTGCCAAGATTAAAGACCGCACCATTCAAAGATGAACTGTTGTTGTAATTGTTGGTTACTGAGGCAATAGAGCAGTTGTCGCCGGTTGATGACGGATCAAATCCTGTTCCGTTCACCGCGTAGGTACAACTTCCGTTATCGGCATCCACCGTTTGAGATGAGGCACAGGTAATGGTTGGATCAATGTTGTCCTCAACCGTTACGGTGTACGAGCAGGATGATGTGTTTCCTGATCCATCGGTTACGGTCCAGGTAACGGTGGTTGAACCGAGATTAAACACGGCATTGGCCAAAGATGATCCATTGTTGTAATCATTGGTAACGGAGGCCACCGAGCAATTATCAGCGGTTGCAGTTGGGTCAAATTCTGTTCCCGATGCTGTATAGGTGCATCCGCCATCGGCGTCACGCGTTTGATTGCCTACACAGGTAATGGAAGGGTTTTGATTATCCACTACGGTGATGGTTTCACTGCAAGTGGAGGTGTTTCCGGAATTATCGGTTACAGTCCAGGTAACGGTTGTGTTGCCCAAACCAAATACTGCACCGCTCAAGGTGGAACTGTTGTTATAATCGTTAATCACCGATGCAACGGTACAATTGTCGCCCGTTGACGTTGGGTCAAATTCGGAGCCGGAAGCCGTATAGCTACATGTTCCGGATGCTACGTTTCTACTTTGGTTGCCGGCACATGTAATCGTCGGATTCTGATTGTCTTCAACGGTTACGTCAAAGGAACAGGTGGACGTATTGCCGGAAGCATCCGTTGCGGTAGTGGTAACGGTGGTGGTTCCAACAGAGAAGAAGCTTCCTGATGCCGGGCTAAAGGATACTGAAGCTGTACAGTTATCCGAGGCGGTGGCAGAATAGGTTACGTACGCTCCACAGGCATCATCCTCAGCGTCTACCGTGATATCTTGGGGACACGATCCGGAGGTCTTTGTAGAAACAATGACGTTGTCTATAATCATGGTACCGGAAGGTTGGTGCCATCTAACTTCGGTAACATTGGCAAATCCCGAAGGGAAGGTGAATGTTCCGGTAGATGTGATGGTAACACTTGCACCACTGGGGTAAACATAGAATGTTGGATTACCGCTCACGCTCTTAACCTCCATGGAAACTAGCGTAAAGGATACATTATTTCCTACGGTTAACCGGTAAGGAGTGGAGCAGCAACCCGAGTGATTCAATAAGTCATTGGAACCGTCGTAATTGTTATCCCCCAAATGAACGTGTGAACCGCTGCCATAAAGAGAGAGGAACGTAATGCCATTTTCTGTGTACGATGGGGGAGCGCCAGAACCGGCGTCAAAAGTGGTGGTTAGATTTACGTTTTCACCCTCGATAACTGGGTCTTCGTTATCCGTTACGGTTACACTCGTTGTGCACGTTGACGTGTTGCCATGAACATCGGTTACTGTCCAAGTTACAACCGTGGTGCCGGTATTGAATATGGCACCATCCAGTGACGAGCTGTTATTGTAATTGTTCGTCACGGATTGAACTCCACAGTTATCGCCGGTGGAAGTTGGATCCAGTTCTGTTCCGGAGACCATATAGGTACATTCACCGTCATCTGTATTTCTGTTGGCACTACCTACACAACTAATGGTTGGATTTACATTGTCCTGAACCACCACATTAAAGTAGGCGGTGGAAGTGTGATTCGCATTATCGGTGGCGGTTACCGTTACCTGTGTGGTGCCATAGGAGAACGTTGAGCCGGATGCCGGACTGTACGTCACGGTTGGATTTGGATCACAGGCATCATTTACGGTTTGTGAGAAGGTCACAGTATTGCCCCCACATCCATTAACTGTTACATTGGATGTGGTGATGATTGGAGGAGCGTTGTCACTAAAATTGGCTGTAACCGTTGCTGGATAAAGGTTGGAGCAAGCTTCGGTCAAAACCACGGTGTTACCTGCATTTAGCCGAATGGTAACCGGTACACCGCACGCTGCTGGAGCAAAGTCATAATATACCCAATCATTATAGGTGTTTGCTTGACCAGAGCAACTGCTAATGATGGAGATACTTGAACCACATCCCGACAAATTATTGTACGATGTGTTGTTGATTACCCCGGTAGGTGTCAGATTTTGAGTTACGGAAGTGGAACCATAGGTAGTAGTGATACTCATGGTTCCGGCTTGCCCCGGAGAACTTAGATTACCATGCCAGTGTTCAACAAAGATTCGTATATAACCATTGCTGAGCTGACAATACCCTACCTGAACGCCATGGGCGAATACGTCGGTTAGACCCATTACAGCCAATGCCATTAGGGTCAGAATTAATTTGAAAACACCTCTTTTTCGCGCTGATGTTCGTCCAGGCACGTGAGGCGATTGAGTGGAAATTGTAGATGTTGTTTTCATTCAGTTTTTGACTTGAAGGGGCAATATAATCGTTTATTTGACATTATCATCATAGTGTCAGAATAATATCACCGCTATGTCCTTGAGGCCACTTTGTACAAGTAGACTTAAAATCATTCACATCAATGCAGGAATAATTACAACTAAGTAGATCCTAGAGGGCAGCAAAATATTTAGAGTTTTAAGACCAATGAGGTGGGTAATGGAGGCGTAAAACATTCCGTTGAAATTCATTAGTTAACATCAAATGCCCATTTTTGCCCAAACGTGGATTTCTCATGAAGCAATCAGTTCGGATAGGCATCGGCATTCTTCTTATTCTAATTTCCATTCAAGATCTTGTTGCCGCATCAGCTGCAACCTGGAGCAACGATTCTAAATTCTACATCTATTGGGGGTACAACCGTGGGTGGTTTAGTCGGTCCGATATCCATTTTGAAGGCGACGGTTATAGCTTCGAGTTGTCGGATTTAAAGGCGACCGACCGACAAAGTGAATTCACGTTCAAGAATTACTTCTATTTCGAGCAATGGAGTGTCCCGCAAACCAATATCAAGGCGGGTTATTTTATCAATGATCGGTTGAGTGTGTCACTGGGTTTTGATCATATGAAGTATGTCATGGTTCGGGATCAAAACTCCAATATCACCGGCTCCATTCATGTGGGTAATTCCACCTATGACGGCGATTATCAGGAGCGCCCCATGCAGGTTACCAAGGACTTTTTGACGTTTGAGCACACCAATGGACTCAATTATGTCTTTGCTGAAATCAACCGGCACGATCCATTGATTGAACGCGGTAAGATCACAGTTAATTCTCTGTTGGGGATATCACCGGCACTTTTGCGTCCAAGAACGGATGTGTACTTCCTTGGTCAACATGGTCCGAATATTTTTCACAATGCCGGATATGGAATTAACGCCAAAGCCGGACTGGATATTCGATTCTTTCATCATTTATCCCTGGTAACGGAAGTTAAAGCCGGGTGGATAAATATGCCGTGGATACGAGCAACAGCCAACGGCCATGACCGCGCTGCACAGCACTTTGGATTCTTTCAGGCCAACCTTCAGGTTGGGTATGTATTCGGATTTAAAAAGAACCAGGAGAAACCGTAGTTCTACATGTCGTGCATGTGCTCATCCGTTGAATCGTGATGATGCTCCATGTGTCCGCCATCCATGTGTTCCTCGTGGCCCGAATCCTCAGAGGCATGTTCATTTTTTTGATACTCCATTCCGCACGTTGGGCAAGTTCCCGGTTCTGAACTACCGGAACCCGGACAATGCATCGGGCAGATGTAGGCGGACGTGTATTCCGGGCCATTTTCATCAACCGTTTGATGTTGGTCTCCACCTTTGTTCGATGAACAGGAGGTAGTGAACAGCGTGATGGTAAGTAACGACGTCAGTATGAGGATGAGTTTTTTCATAACAGGGGTGATTTGGAACAAAGCTAGGTCAAATTGAACTTTTATTTCACGGTGAACCGGGTAACACCACGTTGATGCGTCTCACCTTCCAATATCAGGAAGTAGCATCCGGGAGCCAAATTTTTCAAATCAATGTAACCATCACTTGATAATTTTCCGTCCAGCACCGATTGTCCGCTCACATCGTTGACCGTAAACATTCCGGAATGAGGGTTTTGAACAACCAGATAGGTTGATGCCGGATTGGGATAAATGGCAACATCGATGGTTTCTGCTCCGGGAGCGGTTGAATAATTGGGTACATCAAAGCGCTTATAAAGAACCTCATACGTATGACGATTATACCAAACGGTGTGGAAGGTTCCGTTCTGAAAGGAAACGTGCGGTCCCATCGGACCGGATCCCCAGGAGTTTAATCCGGTTGAATCATCCAGGCGTTTCATCTTGAATTCCTTTAACCCTTCGGCACCCACGTGGGAATACATCATGCGGGTAGACGTTTTACCCTGTGAATTTTCGGGCCAAACCACCATTTTATGATGATTGTCGCCGGCAATTACCGGAAAGTTCTGTGACGTGGTATTGGGTGTAGACGGCGTTAGTTTTCGGTGTTGCACCACGGAACCGGCTTGAAAATGAGCTGTACTGAGGTTGATCATGGCCTGATTGTTTTCTGAACTCATCCAACAAGCGCTTATGGAATCATCAGAAGATAGGAGGAGGCTGGGACCTGAATCAGGACAGCCAAAAATCACCCAATTGGTTGGATCGATATCGGCCGGTGCGGAAAAGGTATTCCCATTATCGATGGATTGGCTAAACCAGATGTCCCGAACATTATTGTTGTTGTTTCGATAGGCGAGTACCACGGAACTGTTTCGGGTGATCAAATCAGGCGGACAACATTCGCACACGTCGTCAGCCGTGTCGGAAACCACCTTTCTGGATGTAAACGTGACCCCATAATCGGAGGAGGTCAGAACGACATATTTTGGACGATAACTGATGGAATCGGTCTCCATCATAGCCAGGTGCACATATTTTCCATCCTCTGAACAAGCCACATCCGGATAGCCAACAAAATCCGAAATTCGAATGGTTCGGAGCGAGTCATACGAATGTCCACCGTCACCGGAATGATACAAGCCAATCATACTCGTCTTATTTTTTCGCGCAGCCAAGGCAATGTACACATGGTTGGTGCCTGTGGTGATTCTGGGGCCGTACACCTCATTAATATTGACGTCAATTCCAGTTGCATTCAGCTTGGACGGCGTAGAGAAATTTCCACCACTTCGTATGGTCTGATAGAGATTGCTCTCGCCAAATTTGCCGAACAGTACAAGGACATCCCCAGAGGCATTGGTAGCGCAACGCGGCCAAACAGGGTAGGTTTGCGCATCTTTAAACGCGGTTTCAACGTTCCCTTCCGTTAGGTTTTGTGCCGATGTCCGAGTAACGAAAAGGAGCGAAACAATCAGAAAGAGATATTTCATGGCGTCAAGTTAAGGGTATGGCCTGAATTTACGTTTTACGGATTGTCAACTTTGCGAAAGAGAAGCAAATGTGAGAGCAACACAACCGGAACAATGTAGGCCGGTAATAGGGTAAATGGGGTGTATAACACAGCTATGTTGGGCTGTTCAAATCCATACAACTGAAAAGTCGTAGGAACTGAAAGTACGGCGTGATACACAATGAGCAGTAACAAGAAGAGGCAGACGCTGTTCCAAATAAACATCAATACCCGGTTGGGCTTTCCCCATCGATAAAACCATAGTAACAGAATTCCCGCTGAAATGCCCGATAGGATGTCAAAATTACTCCCCTTGAACGTCATGATTTGAGGAACTGCTCCACCAACAAAGAGCAGAAAGAGGCTAATTTCAACCGGGATGCGAACCAGGCTAATGGCAATCAACCAATCCCGATTCCAGGTTGCGAGGTGCGATCGGGTAGATGGAAGGATAACAATGAGCACCACAAAAAGAATGGCAGGAGGGGCCAGAAAAATAAATCGAGGTGGAATGCCCTGGGTTTCGGTATAAAATCCGGACAGCGAAATCGCCGTTTGAATCAGCATCCAACCGAGGGATATCCAAAGTACAGTTGATGATTTGTTGGATGCTCTGTACAGGAAGTAGACAGTGGCTATCAAACTCAATATGAAGGCCGGAAGTGTGAATGCAGGAAGATTGGTGAGGGACATGGTTCAAAGCTACGGCACATTTTTTTTATGTCGGATGCAACCCTTTTGCCAACCAAAAGACTAACGTAGTGTAAAAGCCATTTTACAAAGAGATCAATCGATAGAATACAAACAGGATGAGCCACCTTCGGGTGGCTTTTCTCTTTCTCGGGAATGGGCTGATTTGGTTGAAGGTCAGAATAAAAAGTCGTTTCTTTGCACCAAATTTCAGGGCGCCCTGAATCCAACTATCTTACATGGCACAGTTTGAATTGATCATGCCCAAAATGGGCGAGAGTATAGCGGAAGCAACCATTATTCGATGGTTGAAAGAAGAAGGAGATACCATCGAAGTAGATGAAGCGGTTCTTGAAATCGCGACGGACAAGGTGGACTCAGAGGTTCCTTCTCCAACTGCCGGTGTATTGAGCATAAAACTCTTCGGTGAGGGCGATGTGGTTAAGGTAGGAGAGGCGGTAGCTATGATTCAAACTGCCGGTGATGGTCCTGCTGCTCCAGCCCCCAACGTGGAATCGGCCAACGAGCCGGCTGAGGTGGTGATTCAAAAAACGGTTGATCAAGCCGTTGCAACCGCTACGGCCGTAAAGCCAACAGGAGATCGATTCTACTCACCGTTGGTTATGAATATTGCCCGTACGGAAGGGGTAGCCATGGCAGAACTCGAAGCCATGCCCGGAACCGGGAAAGATGGTCGGGTTACGAAACGCGATATTCTCGCTTATCTGAAAAATGGTAGACCATCCACCTCACCGGCGCCAACCGTGGAGGAAAAACCAGCTGCGCAGCCAACTGCTCCGGCACCAGCCGTGAAGACCGTGCCCAGTGCGCCTGCCGTATCACTCAATCCGGGTGATGAGGTGATTGAAATGGATCGCATGCGCAAGTTAATTGC
This sequence comes from Flavobacteriales bacterium, assembly GCA_020635355.1. Lineage (GTDB taxonomy): Bacteria > Bacteroidota > Bacteroidia > NS11-12g > UBA9320 > WGNA01. Next base: position 113,916 of record JACJZW010000001.1, read on the forward strand.
CGATCACATGGTGATGTCTAAACACACCTCACCTCACGTCACTTCTTTTGTGGAAGCTGATGTTACCAACCTCGTAAATTGGCGCAATAAGAACAAAGACATCTTCCAAAAGCGGGAAGGCGAAAAACTCACCTTCACCCCGCTATTAATTGAAGCGTTAGTTAAAGCCATCAAGGATTTTCCCATGATCAACATTGCTGTGGATGGCGATAAAATCATCAAACGCAAGAACATTAATGTGGGAATGGCGGCAGCTCTCCCTTCCGGAAACCTGATTGTTCCGGTGATTAAAAATGCAGATACCAAGAATTTGGTTGGTTTGGCTCGTGAAGTGAATGATCTGGCGTCAAGAGCGCGTAACAACCAACTTAAACCGGATGAAATTCAAGGCGGCACTTATACTTTGACCAATGTGGGAACCTTTGGTAATGTGATGGGAACCCCCATTATTAATCAGCCACAGGTGGCCATCATGGCGGCAGGGGCCATTCGCAAAAAACCAGCCGTAATTGAGACCGAGCACGGCGATATGATTGGTATACGCCATTTCATGTACCTCTCGCACAGCTATGATCACCGTGTGGTAGATGGGGCTCTGGGCGGAATGTTCGTTCGTCGTTTAGCCGACTACCTTGAGCAGTGGGATGTGAACCGGGAAATCTGATTTCAGGTCTGTTCAATCCTCCCATTCACCATCTTATAACTCTGATCTCAAAACTCTGAACTCAACATGTCTGCTCTCATCATCATACCTGCCCGCTATGAATCCAGCCGATTCCCGGGGAAACCGCTGACTAAAATTGCGGGTAAATCGCTCATTCAACGCGTGTATGAACAATGTGTTCAAACAGAAGCCGATGTCATCGTAGCCACAGATGATCAACGAATTTTTGATCACATTTTGTCCTTTGACGGCAATGTATGTATGACGTCCAAGCACCATGAAAATGGAACGGAACGCCTTATTGAGGCATTTGAGCGCATCCTTGACGACGGGGAAGAATACGATGTCATCATCAATGTTCAAGGTGATGAACCGCTGATTGATCCGGAAGACATCACCCGGCTGATCAATATGATGGAAGAGGAGGAAACAGACATCGGGACCTTGGTTCGTGTCATGGATTCGGTGGATGACGTCCTGAACCCAAATGTTGTCAAGGTGGTTACCACGGTGTTTGATGAAGGATTGGGTGATGCCCTTTACTTTAGCAGACTACCAATTCCGTATAATCGGGAGAATCCGAAGGACATCGATCCAGAAAATTACTATCAACACATTGGTATTTACGCCTTTCAGTCTGAGGCACTCGTATCGCTGAAAAACTCCACTCCATCGCCTCTGGAAGAGGCTGAAAAACTCGAACAATTGCGGTGGTTGCAAAATCATTTTGTGGTCTCCGTGATTGAAACAGAACACAAGAGTATTGGGGTGGACACACCGGAAGATGTGGCCATTGTTGAAAATATCTTGAAAAGGTCATAAGAACCGTACCACGCAACCCACGTCATTCCAGTACCTTTGAATCCCGTACAAATGATACGGGCAAACGTGTTTGAATGCCCGCAACCGCAGCGCAATGTCTAAAACCAAATACGTCTTCGTCACCGGTGGTGTGACCTCATCCCTTGGAAAAGGAATCATCGCCGCCTCTCTCGCTAAACTTCTTCAGGCCAGGGGCTATTCCGTAACCATTCAAAAGTTTGATCCATACATCAATGTGGATCCTGGTACGATGAACCCATACGAACATGGGGAATGCTATGTGACGGATGATGGAGCTGAAACGGATTTGGATTTGGGGCATTATGAGCGTTTTTTAAACGTACCAACCTCTCAGGCAAATAACGTCACCACCGGAAGAATTTATCAAACGGTTATTGATAATGAGCGAACCGGAAAGTATCTTGGCAAAACCGTTCAGGTAATCCCGCACATTACAGACGAGATAAAACGTCGTATGCGCCTATTAGGTGATTCCGGAGAATACGACATCGTGATTACTGAACTCGGCGGAACGGTGGGTGATATTGAATCACTTCCCTACGTCGAATCACTCCGCCAGCTGCGTTGGGATCTGGGAGTTGACGATACGTGTGTTATTCATCTGACGCTCATACCGTATCTCCGCGCAGCAGGCGAATTGAAGACCAAACCTACTCAACACAGCGTCAAAGGCATGCTGGAGTTGGGCGTTCAACCCGACATTCTGGTGTGCAGAACCGAGCGTAAACTCAATCAGGATATCCGACGAAAGATTGCCCTGTTTTGCAACGTCAAGCAAAATGCAGTAATAGAATCCATGGACGTAGATACCATCTACGAAGTTCCGCTGGTTATGCTCAAGGAGAAATTGGATCGGGTGACCTTAAGCAGGCTTAAACTCAGCGCCAAGAAAGATCCCGAGCTTACTCGCTGGAAGGACTTTTTGTTCAAGCTTTCACATCCAAAAGGTGAGGTAAACATTGGTTTGATTGGCAAGTACGTGGAACTCCCAGATGCCTATAAGTCCATCAACGAGGCCTTCATTCATGGAGGTGCTATGAATGAGTGCAAGGTGAATATTCACAGCATTCATTCCGAAGGTATTGACGGCACCAATGTCGCTGAAAAACTCAAAAATCTGGATGGTGTTTTAGTGGCACCTGGATTTGGTGATCGGGGAATTGAAGGGAAGATCGAAACCATTCGGTACATCCGGGAAAATAACATTCCATTCTTTGGTATTTGTTTGGGTATGCAGTGCGCGGTGATTGAGTTTGCCCGCAATGTTGCCGGACATAAAGATGCTCATAGTACTGAGATGAACGTACGAACCAAGAATCCGGTCATTGACCTGATGGAAAGTCAAAAGAAGCTCAAAAAGATGGGAGGTACCATGCGGTTGGGTGCCTATAAATGCAGCATCCAGAAAGGAACGCTGGCGTCCAAAATCTATGGCAAAACCAGCATCTCTGAACGTCATCGCCATCGCTATGAATTCAACAACAAATACATGGCTGAATTTGAAAAGGGCGGCATGAAGATGACTGGAATTAATCCGGAGAATAATCTGGTGGAAATCGTGGAGATACCGGAACATCGCTTTTTTATTGGTGTGCAGTTTCACCCTGAATTGAAATCAACGGTTGCCAACCCACATCCTTTGTTTGTCCGTTTTGTCCGGGCAGCCATGGAATACAATCAGCGGTAATAAAGGCTCTTTACGTAATTTTGTAACGTGCGAAGCTTACTGGCCTGGTTGCTCCTGATCCAATACCTTACCATCTTTGGTGGGGACCTGGTGCATCACGTCACGGCACATGAAACAGACCATTGCTCCGCGGAGAACCAGCACATCTGCGACTCAGAATTTGAGTTTCACCCATGTTTGTTGTGTCTTGTTAACCACAGCGCGGCAACCCCAGCGGTTGAAACGTCCTTAAATCAACCAGTTGACGTTGTTGCAATTGTTTTTCAGGACGAGCATTCCAACCCGATTGCTCAGATTAATGAAACCCGGTCTATTCGCGGACCGCCGTTTGGATGATTGAAACCAAACCAATCGTACTTCTTTTTTTATCAATCATCTAAATCACATCAATGAAAAAAAGTGTTTTGGCAAGCCTCATCGTAGGTTTGTTTTTGTCGTCCTGTAAAGACGACTCACCATCCGGTGAGGGGAATGATACCACCAAACCGGTCATACATTCGTTTGAACTGAATGGGTCAAACGAAGCAACGATCACAGCAGGCGATACGTTGTTTTACAGTTATTCTTTTTCGGATGACCGGGAGTTATCCGAGGCCTATATAGAAATTCATGAGAATTTTGACGGGCATTCACATTTGAAGGCCAACTTGGCCTGGAGTAAATCCACCATTTTATTCTTCCTGGGAAAGTCGTCGTCCAGCACCGGAAAATTTGTTTGTCCGCTGAACGTCGCCTCCGGTCCCTACCATGTAGAAGTGAGTGTATTGGATGCATCCGGCAATCATTCGGATGTGCTGATACGCACGTTGGAAGTTCAGCAGCCGGGTCAACCTCAGATTGATGGACAGTCCATTTCATCTACCTTCAATTCGGGGACGGATTATTCCGTAAGCTGCTTGATTGAAGACGATATTGACATCGAATCCATTGAAGTCACCTTTGTAAGACTGGATGGTATTGATGAGGTATTGGTTGGGGATGACGACGTTGATCTCAGCGGATCCATCGAAACATCCTATACCTATGAACACACCTTTTCAACCAGTACATCAAAGGTGGGCGACAGCTATGAGTTAGTACTTAAGGTGGTGGATTCTGATGGCAACCACTCCATTCGACATGTGGATGTGGTGGCGCAGTAGTTTATTCATCCTGACACTTTTCCCCGGTTATATCCATGCCCAGCATTGTATAACCGGGAGAGTTGTCAATTCCGGTGGGACTCCACTCACCGGAGCTGCGATATTTTTGCATGAGACACACCAAGGGACCTTGGCAGACAGCACGGGTTCATTTGAACTCTGTGGAGTTAAATCCGGTTCGTATCATTTGCACATCACCTACTCAGGGTATCACTCCGAGGAACAAGATATTAGCCTAAATGAGAACCTAATTCTTGGAGAAATTCGGCTCACTGAATCCATTAATGAGTTGCATGAGGCCGTCATCGAAATGAGTCTTTCTAAAGAAGGAATTCATGAAAACAGCGCGAATGTAACGGTGTTGGATCGTCACGCATTGGAACAGCAAAGTCAAACCACCTTGATGGGGAAGCTGGCTCAGATTCCCGGTGTGAGTGCCATCACTAACGGTACCGGAATATCCAAACCGGTTATCCGCGGTTTAAGCGGGAACCGGGTGGTGGTTTCACAAAGCGGAATACGCCAGGAAGGACAACAATGGGGGAGTGACCACGGACTGGAAATCGATCCGTATCAGATTGATCAGGTTGAAATCATTAAAGGACCCGCTGCCTTGGTTTTTGGATCCGATGCCGTTGGCGGTGTGGTAAATGTCAGACCTGCCATACCTCATGCGGAAAATACCTATGAAGGAGGACTTCAAATGGGGTGGAATACATTGAATCAAAACCTTGTTTCGAGTGCTCATGCCAAACTGAACAGGAAGGGGAATTACCTGGTTGGCCGGGTCACGCGCCAACGAAGTTCCGACTATCAAACACCGGGTTCATCTTTCGTTTATCAGAATAGGGTGTTACCGATTTACGAGGGACGAATCAAAAACACAGCCGTGTCTGAATTAGATTGGATGATGTTGGCAGGTTTAAGCAGGAGCTGGGGGTACCTATATGTTCAGTATTCAGATGTACATCAGCAAAGCGGATTTTTTTCAGGAGCTTTTGATGTACCCAGCGCATCCCGCTTGCGGCACGACGGCTCTTTTCGGAACATAGAACTCCCTTTTCAGACGGTGCGCCATCAAATGGCCATGCTTCATTCCAACATTCAGGTGGGCCGAAACTGGTTGGAAGCAGATCTCGGATTTCAGTCCAATCACAGACAAGAAGTGGCTCGTCCGCATGCCGGCTTGCCTTACGCTGTTGACAGCATCTCGTTGGGATTGAACCTTACCACCATGACGGGAAATCTTCGGTATTTCTTTAAAAATCCCAACGTATCCAGAACAGCGGGTTTTTCAACCCAGATTCAATCCAATACGCATAGTGGTTATGAATTTTTGATCCCGGATTTCAATACCGGAGAGGCTGGATTTTATTGGGTTGAAAACCGCAATCAGTCTGAAAATTGGAAGTTTAATTATGGTGCTCGTATTCAATTTAATTCGATTTCGTTTGAATCAACCACGACTCCCTTTTGGGTTGATGGTGCGTATGCGGGAGACATCGTTCGCAATGCCGCGTATCACAAACAACATGTGAATTGGGCGGCATCCCTGGGGTTAACTCGGCTCTTAACAAAGAAGCTCACGGTGAAGGTCAATTCCGCCCGAACATTCAGAATGATGCGACCCAATGAGTTGGCAACCAACGGTATTCACCACGGGGCATTCCGATTCGAAAAAGGAAACTTGAATCTCCATCCGGAAATAGCTCTTCAAAACGATCTGAGTGTTGAGTGGGAGCGAAGCCGATGGTTGGTCACCCTCTCGGTTTACGGGAATTATTTCTTCAACTTCATCTATCTCAAGCCGGCAGCGGTGTTTGCCAAGGTGGAAGTAAATGGTGAAGTGTATCCGTATCCGGAAGCTGGTCAGTTATACGAGTATGTTCAGGGACCAACGAAGCATTACGGTTGGGAATCACAGTTGGAATATCGGGTGACTTCTGCCCTTAGCTTTATCCACTCCTCCGAGTACGCCTATGTTCAGAATGTGGAATCCGGTGAGTTTATTCCATTTGTTCCACCGATGGGATTCCGACATGCGTTGGATTATAGGCTCACAGCGTCTAAAAAGAAGAGGTTCCCGGAGGATGCACATCTTCGTGTAGAATCCCAACTTGCGCTTTCCCAGGAACGCACTGCCCGCAATGAAGCGGCTACACCGGGCTATCACTTAGTGCATGCTGGAATCTCCATGGAGTGGTATGGTGGATTGCGTCTTTCCATTCAAGGTGCCAACCTGATGAATGCTCGCTACCTGAATAACATGAGTCGGTATCGGATTCTGAACCTACCCGAACCGGGACGAACGGTATTACTGCAAATGACCTATGTATTTGATGGTAAAATGAAGTCGGTTCACCCCTGATCCGTCTATTTTTGCAGCCCATGATTGCGCTCAACAATGTTTCCTATGAATTTGCAGGTAGATACCTCTATCGCGATGTCAACTGGCACATCAAACCGAGAGAGCGTATCGGACTGGTGGGCAAGAACGGAAGTGGAAAAACCACGCTTCTCCGACTGCTCACTGGAGAATATGAACTGAGAGAAGGATCGATTTCCCGCTCGAAGAGCATCAAGGTTGGGTACCTTCATCAGGAAATGTCCGAGACATCTACTGATGAGGCCATTGTTGATGTGGCCATGCAGGCCTTCAGAGAAGCAATGGCCATTGAAGCAGAAATGAACGACATCTATGCGGCGATGGAAAATGGTGTGGATGACGCACAACTCAATCGGTTAGGTGAATTGCAGGAAGAATTTGAGCGTCGCAACGGCTATCAGATTCGAAGTCAAACCGAGGAAATTTTGGAAGGTCTCGGCTTTTCAACACCTGATCTCAGCAGGCCGTTGGCCGAGTTCAGTGGGGGCTGGCGGATGCGGGTGATTTTAGCCAGAATGCTGTTGGAACAGCCTGACTTGCTCATGCTTGATGAGCCAACCAATCACCTGGATTTACCTTCGATTGAATGGTTGGAAACCTACCTCCAGAATTATGAAGGTACGGTTATCATCGTATCGCACGACCGGGAGTTTTTAAATCGGATGGTGACCAAGATCGTTGAACTGGCGCATCAGAAGTTGTATCAGTGGGAGGGAAATTACGATTTCTATCTCCAGGCGAAGGACGAGCGCGATGATCTTCAAAAGCGCAAATACGAAAACCAGCAACAGTTTATTAAGGACCAGGAGAAATTCATCAATCGGTTTCGGGCTAAAGCGTCTAAGGCCACGGCCGTGCAAAGCCGGGTGAAGATGTTGGATAAACTGGATAAAATTGACAATGTGGAGTCCGATGGTCCGCGGGTCAACCTCAAATTTGACCTTGCTCGCCCTTCGGGTAAGGTGGTGATGGAACTCAACAACATTTCCAAATCGTTTGGGTCCAATCACATCCTTGGTCAGGCGGAAGGATTGATCCGACGAGGCGATAAAATTGCGCTCATCGGTGCCAATGGGAAAGGTAAATCCACCCTGCTACGAATCATCGCCAATACAGAGAAATTTGAAGGTGAGCGAAAGGAAGGGCATAACGTTGACACCTCATTCTTCGCTCAGCATCAGCTAGAAGCATTGACGCTAAACAACGAGATTTTACAAGAATTGAGTGAGCATGGATCCGGGTTGCTGGAGTCCGAATTGCGAACGGTCTTGGGATGTTTTCTGTTTGCCGGCGATGACGTGTATAAACCCATCCGTGTGTTGAGTGGTGGAGAGAAATCCCGGGTGGCACTTGCCAAAACCCTGGTGGAAAAAGCCAATTTCCTTTTGCTGGATGAGCCCACCAACCACCTGGATATTCAGTCCATTGAGGTCTTAGTGGATGCATTGAAGAATTATTTGGGAACCTTTGTACTGGTGAGTCACGACCGCTATTTTGTGTCCAAAGTGGCCAATAAAATCTGGTGGATTGAAGATCAACAGATTCGTGAATATCCTGGTTCATACGAGGAGTACAACTATTGGCGTCAAAAAAATCAACCAACTGCACCACAGACCAAAACGGTAGTAGAGAAAAAGGAGAAGAAAGCACCTAGAACCAATGAAGCCGACCGTCAACTGCGTCAAAATCTGCGCAAGGTGAGCCAACAAATTGAAGAACTGGAAGATCGTCTGGAGCGGGAAACCAGGGAATTAAAGAAACTGGAACTGGAGGTTTCGTCTCCTGAAGTGGCTCAGGATCATGAAAAAATACAGAAACTATCGGCTGAATATGACCAGCAAAATCGAACACTGGCAGCCTTGAAGGAGGAAATAGATGCGTGCTATTTGGAGCAACTGGAGTTGGAAGATCAACTCAACGATTAACGCTTATTTCCGAACGAAGTCGTATTCAATCTTGTTTCCGGCTCCGTCACTAACTTCTGCGTGAAGTTTATGCGCATCCACCTGATAACTGATCCGCTTGGGGAAGTCATGAGCTGGATTTACGGCGATAAATTCACCTTGACCTAAATGAGTGATTTGAAAAAAGGTGGGTTCCGTGTTCTCAGCTACATCGGCTACATAAAACCAGGTTGTATCCCGCTGTTCAATGCGCAGTTTTTCTGAGAATACCGTGTCGGCCCCCTTCATCAGCAATCCAAAGCCGATGAGCGTACTGTCGTTCTGCTTCGTCCAAACCTCGGTATGAACTGCTCCATCTTCCTTTCGAACATTTTCCCATTCTCCGATCAGTGTTTCCAATGTGAATGGAAAGGTGGATTTGCGCACCGCACACATGGAGAATCCTTCGATCACAAGAACGGAAAACAACAGCCATTTTAAACCGGTAGCGAGGGGTAGACGAGACATTCCAAACAAATCAACACAAATCTTCAGAGTATACCATAAATCATGATGCAATGTGACTTATGTTACGCCTTGCTTCTTTTCGCCAAAACATCTTTGTGCATCATCACGTGTTATGCGACAAATTCTACTTTTAGGCTCGGTGTTGTTTCTTACGATCACCTCACAAGCACAGGGAAGCTATCCCTACTCGGTTGAAATTAAGCCGGTTACCATCAACCAAATGCCTGAACTGCATTCATTTGCCTACGGGGTAAAGGATGGCAACTGGATACTTGTTGGGGGGAGAACCGATGGCATTCATGCCCGGCAGCCCAACAGCGCCTTTCCGGTTAATTCCAATAACACCCGGATCTATGTGGTTAATCCATCCTCTGGGACGGTTCAATCCTTTTCAACGGCCAACTTTTCAAGCGTGCTTTCCGAACATCTTCAGGCAACGAATCTCAATTTTATCCACGACGAGTCTACCTTGTATCTCATGGGAGGATATGGCTATTCACCAACAACCGGCAACCACAAGACCTACAGTTATTTAACCATGGCGGATATGGGATGTGTGATTGATTCCATTTCCAAATCCGTTTCACCGGAACCGTGTTTCAAATCGATCAATCATTCCGATTTTGCCGTAACTGGAGGGCAGATGGCCATTGAGGACGATACCTTAATCCTATTTGGTGGTCATCGTTTCGACGGACGATACAACCCCATGGGTCATGCTACCTATTCCCAAACCTACACTGAGCAGATCCGACGATTTGTAGTGGATGCCTCGGTACCAAGTGCGCAGTGGGTGGATACCATTACCAATCAGCTTCACCTGCACCGTCGCGATTACAACATGCTTCCGCAGGTATTTTCCGACGGATCGTTTGGTTATACCCTGTTTTCAGGTGTGTTTCAGCACAACCAGGATTTGCCTTTTTTGTATCCGGTTGATTATCGGATGGGAGGCATCCAACCCAGAACGAATTTTAACCAATATCTAAGTCAGTATCACAGTGCAAAAACCTGCTTTTATGACTCCACAGATAACAGTATGCATAATGTGTTTTTTGGAGGGTTGAGTCAGTACAGCTACGACAATAACACGCTGGTAAAAGATGATTATGTTCCCTTTGTTCAAACCGTAAGTGTGGTGCACCGATCAGCCAATGACAGCTTAACCGAAATTGAACTACCGGTACGTATGCCGGATAGACTTGGGGCAAGTGCGGAATTTATTCCGTATGAAGAAGGAGCATATACCTCTCATGGTGTAACCTTGATTGGCACAGCATCGCCAGACACCATTTTTTTGGGGCATATTGTTGGCGGACTGAAGAGTACGGAAGACAATCCATTTTCAGCCAATCGAACCTCGGCCACGTCGGCTAGTAATACCGTTTTTAGTGTTCGATTAATTCGAAGTGGTTCCGGTTCTGTTCAGGCAGCGAAGGTGGTACCGGATTTTAAGTTGGGTCCCAATCCATTAACGGATGGAGGCTTGAGCTTATATTTCGATTCGGCTACCTCACGAACAATAGAATTTTACCTGATTAACATGGCCGGTCAACTTGTTTGGCAAACCACTACCCGATCCGATCAAAAGGACGTGGTGATCAACATTCCGGACCATCTTGCGAATGGCTTGTATGAATCAGTGATCTCGCTGGATTATGAGTACTTCTCCACCAATGAACTGATGATTGCCCGATGAGCTTGGTCATATTGAGATAACAATTGAGTCAACCAGTAAATGAATACGTGGTTTGATTAAATTTGTCTCAATCTGAAAGAATATGAAAAAGCTTTTTATCCTTGTTTTTCTGGCCTTGCCGTTGGTTTATTCCTGTAAGGAAGATGAACCCGTTACCACTAATACAGACACCGATATCCGAAGTAATGTGATTGGTGAGTACAATGCCCATTTGACGGTATTTAATGCTCAAACAGGGGCGCTGATTACGGAGGATGATTATTACTTTAAGGTTCAAAAAAACAGCAAGGATGCCAGTCAGGTACAATGGTATCTCGATGGTTTGTACCTGTTTATGAATGCTCAGAATTTCAGAAATATTTCGGTTGGTATTGCCTTTGATGTTCCCGAGCAGGAATTGAAGGACTTCGGTACGTTGAAGGGTAAAAACTATATCAACGTAGATGGCGACAATCAACGATACACCGGAATCTGGTATACATCATCCAAAAGCTTCACCATTTACATGGAGAAGGATAATGGCGGATCAGCGGATGATTATCTGTATGAGTGGAAGATGACCCTCAAATAGGGAATTCCAGTAAACCTTTCTTCATTTTCAGTCTGGTCAGGCAACAAAACCGACTATTTGTTGCATCTTTAAGTGCGTATGAATAAGGTGCTCAAATCGTTTTTGCTTTTGCTAATCGGTTTGCTGGGATCAAACGTGTCCCGGGCAACGCACATAATGGGTGGCGATCTTTATTATCAGTATATATCAGAAGATCGTTACCGTATCACGCTTCAGTACTTTTTGGATTGCGAAAACGGTGACCCGGGAGCCATCAATTCAGACCTCGACGGCAATTTTGGATTCTTCAATGCCAAGACCAATCAGTTAATCACCTCACAAGTGATTACCCGAACTGGGCCCATCAAGGTTACCCAATTGAATTACGAATGTGTTATTGGCAATCCCAATGCCTGCGTAGATAAATATGCCTACTCATTTGAGATTGATTTAGACCCCGGTACGGATGGTATTGTTGTTTCCTTTCAGCGATGTTGCAGGAATCACACCATTGATAACCTGGTGAATCCCAACTCAACCGGGATGACCATTTTTACCACGATTCCTCCGGATAACATCGTGAATTCCAGTCCGGTTTTTAAAGAATTACCCCCCAACTTTCTGTGTAACGATGCGCCGTTGGTGTTCGATCATTCGGCCGTGGATCCGGATGGAGATTCTCTTTCATATGAACTGTATGTTCCGTATTTAGGGGCCTCTGCAGGAGCACCCAAACCCAGCGTTCCGTCCAAGCCACCATATGGTTTGGTGCAGTATCTCGCCCCGTATCATGTGGCCAATATGATGGGAGGGACCCAGTTACTGAAGATTGATTCCAAAACCGGGTTGTTAACCTGTTTGCCCAATAAATTGGGGCAATACGTGGTGGGAATTAAGGTAAATGAATATCGGGATGGAGTGAAGATTGGCGAGACATTGAGGGATTATCAGTTCAACGTTTTGCAATGTCAGAAAGTGGTTCAGGCCAAGATGGTATTGCCGCAGTTTTTGTGCGCAAACCGACCATTGATTTTTTCTTCCAACGGATCTAAGGCCGATACCTTTGAATGGTCTTTTCACAATCCAGGTGTATACGATTTGGACACCGTTGCCGCCAATACACAGTTGATGTTCACCAAGCCAGGAACCTATACCATCCGGTTGAAGGTGCGCGATGAGGGGTGTGCCGACAGCATTATTCAGGTGATCACCGTGGGAGCATTGGATAGTTTATTTGCGGATTTCAGTGTAAACCCAACCATCATTTGTACGGGTGATTCGGTAAACATCCAACGTACAGGCAGCTCAGCCATACATTGGTGGTGGGATATGGGCGATGGCACCGCTCCCAAAAAGAATGAGGAGATTACCTCCTATACTTTTCAAAAGGCAGGAACCTACACCATTCAATTGAGTATGACGGATTCCATGGTATGTCATTCACCGGATGAGCAACAGCAGGTGGTGGAGGTGTATGATTCGGTTACCTATCAACCCATTCTCCGCATTGATGCACCGGATAGTTGTTACCCGGGTAAGCTGGTGCTTGCTCAGGCCGATACCAATCTTCCCAACTGGACCTGGAATGTTCAAACTGTGGATGATTTGGAACAGAAACAGCCGGTGGTAAATCATCAATTTGATCAAGGTGATTATCGGGTTCAGATTACGATGGATCTCAGCTCACTTCACTGTGCAGATTCCGAGCCCATTGATACCACGATTTTTGTTGAGAAAACCGGCATTAGCGAGATGCGGTTTGACCTGGTAAACATTTTTACGCCAAATGGAGACGGCATTAACGAATGTTTTGATGCCGGGGAATACAATACGAGCTGCGTGCGCATTCGATATTGGATTTACAACCGATGGGGAGAATGTCTGTTCAATTCCGAGGAAGACGGCAACTGCTGGGATGGGCGCAATAAGGTAACCGGTGAATTCTATCCACCGGGCGTTTACTTCGGTGTTTATGAGTTGCGTGATCGTGATGAAACGGTAACTATGAAGTCTTCCAACAGTATTACGCTGTTGCGGTAATCCAATTGGCTAAAACTTTCTAATTTAGCGGAACTAAGCCACTGAATTAATGACCAAGCCACTCGCGGAGAGTATTCCGGTTTATTACAGGCCTTATCTGGAGGGAGTTCAGTCTCAACAGGTAATGGATGCCTTACAAGAAGAACTGGAAGGTTTTCAAAAACTATTTGGCAAGCTTACAGCTGCTCAACTGAATTTTTCATACGGACCTGATAAATGGACCATGCGACAACTATGGCTCCATTTGATGGATACGGAACGGGTAATGTCTTACCGTGCCATGCGATTTGCGCGGGGTGATCGGACGGAATTACCGGGGTTTGAACAAGACGATTACGTGTTGGCGCCGGGTCTCACAGACCGAAGCAGGAAGTCATTGATGGATGAGTGGAACGCTGTTCGGGAATCCACCCTCACGCTGTTTAAATCACTGAATGCAGATGAACTAAAACGTGAAGGCATTGCCAATGGATACGTCATGAGTGTTAATGCTCTTGGATTTATTATCGCCGGACACATGATCCATCATCTCAAGGTGGTAAGGGATCGCTACATAAATGCCCCAGATTTCCCATAGATGAATACAACTGTTCTAGCCTTGATCATCGGGGTAATTGGTGTTACGATGATTCGGTTTGCCACCCGATTGATTATTCGGCTTATTGGTCTGGCGGTGTTGGTTCTTTCCGTCGTGTTCTTGTTGTTCTATTTTGAAATTGGTCCATTTGAACAAAATCCAATTTCCATTGATTCCCTCAAATCGACCTATTGCGTGGATGAAGTTAATCCGGCAAAGTGTGAATGCATTGTACGGCCCATTGAGGTTGATATGGCCAACCGCTGGACGCCAACTGAATTGGATTATCTCAAACAACACGGCACCCAAATGGCGTACGCAGTTACCAGGAGTTTTGAAGCCGTACGAGATCAGATTGAGGGGTGTTTGAAGGATCGTGGAGAAGAAGAAGCGTTGGATGAAGTTCTACAAGAACTCATTCCGGTGAATCAGAAATGGCTGAACAAACTAGGTGAGTGGAAGGATGATTTAGCGCAAAAAGCCGACAGTGCGCTGGACTCAGCACAATCTAAAAAGGATTGGGTGGATGAACACTACAACTAGGCTCCGAGCGCGTTTCGCAGATCTTGTACCTGACTTTCCCAAAGCATGGAGATTTCTTCTGCTTCGTCTTCATCGGTATAATCTGTTACCATCAGGGCGATGTCGCCGGTAAGCTCGTCTTTCTTGATTTCCATCTCAAAAAATTCGTCTTCCTGAGAATCCTCCCATTGAAAGCGAACATACTTGCCGTTCACTCGCTTGAGGAGTTCGGCATTGGTCTCTTCGCCGTCCCAAATGAAGGTATATCGCTTGCCTTTAACGTTCACGTCATCGGCGAACCACTCCAGTAATCCGGAGGGGGTTGAAATGTAGTTGAATAAGATGTTTGGTGAAGATTTGATCATAAACTCCAACTCCAACTTTACTCGATTCATATCAAAAACTTCTAATGTTTCAAAGTAAACACTATTTGCCAAATAAAAAAGTTAGCGATGTCATTAATTTTGCCCGTCAAGTCTATGCTTTCGAGGCACTTATATACACATCGATTCGCCTATTTTCTGTGGCTGCTGTTTTTCATTCCGGCCCTGTTATGGTCTGTTTTTGAACCGGCTGAATCTGCCATATTATTTTGGAACAGTCTGTATTCTGACCCCTTGAATGGATTCTTTATCTGGTGCACCCGTTTGGGTGAAGGTTTTGGATTTGTCCTGGCCCTTTTGGTTATTGGGCTATCCGGCACGTACCGTCAGTTGGTTGGTTTTGTGATAGCCGCTGTTATCACCTTGGTATTGGTTTGGTTTTTTAAACACATGGTATTTGACGATGCCATTCGTCCCATTGTGTTTTTTGAGCGGATGGGTATTGAACTTCCGAACCGACATCATTATACGTTGAATCGAAAGCACAGCTTTCCTTCAGGGCACACCACGGCCTCCTTCGCCTACTTCTTTTATGTCGCCTTGACGCGTACCAACCGGTTGGAGGTTTTTGTCGCAGTATTGGCTGGTGTGCTCACCGCTTATTCCCGGGTATATCTGGCGCAGCATTTTGTGGTGGACACGATGGCGGGAAGTGTGTTGGGCGTTTCGATTGCTACTGTGGCTTATTTCTTCCTGGTTGATAATAAGCCCTGGGCTTCCGGATTTTTAGATCGATCCATAATCAAACGATCCCATGGGTAACCAGTCTACATGGAAATCCTATGCATGGATCGTCGTACTGTCGTTGATTCTTTTTCTGCCTTTTCTGGGCAGTTCGCCGCTGTTTGACTGGGACGAAATCAATTTTGCGGAATCGGCCAGGGAAATGGTGGTAACTGGTGATTGGTCCCGAGTAACCGTGAATTACGAACCCTTTTGGGAAAAGCCGCCATTGTTTATCTGGATTCAAGCGGCATCCATTTCGATCTTTGGTCCGTCTGAATTCGCAGCCCGGTTTCCAAACGTTCTGATCGCCATTTGTACCTTCTGTCTGATGCTTTTTATCGGTAATAAGCACGGAAGCCGAGAGCTTGGCGGTTGGTGGATTCTACTGTATGCAGCCTCCATCACGCCCAACTTTTACTTGCATTCCGGCATTATTGATCCGCTATTCAATTTCTTCATTTTTTGCTCGGTTTATCACTTATTCCAAAGTGCTTCCAATCCTTCAAACAGGCACTGGTGGATGGCCGGTATATTTTTGGGTTTAGCCGTGCTAACCAAAGGACCAGCGGCC
This sequence comes from Flavobacteriales bacterium, assembly GCA_020635355.1. Classification (GTDB taxonomy): domain Bacteria; phylum Bacteroidota; class Bacteroidia; order NS11-12g; family UBA9320; genus WGNA01. The sequence continues at coordinate 130,117 of JACJZW010000001.1, forward strand.
ATCTTGATTGTGGGAGTGACCGGTATTTCCGTCTTACTTGCAGGGCGCATCAAACCGTGGTTTGGAATTAAGAATGTGTTGAGTTTGATCACATCTACGGTACTCGTAGCCAGTTTTTGGTTTCTTCCAGAAGTTCTGAAAAACGGCATGGGATTCCTTCAGAATTTCATCGTTTACCAGTTGGAATTGGCCACCCAATCCGTGGCATCCCATGGTCAGCCATGGTTTTATCACTTCGTGGTGTTGTTCTTTGGTGTGTTGCCGGCATCTATCATCTTCATCGCGTCTCTGAGTAATCCATCAGAACGAAAAAAGGATGATTTCGCTTTCTGGGCGATGGTACTCTTTTGGGTTGTCCTCATCATCTTTTCCCTGGTTCGAACCAAGATCGTGCACTACTCGTCCATGTGCTATCTCCCGATGACGTACCTGGCGGCTAGCTATTTGACAGATACCTTCACTAAATCAAGGTGGTGGTTGGGACTACTGATATCGGGGATTCTTATTGGAATAGGGTTACTGGTTGTTCCGTATCTGGGGATGCACTCGTCTTGGTTGGATTCCATAAAAATGGATTCGTTTACCCGCGGAAATCTCTCGGTTAACGGAGGATGGAACGCCACCGATTTTATTCCGGGAGTGATCTGGATCTGCGCCATTTGGATCATGGTCTGGGGCTGGCGCCGAGAGGCCAAGGGCATTATCCGATCAGGGTTATTGATCAGTTTCTTGGCTATTCAATCGGCGGTTTGGTTGTTGGTGCCCAATATTCAACGCCATACTCAAGGAGCTGCCATTGATTTTTACCGCACCATCACGGATCAGGATGTGTACGTAGATGTTTACGGTTTTAAAAGCTATGCGCATTACTTCTATACCCGCATCCAACCGGTTGATTCCTCAGATGGATTGTACGTTCAACGTCAACGTCAATTGGATACCTTGAGTGTTCAACATACCATCGACCTGAATTTCACCATGCGTAAAGAAGTGGATCGCAAGCTGATGGATTGGATGATTTACGGGGATATCGACAAGGATGTATACCTCGTCTGTCAGGAAAAGAAGATCCCGGAATTACGTCAAACCGGACAATTGAAGATGATCATGCGGGAAGGCGGGTACGCGGCGTTTGTTCGCCGACATTAATGCATGCGATCCGCCCGATATTCCAAGGTCTGAATCATCTCAGCTTCAAAATTCAGGTACTCCTGCCACCGTTCTTTCACGGTTTCTTTGGGCACAATGCTTTCAGCCAAATCGATAAATAGTCGGTAGTGGCCTGCTTCCGAAACCATGAATTCATGATAAAAGTCCTTTAGGTTTTCATCGTTGATATGGAGTGAAAGCAATCGGAAGCGTTCACAACTTCGTGCTTCAATCATCGCACAGATGAGTAATTGCTCCAGCAATTGATGTTCACGGGTGCCACCTTTTCGGGCAAAAGCTTGAAGCTTATTAACGTATTCGTCTTTACGCATTTTACCCAACTCAAAGCCTCGTTTTTTTAATTCCTTCATCACCTTTCGGAAATGGCCCCATTCTTCGGCTACCACCGGGGCAACGGCTTCAATGATCTCCGGGTACTCACTGAATTTAACAATCAGTGCAATTCCTGAAGTAGCCGCTTTTTGTTCACAAAAGGCATGATCTATGAGAATTTCATCGATTTGCTTTTCGGCAATATTCACCCAACGAGGATCGGTGGCCAATTTTAGTCCGAGCATAGAACTGATCTATTTGAGTATTTCGGGCAAAGCTAATTGGTTGTCCCGACAAATTTCGAGGAGGGACTGGTGGTTATTGACCAGAAGATAGGCCGGAAAGGAAGTGCTATCCACCTCCATTACCTGACCCGAATGATGGATGAGATGTTGATCCAATTGCAGGCTCCAATCCAGCCAAAGAACAGTAGGGAAGGTGTCTTTCATGAGTTCTTCCGTGCGCCAAACCCGTCGGTCATACCCGGGATGAATGGTGAGCATTTCATGGTTCAATGCCGAACATCCATAATTATACTTTGCTGCCTTGTCAATGAATACAATCACATCGGCATGCGTGCGTTTTCGCAATGCCTCCAGGTTATCGCATTCCCGACACAGATTGTCTATTCTCGTAATTTCAACGTGACCGGTTGATTCCCTGATCCCGGTAGTCACCACATCGTCTATCGTGTGATTCAGGTATCCCAGACCCATCATACCACCAATCAAAATGAGTACAAATGCAATCTTGCTTTTAAGAATCCGAGAAGGGACACCAAACCCGATGGCCAGCATCAGGGAAATGGGAACACCCACATAGAGCCGGGTGTACGGAAAGAATAGGTTGGAAGTGCCGTCGGCGCTCTTGTTGATCACCAGACTGAACAGGATGAAGAAGAGCACGGAAAAACTCACAATCCAGCTTCTGGGATCCCGTTTGAAAACGACGAAGATCAGCCCTAAAACCAGCATAACCGAAAGGCTCAGCCAACCATTTGGTGAAAATGGTGCCAAGTAGGCTAACCGTACGTTGAGCTGTTCCAATCCAACGCGCATATAATCGAATGAAAGATCCATATCCCACATGTGGTGGACCATCTGTGATTCGGTGGATTGTTTATACCAGCTGATGCAAATAGCTAGAACCAGGGCCAGCAGGACTCCCGGGATATACCGGGTCCAAGTTTTCCAGACCTTACGTTGGTGAATGATTTGAGCCAAGACCAACGGGGCCAGGATCATCATCACATTCTTGCTCATGATGGGAGATATCAGCATGAGCATAATTCCGATGTTTTTACACCACATGTCGGAATAGGTCGCCAGCCACCATCCGGCGGTTAATAGGACGATGCCACCGGCAAATCCTCGTCCCATGGACAAAATGAGATGAAATTCTGATGGCAGCATTAACCAGAAGGCCGTGAGCAAAAGCAGTAAATGGGCTCCCGATTTTCGAAATGAAAGGAGCACAAAAATCAACGGTAAAACACCTACAACATTGGCCGCGATAGGGAAGACATCCACCACCGACAAACCCAACCGAATGGGAATCGCACACAACCAGGCCACCAGCATGTTGTTGTAGTTCTGTCCGTAAAAGAAAGGAGTATGAATATTTCCTTGAGCAAGATCCGTTGCTGCCAGCCACATGGTGGTTTGGTCATCATCGGTATAAACGGCGTTGAAGTGTTGAAAGAGGGTATATCGCTGCCAACTAAGGGCAGCAATCAGCACCAGTACCGTGATTCGTATGACCCACTTCTGGCTCAAAGCAGATAGAGAACGAGCAGATAGATGGAGCCTGCCAAAAGCATAAATAAGGCAGAATAGGGGAGAATGTGTTTGGCCTTTAGTCCGGTGATTCCCAATAAGGGCAAGGCCCAGAACGGTTGCAGCATGTTGGTGAGCTGATCACCATACGCCAAAGCCATCACCACCTTTGACGGATTTACTCCAAGCGTTTTGGCCGCTTCGAGTAATATGGGCCCCTGAACCTGCCATTGCCCGCCACCGGACGGCACCAGGATATTGACAATTGAACTACTCAAATACGCGAAAAATGGAAATGATTGGGCCGTGCTGATCTCCGTAAAAAACTCGGCAAATACCAGGAGCAATCCACTGTATTTCATAATTCCCATGATTCCTGCGTACAACGGAAATTGAATGAGGATACCGGTTGTTCCCCGGATGGCTCTCTCGGCGGCCTGGGTAAAGGAAAAGAGTGATCCGTGAAAAAGAAGGGCAAAACCGAACAGGATGAAGTTGATGGTGTCCAGATTAAAATAACCCAGCGCATTATCGGTTTGCAGCATCTCTCGAAACGCTAATCCCAACATCATTAATCCCAAGGCGATTCCTAAAAGGCTGGTGTGGTCCAATCGTTCAGCCCCTTTTGCTTTTTTAGGTGCGGATGGCTTACCGGAGAGCTTGGGTAAACCGTCCGATTTGGATGGTTTGATGAGTCGGTTAAGAATATGGGCTGTAAGCGGCAGCGCGATGAGTACACCGATGGAAGCCAGTATATTGGGCATGGCCAATAAGGTGGATGAGACGGGTACTACACCCATTAACGCTTCCATGCTGTGACCGGCTTTTGCCACGGTGAGTGGAGCTGATCCGGATAAACCACCATGCCAAACCAATAACGATAGATAACCGCACGTCCCGAGCAGCCCATAGCTTACCCGAATGTGTTGTCGGCGGCAATGTTCTCCGACTTTACGGGCCAGAATGGCACCGAAAATCAGTCCCAATCCCCAGTTCACTAGTCCGGCGATTACCGAGAACAGGGAGACCATGACAACCGCTGCAGAAGACGACGTGCATCTTGAGGTGATCCAATCAATCAGCAAACCGGACGGTTTGCTCAGGGCCAGAGTATGGCCCAACACCAGCATGATCATCATCTGCATGGTGAACGACAACAATTCCCAGAATCCTTTCTGCCAGGCCATTCCCACATCAACTATGGAATTATCTTGGGTGAACACCAGTGCAAGGACGGCCGTTAGTGCCGTTAATACCACAGCAATGGTTAAGGGGGAGGGGAGTACCCGTTGAACAAACTTCAAGTACGACTTAGTGAACGAACTCATATCAAGTTGACCAATTCCTCGAGATACGTTTTGTCTTCATGATCAAACGTGTTGTACGTTGAACTATCGATGTCCAACACATGGGTGACCTCTCCGTTTTTTATCACCGGAACCACAATTTCAGAACAGCTTTCTGCCGAGCAGGCAATATGTCCCTCAAATTGATGAACATTGGGTACCACAATGGTTTCCTTCCGTTTCCATGCCGATCCGCACACACCTTTTCCGTGGCCGATACGGGTACACGCCACCGGTCCCTGAAAGGGCCCAAGCACCAGTTCGTCACCCACCACCCTATAAAATCCGGTCCACCAAAATTCAAATGTTCGGTGCAACAAGGCGACGATGTTGGCCTGATTCGCCAACTCATCGGGTTCACCTTCCATAACCGCGCGCGCCTGCTTAATCAGGGATTCATATTGGGCAGATTTGTACGACTTTGTCACAGGACTTGATGAATTAAGGGTTAAGACAGTTTCAATTTTCGAAAAAATTAGCTACATTGGAATGTGGTTTAGAGAATGTTATACATTTTCATTCCACAGAACGACTAAAATTACTACTACGATGAATCCAAAGCACCTCCGAGTGTTGATTTTCGCGTTGATCTTTAACGCGATGGCACTCACCTACCTCGCACTCTTCTGATTACACCGTTATACGGAGACCGTCATAGGCCAATTCAATACCTTCAGGTAACTCGGCGTTGACCTCATGGTGTTTCCCCAGTTGGTGGGAAATATGGGTGAAGAATGTTTTCTCGGCACCGATTTCCCGAGCAATGTCAAGCGCTTCATCCAGAGTGAAATGTGAGATATGTGACTCTCGTCTCAGCGCATTTAGCACCAATACCTTGCTTCCTCTGATCTTATCCATTTCCTCATTTGAGATGAAATTGGCATCCGTGATATACGTAAAATCCCCGATGCGAAATCCGTATACGGGCAACTTGTAGTGCAGAGTTTCAACGGGTATAAGCGAAAGTGATTGGACGGAAAACGGACTTCCATCAATGGGATGCAAGATCGCTCTTGGAATTCCCGGGTAGCTGATTTCGGCGAACACATAATCAAAGTCCTTTCTCAGAATATGCTCAACACGTTCATCCAGATACACATCCATATCTTTTTTCTGGATGAAGTTAAACGCCCGTATGTCATCAAAACCAGCCGTGTGATCTTTGTGGCCGTGGGTGAAAACAACCGCATCCAATCGGGTAATGTGGTTGGCCAACATTTGTTGACGGAAATCCGGACCGGTATCAACCACAATGGAGGTTTGGCCATCACTTACATAGATTGAACTCCGCAATCGGTTGTCCTTCGGGTTGGCCGATGTACACACGTCGCACGTACAGCCAATTAATGGTACACCCTGTGAGGTGCCGGTTCCTAAAAAGCAGATTTCCAGGGTGGCAGACATGGCACAAAAATGCTCCTTTCAACATGAAACCACAACCGGGGGCACATCATTCAATGGAGATTTTTTCCAGCTGACGATCAATATTGGCTCGCGCTTCCGAACTCAGGTACCAACCCAACGGGATGTTTTCATGATCTTCCCGAATCAGGTGTATCTCAGTAAGTTTATCGCCCCGCAATTCAATCTGATCTTGTGCGCGTTCCAGAGCCAGGTTGCCCGTATTTTCCCAAATATTGGAAAAGGTCAGGACAGGTGAAGTTAATTCAAACAAACCGCGAACTGGTTCTTCCGATTGGGATGTCTTCGTGTTTCGAATGGCAATGAAGTGAAATCGAACCGGCAGTTGTTTTCGTTTACTGATTTCCAACAGGTATTCATATACATCCATCATGGTTCCAACCCCAAGGTTCTCATAATAGCCGCCATCAACCAAACTACCCCAGATTTTTCCATCGGGAGTTTTGACCCGGGCGGGAGGCGTTAAGAACGGGAAGCGCGAACTCATTCCCACGGCGGTTGATATGGGATAATCCTGGCCGGTTTCAGCAACCAGATCCTTGATGTTGTCCAGATCCAACTCGGTTAGAGACACATTACTCATCACAGCGCGGTAGCCTGATTCTACGTGGGTAGAGTTGAGCATAACCAACGGCATATCCATACTTGAGAACGATTGGACAAAACCATCGGCCCAGTGGCCTTTCAGGTTCGGTGCGGCAGACGACCACGATTGTTCCCAGGAAAATTCCAACACCCGCATCCGGTCAAAGGAATACACCGGAATGGGCAAAAAGCGTTGCAACATATCCTGGAACGTCAAGGCTCCCGTCACCGGAGCGAGGTAATCTTCCTTCAGCATTTCCCGGGAAACACGCCACTGCTCATCAGGATTCATCTGGTGCGTGGCAGCTACAAGTGCCAAACTCAGCGAACCACCGGAAACACCACTCAAGGCATACATGTTGGTGGTGAAGTCGGGATAGGTGTCGTGTAATTTACGCACCACTCCGCTGGTCCAATACGCTGAACGGATGCCACCACCTTCAGCCATAACCAGGTATACGTTTAAGCTATCTCCAGTTGAACGATTTTTTACCCAATGGGTGAAGTGTTCTTCCAAACCGGGTCGATGTACCTCCCCGTTGACCGTGCGCAACTCATGGTTGTTATTGGTGAATGAAAAAAGGAACAGCAACATCACCACGGTGAACGAGATGGGAAATCGGAGATATTTCTCCAGAAAGGTCAGCACGGAAGCCAGAATCAACCAACATCCGTATGCCAGCAGTACAATGGCTGCCGAACCTACGTATCGTGGGAATGAAATCGGAAAGTAGTACACGATGGCGAAGAGGGCCACCACAACCAACATTCTGAACCAAATCCAACTGTGCTGTTTACTCCAAATGAAGCTGGCCGGATAGGATCCGTTTTTAATGGGAATGTAATCCGGAATAAACCGACCCCAATGTGGTTTACGTGCGCGAATCCATACAATGAGTTGTTTTCGGACGTGGAGAAAAACGAAGATCCAGATAGCACTGCTCACCAACAGGTAGAAGAATGGATCCGTTTTGCCGTGGGCAATAAACACTCCCCAGGCCACGATCAAATACGGCACCATGGCCAAAAATCTTGGAACAAATACCTGGGCTCGAATGGAATAAGCCGGTTGATAGCTCCAGAAGTTAAAGTGTGAAAAATGGAGAAAGGTGCGGGCTGATCGAAAGGTTTGCCAGGACCACCAACTAACCGCCAGGTAGGCCATGATGGTGTGCTGAAAGGTTACACCCGTGGCAGAAAGACTTAGAGTCGTTAGGATGTCCAATCCCTGATCAAATCGGCAAAAGGCAAAGTAGCCAATGACCATGAATAAAATTACAAACCAACAGTTCTTGAGAACCAGGTAATAATTGGATATGAGTTGAAACGCCTTTCGCACAGCTTAGAACCCTTTAAGGTACTTGATTTTAAGCAAAGTTGTGTTGGAGTTCTGCAAGATTAATAGAGCGTTTTTAGCTGAGTCAATATGTTGCGTTTTGTCTCAAATAACTTCAATAGGGAAGCGTTAATGGTGAGACGAATGTTATCCGGTTGAAATCCGGAAACGGCCAGATCCTGAATGTAGCTACCTTGAATGAAGTAGCGTTTGTATCGAACCAAAATTCCAAGTTCCAGCTGACTGTTTCCATCCAACAATTCGTATTGGCTCACCAGACCAATTTTTTCACTTCTAAACGTAACGCCCGCGCTCACGAAGGTGGATCCGCCCTGCACGCTACCCAAAACAGAGGGTGCAATGGTAAGTTTCGGTAATACCGGTAGAAATCCGGCAGCCATGAAAGTGGCGTCCAGAGGGGAAGTCCGATCTTGATCGGAACGAATGGAGATATTGGGTTGATTGAGGTTTCTTGCGGTAAATCCCACGACGATGTTTTTGAGAAGCAAGGCTCCTCCAATGTTCACCCGTGCATAGCGCACGTCTTCCACAAAACCGGCCAGATTGGAACTGTCGGTCAAATATTCATACCCATCATAATCCGTAAATCGTTTACCGGCAGCAAGCGCCTCACCCAGTACCTTACTTTCAAACTGAACATCTCCAGCAACTTTGAGCAGTATTCCGGTTTTATCAATCAGATTTCGGGCGTATGAAAGTTGAAAACTCTTCCGATCAAAGTCGTCAATGTGTTGCTGATGTACCACAAAGCCCACATAATTTTTCGAGGCAAGAAGTCTGCTTTCAAACCCCAGATTCCAATCATTGCCCTTATGACTCAGAATACGAAGTTGGTTGTACACTCCGGTAAATGCTGGATTAAGCTGATTGAGGGTGCTCCATTCCTTGCTTCTGGTAAAGTCAATGTCCTGAGCTTGTACCGAGAAAAAAGATGCGAACAGGACTCCAATGAACAGGAGTGTTTTGCGGATATTTTCCATGGTATTCAAAGGTAGACGAATGTTCAGAATGACCATCATGACAACTGTCACCATGAAGATATCGGTGTACTTTTGCAGCCATGTCCGAATCCCTCGAACACCATCTGCAACACCCTGTTTTTGCCGCTATTGCCAAGGCTGCTAAGCAACTGGATCAACCGGTGTATGTAGTTGGTGGATTTGTGCGCGACCTGCTGTTACAACGACCATGTAAGGATATCGATATTGTCACCGTAGGAGATGGACTTATTTTGGCTGAACAGGCGGCCCGTTTGCTCAAACCGTCGCTCACGGTATCTACCTTCAAGAATTTTGGAACGGCCCATTTCAACTATGAAGAGTATGACGTTGAATTTGTTGGGGCGCGAAAGGAATCGTATAGTCGGGACAGTCGGAACCCGGTGGTAGAGGCAGGTACCTTGGAAGACGATCAAAATCGTCGTGATTTTACCATCAATGCATTGGCCATTAGCTTGAATGAATCCAACTTCGGAGAGCTTATTGATCCGTTCGATGGTTTAGCCGATTTGAACCAAAAACTGATTCGGACTCCCCTGGAACCAGCGGATACGTTTTCCGATGATCCCTTGAGGATGATGCGGGCCATTCGTTTTTCGTCTCAACTTAATTTTCGGATAGATGAGATTACTTATGCCGGCATTGAAGAATCTGCGCAGCGCATAAAAATTGTATCTGCCGAGCGCATAACCGATGAGTTGAACAAGATCATTCTCAGTCCGGTTCCCTCCATCGGCTTTAAACTATTGTTCAATACGCGCATTCTGCACATCATTTTTCCTGAACTGGTTAAGCTGCACGGTGTGGAATTTCGCGATGGTAAAGGCCATAAAGACAATTTTTATCACACGCTCAAGGTCTTGGACAATGTAGCGGAGGTGAGCAACGATCTCTGGTTGAGATGGGCTGCACTGCTGCACGATATTGCCAAACCGGCCACCAAAGCCTTTGATGAAGTTGAGGGGTGGACCTTTCACGGACATGAATTTCTAGGGATGAAGATGGTGAAGCCAATCTTCAGACGCATGCGATTGCCGCTGGATCAAAAGCTGAAGTACGTTCAAAAACTGGTACAACTTCACCTGAGACCCATTGCGCTTACCAAGGAAATTGTTACCGATAGTGCGGTGCGCCGACTCATCTTTGATGCCGGGGATGATTTGGAAGATTTGTTGACCTTGTGTCGATGTGACATTACCTCCCGAAATCAGGAAAAGGTTGAACGTTTTAAACGCAATCTGGGAGAGGTTGAGAAGAAGGTTCGGGATGTGGAAGAACGCGACCGGATCAGGAATTTTCAACCCGTAGTGGATGGTCAGGAAATCATGGACCTGTTTGGACTTTCACCATCTCGGGAAGTGGGTTTATTGAAGAATGCCTTGAAGGATGCTGTTTTGGATGGGATAATCCGAAATAATCGTGAAGAGGCTATTAATTTTGTAGTCGAAAAAGGGAGGGAGCTTGGTCTTCAACCGGTCAATTAATGTAGGGAATGATCATTTACAGGTTTAAAGTTCTTTTTGAAGATGTTGACGAGGTAGAACGCGTCATTGATATCCGAGCTGGACAAACGTTTCTGGATTTTTACAGAACCATTATTTCGAGTATTGGCTTTGACCCGGAAACCACGGGATCGTTTTTTAGTTCAGGCGACAATTGGCGTAAGGGGAAGGAAATTACCAATCGGGATGAAGAGGAAACGTTGCAGATGGCTGCAACACGATTGAACGCCATGGTAAACGATCCTCATCAAAAATTTCTACTCATTACCGATGATGAAATGGAGTGGACACTTCGGGTGCAACTCTTTAATATCTATAAATCAGACGACGCAAACGGATTTCCTGTGTTGGTTAAATCTGTAGGTGAGGCACCGAAGCAAAAGAAAATTGTTCTGATTGGCAAAGCCACCAATGAATTTGAAGAAATGGTAGATGGTATGGTGAGTGAGGATGAAGAAGTGGATACCAGTCAGATGGGGTTTGATGATGGGGGAGATGCCGATGACGAGGACGATATGGATGTGGATATGGAAGAAGAGGATGATGACGACATGGACTCCGATGACGGAGACTATGATGAAGACGAGGATTGACACCCCAATTATCATCTGGTAAATTCCTCATTGTTGTAGGCGGGCCCACCGCTTCCGGCAAAACATCCTGGGCCATTGAACTGGCCAATCATTTCAAAACAGAAATAATTTCAGCCGATTCCAGACAATTTTATCGGGAATTGAACATTGGAGTTGCTCGTCCCTCTGAAGACGAATTACAGCAGGTTAACCATCACTTTATCGCTGATCGGTCTGTGCGGGATGATTATTCTGCCGGGCAATTTGAACACGATGCACTCCAACGAATTGCATCCCTTCACCAGAGCCACGACGTGGTGGTGATGGTTGGTGGTAGTGGTTTATTTATTCGCGCCGTGCTGTCTGGATTTCATCCGTCCCAAAACAACCCGGATGTTCGTTCCTCACTGCAATCCAGGTTTCAAGCAGAAGGGTTGGAAGGATTGGTGGAGGAATTAAAGCAGAAGGATCCGGAGAAGTCCTCTCAAATCGACTTAAAAAATCCACAACGTGTGATGCGAGCACTGGAACGACTCACTACGGAGGGGATTCTGCACGAAGAACAATATCAATCCACCTTATCACAACGACCATTTAGTGTGTTGGAAGTGGGGATTAACCACGATCGTTCAGTCTTATACGATCGGATTAACCAACGTGTGGATCAGATGATGAAAGATGGGTTGCTTGATGAGGTGAAGTCGTTAACAGCATTTAAAATGCGAACACCACTTAAGTCGGTTGGTTACACTGAATTATTTGATTATTTGGATGATCAGTGCACGTTGGTTGAAGCAGTGGAGCGTATTAAGCAAAACACCCGACGTTTTGCTAAACGACAATTGACGTGGTTTCGAAACCAGAGTGATACCTGTTGGTATGAACCAACTCAAATGGATAATGCCATTTCAGACCTGCAGCGAAAAATGAAGCTATAATCAGTTACCTACTGGTTCTTAGCCTTTTTTTCTTCCTCTTTTTTCTGCTTTTTCTCTTCTTTTTTAGCCTGTTTATCCGCCTTGGCATTGGGGTCTTTGCGTTGCATAGCTAGGTTGAATCCAGTTCGAAGATTGAGGTTTTTGACATCCATTGGGGCAAAAACACCTCCTACATTGTCGGACACCGCATAAAACTGGAATGGTCCAAGGTTGATGGAAAGTCCAAGACCCAGATTTACGTAACTGTTAGATCGGGCGGTGTAGGATGCCGAAACGGCAAGCAGGTTGGTTAGTTTACTGTTCCAGCTAACCGTAAAGGCCGGATAGAGTTTTTTATTGTAGAAGTCGCCATAGAACAGCAAACCGGCATTGTGATCCTTGCTCAAGTTAAACTGACCACCAACATACATCTCGGCAAATAAGTTCGTGGTAAATGTGGCGGATCGCTCTTCCAATTGGAATCGTTCCTCCAGGGTATCTTTTACACGCTCAAGTGCTTGATTGAAATCGGCTTCTTCATTAAAAATGTCGTCTACGTGCACGCCTTGAAATGTATACGTGGCGCCTGGAGTTTTAGAACCATAGGAGAAAGAGGTTTGATCCCAGTTGATTTTACCCAAGTTGTTTACTGCCGCCGAGAAAGTTAACTTCTTGGTGGGGCGGAATTCAACCCCAAAATCCAGCGCTGATCCCGTATTCGGTTTGGTGAAATAGCCGTTGGAGCGTGTCTTCTCACCATCACCCGGATCAATTTGATTTAGGCTGTCCGCGATGAACACGCTGCTCGCAACGTTGATCATAATATCGGAGGTAGCGGTCAGGTCAAACGTTTGAGGATCGGTTCTAAAGGTCACGGCGTTGCGCTCAGTGTGCACAACATTGAGACCTTTTAACCAGCGGTAACGGGCACCAATGGTGAGTTTATCGCCCAGAAATGTTCGGTTGATGCCAATTCCGGCATCCATGTATTGAAGGAAATCCACCCCGAAGGCCAGATCAAACGTCCGATTGAGGTTGTCGCCTCCATTCCCTTGCGTAATGAGATCAAAGAAATCTCCGGGATAGGTAAATCGGAACTGCTGATTCAGTGAACTGGTCAGATAGAGATAGGTCTTCTTCTTGATTTTGAATCCCATGGATAACAAATCCATACTGTGATCTAAACCGATGTAATTTTCGGCTTGAAAAATATCCCCCACCTTATTGATGTTCAGGGTGCTTGATCCTGGACCTTCTTCCACGGCCGACAGAATACTGTTCAGCGAAAAGGCCGAATTGCTGAAATTCAGGTATTGCGATGAGATTACCGGCATGGCCAGGAAGTTTTTCGCATCACTTTGTCGCGCCGGGTTGGTATAAATCCGTTGCGGGATGGTTTTCATGTTATACAGCGTAAGGTTGCCTTGTCCAAAAACAAGGTTGCTGAACGCCAAAAACGGAATGAGGATCAGGATTCTAAGTGTCATCTTTCGGCTCATAAGTCTTCGAATTTGCTGTTTAGGAATCCTTTGGCGTGAACGCCGAGTTTTACAAATATTCCGTAATCACTGAAGAACTTCACTTCGGGCTGATTTCCACCATTTTTATAGGTATTCAGTGTTCCGCGTACACGGGCGGTTTTGGTTCCCCGGATGCGATCCAAGCGGTCTTTGGGGATCACGAAATCAATGGTCTTACTGGTTTTACCTGTGATCCTACCGTTACCGTCAATTCCCGGACTTTCCAAAATGAGTGGGCTGGCTTCAATCAGCGAATCCAGAACGGTGCCCATACTATCTATAAAGTACACCTGTAGTTTAACATCGATTGGAAACTCATTTTCCGTATACATTCGAAGGGTGGCTGATTCCAGTTCTTCAATGTCCTCAAAGTTTAGATCCAGCGGCTCATCGGCTTCCAAAACAAATCCATCCGCAGATCCGTACAATGGAATGTCGACATCCACTTCAAACGTGATACGACTGTTGTACGTGATAAAATTACGTTCGGTAGTACCCGGTGGGTTAAGTCTTACCCCCACGCCATAGATGAGCTTATCTGGCAGCCCATTTAACAAGGCCGGGAGATTACTGTTGTTTTTATCCAATTCAAATGAATCCGATAGGGTCATACCAATCTGGTTTTTGTTGGGTTTTGGAATCACCAACGGGTTGGGGTATCCGGTGAGTTTGGTATACCCGTCCTTTGGTCGATAGGTGCTGAATTCGGCAATTTGCGCTTCAATGGGTATGCCGTAGGAATTATGGTAAATTACACGGATCCTGGGATCGTTTAAGGTGAAGGTGCCCGTTGTTCCGCCGCTGTTGGTGGCGTTGAAAATGTTAAAATCCATCGTGTCCGAGCCATCAGGCAGGGCATCTACTTCACCAACATATCCGAATAACCACTGGTATTCATTGTATAGGAAGTCTGTGTTGAAGGTGATGGCATCGGATGTGGATGCCGGATTTCCTGGTACTTCTGTGATTTCTAACTTGAACTTGGCCAGAAGCTGACTGTATGCTTTATCACCGCTTTGAGTTAGGTTAAAGAAGTGATCGCCTAATTGAACGGTCTTGTTTAGCGTGGTGCCACCAGACTGATAAGGGAGATTCCATTTAACACTAAAAGGAACGCCGTTGTGCGTAATGCCGGGTAAGTCCAGCGTCAAAGACACATCGTGCTGAATGGTAGAACTCAGTTGAGAAACCAAAGCACAGTACTTCATAAGCAGGGAGTCGATTTCCATATTATCGTTTCCAAACTTGAAAATGGTTTGAAAATCAACTGAGGTTGAGCCAGTGGATTGCAGCTCGGCAATTTGAAAAGCGTTTAGATTGATGGTCCCATCAAATTTCTGAGGCGGAATAGCCGCAAAATCCTTTGCTTCCATGCTCACGAGTTCCCCTCGGTATATCACGTGAATGAGGTTATCGCCATCGATCACAATGTAATTGTTTGGCGTTTGATCCAACAAACCACCCAAGGTGATACGGGTACTCATTAATGGTGCAGCGAATGCGGGATTCCACTTCACTCCGTCAATCTGATCGAGTTTGTTTAATCCATCTTCTAAATCGCGCAGGCAGGATGTTAGTATGACCGGCACGAAACAAAGCAGTAGTGTAATTTTGGTGAACTTCATTTCTCCAATTTTTGCTAGGCGCAAAGTACAAAAAGTGAGGTCGATTTTTACGTAAAATAATATAAACTTATCCCGTAATGATTAAGAAATCAGGGTATTCCGGGAAGCCACTGGAGCTTAAGCTAGGACTAGACAAGTATCCATCTGCTTTGGTGTTATATGCCCCTGAATACTACCTTAATTGGTTAACGGAGTTACCCGTAATATGGACAACCCGCGTGGAGGGATCACACGCTTTAATTCAATTGTTTGCAACAGATACGAGCACCTTCGAACGCAACTTGTTGCTGTTACTCGAAGTGCTCAAACCAGACGGAATGATTTGGGTTTGCTGGCCAAAGAAGTCGTCCGGTGTTGTATCCGATCTGTCGGAGGATGTTATCCGAAATTTCGCACTGAAACATACCCCTTTGGTTGATGTGAAGGTTTGCGCAGTTGATGAAACCTGGTCCGGATTGAAGTTAGTGGTGCGAAAGGAGCTCAGATCAAACGTTAACCGCCCATGAATTAAGTACTGGCATCGGACCTGCCAAAAGTGAACCAATCCCCAGATACAGAACGTGCTTTTTTTCTGATCGATCGTGCATTAATCACGAAAAATGCCGAGGGAAACAATTACCCCTACCCCGAGGAAAGATAATCGTCTGCAACCACAAAAACGACGTTCATCAACATCTTAAGCGCTTATCCTCACAAACGCTGTAAAATGGGCTCCCAACGGAAACGAATGACTTAAAAACGTTCAACAAAAGGATGATTCAATCTTAGCTTTCCTACGTCTGATGGCGTGAACTACTAACGACGTTCAATTTTTTCTTCGATTTTCGGAATAGTGACGTGCGAATCAACCACTCGGCTACCAACAGATTGGGAACAAATCCCAGCCAGGTGACAACTTGATATAACAGCAATGGATCCGGTGCCAGGGTGTTCGCCAACACATATTTCCAGAGACGTAAGGTGATGGCTGATAACGTCAACGCATAACTGCGTATCATCCAATTTTGATGCTGTTTGATTTCCTTGTAAACAATGGATTTCCACGCCATCCAGGTAAACCAAA
The DNA here is from genome assembly GCA_020635355.1 of Flavobacteriales bacterium. Taxonomy (GTDB): domain Bacteria; phylum Bacteroidota; class Bacteroidia; order NS11-12g; family UBA9320; genus WGNA01. The sequence goes on from JACJZW010000001.1 coordinate 146,281, forward strand.
ACCACAGTATGGCCAACAAGGTAAATCCAATTTGACTGGGCAATCGGCCGTTGGCATACCAAGCCAGGATCAACCCGGTTGGAGCGCCAATTCCCAGAACGGCTACCAGATAGGTCTTGCCCAATCTTTGGTGCCACTTGGTACGCTTTCGTCTGAACGAATCGCTGAACTGCGTAAATCCTGCCGGCAAGCTCAATACGGCACCCAGAGCATGAATGAAAAAAGCCACTTTCCATGGAGTGATGTGAAGATAATGCTGTTTAATTCTAAGGAAGCCAATGTTGGTTTGAAAGCTCCAATACGGTAGAATAATGCGGAGCATGAGGCCACAAAACAACAACAAAACGGCATACCCCAGCCATTTCCAAACCAACCGGTAATTGGTCCTTTTCACTAACTTCGAAAGTATGAAAAAGTCCATCCTAACCACCACGGTTCTTTCGTGTATCCTTGCTTTATCGGCCTGTAAGCAGGGTAAGGTTGCCACAGAGCAACACGTGAAGTTGCGAGACCACGATCCATTCAAGGGAGAGGTGCAGTCCATTCAAAAGAAACAGGTCAAAAATCTCAATGAGTCCATCGGTTTGTGGTTTGGTCGGTTTGAAATGGAATCCGAACATCTTGAGGCTCAGGACTTACTTCATCAAATCCAGGAGGATTTGTGGGCCACAGACTCGTTTTACGATGATTACGAGGTGTCTGAGAAGTCATTGGAGTTATTTCCGGACAAGTATAAAAAATGGTTGTACAAGGATCCGCTCTTCGGGGATTATAGAATGAGAAAGCCCAATGCCATCAGCATACAGATTGATTATATCAAAGGTGATTCTGTATATGGCAAGAGTGTTTGTGCCGGAAATGAACGACCTGTCCGGGGGATTGCGAAAGCAGACACTGGCAACTTGATACGAATCATCCTGAATGAACCCGGTGATCATCCGTACGATGGTTCGTTTTCTCTGCTCTTAAACATGGACAGCACGGATCTCTCAGGAAGCTGGACGCCCTATAACACCCAGATGGAATCCAAACGGGTACAGCTCAAAGGCATTGAATTTAACTATGCACCGGAGGGTGAGGAGTGGGATTTTGATCGATATGTTTTCGACAAGAATATATCCACGGTTGCTTTAACCGAGGCAGATGTGGAAGAACAATCCCGCCAACGGTTGCGTTTGGTTCGGAATCTGATTTACGCCCGTCATGGCTATTCATTCCGTAAAAAGGATGTACGCAATTTCTTTGAAGGGTATGATTGGTACGTTCCTCTATCAACCGATGTGCGAAATGAACTTACGGAAATTGAAAAGCAAAACATCGCTTTGATGAAACGATACGAAGATTATGCGGAAGACTACTACGACAATTTTGGTCGTTAACAGTCCCGGTATTTGTCGTTCAAGCCCTTGCCGGCGAGAATCATGGGAGTGATTTTTTCAACCCGACTCAATCGGGTCTTTTCCTGTTTAGCGCTGCTCACATAATCGGCATATTCCCGTTGTCGGCCTAGAGTTAAGTTCGAGAAGGCATGCTGAAGTTGTGGCTGATTTAAGGCGTCGTTCAATTCAGCCGGAATGTTGAGCTTTTTCTTGGCCGTTGTGGGCTTAACCTCTTTTCCATCTTTTTGATTTTGAATGGCCTCATCCACATATTTTCGGACAATCACCGGATCAATCTCACCATACGATTCAAATCTCAGCTGGCGAAGCGACTTGGTTCCTTCCTGTGCATTGACTAAAACCTTGTTAGGGTCCGTCAGAAAAACACCGTTGAAGAACCATACGCCACAATGATTTTTAAATGCCCCAAGTCCAATCACATTTTTGCCATTCACAGTATAAACGGGGGCTCCCCATTTGATGGTTTCTTCCATCTCGGTGTCGCGCATGATTGACCGGAGCAACAGGAGTTCCTCCTGCCATTTTGAGTGTTTGGAGATGTAATGGTCGGTTGATTGGCTGGTGTCCATGAGATTATTTTTTCAGTCTTTTTTGATCGTCAACAGCTGTTGCTTCAAAAATATAATCCTTCAGCAAATCATAAAATTCATGGAATTCGGCCATCGATTTAATGTCTTTCCAATATACCTGTTTCCGATCGCCTTCGTCCAGAAATCCGGTTCGGTTATCCAACAAGCAGCCCCACATAAATCCAAGTCTTACGCCCTCATACGTGGGCTGATTTCCCCAAATAACAGACGCGGGCCAAATGAAACAGATACCGCGATGGCCAAAGTAATACGGCACATTGAAGCTCAACTTTTCCCGGACATTGGGGATGCATTCTGTCACGAGTTGGCGCAACGCCTGCGCTATCGTTCGCTCATTTTCCGGAATCCAATCAAGACAGGATTGAACGGAAGTGAATTTAGGTGGCTTCATACTTTTTGAGACGACGCATGATCTCACCTATTTGAACCATGTGACGCTCCTCATGCGTAATGATGATTTCCAGGGCTGTTTCCAACGGATAGGCTATTCGGGCATTGGCGGGTGAGGGAATAACCGCTCGTTTACTTTTTTCGTTCGCCAACAGGTGAATCCAATTTTTAAGCAATTCCTGCTCGGCGTAGAATGTTACAAAAACCGATGGCGGATGATCGGACGACGCAGGTTCCCAGATGGTCATGGTTTTGGATTTGCGCTTGCGGTCAGGCTGAACGGATTTGAGGATCAGTTGCCCAAACCAACGGTTAAGCCAACCAATTCGATTAATTCGTTTAAGGGATTGATTCTTTTCATGTATGGCTTTAAAACCGGGGTAGTAGCTGGTATTGATTCTAACCAGATGGTCAACTACATCGCCCACACTCCAGGTCTGAGCGTCAGGTTTTGTATTGAGCATGGTGGACGACAAGCGCTCTGCGTCCTTCATTTGTTTGGTCACCGCATCCAACCTGGCCAACCAGTTTGATTTCTTACCCTCCATATCAGTCGTGATCCTCTGTCTCACGGGCATGCGTGCTCATGTGTCTTTTAAACCATCGGATGAGCCGTGCTTTATCCTCTTCATTTAACCGGGCTTCTCCATGAGCGATGGTATAGGAGGTAAGCGGCATTTCACCCTCCTGAACCATCTCAATACATTCTTCCAGTTTATGATTGGCTTTGCGATCGGGGTATTCAGACCAATCGGAAAAGTTGAGGTGTTTTCGGCCGTCTTCAATATGCTCCTGCAACCACCAGGAAACCGGTGCAATGTTGGAATACCAAGGGTAGTTGGTATGATTGGAATGACAATCATAGCACGCCACTTTTAGCAGGTGGCCAATGGTGTCGGAATCAGGATAAAATGCCAGGATATCACGGGATCCGGGTTTGTCTTCCGGATTGGTTTTATCTATTCGGATAAATTGAATGACTACAAAAACAAGGGCTAGTCCGATGAGAATTTTTCGTTTCATTTGTTGCGGTGTTCCGTTCAAAGATAGTGCACCGAAAACGGATTTTGGAAAGGACGAAAGGACATGAAAAAACTGCTGGTAGTTCGACATTGTAAGTCGGACTGGGATAATCCTGGATTACCGGATCACGACAGACCACTGAATCAGCGTGGTTTGAACGACTTGCCTAAAATTGCTTCACGACTAACTGAATTACAGCCCACTGTTGAAAAGGTATTTCATAGCACGGCTAAACGGGCTGCAGATACCGCACGATACATCCACCAAAACTGGAATCCCGGAATTCCTATTAGCGATAAGAGTGTGCTCTATACCTTCAGTGCCCATGAATTGAGGTATTTTATATCGACGTTGCCGGATGAGTTATCAGCCGTAATGATTGTTTCGCACAATCCGGGCTTAACGGATTTGATCAATGACCTTACACGGATTCGATTGGACAACCTTCCAACCGGAGGATTCTGTATGATGGAATTTGATGTGGATTCGTGGAGTAAGATTCGGGATCGATCTGCTGAGGTCGATTTTCTCGAATACCCCAAAATGATCCATAACTCCTAAGGATAAATTACCGAACGCTGAAGATGGTTTTACGGCCGTTGATTTCGGCTTCCGCCTGAGCGTCACAGGCTTGATTATCGTAGGGATCGTAGTCAATGGAAATAGCGGGTTCAGATGCCGTTCCCGTAATGGTGAGTTTTCCGGCAACGAAGGTTCGTGCGCACCCTGCTTCCATTTTTTTAACCAAGGGTTCATCAATGGTTACCGTATAGGCTTCATTGAATCGGTTGGTGCCGGTTGCGGATCCGGTAAGTTTGTACTTATCGCCCCAAATTCCCGGGCCATTATCTTCCATTAGCTTAACAATCCGGGTACTGTTCCAGGTCAAGGTATATTCCGGGGTTAAAATTCGGGCATCCTTTATGTCGATTCCAAGGGAAAGTAAACCAGCCCGATGTACGGTAGTGGTGCCGGTAAGTTGATTCATCTCCGAACCATTTCCGGTAAAGAACTGATCGTCCTCGGATATGATCATTTCCACCTTCATCTTGGGATCGTCAAACTTGGTATTGGCGCGAATATTGAGTTTGCCGGACCGATATCGACCATCCTGACACAATACGCCTTTGGGAACTTCAACTCCCAACGGACCAAAATCAACCGAAAATTCAATGCCGTCACCATCGTCAAAGGTGGTGTCGGTATAGGTGATAATGGCTGATGATGGAAGAATGGTGGTTTCCGCCTTGAGTAACTTGCCGTTGGTGGAGATCACATCGTACAGCACATCGTAGGCCGAAAAGTATTGAGTCTCTGCATCACTGTTGTCACGTGCTGAATGGATACTGGTCTGAACCTCGTCGGGTTCAACGCAGTTACTCATTGTTAGCAGGAACAAACAAAAGAAACCAAGCAGGACTTTATTCATCAGGTGGAGCACGTAAATTCGTTGCAAAGATAACGTGTGTGAACTTCCTTGATTTTCACAGATTTGTAATATCCCAAACAGCTGATTTTCACGGTTTCCGGATGTCATTTTGAGCGAGTACCTAGCCCTATATATCGATGTTTTATTGCCGTTGGCATTGCCGATGCAATATACCTATCGCGTACCACAGGAATTGAATGAAGAAATTGCCGTGGGCAAACGCGTGGTAGTGCAATTTGGCAAGCGAAAGATTTACACGGGTATCATCCTTCAAATTCACGAGAATAAACCACCCGATCATCAAGCCAAGTACATCCTCTCCGTAATGGACAATGTTCCGCTCTTTTCTGATGAACATCTCCGATTTTGGAAGTGGATAGCTGATTACTACATGTGCACCCTGGGAGAAGTGATGAATGCGGCGGTCCCCCCGGGATTAAAGCTGGAAAGTCAGAGCAGGGTAGTGCTTCGTCATGATGCGCCCACTGAAATTGTGTTGGATGCTTTGGAGATTCCCATCGTAACGAAGTTGAAGGAGGTTGGGGCGTTAACGATAGACGAAGTAGACAAGATCACCCACCGGAAAAATAGCTTCAAGTACATCCAGTCGCTTTATGAAAAAGGCATCATCACCATTGAGGAGGATATCCAGGAACGATATACACCTAAGGCGGTAAACTTTATTCGGCTTGCCGATGGTTTAGGCCAGGAGCAGGCTATGAAAGAAGCCTATGACGATCTGGAACGCGCGGCGCCGGTTCAGCTTAGCCTTTTGATGCGGTTGCAGATGGTGGATCCGGATAGGGTGGGAGTAGAACGACCGGAATTTCTCAAGGAATATGGCTTTAGTTCTGCCCCATTAAAGGGATTGATGGATAAAGGCTATGTGTTGCAGGAACGTCGTGAAGTGGATCGAATCATTTATGAAGGACAGGCTGAGCCGTCGGATCACGAGTTGACAAACGATCAGCAGCAATGTCTGATAGATGTGGAACACGGTTTTAAACTGGAAAAACCGGTTTTGCTTCACGGGATAACGTCTAGTGGTAAAACGCATGTGTACATCGAACTTATCCGGAAAGCACTGGACCAGGGCGGACAAGTACTGTATTTACTTCCGGAGATTTCCCTCACCACCCAACTGATTCGCCGCATTCAGGCCTTCTTTGGCGAACAGGTAATGGTGAACCATTCCCGCTTCAATGAAAATGAGCGAATGGAGATTTGGGAGAAGGTGCGGGATGGTTCGTGTCGGGTATTAATGGCACCTCGTTCCGGAATTTTTATGCCGTTCACGGATCTCAAACTAATCATCGTGGATGAAGAGCATGAAACAACGTATAAGCAAATGGAGCCGTCACCCCGTTATCATGCCCGGGATGCTTCCATTGTGTTGGCGAAAATTTTTCACGCAAACATTGTGTTGGGTTCTGCCACACCTTCGGTTGAAACGTATTTCAACTCGAAAGGAATAAAATATCATCTCACCGAGATGAAACAGCGTTTCAGCGGTGTTAATCTTCCGGAATTTACGGTGGTTGATATGGGCGAAGAACGCCGGAACAAGCGAAACAAAGGCGTGTTCAGCAGCATTCTACTGGATCGCTTGAATCACATTTTGGCTGAGAAGGAGCAAGCCATCTTGTTTCAAAATAGAAAAGGCTACGTGCCTATCACGGAATGCACCGAATGTTCATGGTCGCCGTCCTGTGTTCACTGCGATATTACCTTGACCTATTACCGGGGTGAAGATCGGTTGCGTTGCCATTTTTGCGGGTATTCTACCCCACCTGTGACCCAATGTGCGGCGTGTGGCAGTACGTCCCTTCAAATGAGTGGTTACGGGACAGAGCGAATTGAAGCGGAGTTGCAATTACATTTTCCGGATGCCCGAATTCACCGGCTGGATCAGGAAACAGCCCGAAAGAAATCGGCCTTGGAGCATATCGTTTCTGCCTTTGAAAAACGAGAGATCGATGTGCTCATCGGGACTCAGATGATTGCCAAGGGGTTGGACTTTGACAATCTGCGTTTGGTGGGTATCGTGGATGCCGACCATGCCCTGAATTTCCCGGATTTCAGAGCATTCGAACGAAGCTTTCAGTTGTTTACACAGGTGGCCGGTAGAGCAGGGCGACGAAAACAAAAAGGGGAGGTGATCATCCAAACCAATCAGCCGGCGCATCGAATCATTCAAACGGTTACCGATCACGATTACGATACCTTTTATGCTGCGGAAATTGCGGATCGAAAGCGTTATAATTATCCGCCCTATACGCGGTTAGTGCGTGTGACGTTGAAACATCGTGAACGGAGCATCGTTCAGCGAACAGCCGGACAACTGGCATACTTGCTCAAAACACAGATGGATGATCATGTGCTAGGCCCTCAGGAACCGTATGTTTCCCGAATCAGAAATCAATACATACAAATCATTCTGATTAAAATTGATCCGTCGCTTCCACTGTCGCCCACCAAGAAATTTATCCTCGGTTGTGTGCATCAGATCAAAGGGCAAAAGGCACATGCCTCGGTTCGCATTCTCTGCGATGCCGATCCGTTTTAATCAGGCTGGTACTGATTTTCGATGGCTGAGATAGCGCTCAGCATCCAAGGCAGCCATACAACCGGATCCGGCTGCAGTTACCGCTTGCCGATAAATCTTATCCTGGGCATCTCCGCAGGCAAAAACACCTGGAATGTTGGTTTTGGAGCTATCGGGTTTGGTGATGATGTAGCCTTGATCATCCATATCAATAAATCCCTTGAAGATATCCGTGTTGGGCGTATGTCCAATGGCCACAAAGAATCCGCTGATGGGGAATTCCATTTTCTCCCCGGTTTGAATATTGTGTACCCGTACTGCTTCAACCACAGTATCACCGAGGATTTCATCCGTTTCTGAATTCCAGAGGATTTCAATGTTGGGGGTATTTTCGACACGATGCTGCATGGCTTTGGAGGCACGCATTTCGTCTCGACGAACCAACATGTACACTTTGTTGCAAATCTTAGCGAGGTATGACGCCTCTTCGGCTGCTGTGTCGCCACCGCCCACAATGGCTACATCCATGCCACGGTAGAAGAAGCCATCACATACCGCGCAGGCCGATACACCACTACCGTTCAGTCGGGTTTCGCTTTCAATACCCAACCAACGGGCGGAGGCTCCGGTACTAATGATCACTGATTCTGCGATGATTTCAGTAGAGCCATCTACCCACACGCGATGTTTTCCCTCTTCGGAAAAATCAACTTTGGTGACCATTCCGAACCGAACATCGGTTCCCAATCGAACGGCCTGTTTCTTAAAGTTATCCATCATTTCCGGACCCATGATTCCATCGGGATATCCCGGATAATTTTCTACATCGGTGGTGATGGTGAGCTGTCCGCCGGGTTGCATTCCTTCATACAAAACCGGTTTCATATCGGCTCGGGCAGCGTAAATCGCTGCGGTATAACCGGCAGGTCCACTGCCAATGATTAAACATTCTACGTGTTCTGGTGCTTCAGCCATTGATTTTTATTTAATAGTCGTTCGTTGTTATAGGCTATGACAACTCGGTGGTGCAAATGTTTGGAAGAAAATTTCAATGACAAAATAGAAGAAAGCTATGGTGTATTGATTGTGTGTAACTTGAGGGATTTATTGGATCATTCGGTCATGAAATCAGGTAGGCGGGTTTGAATGGTAGACTGTACTTTTGCCCTGACAAAAAAGAAGTACTTGAAACGGATCTATCTCATTCTGGCTGTAATTGGCTTTGTGCTCCCCAATATCTTTGTGTATCAGGAAAGTATTCAAACGGGCAATGTTCTGTTGTGGTTTGACCCACAAAGTACTGTTCGGCAGATGTTTTCAACGAACATCAATTCGGCGTTCAGCATGGATTTGATCTTCGTTTTTGTGGTGTTTTTCGTTTGGACCTACCACCAAGGCTTGCGATACCGGATGAAAAATATCTGGGTTATTTGGGTTTTATCCCTCTTGTTTGGATTGGCCGGTCCGTTTCCCTTGTTTCTTTACTACCGGGAAGAAAAGCGTAAAAAGCGCAAGAGTAACTCCACCAAAACACGCCGTATGCGATCCCACGAATCGGAGTCGGCTTCAGAATAATTGAAGAATTTGAGGGGAAGATGTAAATCAGGATTTACGTCGGTTGATTTCATCCCGCAGCAACGCTGCCCGATGATAATCCTCCTGTTGTATGGCTTCGGCTAGTAAGGCTTCTAGCTCAACAATTTCCATGGTACTATAATCGGTACTTTCACCAATATTGGATAAGATATCCTCGTCAGAATCGGCTTGTTCGGGAGCAGCCTGCTCCTCGTCTTCTATCGTGATTCCTGCCGTATCAATAATGGTTTTATTGGTGTAAATGGGGCAATTGAACCGCACCGCCAACGCAATCGCATCACTGGTTCGGGCATCAATTTCGTGAATGATATCGTCCTTTAAACATTTAATCTTTGCGTAAAACACACCTTCCACCAGATTGGAGATGTACACTTCGATTACCTCAATGTCAAACTCACCGGCGATATTTTTAATCAAGTCATGGGTGAGCGGACGCTGCGGTTGGATGTTTTCCAGAACCAGGGCGATAGCCTGAGCTTCAAAGGCGCCAATCACAACCGGAATACGTCGGTCACCATCCTTTTCCATAAGGATGAGGGTATACGAAGAATTTTTACTCGTATGCCCGGTGGTTAATCCGGCAATTTCCAGTTGAATCTTGGCCATATCAGGCTGTTTTTAGCTCCTTGGCCCGTGCAATCAACTTCGGAACCACCTCAAATGCATCACCAACAATACCATAATCGGCTGCTTTGAAGAATGGCGCTTCAGGATCGGTATTGATGACACAAATAACCTTGCTGCTGCTTACACCGGCAAGATGTTGAATAGCTCCGGAAATACCAACGGCAATGTAGAGGTTTGGTTTGATGGTAATTCCGGTCTGACCAACGTGTTCGCTATGTGGTCGCCAATCCATGTCCGATACCGGTTTGGAACAGGCTGTTGCTGCACCAAGGATATCGGCTAATTCTTCGATCATTCCCCAGTTTTCCGGTCCTTTCATACCGCGTCCGGCGCTCACTACAAGTTCGGCTTCAGTCAAAGGAATTTTGCCCTTAACCTTGTCGATGGACACAGATTTTACCGTTGCCTGAGGTCCAACGTATGCTGATGTTGACGCGCTGGCAGAAAGACCAAAGCTTTTAACCTCATAGGAATTGGGAATCAACGTGATCACACGGTTTTCGCCATTTACGGCCACCTGGGCAAAGGCTTTATTGGAAAAGCATGATTTGCGAACGGAGAAACCGGTTGAAGTGTCGGCTTGAGATACCACACCGGAAACAATGGCTGCGTTTCGTTTCACCGCCAATCGTGGCGCAATGGATTTGCCGTTATAGGTGTTTGAAATGATGATCGTATGGGCGTCCAATTCGGCACATGCCTGATCCATGGCTGCTGCAAACGTCTCTGCCGTGAAGGTTGATAAGGCGTCTCCGGTTATAGTAAGCGTCTTATTGGCTCCGGAATCACCCAGATTTACATCGCTTGTTGAACCAAGCAGTACAGCGGCACATTGATCACCGGTTTGTGCGGCGAGGTCGGCACCGTATGCCAATGCTTCCAATGAGGATTTTTTGATGGATCCTCCATCCGTTTCTATATAAACAGCGATCATCCTAGATAAGCTTTTTTTCTGTTCTCAATAAATCAATTAACTCTCCGGCGTTGGCTGCATCAATCAGCTTAACACCTTCTTTGGCAGGTGGTAACTCAAATGATGATACGGAGGTACCGGTGGCAGACTCTGAATACTCAACCACCTGGAGTGGCTTGGTACGCGCTTGCATGATTCCTCGCATGTTGGGAATACGCGGTTCGCATAAATCTTTTTGGGCAGATAAAACCGCGGGTAGTTCACAGCTCACCGTTTCACGACCACCGTCGATATCCCGAACAGCCGTTACGGTTGTTCCGTCAACGTCAATTTTGGTCACGACATTGATCAGATTCATTCCCATTAATTCAGCGAGTAAACCCGCCACTAATCCACCGTTGTGATCAATCGATTCACGACCAGTAAGAATCAGGTCAAATGATTTATCTGCTACGGCAACCTGAATGGCTTTGGCTACCTGCATGGCATCTACCGGATCCAGGTTCACCCGAATGGCATTATGGGCTCCAATGGCCAATGCTTTCCGAATGATGGGTTCTGTTCCGGCGGTTCCTACAGTAATAACGGTAACCTCTCCGCCTTGTGCCTCCGTGATTTCCAGGGCGCGGGTAAGAGCCAGTTCGTCGTATGGATTGATGATAAACTGAACACCGTTGGTGTTGAATTTTGTGTTATTATCAGCAAACGTGATTTTTGTGGTCGTATCCGGCACAGGGCTCACGCAGACAAGAATATTCATAGACTTCTATTCTGTATTGGTTCTGTCAAAAGAGGTGCAAAATTAATCGAAATTAGATACAGAATCGAGGCGTGAACCGAATCGAACAGCTTCAGAAATTTATGGAATCCGATCCAGGTGATCCCTTCCTGCGCTATGCCCTTGCCATTGAATACATCGGTATTCAAAATGTGGATGGAGCACGGAAATTATTTGAGGAATTACTTGAATCCAATCCTGACTACTCGGCCACCTATTACCATTTGGGAAAGCTCTACCAAAAGGAAGGGAATACCGATCGTGCAGAAGAAATCTATCGTCAGGGAATACAATTGACGCAGCGGAAGCGGGAACAGCACCAATTAGCCGAGTTACAAACCGCCTTAAATAACATGCTTTACGAAGATTGATGAGTGAGTCATTTGAATGTTTGAACCCGGATTTTGAGGTCGATATCCGGGAAAAGTTAAACCGCCAGTTCTTTATGAAGAACATGGACTTTGATCTGGACACCATTGAATTGGGGCGTGTAACAGGATCACTCAAGATCGCTGAAAAGCACCTCCAACAGAATTACTTTGTTCATGGAGGGGTAATGGCTACAGCAGCGGATATCGTTATGGGATTTGCTGCCTATTCCGTCATGCCAAAAGGAGAGGGTGTTGTAACGATGGATCTTCAGGTATCATACATGCATCCCGGCATTGGTGACCGGTTGGAGGCAGAGGGCTATGTGGTCAAGGCCGGCCGGTCAGTTCTGTTTTGCGAGGCCAATGTATGGGTGGTGAAGGATGGTATACGAACGTTGACTAATCGGTCGCGGTCTACCATGCATCGGATCGTTTTGTAGTAAGTTGAAGATTTGAGGTATTTTTACCTCATCAGATCTTTCTGAATATGAAAAAATCAATACAACTCATTTTTAGTTCGTTTCTTCTGCTGCTATCGGGACAGGTTATTGCCCAAGAAATGGTAGTGGATCACGATCAGATGTTGGAGGCCGAGCCTCTTCCATCACTGCGAAAGTCCTTCAAAAAAGCTTCGTATACCGGATGGTATGACTACATCGATTGGTCCAGCCAATTCGGGGTGTCATACACCCGCATCACAAACGCCAGCTTGTTCCCGGATACCTTGGTGTATCAACTTTACGGGGATGGCAATGGAGGAAGTGTTTTGGGACGTGTAGACATGCACAGTTTTGGTCAAATACTCGATCCTAAAGACCGATACACCTTCTTTAGCGATGATCCTCCGCCGCTCTCTGTTTTTAATTCCTATCGGGTGGATTCGGTTGCCTTCATCTATCGATATGCCCACAACATTCCCGGAAGCGTAGACACCTTGTTGATTCAATTCTATAATTCGGATAAGATTCAAAAAACCACGTTGAGCAGCTCGGGAAGGATTACTGCCACCGTTGGGTATGACAAAATCAACAACAAGGGTTCCGATGCCACAAGTGAAATGCGGTATGAACTGTCGGAGAAAGATACCACGGATTGGTCGGCCAACAGCAATGTTCGGGAAATTGCCGTAGGGGTACCCGGAGGAGGAATTACGGTTCCGGCCGATGGCCTGTTTGGTATGACGATTAGTTTCATTCCAGGCTATGAATACAGTAATGGGGATACGTTGGTACACGATTGGCCAACTCCTCCAACCAAAAAGTTGAACCACTTCCTGGCCGCCCGATATCGGGATGGTGAAAAACTCATGCAGAATTATCAATCTTATAATAATGGTTTGAGAGCCAGCTCGGCTTCAAGATATCGCACCGATACCTGGAACAACCGGTACATCCCTGGACATGCCTGGACTACCTTGGATGAACAGTATTACATTGCCTGGTTGGTTACTTCAGATAACGTATCCGTTCCTGAAATTGACGAGAGTGTTAAAATCTATCCCAATCCATCCGTCCAATCGCCCACCATTTTGGAGGGGGATTTAACCGGAGCTCGTTTGAGCATTTACGACCTAGCCGGTAAGGTGGTATTGGAAGAGGATTTGGATGTACATAACGAAATTGACTTACCCAGAGGAGCGTATATCTTCCAAATTGAAAAGGACGGAAAGGTGTCTCACCACCGTATTCAGAAGTATTGATCCTACTGGCTATTGCACACAAAAAGAGGCATTTCTAACGGACTGCCTCTTTTTTTACGCACCAAAGACCAATGCTCCCGCTAATTTTGTCGCAACTGGTTGAGCTTGGAAGAACGTTTTAAAGAACTTTATTTCAAACATTTCGAGGAATTGGTGCGCTTTGCGCGATTCTATACCCATGATCTCGATGAAGCATCGTCTGCTGTTCAGCAGGTTTTCCTCAAAATTTGGGAACGCCGTGAAGAACTTCTTGAGCGGGACGATCTGAAAAGCTATCTGTTCACTGCCGTTCGGAATACGGTATTTACGGAACGTCGCAGAGGTGTGCTCCATACGGAATTGGATGATGTTCATCAGGATACGACTCCGGGACCGGAAGCCCGACTTCAGGCCAGTCAACTTCAACATCAATTGGAATCGGTAGTAGCCAGATTACCGGAACGCTGCCGATACATTTTTGAGCTCAGCCGGTTTGAGCAACTGTCTCATGCTGAAATTGCCAAACGACTCGACATCAGTCCAAAGACCATTGAAAATCAAATCACCAAGGCACTTAAGCTCATTAGAGAACAAATTATATGACTGATAGTCAGCTAGATATAAAAAAGTTTAAAAAACGCGTAGGGGGAGGGGCCGGGTTATGAGTATAACCAGTACAACCGCGGAAACATGAATTATTTACAAGGGAATACCATCCTCAGGTATTTATTGGATCAATGTACTGTTGAAGAACGAAGAGGCATTGATACCTGGCTGAAGGAAAGTCCACAGAACGAGAATACGTTAAACTATTTGCGTACTCAGGTTGACCTGATGCTTGTAAATTAAGGCGAAGCCTTAGATGAACCTGGCGCAAGCCAGAACGTAAAACAGATTTGAAAACGGAACAACATATCATTCGATATCTATCGAACTCCATGTCGGAGGCCGAGGAACAAGCGTTCCTGCAGGCTGTACAATCCGATCCGGAATTCGAGCGGTTGTTTGAAGATTACCGGATGATCTGGAATGTTTCCGAAACGATTTATCCCAATCGTGAGCCCATCGTTGATGTAAATGCACAATGGGCACAATTTGAGCACATGACACGTGAAGCGAAATCGCCCAAGGTGGTGAAACTAAGCCCACGGTTCTGGCTCACAAGGGTTGCTGCTGTTGTTGTGCTGATCCTCTCCGCCGTGTTTGTGTATCAGCAGTTGAATCGGGACGCATTTGAAACCGGTTTGGTTTATGCCACCAATGCGTCTGATGAAACACTCTACTCCTTAACCGATGGTTCCAACGTCTATGTAGGAACTGAAAGTAAACTGGAAGTGGAAGATGTTTACAACCGGGAAAACCGAAGAACCCGGTTGCATGGAAATGCCTTTTTTGTCGTAAAACCAGATAAAGACAGGGTTTTCGAGGTGGTCACTGACCACCTCGTGACCCGTGTCAAGGGTACTACTTTTCTTATCAGAACCAGCGATCATTCCACCACTGTTGGCGTTCGGACCGGTGTTGTTGAAGTGCTAGTTGGCAACCAGACCGAAATTTTAACAGCTGGACAATCCATCCTTGTTTCGGCTGACGGTGGAATGATCAAACGTTCTGTTTTAGAAGAAAATGATGTACTCGCCCTGCTGGATGAAACCACGCATTTTGAGAATGTCCAACTCAAATCCATTCTCAATCATTTAAAAACGCATTTGAACCTCATTGTTCAAGCACCGGAAGCCATGATGTCCAACACCTACACTATGGATATTGAGGGACTTAACACCAAACAAATCCTCGAAGTGCTTCAACTCCTTACGAAGTCATCAATCGAACAAAAAGGTGAAATCTACATTCTAAAGCAGTAGATTTACCGAGTGTCACGCACTCGTTTAAGACATTTTATTTCACTCATTTTCATTGTCTTGAGCCTTTCAGCAAGAGCTCAATGTGACTTTCTTTCCAACCAAATTCCATTCTCTTGCCAGTCCATTACCAGAGCGGAAGCACTGGATAAATTAGCACGTGAAAACGGCTTTCAAGTCAATTATCCAACCAACTGTCTGGGACAGGACAAGATTACCATCGCCGCCAAACATTCGGCCATTGATCAATTAATTGCAGCCATTATTGGCGGACACGATGTGTTCTATCAATGTGTGGGGGAGAAATCGTTGGTGTTTCAATGCGGACAACGACTCACCCTCGCCGGATTCATTCGCGACTCTGTGAGTGGAACACCGGTTCCCGGGGCGGTGGTGTTATACGATAATCAACTTACGGAAACGGATCAGGACGGCTATTTTATCATGCGTCTCCTACATCATCCGGTTCGAATTACGGTGTATCATCCCGGCTACGATCCTTATGTTCAATGGATTGATGCCCAACCCAATGGCGATAATCTCATAGAACTCCATCTGCATCCCAACAGCAATCTGCCGCAGGCTGTTGTCCATGTATTTGACTCCATCAAGTTTGTCAGCAAAACGGGAGGAGTGAATGTCAACATGAAGGAAGTTGAGAAGATTCCATCCATATCGGGTTCACCGGGTATCCTAAATAGTTTGCGGTTCATTCCAGGCCTACAATCTACCCTTGAGGTGAATGGTGGAATGATTGTTCGAGGAGGTACCAAGGATCAGAATTTGGTGTTGCTCGACGGGATGGAGCTTTATAATCCCATGCATTTATTTGGATTGTTCTCCGTGTTTGGTGAAGGATCTATTCAGGGAGTGGATTTTTATCGCGGGGCGTACCCTGCACGCTATGGGGGTCGATTATCATCTGTTCTGGATGTTCGTAGCCGAGCCGGAGATTACAACAAATGGAATTCGAAACTTAACTTTAATCCGGTTCTGTTTGAAGCAACCATTAACGGGCCGTTGAAGAATAAAAAGACGTCGCTGTTGTTGTCGGGACGCCGGTCCTTTACTGACTTCTTTCCGTTGTTTTACGAGCAAATTCAGAATCAAAATCAGCTTTCCCGTTTTAAGTATTTCTTCTACGATATGACTGGAACGCTCAATCATCGATTCTCCGATCGTACCAGTTTTTACCTCACCAGTTATTACGGCGGGGATAAAGGATACATCCGCGGAAAGAATGAAGTGACCGGCAGTTCATCCATTAATGAGTTGAACAACGATGAATTCCTGCAGTCTAATTTGCTCACGTCCATGGGCTTGAAAATGTGGCTAACCAAAACGTTTCACGTGCATGCTCGTGTGGGCCATACTCGATATACATTCAGCCACGACAACGCGTATGATTTGACCATCGATGGGACCGAACAAAGCTATCAACGGATCACACGACTGGCTTACCAGAGTCAGATTAACGATTGGAAAACCGGAGTGTATTTTAAGTCGGCCAGAAATCCCAACCGGATCTGGCAATTTGGTATTGAAAACGTTTGGCACAAGTTTACCCCGGCCAGCTCGTCGTATTTTCTTCAGGAAAACGATGCTGTGTTATATGATACCGCTTTTGCTCAACGCAATTCAGACATTCCGGAGCAACGCTATTTTGTTCAAAATCTTTGGAGTATTCGCAATTGGCGGATATTGACCGGTGTACATGGTGCTACCTTTAACTCATCTACCAGTTATCACTCCCTCCAGCCGCGGGTGGCATTGGTGTATGAACCAAAAGGTAAAAATCGATGGGAAGTGGGCTATGCCAAAACCACTCAGTTTATCATGTCCATCCCCAATAACCTCCTGGGTATTCCCATTGATGTCTGGGTTCCTGCGGATAGTACCATCAGTCCGCAACATTGTCAAACCTATTCCGTTGGTTACTCCCGAAAGTTTGGCAAGAACTACCTCTTCAAATTGGATGGCTACCACAAGCAATTCAGGAACATTATTGAGTTTCGGTCCGATGTAGTTGATCTCGTTTCCGAATGGGATCGGGCCCTGTATATTGGGAAGAGCCGTTCTATGGGGGCCGAGTTTCTATTCAAAAAAGAGAAGGGTATTTTCAACGGTTGGATGTCCTACACGTTGTCCAAAACTGAACGTTCCATTGATCAAATCAACGATGGAGCCTGGTTCCCATTTCAATTTGATCGTCGGCATGATTTTAATTTAGTGCTCAACTATCAACCCAATCCGGCTTTGGTGATTGGGGCAACCTGGACCTACGCGTCAGGGCATTATCTTACCGCACCCGAGAGTCAGTTTTTGGTTTCAGCTGAAGGCAAGCGTTTTCTCATTCAGCAATATGGATCAAAAAACAACCTGAAATTGCCGGCTTATCACCGTCTTGATTTTGGTGTTCATTATCATAAAACAACGGGAAATGCCAAGGAAACCTGGAGTTTTACCGTGTACAATGCCTACAATCGCCAAAACGTTTATTATGTGAATTCCACCGTAAACACAAGCGGAACCGTGACGTTTCACCCAATTTCCATATTACCCATTCTGCCTTCCATTAACTATGCGATTCGGTTTTAGCTATATCGTCATGATGGTGTTGGGGGCGATGCTGATCTCCTCCTGCAAGGATGATTTGGTATTCACCGGATCGAAGGATGAAAAGCGCATTGTGGCCGTTATCACCGCCGAAGAAGGAAAACAGATCTCGGTAGAGATTCACGAAAGTCAGCTTATTACCGAAGATACACTGGCCAAGCCCATTCAAGGTGCAGAAGTCCGACTCTATCAAAACTCAACTTTGGTGGAGACGAAGCAATCGCCGGCGAACGGCATTTTCAAAACGAATTTCATTTCAGATCAGTTGGATTCACTGCGCGTAGTGGTACAGAAGGATGGATACAATCGGATTGAGGGAACGGCTCAAATTCCGGATCACGTCAACATTATTCAATTTGACACCGTTGCACGGGCCGGATCGGATCTATTGATGAAGATGGCCTTCATTGACCGGGCCAGTATTGCCAACTTCTATTTAATTGATATGCGTTTGAAAAGATGGATTTACACCTTGCATCCCATCAATGGTAGTCGCATCGATTCAACCCTGGTTTGGGAGGCGGTAGATATTGAAAGTCCCAACAAATTGTTCTTTTCCGATCAAAACATCGTGACGAACAGTCAAAAGTTTGAACTCTTTAACGACAAGGTGTTCAATGGCCAGTACTTTGTCCTGGATTTGCAATTGAATTCATTTCTGCTACGCGAAACACAGGCCAAGGGCAAGGCCAAGGAAATTGAGGTAGAGTTGCGAAATGTAAATGAAGAGTATTATGATTTTCTCACTTCTCTCAGTTTGAACCGTCCCATCTATGGTGGTCCGTTTGCGGTATCAGCACAAATCCCGGGAAACATTCACGGAGGCTATGGCATTTTCGCCGCCTACACCTCCACGCGTGCCACGATTGTTATGCCATAACCTTTTCCTGAAACGAAATTCCGTATTCTTCCAACTCCTGCAGGATGGGCAGATAAATCTCAGCGGAGATGGGAAGGATGGTTCCTGTTTGTTTGATGGTTCCGTATAGAATGAGTCGGCATGCGATGGCCAGTGGTAGTCCAACGGTTCGAGCCATAGCCGTATGCGCCTTATTCATCCCTTTGGATACCATGGAACTGTGCACTTCAATTACGGCATCCTCCTTTTCATAGATCAGTTTATGCCACATCACAATCATATCGGCATCGGATTCCGCCAAGGTCCATTTCCGTTTCAGGATGTGTTCCAGCACCATGGCGGGTGTGGCATTGGGGATGCCAATCACGTCATCACTGAACAGATCCAGGGACTCCAATTTTTCCCAAAGGTCAACGTCGTCCTGATCAATCTTAAGATATTGCCGCAGTTTAATTTCAACGGAGTCGTGGACATTATAGGCCAAAAAGGTGTTGATGAACTGGCGGATGGTCATGTTTTCAGAGTCCGGAAGGATGTAGGAATCATCGGTTAGGCCTAACTGAACAAACAGGTCCCAACCCCGACAAAATCCGGGCCTCCTGAGTGTTCCCCGATACATCGTCTGTACGTCGTTCAAGCCGTAAACCGATCGGTATTTCAATGAATCCCGATTCGCATACCCCTCGAATTTTCCGTAGTCATCAATTTCGATGATTTCAGTTCTACGGAAAAGTTTGTGATAGGGGATAAACTTGTACAAGCCGTTTTGAATGAATTTGACGGCTCCGCCCTGACCGGCTAAAACTACATTTCTGGGATTCCAGGTGAATTTATAGCGCCAGGGAGGGTTCTCGGACTGCGGGGCGAGCAAACCACCCGTAAAGCTTTCAAATTCGCGGATGTATCCACCATCGGATTGGATCTGATGGATGAGTTTCATGGCCGACATGTGATCGATTCCGGGATCCAAACCAATTTCGTTCAGGAACGTCAATCCGGCATTTTTCACTTCCTGATCGAGTGCTTTCAGTTCATCGGTCAGATAGCTTGCGGTGCATAGATTTACCTTATGCTGAAGACATAGTTTGGCTACGTAGATATGCAAATGGGCCGGAAGCATGGATACCACCAGATCGGCTTTGGAGATCCAGGCCGACAACATGGTTTTTTCATTGATATCCAATGGGATGGCTCTGCTGCGCTCACCGGAAATACGCGACCTGGCCAACTCCGGATCTTTATCGGCTACCGTAATATGCCAATCTTCCTGTGAGGCATATTTCTCCAGGTATTCGATCAGGAATTGGGTGGAACGTCCGGCTCCGATAACGAGAATCTCTTTCATATTACGCGGCGGTTTCAGGTCGATTTCCGAACTTGTGAACGAAAATCACTCTCAGGAACAAATATGGAGGTTAGCGAAACGTGCCGATTGTCAATCACAGAGAATTTAGACACATTCAACGAACAGGAGAAAGAAACGATAGCGGAATCTGCCCGGATTCTTCAGCAGGCACATGCCCCATATTCTCATTTTAAAGTGGGCGCAGCCATTCTGTATGAGGATGGGGAGATTGTTTCCGGAAACAATCAGGAAAATCCGGCCTATCCCAGTGGTTTGTGTGCAGAGCGGGTGACGTTGTTCCATGCGATGGCTCAAAACCCCGGAAGGCGCATTACAACCCTCGCCATTTCAACCCGGGATGTAGATCATCAATCACATCCATTTGCCCCCCCATGTGGTGCGTGCTTGCAGGTGATTGACGATGTGGAGCACCGCCAGGGTCACGCCATCAAGATTATCCTATGCGGTGCAAAAGAATACTATGTGGCCGATGGCGTGAGGCAGTTTTTACCGTTTCGGTTTAAGTTTTAAATGGGGATGAGGTATGGGGGATGGGGGATGGGGGATGGGGGTCCTTTAATTTGGAGACTTCGTTAATCGTTCTTCGTTCTTCGTTCTTAACGAGTAACTATTCCACTATTCTTCTAATCTTCTAGTCTTCCATTCATCCACCACATCACATCCTTTCCGGCATCTCCATTCCCAGTAACCTGCCGCATACCCGCAGTGTTTCGGCGGTTCGTTGGGTGAGTAAAATCCGAAGTTGTTTGATGTTCTCGGATTCGGCCTTTAAGATGGAGTGTTGGTTGTAAAAGGAATTGAACAACTTGGCAGTCTCATAGAGGTAATTGGCCATAACTGCCGGTGAAAAGTTGGTGGCGGCTTCCGCCAGTTTGTCGTCGTATTGGTGGAAGTGAGCAACCAGTGCCCGTTCTTCGGCTTCCAGATGATCGGGTAACGTAACCGACCCATCAAACGATATAGATCGAAGGATGGACTGGCATCGTGCATGGGTATATTGAATGAAGGTCCCGGTATTTCCTTGAAAATCGATGGATTCGGCCGGATTAAAGAGGATGCGTTTAACCGGATCAACTCGCAGGAGGAAGTACTTTAATGCACCCAAACCCAGCTGTTCATACAAGGTGTTCAATTCATCGGCCTCCATGCCGTCTGTTTTACCCTGTTCATTGGTGCGTTCCTTGGCCGTGGCATACATTTCGTCCATGAGGTCATCGGCATCAACCACCTTTCCTTCTCGGGTTTTTAGTTTGCCTTCAGGCAGTTCCACCATGCCATAACTCATGTGGAATACTCCATCGGCGTAAGCCTTACCCAGACGCTTAAGCGTAGCTTTAAGCACCTGGAAGTGATAATCCTGCTCATTTCCCACCACATAAACCGATTGATCCATGTGGTAATCATCGTATTTCAACTGAGCCGTTCCAATGTCCTGGGTCATGTAAACACTGGTTCCATCGGATCGAAGCAGGATTTTTTGATCCAACCCTTCAGCGGTTAGATCAATCCATACACTGCCGTCTTCTTTTTGATAAAGTTCGCCGGACGATAACCCTTCCATCACCAGGTCTTTGCCCAACAAATAGGTCTCACTTTCGTGGTAGAATTTATCAAACGAAACCCCCATGCGATCATACGTAGAGTGAAATCCGTCGTATACCCAACCGTTCATGGTTGACCACAGGGATCGAATCTCCGAATCTTGCTCTTCCCATTTTCGAAGCCACTCCCGAGTTTGTTCCATCAGTGGGGTATTGTTCTTTGCCTCTTCAGGATCCATGCCTTGCTCCACCAATTTGGCAGCTTGCTCCCGGTTTTTGACATCAAACAACACGTAGTATTTTCCAACAAAGTGGTCGCCTTTGAGTCCGCTGGACTCCGGCGTCTCGCCATCACCAAACAGGTGATAGGACAACATGGATTTACAGATGTGAATGCCTCGGTCATTGATGAGGTTCACCTTGATCACCTCATGACCGTATTGCTGGAGAATCTGACAGATACTGAAACCCAGCACGTTGTTTCGCACATGTCCCAAATGCAACGGTTTATTGGTATTGGGAGAGGAGTACTCCACCATGATTTTGCGGGGTGATCCATGCGCGGTCCGAATGGATGTGATGTTGGCTGATGTTAACCAATCTACCCATACAGATGATTTGAAACTCAGGTTCAAAAAGCCTTTGACCACATTATACTTCTCCAACTGTTCAACAGCCGAGACCACGGCTTCACCCAATTCCTGTGCGGTGTGTTCCGGACCTTTTTTGGATTGACGCAAATAGGGGAACACCACAAACGTGAAATCTCCTTCAAACTCCTTACGGGTGATGTCCAACCGGATGTCGTCCGGATTGATCTGGATGTCATACAATGAGTGAAGAGCTGCCGAGAGGGCTTTATTTAACGAGTCAATCATGTTGGTGCGTTTCGATAATCTGTTCCGAAATCAAACGGAGGTGCGAAGGTATTGAACCACCTTGGAATCTTTTGTTTATGCAGGTGGACTTATCGTCCCTTGCAGTATTTATACTAAGCTGTTTGAACGGTGTTATTGCGGTTCATTGCCTGGTTTCCATTTGATGGAGCAACCAACGGGTGGAACTTCGGGAAAGTCTACTTCCAATCCGTCCAGGGCGTGTTCAATGGCATCTTCCAGATAAACCCGGGTAACTGAATTTTCATTGTCCCAGCTGTCGTCAATTGCTCCCCGATACACCAGTTCGCGTTTGGAATTAAAGAGGAATACTTCCGGTGTGCGGCTGGCACCCAATCGTTTGGTGACCGATTGATCCTCGTCATGAGCATACACAAACGGATTGCCCAAATCTTTCATCAGCTTCACCATGTTGTCAAAGGAATCCTCCGGATATTGATTGGCATCGTTCGGGTTGATGGCAATAATTCCCAGATTGTCTTCTTCGTAGGTTGAATTTAATTTGATGAAGCGCTTCCAATATGCGCGGGCATACGGACAATGATTACAGGTAACGATGATCAGCAACGCCGACCGATCGGCATAGGAAAAGCTATTGTAGGTGCGGCCATCGGTGGCTTTGAGTTCAAATCGGAATAGTTTGTCGCCAATATTCATCGTACGTGATTTTTATTGGTGCAAATATCGAAATCGCAGGGATTAAACCTTACTCCGGTTTGATTCTAACATGCTTTAAAATGGGGATGTTGAGTGCATTATTCTCCCAATGCTCTACCCGTTTTTGAGTGAGGCGAACACTCTCATCATAAAAGAGAAGGATAACCGGCATGTCTTGAAGAATAAGATCGTCCATCTGATGGTACATCGCCGTGCGAGCGGAATCATTGGATTCTGTTAATGAACGAACGTACAATTGGTCAAACCGGTCGGACTGGAAATGCGTGTAATTGGGTCCGCCAGGTGTGAAATTTGGCGAGTAAAAGCACGACAAATAGTTTTCGGCATCCGGGTAGTCCATAATCCAGCTGGCACGGAAAAAGGCCAGCTTACCCTTTCGTTTTTCTTCTTTTAGCTGCGCCGATGGCATGATGTTGAGTCGGCATTTTACCCCAATGGATTCAAATTGCTTTTGAGCGTAGATGCAGAGATCGGTATAGTCTCGTGTGGTGTTCAAAACGATCTCAGGTGGGTTGTCATGGTATTTACTTTGAGCCAGACAGAATCGCGCAGAATCCAGGTTGAACGGATCTTGACGAGGCTTATAGCCTGAAAGTCCCATCGGGATGAATCCGCCATCAGCGGGTCTGCCCACTCCGTTTCTAAGATAATGCAGCATTTCCTCCCGATCAATGGACCAGGCCAGTGCCTTCCGGAACCAAACGTCATCAAAAGGCGGACTGGGTTCAGCGGCATCGCTCCACATGGCGAGGTATTCCGTATTGAGGAAGGGAGTTACTTCCAAATCAACTTTATCGCGTAATTCCGTTCGGAGTGAACCATCGGCCTCAAATAGATAGTCCTTTACCGCTCCGGTAATCCCGGAGTACATGTCAAACCGACCTTGAAGAAATTTGAGCAAGGCCATTTGACGGTTCTGCACAAAGCCAATTTGAACAGCGTCAAGATTTCCGCGAATGGTGGATCGCTCAAAGTACTGATCGAAGCGGTTTAAATGCAGCGCCACATCACGTTCCCATTGCTCAAACCGAAACGGACCGGTGCCAATGGGATGCTCGCCAAAATCAACTCCATAATGATCTACGGCTTCGGGTGGTATCACCATACAATACGGCATCGACAAGATACCGATGAAGGGAGCAAACGGTTTGGCCAGGCGAATCACCAGCGTGCTATCGTCCAACGCCTGAAAAGGTTCTTTCGCTACCTTATCGTTAAAAATCCATGCACCGGGCGAAGCTGTTTCCGGATCCATGATCCGGGAAAAACTGAACACAAAATCGGAGGCCTTTACCGTTCGGGTTCGGGCTTCACCAAAACAGTTATCGTGGTGATAAATCACATCTTGTCGGAGATGGAATGTGTATATCTTGCCGCTATCCGAAATCTCCCAATTTTGGGCGATGGCCGGTTGGGGTTCAAGGTCGTTGTTAAGTTGGATGAGACCGTTAAACAGCTGGGTTACAGCCCAGTTATTATCCTGAGAAGAGGCAAAGGCAGGGTCCAGTGAGGTGATGCTGTTTTCGCAATTGTACCGAAACACACGTACACCATTGTCCCGACGATTTCCGGAGCAGGATATCAACACAAAAGCGATGTTAATAAGTACCAATATCCTGTTCATTGATGCAGGGGATTTAAAGGTAGTTTTGAACGCAGTATCATTAGGGAATATGGCAAAAATAGGCTATTTGGGACACTCAACTTTTACCATCGAAATGGGTGGTGTACGGTTGATAACCGACCCGTTTATTACGCCAAATCCGCTTGCTCAACACATCGATTTTGAGGCCCTAAAAACCGATTTGATTTTGATCACACATGGTCATCAGGATCACACGGCTGACCTATTAAAATTGGCACAGCAAACAAATGCCCTGGTGATAGCCTCATACGAGATCACCACTTGGTTGACGAAACAAGGATATGAGCACAGTGTTGGGATGAATTATGGGGGTACCTATAATTACAATGGCTTGAAAATCAAGGTTGTTTCTGCCCAGCACAGTTCTTCCTTCGCCGATGGGTCGTATGCCGGTTGTGCCTGTGGGTACGTCCTGACCTATGAAAGTGATTGCGTGTACTTTGCCGGTGACACCGGCCTTCATCTGGACATGCAACTGGTGGGAATGCAGTTCGATGTGAAAACCACCCTCATGCCCATTGGGGATACATTTACCATGGGGTATGAAGATGCCTGCACGGCATCGGATTTTGTTAAGTGTGACCGCATAATTGGGATGCACTTCGATACGTTTCCGCCGATCAAAATTGATAAAGCAGCGGCAAAAGCCTACTGTCAATCCAGGAACAAGGAATTGGTGCTGATGGAGATTGGGGAGGAAAAGACGTTTAATTGATAAAATATTTACCATACGTAATATGTCAAAGATCATAAGCATAGCGAATCAAAAGGGTGGTGTTGGAAAGACCACCTCAGCTATCAACCTGGCTTACAGTTTAGCCATTCTGGAGTACAAGGTATTATTGGTGGATGCCGATCCACAGGCTAATTCAACTTCCGGTTTGGGACATGATCCTAAGAACATCAAAATTGGATTGTATGAGACCCTTGTTCAGGACGTGGCACCCGAAGACATCATTTTGAAAACGATGAATCCCATGTTGGATTTATTGCCGTCCAATATTGATCTGGTTGGAGCAGAAATCGAAATGGTGGATTTGCCGAATCGTGAGAAATTGATGTTGCGCGTATTGGGACGGGTGAAGGACGATTACGACTTTGTAATCATTGATTGTTCACCTTCACTTGGCTTAATCACCACCAACGCACTTGCAGCCTGCGATTCTGTGATTATTCCAGTTCAATGCGAATACTTTGCGTTGGAAGGACTGGGCAAGTTGTTGAATACCATTAAGATCATTCAGCGAAGCATCAATCCCAATCTGGTGATAGAAGGTTTGCTGCTCACGATGTATGACAGCCGGTTGCGACTATCCAATCAGGTTGTTGATGAAGTGAAACTACACTTCCAGGAATTGGTGTTTGATACCATCATTCAACGGAATACCAAGCTCAGTGAAGCACCAAGTTTTGGCGTTCCGGTCCTGGAACATGATGCCACCGCTCGCGGAAGTGTTAACTACCTCAACTTAGCCCGTGAAATTTTACAGAAGAACGGACTTACCAAACTGGCCTCAACCGAAAAAATGGTTAGCTAATTTTTTGAAATGGTGAAGAGAAATGCATTAGGGAAGGGACTCGGCGCACTGCTCGAGAACGCTGAGACGGATATTACCTCATCAACCGTACACCGGTCGCCCAACACGGTTGCCAACATTGAGTTGGAAAATATCATTGCCAACCCGTTCCAACCTCGGACAGAGTTTGAGGAAGAGGCGTTGAATGAATTGGTGGATTCCATCCGTTTACACGGAATTATTCAACCTGTCACTGTTCGGAAAGTTGGGGTAGATAAATTCGAATTGATCAGCGGTGAACGTCGGACGCGTGCCGCCATTATGCTTGGTTTGTCTGAAATCCCAGCGTATATCCGATTGGCGAATGACCAGGAGATGCTGGAGATGGCGCTGATTGAGAATATTCAACGGGAGGATCTGAACGCCATAGAGATCTCATTGAGTTACAAGCGACTCCTGGATGAATGTGGATTGAAACAGGAAGAACTGGGTGATCGGGTAGGGAAGAAACGAAGCACAGTAAACAACTATTTAAGATTGCTCAAGCTGCCGGAAAGCATTCAGCGCGGCATCATCAACAATGAAATTTCCATGGGTCACGCACGAGCGTTGATCAATGTGGAGGATGAGCAAGTTCAACAGGCCATTTTTGAGCAGGCGGTCAAGGAAAACTTGTCGGTTCGTCGCGTAGAAGAACTGGTGAAAGCCTTTCAAAATGGGTTGTTTGAGCAAAAGGAAGTGGCGGAACCATCAACGCCTCAGCCCAAAGCATCATTCCGGGAATACAAGCCGTACAAAGATCTGTTGGTGGAGAAACTGGGTTCAAAAGTTGAGTTCAAAGCTACTCGAGGGGAAAAAGGTCAATTGATTATTCACTTTGACGATAAACTTCATCTCACCGACATATTGGAGAAGTTGCGCGAAATTTCATAAGACTTCCATGGGTTTGACGCAACTTTGCGCCATGCGTGGAGCCGTGCTCTTCATTTGTATTTTGTGTACCGGTTTATCGGTAAGTGCTCAGATGGCGTTCAATCCGAATCGGTTTTCGAGTACGTCTTATTCTGAACTTCTTCCCATATCCGATTCATCGGAATCGAATCGTCCTAAGCGAGCCACCATCATGTCGGCAATGCTGCCCGGTCTTGGTCAGATTTACAATCAAAAATATTGGAAGGTGGGTGTTTTGTACACAGCCGGATTTGCCATGGGATATGGAATGAAGTACAATACCGACAGCCTGAAGCGATATCAAAAGGCGCTTACAGCGCGGGTTGACTTGGATACCGCAACCAAGGATGTTTGGTATCCGAACTTAACGGATGCCAAGGTGAATGGCGAGCGCGATTACTATCGGAAGAACCGGGATATGCTCATTATCGGTTTTTTTGCCTTGTACACGCTTCAAATCATCGATGCCAATGTGGATGCCCATTTACGTGAGTTTGAGGTGAATAAGGACCTGGCGCTTCGAATTACACCTGATTTTCGATATACATCGTTTCGGACGGTTCAACCCGGACTCACCCTAGCCCTGCGACTTAAGTAGTAAGTCGCCAAATCAGCTTTCCAAGGATCGTTGATCGCTGCACATCGTATTTGCCGGATGATACATCAATCACCTGATTGACGATCAGGAAGAAGTCGGCACCAATCTTCGGAATAATCTGCAATCGATAGTTCATGATCATCTGGTCATTGGCGTTATTCCACTGCCCAACAACGGATCCGAATGCCCGCGGGTTTAGGGCGTAATCGAGTCGGCTTATCCAAAGATTGGTCGTAAATGATCCGGAATCAAGCCGGACATCGTTACGTTGATAGGTCGAATTCAAGCTCAGGTGCTTTCCAATACGCCAGTTAACGGATTGATTGGCTTGAACACTTTTACCATCAAAAAAATCTCCCCAAACCCAATAGGTTACCATCGATAAACTCCGGCCTGCAAAAGTGCTGAAATAGCCTTCCCACTGATTCCACCAGTACGTTCCCTTTGGAATGATAACACCTTCTACTATCTCAAAATCGTTTTGTAAACCTTCACCAATGCGTTTGTAATCGAAATGCACATTCTCCCCGGAACGCGTTTCAAAGCCAAGGTACCGGACCTGATATTCAAAGGATTGCATGGCCTTAGTGTCGTCATATTGGACATAGGTTACCACTGCTGGCCGGATATCGTATTGGCGAATAAATCGGAGTCGCTTTTTAGGTCTGGGTTTATACACAAACATGCCAAAGGTTTCCATAAAGTTGGCCCTCCGGAGGAGTCCAACTTCGGGATTAAAGTTGGCCGGACTTCGTTGTGTGGAGGCAATGACGAACCATCGGTCATTCGGGTAATAGACATAAAACCGATATGCAAAGGCGTTGGGCACAAAAGACGTGTCGCTGTTATAGGTTTGAATAAAGGCACCACCGATGTCCAAATTGCGTTTACCGCGAAAGGTTGATAGGCTGTATCGGCCATTAACTCCGGTGGTGGAATGCCAATTACCTTCCGTGATTTTGTTGGTAGACATGGCACCAATAACGCTCTGTTTACCCACGTCTTGCCGCCAACTTAACGTCGAGAAGTTGGCCCCGGACTCTCCATCTTTATCGGCTGTTTGTATGCTCATGAGCCCAACCGTTCGATTTTTTTCTTTTCCCAGTAATCGGGCACCGGCGATGATGGGTACCGCTTCCCGGTTATCATTTAAACCAATTTTTCGGGTATAGAACGGAATGATCCGGTTGCCACCAAACCCCATATCAAAGTAGTCGTTCCCCTCCAAAAAGAATTCCCGCAATTCCGGGAAATACAATGGAAATCGAGTTAAGTTGATTTGTTGCTGGTCGGATTCCACCTGGGCAAAATCCGTATTGAAGGTAACATTGAGTCGGT
The DNA here is from genome assembly GCA_020635355.1 of Flavobacteriales bacterium. Lineage (GTDB taxonomy): Bacteria > Bacteroidota > Bacteroidia > NS11-12g > UBA9320 > WGNA01. The sequence continues at coordinate 175,488 of JACJZW010000001.1, forward strand.
AGGTAGGTGAGAGCAGGTAGTTCACATCACCGCCGGCGTTTGCCACGGTGGTTTGTTTTCCATTCTCCGTTGAGATTCCTCCAATGCCGTATGGCTTGAACTCCACAAATGGTTTGTTCCGGAGGCTGTCGAGCCCCATGAGGGATCCGCATCGATTCACTTGTTCAATGGTATTGTCGCGGCTGTAACCTTGCCATCGGGCTTGTTCGCGCTTTCTGCGAATGTTTCGCTCAAAATTTACACCCCAGATCTGGCTCTCATCCTTTTCCCGATACTTCAGTGTGTACAATGGGATTTTAATCTCGGCAAACCATCCCGAGGATGTGCGGGACGTTCGTACGTCCCAGACACCATTCCACGATGCATTCACCGAACTGCCGTTGTTGAAGATTTGATAGTCGGCACGGGCACCATTTGGGTTGGTTACAAACATGAATCCGTTGCGTTTATCTCGATAGGTGTCAAAGATCACGATGAAGTTGTCGTCCAGATGGTAGCTAAAATCCCGCTTCATTTCTTTGGCGATGATGTTTTCCGGATCGGAATCATAGCACCAAACGCCGATGTACATATTTTCCTTGCTGTAAACGATGGCAACCTCGGTTCGCTCTGTGACCGATTGGCCAAAATTCAATTCACGTTGCGTAAAGTTGGTAATGTGAACGGCAGAATCCCACACATCCTCTTCCAATAGGCCGTCCAGCGTGATGGTGCCCGGATAAAATGTGGCTGCCAAACTACTTGGTTCACTGGTTTGGGCATTCGCCAAAAGACCCCAAAACAGGCAGGAGAACAGGATTGATTGGGTCAATTTCGGCATAAGCCGCGAAAGTAATCTGAAGGCTCCCTTGAAATGTCAGGAATTGGTCTGTTCGATTTTGAGTGGTTTGATCATCAGGATACAGATGACATTGCACCCCCTTCCAGGGATTAGAGAACAATCACTTTCTTCAACCATTTTGAGCCGTTATTCGTGTTGGTTAGTTCAACGATATATATCCCTGACCTCAAGTGATCAACTGAGATTACCGTCACTAACTGATTTAAATTCTGAGCTTTAACAACGAGTCCTTGCATGTTTATGATACGCATTTGGTATGATGGGGTTAAAGAATACGGAACTGAAATAGAAAACTGAGCCTTGGCAGGGTTTGGGTAGACCATAACATCGTTTCCGTCACGATAGGCATATTCAGCCGTGCAAGGTGTCAATGAAAAGTTGTGAGTCGGATGTAAATACAAACTCTGTGGGGTTGGAGAGTCTGTACCAACGTATTCCCGAACGTAACCGTCTTCATTAAAGTTACAAGTCAATGCAACGGAACTATAGCTGTTAAAACCTGCAGAGTCGATAATATCTATCTTGTAGCATTGACCATTGTCTGGAACACAAACGGATTTTTTACAGGAAGAGAAAACAACCCCACTCCCCAATAACCAATTTGAACATAGCTCAAACATCGGTTCATCGAAATAAATATGTTGATCATTAACACCTGTTATTTTGATGCTCATGTCGGCGTTACCCGCTGTCCCTAGCCTCTTAAGTTCATCCCGATGCCATATGTTTAATTCAATTTGATTGTCTCTGCAGGAGGTATATATGCATGAGTTATCTGATATACCAGCTAGTGAGTCATAGTTCATTGCCGTCACATCAGTACATCCGGGCCTTTTAAAATCTGCAATTGGCATAAGCGTGCTATCAACTGCAAAGAGCATGATTTGTTCATTGCCGTCGGCTTTTAGAATTTTACCAATTGAAACCAACACGTTCTTTTGCTGTAAATGTGTGACATGAAATGACATTACGTACTGATGTCTGTACAGGCCATATTTTTTTATAAATGGTGTAAGATCTGTAAAGTGAAGAAGTTTACCCTCCTCATTTATTCGATATACATACAATTCATAAACGCTGCTTCCTCTTGGATGATGGCTGAAATAGATGTCAAACGTATTGTCCGATTCATGGTGAATCACCTTAAAATCAGTTGCGTTTAGATATAATTTCCCACTTCGCTTAAATACTTCGTCATGAAGGGGAACATCTATAAATTCACCTGTTTTCAAATTGGCCCTCATGAGTCGGCCCGTTGAGTGAACATTCAACGTTTGATATTTGGACCATCTATGCGGATTGTGGTATGGCTCAAAGTACAGGTCGTTGTACAATAAGGTCTGACTTGTTTGGGTGTTGAACACATAGGCCTGATGTAGCTCCAACGAATCTTCAGAGAAGGTGTGATATCCAGTATACTTTTCATCCATTCCAAATGATCGGCACGATGAATACCAACCACCAGAATTATTCATTGAATTTCTAATTAACAAAAGAGAATCCGGATGATAATGATCAAAAAGGTTAACCGAATTCCCTCCAACAAAATCAATGCGTTCATGTTTGCCGTCAAGCACCCTGAAGAGTGCACGCATTTGGTGTTTGTTAACGTACCCCACATAGTAAAGTCTATCGTGTAAAACACGGGCATTATAGAGTTTTTCAGTCTCCAGCTCTGCGTAGGATATAGCTGAGATTGAATCGTTATTCACTTTCATGGTACAAATTCGATTCGTACCTGCAATCCTCATTTCACAGATAATGGTCAGTGTATCACGGATGAAGAACAGGTTCCTGTTTTCATAATTATCGAAATTGAAGGACCAACTACTTCCGGAAAATGGAGGAATATCTTCTTTTACAATGGCCAAATTGTTTCTCCCCAGTGGAGTGCCATCTTCCAGAGTTTTATAAATGAAAAGACCCGTTATCTGAGGATTGGACTGATTCCCCCCTGATACCTGACAAAGCGAATAAATCGTGTCGTTGTGCAAAATACTTTCCTGAATATATCCATCTTCCAGCCATCTAGGCCACTGCTGAGATTTTGAAGTCAGCGACCCCATAAACGGTACGATTAAAAGTATTCGAAGCCATTTCACAATTTGAAATTAAGCCTTTGGAAATTTATGGAGATGACATTTATGTCATTATTCCAGCAACAACTCAATAAAGTAATGACTGGTAGCATGATCCCTGGTTGATTCAAGCGGCTATTGCTAACCATCAAAACGCGTTCACCAGCTATAAAAGCAGTGGTTTGATGAGCCAAAAATTTGATGATCAGATAGTACCCAAAATGTTGTTTTGAAGATCATGCTTTTCGAAATGAGTTTCGATATTAGTTTCAACGTGAATTGTTCTTCAGCTATTGGTTGGTTCGATTTTAAGCGGTTTGATCATCAGATTACAGATGAGTCCTATGATCAGTAAACCTGCCATGATGTACATGGTAGTTGAGTAGGCTTCGGAAGCCGGTACATGTAATGTTTCGATTTGATAGGCCCGGATGTAATTGATCAGACTTGGACCAAAAACCGCTGCCAGTGACCAGGCCACCAATAACCGGCCGTGAATGGCGCCAACCTGTTTGGTTCCAAATAGATCCCTGAGATAGGCAGGAACCGTTGCAAATCCACCCCCATACATGGAAATAATCACGCAAAAAGCGATGATAAAATATAGGGGTTGATGCAACTTTCCCAATGAGGGGATAGACAAGTAGAGAATGGTTCCGAGAATGAAAAAGATGGAGTACGTGTTTTTGCGTCCAATGAGGTCGGATAAGCTTGACCATACAAATCGTCCCAACATATTAAATAAGGATAGTAAGCCAACGAATCCGGCTGCACCAGCGGCAGTCACAGAAAGTTGCTCGCCCACGGTGGCATTGCTGAACATTTCCTGAATCATAACCGATGCCTGTCCTAAAACTCCAATGCCGGCTGTAACATTCAGCATCAACACAAGAAAGACCAACCAGAATTGGGGCGTTCGGATGGCTTCATCGGCCGTAAACTCATGGGTATCTGAAATGGGTGAAGTCCCAGCTGAGGACTGAACCACATAATTTTCAGGGGGAATTCTTACAATCAAACCACCTAAACTCATCACAACGGCATACAGAATACCCATAGCAACAAAGGTTTGCCCAACGCCCAATGAGGTTTCTGTTGCAAAAGTACTCATCAATTTCAGGGATAAGGGGGACGCAATCATCGCTCCACCTCCAAATCCCATAATAGCTAGACCTGTGGCCAATCCGGGTCGGTCTGGAAACCATTTGATCAAGGTAGACACAGGCGATATGTAACCCAGTCCCAGACCAATTCCACCCAGTAACCCATGTCCCAGGTAAATCAACCAAATGTTGTGCAGATCGATGCCTAGGGCGGAGATGAAAAAACCGCCCGAAAAACAGATCATGGCCGTAAACATGGCCATACGTGGACCCACACGTTCCACCCATTTCCCAAAGATGGCAGCGGAGGCGCCCAGCACAAACAGGGCGATGCTAAAGATCCAACCCAGTTGAGTGAGCTTCCAATCTGTTGGGGCTGATTCGGTTATACCAACCAGCATGGTCATGGGCTTATTGAACACGCTGTAGGCATAGATCTGACCTATGCATAAATGAATGGCGAGCGCAGCCGGTGGCACAAACCAACGATTATATCCTGTTGGGGCAATGGTTGCTTCCCGACTCAGAAAGGATGGCATTGGGCTAAGATAATGAATCTCAGAGAAGAGTGAGAGCAAGAGCAAATGGAGAATGAGACCACCTTCTAAAGGCTACGGTGGTAGAAGAGTGAGCGTGAATGAGAGAGCAAGAGCTAATTTCCAACGAAGCAGCACCAGTGTTCCGACGATAGGAGGGTCACTTGATTTGGATGAAGAGCAAGAGCAAATCGAGAGTGAGAGTGAGGGTGAGAGTGAAACCATCTTCGCAAAGCTGCTGTGGTTAAAGAGTACGAGTGAATGAGAGAGCAAGAGCTAATTTCCAACGAAGCAGCACCAGTGTTCCGACGATAGGAGGGTCACTTGATTCGGAAGAAGTCGAAGAGTAAATGGAGAGCGGGAGTGAAACCTCCTTCGCAAGGCTACGGTGGTTAAAGAGTGAGCGTGAACGAGAAAGCAAGAGTTAATGAAAACGAAGCAGCGCTAGTGTTCCGACCACAGGGAGGGCCACTGGTGCTTGGGAACTACAATGACGTATGCCTCAAGTGTTCCGACAATAGGAGGGTACTTGATTCGGAAGAAGTAGAAGAGTAAATGGAGAGTGAGAGTGAGAGTGAAACCACCTTTGCAAGGCTACAGTGGTTAAAGAGTGGTCGTGAATGTTGGAGCAAGTGCCGGTGCTAGTGATTGCATAAACCTTGCACCAAATTCAAAAAACAATGACCTTGGAACCATTCTTCTATTTTCCCTACGATCTGGAACCTTGATAATGAGGAGAATTATTTTCAGTGAATGATGAAGATGGTTCCTGTGACGGTGTCGTTTTGAGAAGTTTCCAATGATGTGCGATATGTCAACACATAAAAATAGGTGCCTGGGGCGACATGGGCCGCACAGCTGTCCGAGCATACCCAGGATTGATTGACAGTATTAGAATGGAATTTTTGTTCACCCCAACGATTGTAAATTTGGATTTCGTAGAACGTCGGTTGATTGTCGAACTCAAAATTTGGAAAACAATCAATGGATTTACCGTTCCGATATGTGCTGATGTGACATGAATCAGACGCGGTTAATTCCAACCGGAAAGTGGCCGAAGAGGAGTAATAGACCGGGTTACACATTAAAACCAATAAGAAGGCCACACCAATAATTCCTTTGATCGATCGTATAGTTCCGGACATGGTTCAGTAGAGGGTATGTAATGAAGGATGAAGCGAAATGGTGTATCGTTGTCCAAGACATGAAAAATGATGTCACCACACATTCACCCAAAACTTTAGGTAGAATCTGGCGATAAAGGTATGACGTGGTTTCTGCAACAGAAGAAAAAGACTGAACGCCGTGTTATTTGACTAAATGAATTGGATAACTAGTTGAAATGTGTTAGGGATGTATGCACCACTCCCCGGAGTAAAGATCGCAAATTGCCTCCAGAATGGTGGAATTTGTAGCCTTGTTAAGCGTTTAGTTTACTCCATGACCAATAGTAGCTGTGGATCGCTTCTGAAGTCACTCCAACATGTTGCGTCTTGAGTATACCGTTGAAGATTTTACCTCATGACATGTCCCTATACAAAGCGCACATATCATCTGGTTTGGTGTAATCAAATCTTGGCGTTCAAGACATGGGGATGAGATCATTCATAAGCTCAACTAAAAACTTCCAATCGGTTTCCTAATTTTGCGGCCGCTATGAATAACATCTCAACTGTTGGAGTAATTGGCTCCGGAACCATGGGGAACGGAATCGCCCACGTATTTGCCCAAAACGGATATCACGTAAATCTGATTGATATCAAGTCAGAAGCACTTGAAAAAGCGTTGGCCACCATTGGTAAGAATCTGGACCGACAAGTATCCAAAGGCATTTTGGACGAACAGGCAAAGGCCGATACGCTCAACCGAATTGCAACATTCACCAATATGGTTGAGGGGGTAAGCAATTGTGATTTGGTTGTTGAAGCGGCCACGGAACGACTTGATCTCAAGATGAAAATCTTTGGTGAAATGGATCAACATGCCCCGGATCACTGCATTCTGGCTACCAATACGTCATCCATTTCAATCACCAAACTGGCAGCAGCCACCAACCGACCTGAAAAGGTGATTGGAATGCACTTTATGAATCCGGTTCCTGTGATGAAGCTGGTCGAGATTATTAATGGGTATGCAACGGATCAGGCCATCACGAAAACCATTTCTGATTTGTCGGTTAAAATTGGTAAGGTACCGGCTGAAGCTAACGACTATCCTGGGTTTATTGCCAATCGTATCCTGATGCCTATGATCAATGAAGCCATTTATACCTTGTTTGAAGGTGTGGGAGACGTGGAAGAAATTGATACGGTGATGAAATTGGGTATGGCTCACCCTATGGGACCCTTGCAATTGGCTGATTTCATCGGATTGGACGTGTGTCTTGCCATTTTGAAGGTTTTGCACGATGGCTTTGGTCATCCGAAATATGCGCCGTGTCCGCTTTTGGTGAACATGGTTACGGCTGGTAAGCTTGGTGTTAAAACCGGTGAAGGCTTCTACGACTGGACCCACGGAACGAAGGAATTGGTGGTGTCCAAGACGTTTGCTTGACGAGTACCGAATTCGGATTACGGAGGACGTCTAGGATTAGTACCATTTTTTGAGGCAGAGCTTATTGGATGCGGAATCCGGGATTCGGGTTTCGGGATGGTTCAGGTAGCGGTTAGCGGATTTTAGTCAATCATCACTCCAAACTCTGATCTGACGAAGTTATTCGTTCTTAGTTCTTCATTATTAGTTTTACCCTCCTTCCCCAATATTTAACGCAGTGTCCCCTGAATCGGAAATGGTTTCCGAACAATGGTTCCTGAATTCAAGAGCTCAAATCAATCATCATTTACTGTGTCGCGGGGACAGCGCAAAGATCCCCTACGGGGATACGCAGACTCCCTTGCGGGAGTTCGCAGAGCCTTTCTAATGAACTCTAAACTCAACACTCTAATCTCTGAATTCTTCAGACCATTCCGATCAAGGCCTCATAAACCTTGCGCCATCCTTTCCATCTTCCATCTTCGCTGAGACTTTCGTTGTGCCAGAGGGAGACAAACAATCCTCCGACATTTTGTACTTCCCAAAGCAGGTCTTTGATACGTTCAATGGCTTCTTCGGGCGTTTTCTGCTCATAATGTAACGGTGTAATGTCCATGGCACAGAATGGAACGAGTACTAAGTCTGTGGCTTGATTAAGCTTCAGATCAAAGAAATGAAACGGTGCCGCTATGCCTGCGCGAAATCCCATGTGTGTGGTATACCCCATGGTATGCTCCTCCTTGATTCCGGCATCGATTACCGTTCGATACGTCTCCGGCATCTTGTGCATCAGAAAATGTTGTCGGCTTACGGTGATGGTTTGATCCGCAACTCGCGCCAATTCCTCCTTTTCAAACGCCACTAAATCCGGTTGAAAATTTGATTGATAGGAGGGGTGTATCCCCACCTTTGCTACCCCTAGTAAACGTTTAATCAAGCGCTTCATTTGTGGATGGTTGATGCTTGTTGATTTATCAAATTCTCCCCGTTTACCTACATGAATGAAGTAGGTCGCATCAATTTGATAGTGCTGATGCAACTCCTCTTGCCAATCAAAATTGTAAAATGGATCCTGAGCGTTACCCATCTGAACAGATATCCGCTGCTTAACCAGCGACCAATCACGGTTGAGTATATCTCTCGTTATCCCACCAACCGACCGCAACATGCCTTTATATCGGTATTTCCATGCCTGATCGATGTCTATGGTCGACCGAAATTCAAACTCTCGTGGGTTGCTGGTTATCCCCGGAAACCGGTCGTGAAGCACGTCGTGCAAACGAAGCGCCCAGAGGTTTACCAAGGGCTTAAAGATCAAGTCATGCCGTACCAGGCAACTGGCCTCAGCTGGAAATCGTTGATGAGCGTCTGGAGTGAAATGGCCGTATTCTTCATACCTGCTCACCAGGTAAAATGTCATGCCCAATGGATCAAAATGGGTGTCGGCTTCCAATAAGATGGTTGGAACGCCGTACCAGGCTTTTGCGGTTTTGGTTGATCTGGATTCAATATGCTCCTCGAACAATAGCCCGTTGGGAACAATTTGAAGCGTTCCTGAATATTCGTGGTTGGAATAATTGAGCCGCGCAGCTTGAGCCGATTCAAATTCAGCACGGTTATTCGTCAACTCATAGGGTATGCCCAGTAATTGACTGAAAATCAGATCAACCGTATACGTTAAACGAGAAGATAGCTGGTCGCTGTAAATCAGTAATTTCACGTTGTAAAGGCCTGATAACAGGTGTCAAGTAACTGGGATAGTTGATGGTCCTTGCCCGTAACGGTATTTCCAGCATCATGGGTGGTGAGTCGGCAACTAACCCGGTTGTAGACATTGGTCCATTCCGGATGATGATTCAGCGCCTCTATTTCCGGAGCCGATGCCTTCATAAATCCAATGGCCTCCTCAAACGACTTAAAGGTGTACGTTTTGTGGAGGGCATTTTCTCGTTCTTCCCAAGCCATGCTAGTGTATTCGAATCACTTTATACGACAAGTTTACATCATTTTGTTGGATCAGGATGTGATAGATTCCCGGCAAAAAAGTCGTTGGATCCAGGTCGATTTGGTTCGATCCGATTTCCTGAAAACACAATCGTCCCGTATTATCTACAACCTTAACCGTGATGTCTCCTGTCACCCTGGATTGAATGGATAAGTTGCCCGTACCATGGGCAAAACCAAGTGAATTGAGAAGGCGAAATGGGGTATTTTCTTCAATTTGTTCCACACCTGCTCCCCACTCCAAAATGGTATGTTGAACAAAGCATTCCTTTATATCGTAATAATGTGCGCCTCCCCAAAAGAGTGTGTCGATCATCAGCATAACCTTGGCCATTTCAGGCATGGTTGCATTCTTGGTTTGAAAAAAGAGATGCTCAAATACCAGTGAGTCGGACTTGTCCCGACCCAGTTTGTCATACAAACACATGAGCGGAGAAGACCATAATTCCCGATTCGTATTCAGATTTCCGGTAAGATCAGACGGATACACTTTATTCGTCCCAGTGTTGATTCCACCCCAAAATGGATTGTGTCCGTCCCAGTTAAATACCTGCTTCCAGGCATAATCGGTGTATTGTCGGGAGTAGGACGTACTGATGTAGTCACAAAGTCCTTCCTCCATAGCGGCCCGCTCACTGCCTTCAACCGTTCCAGGAGACGCCGAATAGGAGAGGGCATGGCCAAATTCATGTATCACTACTTCGCCGTCCTCGGCATCATCCACGCCACCTTCCCCAAATTCCAGTTCTACCGGATCCACTTCGTAATTGAAGGAGCTGAGATCAGAGCCGTTGTAGCCATGCGCATCGATCAACAACGAATCCGGAATAAGTTGATTGAAGCCCAATTTCAGGACTCGATCCGCGTAATTGGTGATGTGATAAAAGGCGTTCACATCCTCAAATTCATATTGGGTCCGAGTGAATGAAAATGTATCGGAAACTTGTTCAACTGGTGCTTTTATGGGATCTGAAACCTCGCCAAATTCCAGCCAGCTGTTTTTCAGTTTGAACAGTCCATTGCTGTATTCCACCCGCATTGTCACCCATTTGCGCTCGTTATTGAGAACGTCCAGGTCGCGGTCAAGGGAATCCACGTAGGGCGTGCCATAGGGTTTTTCAGCTGTATTGAGTGGATTGATCAAAAATACCTGAGCATGTACGAGGCTATCGGGAAGATGATTAAACAACTTGGTTTGCTTTTCAGCCAACACATCGTTTTCATATTGCAATTGCCATCGACCCAAAACCGGATCGATGGAAACCCAATGCGCCAACACCCAGTTATCGCCTTGTTTCACCCATTCAAAATCCGATGATCCGTTGTGTTGAAGTGAGATTTGATCGGGTGTTTCAATATGGACTAACTGATCTTTAGACCATCGCAGAACACCTCTATGATCGAAGAATTGATCCAATCGGGCATTGTGCACCGGAAATCCTTGATGATATTGAATCCAACTCCGGTGGGTCCCAGTAGCGCTAACTATGGGAGGTAATTCCTTCAGATTAGGATCGTCTGGAGGACGTTGCCCAAATCCCCAAAGGGAACTGATGAGAAGCAGTGCCAACAACTTGATTTTCATGAGGGGAAGGTAGTTTTATTGCCCCAACTTCTCGATGAAGTGCCATTCAAAGTTTGGTAATTCTTTAAGAACGGACTCCAGGAATTCACGTTGTTCCGCATCCGTTTGAAGAACAAATGGACGACCGGTTTGAATGATGGTGAGTTGATATCGGTTGGCGAACTCATAAATTTTATAATCCCGGTTGGATACGTCGCGCAGCTCGAGAAGTAAAATGGGTTTTACCTCCACCATATCAGCCTGATCCAACACGTCTTTGGCCGCATCGCCGTAGGCAGATATCAATCCGCCCACACCCAGCTTTTTGCCACCATAGTACCGAACAACTACCACGAGCACATCATATAACTCAGCAGAAACCAACTGACGGGCTATGGGTGCTCCGGCGGAATTTGCCGGTTCTCCGTCGTCACTGCTGTGGGCTAAAGAACCATCCGGACCCAGGCGCCAGGCATAACAATAATGCGTGGCATTGGGGTAACGCAACCTACAGGTTTCCAATAAACCACTCAGTTCGCTATCTGCATGCATCGGAAAAGCCAAGGCATGAAATTTACTGTTCATCACCTTCACAAAGCCTTCAACGGGCGCTTTGATGGATTGATATGGTGCTGGCTGACTCAATCGAAGATGCCTGAAATTAAAAGGATGGAAAGCACAGCGAACAGTAGACCAATCAGGTTCCGATTGTTGAGTCGCTCTTTGAAGAAAAGAATGGAGATCAGGGTCGACAGCAGCACAATTCCTACGTTGTTGATGGGAAAGATTCTGGACGTGGCTAAAAACCCGGAATGCAGGGCGGCAATCACAAAGTAGATGCTGAAGAAGTTGGGGATCCCCAATAAAATTCCGGCATAGACGCCGTTGGCAGTAATCCGTATCCGACCTCGAATGAGCCGAATCATCATCACAACTATGCCCCAAGCCGCAGCCGAAGCAAAAATTAAGATGGCCGGGACCACTTCGGATAAACCGGTTGGCAAATCGCGCTCTACGAGGGAGAGAAATAGGTCGATGGTACCTGAACCCAGAAAAACCAGGAAGGGCAACCACATGGATGGATGATCAATTTTTTCACCGTGAATGGTCTTTCGGGCGATGAGATAAACACTTGTCAAGCTCAGAATGATTCCTGCGAGCAGGAGCAGGGTAGTGGGTTCTCCGAGATAGATCAAGGCGAAAATCACCGGAAATACGACTCCCATTTTAGCGGCCACAACCGATACACTGATGCCTGATCGCTGTGCGGTTACTGCCATGCCCATGAAAACCAGGATGAACAAAGCCCCGAGGGCCACTGACATTCTAAACCAAGCCGCCTCCAGGTCAATTGGAAAGGGTTTACCCATGAATTGAAGGGTGATCAGGCCCGTGATCACGCAGGTAATATAGTTTACGGTAATGGCCAACTGATTATCGATTTGATGATTTCCGATTAGCCTGAACACCACGTTGATCACGGATGACATGGCGATGCTGAGTATCAAAAAAATCATTTGGGTCGATAGAAATTGATGCGATCAGCGTCCATCTCAATGGAATCCACTAATAAATCAGGTGGGATCACGGGACTCTTAATACCATCTTCCCAACGCATCGGGGAGATGATTTCAATGGCTTCGTCCCACATCTCGGTCAGAAGGAAATTGCTCAACACTTCGGCACCGCCCTCAACTAAAACCTGGGTATACTGGTGTTCGAAACAGAGATCGGTTAGTTGTTGAAAGGTAGTACGTATATCGCCCGAAAGCACCGTGGTTTTGCCTTCATCATTCAGGAGATTGAGCGATGTGGGCAGATCTCCTTCATGAGATAAGATGATCCGATGAGGCGACCGTCCGGAGACCAAACGAGTGGTTAGCGTTGGGTTGTCCTGAATGGCTGTATTGCGGCCAATCACTAGAGCACCCGATTCAGCTCTCAATTGATGCACGAAGTGGTTACTGGCCGGGCAACTAATGGATTTAGACCGTTGATCACCCGGATGCCGACCCATGAATCCATCTGAGGTTCGCGCCCACTTGAGGATGATGTAGGGGCGTTTTTGCTGGTGAAACGTGATGAACGAACGGTTTAATTCCGAGGCTTCCCATTCCAAGGTTCCCAAGGTGACATGGCATCCGGCATCCATAAGCCGTTTAATGCCCGTACCGGCAACTTGTGGATTGGGATCCGTCATGGCACAGACCACCTCCGGGATTTTGTGCTCCACGATAAGATTGGCACAGGGTGGTGTTTTGCCAAAATGAGAGCAGGGTTCCAGGTTTACATAGAGCGTGCTCTTTCGAAGTAAGTTGGGATTTGCAACAGATTCGATGGCGTTTACCTCGGCATGTGCGCCACCCAATTGTTGGTGATAGCCTTCACCAATAATTTTTCCCTCACACACAATCACGCACCCAACCAAGGGATTTGGCCAGGTATGAGGACTGCCTTTTTTAGCCAGTTCAAGGCAGCGATACATGTACTCTTCGTGTTGGGTCATTCCACCGTTGGCCGTACTTTCGCCTGCAAATGTATTCAAGTTTCGAGGCGCTCAGAAAGGCATTTGTCAACCATTTGTTAGCGGTCTATGACCAACGGGAAGCAAATACCATTTTTAAGGAAGTGGTAGCTGTTGAATTGGGTTGGGATGCTGCTCAATTCGTTTTGAACAAACACGAAGCGGTCAGCGAACACATAACCCACCGATTTAAGAAGGTGTTAGACCGGTTGGTTTTAGGCGAACCCATCCAATACATCACCGGAGTGACACATTTTATGGGGAAGGATTATGTCGTAAATCCGTATGTCCTGATTCCGCGACCCGAGACGGCTGAGTTGATTCAATGGGTTTTGGATGATTGGTCGATGAACAACGCATCGATGAGTGCCATAGACATTGGATCGGGCAGTGGTATTATTCCCATTGAACTGGCTCTGAACCGTCCTCGGTGGACTGTCACCGGAACAGATGTATCGGAAGAGGCGCTGGATGTGGCCCGGAAAAATGCGCTAAATCTTGGTGCCAAGGTGCATTGGCTGAACCAAGATATTTTGAATCCATGCCTTTCGGATCGGTATCGAATCATCATCAGCAATCCGCCGTACATACCAAGAGCTGAGGCTGGTCGTATGTCGGCCCAGGTTGTGAATCACGAACCCCACTTAGCGCTGTTTGTAGACGACGATCCGTTGCAGTTTTATGCTGCCGTGATGCAATTTGCCAAAGAACACTTGGAGGACGATGGTGCCCTTTATTTTGAGTGTCATGAAGACTATGCCCACGACGTGGAGCAACTGTGTTTGGAGATGGGCTGGAGAACGGATCTTCGAACCGACTTACAGGACAAGCCGAGGATGTTGAGGGTGGTAAGGGTGACGGGTGAAGAGTGAGGAGTGATGGGGTGGGCGGTTAAACAGTATTTTGGTGCTTACAGGTTATTAAACGCTTAAAAGTGATTGGATTGGCGACGGATTGGTTAGGAATATGTAGCTTTCGATGGGGTAGGGGATAATTGCGTCCCTACCAAAATCTGTGCAAACCATCTCCAACGTTGGGTGAATTTTTTGGGCGTTGAGTTTCTTCTGCGATCAATCGAATTCCTGAACAGCCAAAATCGCTCACGGCCGACTGCCTTCTCAAAAAAACCAGTTATTCCTTCTTCGTTCTTAGTTATTCGTTAACTCCAACCCATCACCATTCACGCATCCCGTTTGAAGGCAAATTGGTATTTTGCGTGGCGGATGATGGGCGCATATTATCCTAGTGTGAATTCGTGCCTCTTCCGTATAAGTATGCCAAACGTCAAAATCAAATACTTTTTACCATTACTATAATAGCTAAGAGCCCTAACAATTTCAAAGTTAAAAGAGCTGGATTATTCCATTGCTCGGACCAAAATGAGCGAAATTTGAATCTGATCAAAAGACTTAAAACTAAGTGGCGAAAAAAGTAACGAAGGAAAAAGCGATTGAAGAAACATTGTGGCAATCGTGCGACAAATTGAGGGGTTCAGTAGAACCTGCTGAGTACAAACATGTGGTACTCGGACTGATTTTCCTAAAATTCGCTAGCGACAAATTTGAGATTCGCAGACAGGAACTGATAGAAGAAGGAAAAGAGAAGTACGTGGAAATGAAAGATTTCTACGCTATGAAAAATGTCTTCTATTTGGAAGAGATTTCCCGTTGGAGCTACATCATCAAGAATGCGAAGCAAAACGACATTGCCCTAAAAATTGACACTGCTCTCAACACCATTGAGAAAAACAATCCTGCCCTGAAAGGTGCTTTGCCCGACAATTACTTCTCTCGTTTGGCTTTGGAAAGGACAAAGCTCTCTTCCCTACTTGACACCATCAACGAGATTGACACGACCAAGGACGAAGAAACCGACTTAATCGGAAGGGTGTATGAGTACTTCTTAGGTAAATTCGCTCTGAAAGAGAGTAGCGGAAAAGGCAAAGGTGAATTCTATACACCCAAAACCATTGTAAACCTGATTGCTGAACTCATTGAACCCTATAAAGGCATCATTTATGACCCTTGTTGCGGAACAGGCGGAATGTTTGTGCAATCCATCAAATTCATTGAAAGCCACCAGGGAAGTAAAAAGGAAGTTTCCATTTACGGACAGGAAAACACGCCTACCACCTACAAATTGGCAAAGATGAACTTGGCGATACGTGGTATTTCTGCCAACCTTGGCGAGAAACACGCTGACACTTTTGCCAACGACCAACACAAAGACCTGAAAGCCGATTACATTATGGCGAATCCGCCATTTAACCTGAAAGATTGGCGGGGCGATAATGAACTCTTGGACGACCCACGTTGGATGGGCTATGATGTACCACCAAAAAGCAATGCCAACTACGGTTGGATTTTGAATATGGTGAGCAAACTTTCAGAAAACGGTGTTGCAGGTTTTATCCTTGCCAATGGTGCACTTTCAGGCGGTGGAGAGGAATACAAAATCCGTAGGAAGCTGATTGAAAATGACTTGGTGGAAGCCATCATCATCATTCCAAGAGACACCTTCTACACCACAGACATTAGCGTTACGCTTTGGATTTTGAACAAAAACAAAAAACAACGTACCGACAATAGCAAGGAAAAGCCCAAAAGCTACCGAGACCGAACAGGAGAAATCTTGTTTATGGATTTAAGGCGTTGGGGCAGCGAGTACGAAAAGAAGTATGTGCAACTCACCCAAGATGACATTGACAAAGTTGCTGTGAACTACCACAATTGGCAACAGACAGATTATGCCGCGACTTACCAAGACATTCCCGAATACTGCAAATCTGCCAGTTTGGAAGATGTAAAAGCCAACGACTATTCGCTTGTACCAAGCAAGTACATTGAGTTTGTGGACAGAGACAGCGGTATTGACTTTGATACCGAAATGAAACGCATACGGCAAGATTTCAAAACCCTGCTACAAGAGGAGCAAGACTCACAAGACCAATTGAAAAACGCATTTAAGACTTTGGGCTATGAGTTATAAGGGATTGGGAGACTACATACAATTGGTGGACAATCGCAATACAGATTTGGCAGTCACCAACCTTTTGGGAATAAACATTACCAAGAGTTTTATGCCTTCAGTAGCAAATGTTTCAGGAACGGACTTGTCAAAATACAAAGTCATACGAAAAGGTCAGTTTGCTTATTCCGCTATGCAAGTGGGTAGAGATGAAACGATTCGCATCGCTCTTTACACTTATGATGAGCCAGCCATCATTTCACCAGCCTATTCAGTAATTGAAGTTATTGACGAAAAAGAGCTGATTCCTGAATATATGATGATGTGGTTTGAAAGACCTGAATCCGACAGATACGGTTGGTTTATTAGCGACAGTAGTGTGCGAGCAAGTTTGGATTATGACCGCCTTTGCGACATTGAAATCCCCATTCCAGACATCACCGAGCAACGCAAATATGTAGCCCTGTACAAAGGTTTGCTTGCCAATCAAAGAACATACGAAAGCAGCTTGGAAGATTTACAGCTGATTTGTGATACCTACATTGAAGACCTGATTAAAAAAGAGCCGTTGAAACGGTTGGGGAAGTACATTGAGCAGTCGGATGAAAGGAATACAGATTTACAAGTAACATTTTTACGAGGCGTTTCAACATCAAAAGTGCTGATTGAAACGAAAGCTAATACAAGCAGTGTGAATTTCTCTAATTACAAAGTCGTTCGGACAGGAGAATTTGTCTATGTAGCGGACACTTCAAGAAGAGGTGATAAAATTGCTCTAGCACTGAATAGTTCTGAGCCGTGTATTGTTTCTGCTATTTATACGGTTTTCAGAGTGATTAAAACACAAGAACTACTGCCAGAATATTTGTACTTGTACTTCCAACGAAGCGAATTTGACCGTTATGCTCGGTTCAACTCTTGGGGAAGTGCCAGAGAAACCTTTGATTGGGTTGATATGTGCGATGTGCATTTACCCATTCCAAGCATCGAAAAACAGAAAGCCATTGTTACCATTTACCACACCTTAGAAACCCGCAAACGCATCAATGAGCAATTAAAAGAAAGCATAAAACCACTTTGCCCTGTTTTGATGAAAGGGGTTGTGGAGAGGATGAAGATAATTTCAGTACACGATGATTGAGAAAACAAGATGGACAAGAGGTATTTTACTGTTATTCTTAATAATCCGGGAATCGTCTACTGATAATGATTGGCAAAAAAATAAATTAGAATAATGGCAAAATACTCCGTACATCAACAACCCGTTGAAACATTGTTAAGCTGGATAAAAGCAGGGGAAATAGCCATACCGGAAATACAACGCCCGTTTGTTTGGAAAGCCGCCAAAGTACGGGATCTGATAGATTCCTTGTACAATGGCTATCCGGTTGGGTACATCATCACCTGGAGAAACCCTGATGTAAAACTTAAAAATGGAGAACTCTCTGCCGGCAAGAAGGTGCTAATTGACGGACAACAGCGCATAACCGCCCTTACGGCAGCAATTGTAGGCCAACGGGTTCTGGATAAAAACTACAAACAGATTAACATCCGCATAGCTTTTAATCCCTTAACTCAAAAATTTGATGTTCTAAACAGAGCAATAGAAAACAGCTCAGAATGGATCAACAGCATCAATCCCATCATCAATGACGAAATCACCATCAGTCAAGCCCGCAGGCACTATATGGAATTGAACCCTGAGGCTGATGAAAATGTGGTTGAACAGCGAATTGAAGAACTCAAGAAAATCAAGAACAAACAGGTCGGTATTATCGAGTTAGACCATTCACTGGATATTGATACCGTAACTGAGATCTTTATTCGGATCAATCAAAAAGGGGTGGTTTTGAGCAATGCCGACTTCGTTATGTCAAAGATTGCGGCAGATGAAAAACACGGTGGTAACAAGATGCGCAAATTGGTTGATTATTTCTGTCGGTTAGTTGTTGACAAGGATTTCAACAAGCATATCGTAGATAACGATAAGGATTTTGCAGAGCATCTCTATTATAAAAACATTAAGTGGATGGCTACTGGAAGCGATGATCTGTTCGTTCCTGATTATATTGACTTTTTACGTGTTGCCTTCACGTTCAAGTTCCACAGAGGAAAATTTAGTGATTTAGTGGCTCTGCTTTCAGGAAGAAATTTTGAAACCCGGAGCTATGAAGCGGAGATTGCGGAAAGAAGTTTTTCTATGTTATCCGAAGGTTTAACGGATTTCTCCAACCAAACCAATTACCAGCGCTTTTTAATGATCGTAAAATCCACCGGGCTGATCAGCGGTAAACTCATCTCTTCCAAAAACAGTCTTAATTTTTCATATGCCTTGTATTTGAAATTGCGCAAAGATGGAATGCAAGAAACTGAATCACAACACTTTGTAAAGAAATGGTTGGTTATGTCATTGCTCATAGGCCGATATTCTGGTTCAGCCGAATCGATGATTGACGAAGACATCAAACAAATTCAGGAAAAAGGCATAGCGGCCTATTTGCAGCAATTGGAGCTATCTGAACTGGGAGAAGGATTTTGGGAATTCGGTTTGGTCAACGATTTAGAAACATCTAGTACAAGCAACAACGCCTACAACGTGTATTTGGCGGCTCAATGCAACAACAACACACCTGCCTTTTTATCCAAGAGCATGAAAATTAGCTCACTTATTGAGCAGCGAGGCGACATTCACCACATTTTCCCAAAGAAATACCTGACACAAAACAACTTTGGCCCTAAACAATATAATCAGGTAGCCAATTTTGTCTATACCGAACAAGCCACGAATATAAAAGTCGGCGCCGCGGCTCCTGCTGAGTATATGGCGAGGGTTCAAGAAGAAATAGCATCCGGAGAAATCAATATCACCACGATAGATTCAGTCGCTATTTTGAAAGAGAATCTTGAAAACAACGACATCCCCTTCAGCATTGAAACCAGTTCCTATGCAGATTATGAATACTTTTTAGCGGAAAGAAGAAAATTGATGGCGCGAAAAATCAAGGCCTATTACCAGAATTTATAGCCAAAGAATTACCTCATTGAAAGAGTATCCAATAACCATATGAGCGAACGCCAAAACATAGAATGGAAGCAAAGCTGGCATGATGATTACCTAAAGTGGGTCTGCGGTTTTGCAAATGCCGTAGGTGGCACCATCTATATTGGCAAAGATGATGATGGGAATGTGGTGGACCTGCCGGATGTTAAAAAACTGTTGGAGGACATTCCCAACAAAATCCGCAACTCGATGGGCATTATCTGTGATGTCAATTTGCAGGAAGAAGCGGGTAAGAAATTCATTGAACTCAATGTGCGCCCTTATACTGTTCCTGTTTCACTCAGAGGCAGATACTATTACCGGTCGGGTAGCACTAAAATGGAATTGACCGGAGTAGAGCTCAATGAGTTCTTGCTTAAAAAAGCCGGCAAAACCTGGGATGACGTAATTGAAGAAGGAGCTTCAATTAAAGATATTGATGAGCAGAGCATTAAAAAATTCATAGAAGACAGTAAAGAACAGGGTAGATTGCCCGATACAACAGGTTTGTCTACCCTTCAAATTCTGGATAAGCTTCGTTTGGTTGAAGATGAAAAGCTGAAACGCGCAGCCGTCATTCTTTTCGGCAAAGACCCAAATCGATTTTTCCCCAATGTCACGGTAAAAATTGGGCGTTTCGGCACGGATGGTTCGGATTTGAAATTTCAAGAAATCCTGGAGGGGAACTTGGTTCATCTGCTCAATGAAGTTCAAGTACAGCTCAATTATAAATTTCTTACCCGACCAGTAGATTTTGCAGGTATGCACCGCATTGAAAAAGGTGAATATCCTGTAGCTGCCCTTCGGGAAATGCTGCTGAATGCCTTAGTGCATAAAACCTATATGGGTGCTGCCATTCAAATAAGGGTATTTGATAACAAGCTTTCTATTTGGAATGAGGGTCTTCTACCACAAGGTTTGGATGTCAACAGATTGAAGGTAGATCATAATTCAAGACCTAGAAATCCCAAAATTGCTGATGCTTGTTTTAAAGCAGGATATATTGACACTTGGGGTCGGGGTACTCTTAAAATTATCAATGCTTGTAAAGAAGCTGAGCTTCCTGAACCTGAAATTATTGAAAAAGATGGTGGTGTTCAGGTTACTATTTATAAAGTTCCTGATGGTGGTCAAATAGGTGGTCAAATAGGTAGTCAAATAGGTGGTCAAATAGATATACTTACAGAAAGACAAAAAGATGTTTATAATCTTATTGTTGCCAATCCTAAAGTGTCAAGAAAAGAACTTGCTGAACAACTTGGTATAAATGAATCGGCTGTTCAAAAACATTTAAAAGCTCTTACAGAAGCAAAAGTTATCGAAAGAATAGGGACAAATAAGGGTTATTGGAGAGTATTAGACAAGTGATGAAGTTCACAGAAGCAAAATTAGAACAGGCATTTATTGAGCTTTTAGAAAATGAGGGCTATCCACATTTTGTCGGCAGCACTCTAACGCGCCAAAGTGAAGATGAAGTATTGATAGAGGAAGATTTAAAGACCTACTTGCTCACACGCTATCAAAATGCCCAACTTACCGAAACCGAAGCTCAATCCATCATTCTGCAACTCAAATCGCTTTCTTCGGGTGACCTTTACGAAACCAACAAAAAGATAATGCGGTGGCTCTCGGATGGCTTTATCCTGAAACGAGAAGACCGCAGCCAAAAAGACATTCATATTTCGCTAATTGATTATGTGGGCTTAGACCGCCAACGCCAAAGCGAAAACCTTGACACCATTGCCGCTGAACCCAACGAACAATATCCGCCAGATACCAATATTTACAGGTTCGTTAACCAATTAGAAATTGTTGGAACTGAAAGGCGAATCCCAGACGGAATTCTCTACATCAACGGATTGCCCTTGGTGGTTTTTGAGTTCAAAACAGCCATTCAGGAAAACACCACGATTCACAATGCCTATGTTCAGTTGACTACTCGCTACAAACGAGACATTCCTGAACTTTTTAAATACAATGCGTTTTGCATCATAAGTGACGGGGTGAATAACAAGGCAGGTTCATTCTTTGCCCCTTACGAGTTTTACTACGCTTGGCGGAGAATTGCAGGTTTGGCAAAAGATGTGGACGGCATAGACAGTATGTTCACTTTGGTTCAGGGAATGCTGCATAAAAACCGTTTGCGAGACATCGTTCAGAACTTCATCTACATTCCCGATTCATCTAAGAAGGATGAGAAAATTGTTTGCCGTTACCCACAGTATTACGCTGCTCGAATTTTGTACGAAAACATCAAGAAAGCCGAAAAACCAGAAGGAGACGGAAAAGGCGGAACCTACTTTGGAGCCACAGGAAGCGGGAAGAGCTTTACAATGCTTTATCTCAGCCGCTTGTTGATGAAAAGCAGGCATTTTGAAAGTCCGACCATTGTACTCATCACCGACCGAACAGATTTGGACGACCAACTTTCAGGGCAATTTACCAATGCGAAACAGTTCATAGGAGATAATATTATTGAAAGTGTTGAAAGCAGGACGGATTTACGAGAAAAGCTACAAGGCAGACAAAGCGGTGGTGTGTTTTTGACCACCATTCACAAATTCACAGAAGACACCGAACTGCTGACCGAGCGAAGCAATGTAATTTGTATTTCTGACGAAGCACACCGAAGCCAAACTAATCTTGACCAAAAAGTAAAAGTCACCAAAGATGGCGTGAAAAAGACCTTTGGTTTTGCAAAATACCTGCACGACTCTTTACCTAATGCAACTTTTGTTGGCTTTACAGGCACACCAATTGATGCCACTTTAGACGTTTTCGGAAAAGTGATTGATGCCTACACAATGACGGAATCTGTTCGGGATGAAATCACGGTGCGAATTGTGTATGAAGGCAGAGCCGCCAAAGTTGCTTTACGAAATGGCGAGCTTGAAAAAATTGAACAGTATTACGAAGAAGCAGCCGAAGCAGGAGCAAATGAATATCAGATAGAAGAAAGCAAGAAGGCAACAGCCACGATGAACGCCATTTTAGGCGACCCAGACCGCTTGAAAGCCGTTGCAGAAGATTTTGTAAACCACTACGAAAGCCGTGTAAATGAAGGTGCCACGGTAAAAGGCAAGGCAATGTTTGTGTGCAGCAGCCGTGAAATCGGTTATGAGTTTTACAAGAATGTGATTGCACTTCGTCCTGAATGGGCAGAAGTGAAAGTTGCCGAAGAAGGGGCTGTGCCAACGGACAAGGAGAAAAGGGAAATCAAGCCAATGGAACGTATCAAAATGATAATGACCAGAGGCAAAGACGACCCTAAAGAAATGTTCGACTCGCTCGGCACAAAAGAGTATCGCAAAGAACTAGACCGCCAATTCAAGAACGAAAAATCAAACTTCAAAATCGCCATTGTGGTCGATATGTGGCTCACAGGTTTTGACGTGCCTTTCTTGGATTCAATCTACATCGACAAACCAATCAGACAACACAACCTTATTCAGACGATTTCAAGAGTCAATAGAAAATTCAAAGGCAAGAACAAAGGCTTGGTAGTGGATTACATTGGCATTAAGAAACAAATGAATCTAGCCCTTGCCAAATACAATAAAGGCGAAAGTGAAAACTTTGAAGACATCCAGGAATCCTTGATTGTCGTTCGAAATCATTTAGACCTATTAGCAAAGATTTTCAACAAGTTTGACAGTTCGGGATATTTTGACGGAACAGCACTTCAGCAATTGAATACGCTGAATATGGCCGCCGAATATGTTCAGTTGACCAAAGAATTGGAAACCCGATATATGGGCTTGGTAAAACGTCTGAAAGCAGCCTATGATATTTGTGCAGGTAGTGAGCATTTAACCCAAATTGAAAGAGATTATACTCACTTCTATTTAGCCGTTCGGTCTATTGTTTTCAAACTCACCAAGGGCAATGCGCCAGACACAGCTCAAATGAATGCAAAGGTGCGAGAAATGATAAAAGACGCTTTGCAAAGTGATGGTGTAGAGGAAATCTTCAAACTTGGAGACGAGCAAGAAACCGAACAGGACATTTTTGATGAAGACTATCTTGCTAAAATTGACAAAATCAAACTACCTAACACAAAAATTAAACTGCTTCAACAACTCTTAGCCAAAGCCATTGGCGAAATGAAGAAGGTGAACAAGGTGAAAGGCATTGACTTTAGCAAGAAGATGCAATCCTTGGTTGAGAAGTACAACGAACGGAAAGAAGATGATGTACTGCGGAGTGAGGTCTACGAAGAAATGGCTGAACACTTGACCAACTTGATTTGGGAAGTGCAAAAAGAATTTTCAGCAGGTGACGTACTCGGAATTGACTTTGAAGAAAAAGCCTTTTACGACATTCTCAAAGACCTGTGCATCAAATACGACTTCAAATACCCAGAAGATAAACTGATACAACTATCTAAAGCGGTGAAGGACTTGGTGGACTCGCAAGCCAAATATCCTGATTGGAGTAGACGAGAAGACATAAAATCTGCACTAAAAGTTGGACTTATTCTCCTATTGGACCAGCACGGTTATCCGCCCGTTGAGCGCGATGAGGTGTATGTGGAGATCTTTGAACAGGCTGAGAATTTCAAAAAGAACAAACCATTAAATAATACCAACGCTCACTACTAATACCCATTGTCAAGCGGCTAAAATCACTAACCAAACCTTATTGTAGAGGAATTCTTTTTTTAGTACGAATAATGAAGGTATAAAACAATGTGTCATAAAATTCCCCTGGGTGATGTTCAACCCATTCTGGGATCATCAATACCTTTTAGTGCTCACCCCAACTCCAACCCATGCTTCCGGGCCGTGTCCTTGGCAATGTCGTAACCCGCGTCGGCGTGGCGGATAACACCCATGGCCGGGTCGTTGTGGAGCACACGTTGAAGGCGTTCGTGGGCATCGGCTGAGCCGTCGGCTACAATCACCATCCCGGCATGTAAGCTGTAGCCCATACCCACACCGCCGCCATGGTGGAAGGACACCCAACTGGCGCCGCCAGCCGTGTTGATCAGAGCATTTAGAATCGGCCAATCGGCCACCGCATCACTGCCGTCCATCATGGCTTCCGTCTCCCGGTTTGGCGAGGCAACAGAACCGGTGTCCAGGTGGTCTCGTCCAATTACGATAGGAGCGGAAACCTCGCCGTTCTTTACCATTTCGTTGAAGGCCAGGGCCGCCTGTTCGCGTTCGCCCATCTTCAACCAGCAAATGCGCGAGGGCAGTCCCTGAAAGGCAATTTTCTCCTTGGCCATCTTCAACCAGCGCAGCAATCCCTCGTTATTGGGGAATAACTCCATCAACTTCTGATCGAGTTTATGGATATCGTTTTCATCGCCGCTCAAAGCCACAAAGCGGAAGGGGCCGCTTCCCTCGCAGAAGAGGGGGCGGATATAAGCCGGAACAAAGCCGGGGAAATCAAATGCATTGTCGACGCCCTGAGTGAGGGCCTGACCGCGAATATTATTGCCGTAGTCAAAGGTGATGGCACCTCGTTTTTGCAGATCCAACATCAAGCGGACATGCGTGGCCATCGAAGCCAGCGAATCTTTTCGATACGTCTCCGGATCGCGCTCCCGCAGGGCATTGGCCTCATCTACCGACAAACCATCCGGGAAGTAGCCTACCAATTCGTCATGCGCCGAGGTCTGGTCCGTTAAGGTGTCTGGGGTAATGTTGCGCTCCAGCAATCGGCGCAGCAAGTCAATCGCATTTCCCACATAGCCTATGGAAATGGCCGCACCATCGGCTTTAGCCTGAACCGCCCAATCGATGGCCTCGTCCAAATCCTCCGACATCTTGTCCAAATACCGGGTTTCCAATCGCTTTTCAACCCGCCACTTTTCCATTTCGGCTGCCAGACAAACGCCCTCGTTCATGGTGATGGCCAGCGGCTGTGCGCCACCCATGCCGCCCAAACCAGCCGTCACGTTCAGCGTGCCTTTCAAGCTGCCGTTGTAATGCTTTCGGGCCAACGATAAATACGTCTCATATGTGCCCTGAACGATGCCCTGCGATCCGATGTAAATCCAGGAACCGGCCGTCATCTGGCCATACATCATCAGACCCTTTTTCTCCAATTCATTGAAGTGATCCCAGTTTGCCCAATGACCAACCAGGTTGGAATTGGCAATGAGAACACGTGGTGCATTTTTATGCGATCGCAAAACACCCACCGGCTTACCGGATTGAACCATCAAGGTTTCATCCTCTTCCAGATTCCGTAAAGCCTTCAGAATAAGATCAAAACTTTCCCAGTTTCGGGCTGCCTTTCCTCTGCCGCCGTAAACAATCAAATCCTCGGGTCGTTCAGCCACATCCGGATCCAGGTTGTTCTGAATCATTCGGTACGCCGCTTCCTGTACCCAACCCTTACAATGTAATTCCGTTCCGCGAGGTGCACGAATGGTTCGTGCGGTGTCTTTTGTCTGCATAGTTTTGAATGGCACAAAATTAGGAAAACCCTGTCGGGGAACACCGAGACCGATGTACTTTTGAAGGACATGGCTGATGACCGCTTACCAACCGCGCTAACTGAATTGCTCAACATTCGATACCCCGTGATCATGGCGCCGATGTTTTTGGTGTCTAACACTGAAATGGTGAAAAGTGCCATTGAATCGGGAATTACCGGAGCGATTCCTGCCTTGAACTATCGCACCACCGATGAATTGCGGGCGGCCATTCAGGAACTTAAGGCAACAGGCGGGTCCTTCGGAATCAACTTGATCGTGAATAAATCCAATTTCAGGTTTGAAGAACAACTCGCTGTTTGCTGTGAACTGAGGGTTGATTTTATCATCACCTCTCTGGGTAGTCCGGAGAGAACCATACAGGAAGCCCATAATGCCGGAGTCAAGGTATTTTGTGATGTAACGGATTTGAAGTATGCGCTAAAGGTGGAAGCTCTGGGGGCCGATGCACTTATAGCGGTTAATAACCTCGCTGGCGGACATGCCGGACACTTACCGCCGGAAGAACTCATTCCCGAGCTGGTAAAAAATTGTTCCATTCCGGTGGTATCGGCCGGTGGGGTTGGGAATAGGGCGGATTTAGATCGTATGCTCAATCTGGGTGCAGCTGGCGCTTCAGTTGGTAGCGTTTTTATTGCCACCAACGAGGCACCGGTAAGTGCCGAATACAAACAGGCCATCGTGGATTATGGGGCAAACGATATTGTGATGACCACCAAGCTCTCCGGCACACCGTGCACGGTGATCAATACGCCGTATGTTCAGGAAATTGGGACGAAGCAAAATCACATCCAGCGTGTCTTGAACCGAAACAAGCGGTTAAAGAAGTGGTTCAAGGCCATTACGTTTATTAGGGGCATGCAACGATTGAGAAACGCAGCTTTTGATGCCACCTATAAAACCGTTTGGTGTGCCGGGCCCACTATTGAGCACGTGCATGAAATCCGACCGGTGGCTGACGTGGTAAACCAATTGATACACGTATGATGAGCTCCATTCGATACTACAAGGGACAGTTATTCCTTATGGGAATATTAAAGATTCGCATGGTGGGATTTGTCCGACCGCGCTTGCTTGAACTGAATTCCGAACGCTGCAGGGTCCGAATTCCATTGAGACGCCGAACACGCAATCATGTGGGGTCCATGTATCTCGGAGCCTTTGCCGTTGGGGCTGATTTAGCATCCGGATATTTGGCGTATTTCCTCGCCAAGGAATCTCGCTTAAGTGCGATGCCGGTGTTTAAATCGATGAAGGCTGAATACCATCGAAGAGCCGAGTCGGCTGTCATTTTTACCTGTGCCGATGGCGCCCTGATCCAGGACATGATTGAAAACAGCCGCATCAGTGGCGAACGGGAAAATCGTGTTGTAACTGTTCTGGCAACATGCGAGAACGAGGAAGTAGCCCGCTTCGAGATGGAAGTTTCAGTGAAGATCAGGAAGTAGGGATGAGGAATGAGGAATGGGGGATGAGGTCTCCTTCGCTGAAGCTACGGAGTCTGAAGTGAGTTTAAACAACCAACGAGTTCTGTGGCTTTGCGATCCCCGTAAGGGGACTGCGAACGCACCGCAGGTGCCCGTGATCAGTTCCCACATGAAGATGGTTGATGATTGAGGATCACGATACTTAAGGTGTCGATCTGTGAAAAAGAAATCAACCGCCGGAAACTGCTTTGCGTTAAAATAGGGATGAGGAATGGGGGATGGGGGACGCGATAGAAGCGTGGTATTCCGGATATACTTATGGAAACCGTCATTGCGAGCGCCTGCGCTAAGGCTACTGCGGTGGAGCAGCGCAGCGTGGCAATCTTAATGTCTTAAACGTGACCATGTTGATAGGCTCTGCGCATCCGCGAAGCGGATCCTTGGCGAAGCGAAGCGTCTCTGCGAGCAGTTCCCAATAAAGAATGTTGATGATTGAATATCACGATACTTAAGGTGTCGATCTGTGAAAAAGGAACCAACCCAAGGAACTGCTTTGCGTTAAAATAGGAATGAGGAATGAGGAATGGGGGATGGGGTCTCCTTCGCTGAAGCTACGGAGACCGAAGGGGGTTAAATCAACCAACTAGTTGTGTGGCTTTGCGTTAAAATGTACCAAGTGCCTGTCGATGCCTGAAATAGATTGACCGTTTTAGAGATTGGAAAATCGACTAAAATGAGCAAATACAGTAAACAATTTAGGATGACCACTGAGGAGCGTCAACGTCGGACGTTCAGTGAAGAGTTAAAGCGAAAACTGGTCAGGGAGATTCAGGAAAAGCGCACGACGATATCCCAGGTATGCAGAGCACACGAGGTTACTGACAAATCGGTATATCGCTGGATTGAGCTATATTCACAAAAGGCAAAACCCTCAAGAACAATCGTGGAATCAAAGAGTGATACATCCAAAATACTTGCTTCAAAAGCGGATCGAACTTGAGGACTGGTTGGTCAAAACAGATCATGATCGACTTAAAGACAAATGATTGATTTAGGAAGATATCAGGTTGATATCAAAAAAATTTGGAACCGAACCATGATCTACTTTGGCAAAACCTCGAGTTGAACTGCAGTCTCATAGCTTTATCAACATGGGTACACGAATTTCATCAGTGCACACAAGCGTCAGCAGGAGGAATTTTTCTTGATAGATCGATTCGTAGGATCATCCAACGATGAAAGCCGGCCAATTACAAGATTAATCCGGTGTTTGTGGGATGAACGTTCGATCATATGACTCCAGGTTGACGAAGGCGTAATTACGAAGGAGCTACGGATAGTTCGGGTGTGATCCGTTTAATCTGTTGCCAATGAACATCACGGCTGTGGATCGGGTATGGACGTGCATCACCTACTTCGAGGTAGAAGGTATCTTTTACTACATCACCTTCATCATTGACAACTACTCCAGAAGGATCGTGGGGCATCATACCTCGGCCAGATTAAAGACTGAACATACTTCATTGCGTGCACTTAAAATGGCGTATCAGATGAGGTATTATCTCAGGGCTGGTGTTCCACTTCGACGGGCAGAATATTAGACGACAAATTTTTAGAACTTACTCAGCGCTATGCCATGGCTAATAGTATGTGTGAAGCTGCGTGGGAAAACGGTAAAGCCGAACGAATCAATGGCGTAATAAAGAACAACTACCTGATCCACTGGAGCATAAAAACACCAAAGGATCTCATGTTAAAAGTTGACCGTGCGGTGCAATTGTATAACCAGGAAAAGCCACACAGTAGGTTGGGATATTTAACACCGGTGGAATATGAAAAAAAGGTTCGTACCTTAGCCAAAGGAAATCCTTCTAACACTGAGTTATCATATCCAAACAAGGTGTTAAGGTAAGTATGAAAACGGTCAACGTTATTTAGGCATACACAGCCTCCGTATTCCGTACTCTGTACTCCGTCCTCGTATTTCGTATTCAATGCCAATTCATAGTTCATAATAAATGAGATTTGCACCCACATGAACTACCTGTCCGTTGAACATCTGGAAAAGAACCTGGGAGAGCGCATTCTGTTCACCGAACTCAACTTCGGCCTAAGCAGAGGAGATAAAATGGCGCTGGTAGCCGGTAACGGAACAGGTAAATCATCCCTTCTCCGCATCATTGCCGGAAAGGATCAGCCGTCTGAAGGGAAGGTGGTATTTCGCAACGGTATCACGGTTGGGTATTTGGATCAGGAGCCTGATTTTAGTGCCTTCGTTACGGTCAAGGATTTAATTAAATCCGGGCACACCCAGCTTCAACAGGCATCGGAATACTACGCAGAAGTGGTAGCGGAACACCCCATCAACCAGAAAAAACTGAATGAGGCTACCGCCCGAATGGATGAACTCAATGCCTGGGATTACGAACGGCGTCTCGCTGAACTGCTTCAGCGCTTTGAGGTAGCGAATATGGACGCCACTATTGATTCATTGTCGGGCGGACAAAAAAAACGCTTGGCATTGGCCTTAACCCTTCTGGACGAGCCGGATCTGCTCATTTTGGACGAGCCCACTAACCATTTGGACATTGCCATGATCGAATGGCTGGAAGAATACCTGGGTCGGAACAACCTCACGTTGCTCATGGTAACCCACGACCGATACTTTCTGGAGAACGTCTGTAACGTTATCCTGGAAATGCATCGTGGTCAACTATATACACATCATGGAAACTACTCCTTTTTCCTTCAAAAACGTGCCGAGCGCGAAGAAGTAAGGCGCATCGAAATCGAAAAGGCCGGGAAAAAAGTTAAGACGGAAATTGATTGGATTCGTCGTATGCCCAAGGCCCGCGGCACCAAGTCCAAAGCTCGTATCCAGCAATTCTACGATACCAAGGCCGTAGCCCAAAGCGGTGAAAAAAATCCGGAACTCAATCTCCAGGTCAAGGAAACGCGGCTAGGCGGGAAGATTCTGGAACTAAAAAAGGTGTATAAGGCCTATGATGACCTCACCATTTTAAACGGATTCGATTATACGTTTAAGAAAGGTGAACGTATTGGAATCGTTGGACCTAACGGTGTTGGAAAGAGTACCTTCCTTAAAATTCTCACTGGTGAAGAACAGGTGGATAGCGGAAAGGTAAATCGCGGCGATACCGTGATCGTAGGTCACTACAAACAAACCGGCCTGGATTTTAAACCAGACATGCGTGTGCTGGATGTGTTGCGGGAATATGCTGATGTGATTGAATTAGCCAACGGCAGCAAACTCTCCGCTTCACAGTTTCTGAATCATTTCATGTTCCCTCCGGATATGCAATACAATCCGGTGAGTAAACTGAGTGGTGGGGAGAAACGCCGACTCCATCTGATGACCGTCCTGATCCAAAATCCCAACTTTCTAATTCTGGATGAGCCAACCAACGACCTGGATTTGATTACGCTGAATAAACTGGAGGACTTCCTCCTCGATTTCGGAGGATGTTTGATGGTGGTTTCGCATGATCGGTACTTTATGGACACCTTGGTGGATCACCTTTTTGTTTTCAAAGGCAATGGGGAAATCAAGGATTTTAACGGCACCTATGCCGAGTATCACGATTATCAGGAAGAAGAAACAAAAAGTCAACAGGCGGAGGAAAAACCGGAAACCCGGACAGAGCGGGTTCGAACCAATGAGAAGAAATCGCTCACATTCAAAGAAAAATATGAGTTGAAGGAGTTGGATGCGGAGGTTGATCAATTGGAGGCTGAAAAGAAAAAGCTGGAAGAAGACCTCAACAATTCCGAACTCGAATATGAAGCACTCACCAAAACATCTGCTCGCCTTTCCAGGGTGATTGAACTACTGGATGAAAAGGGCATGAGGTGGTTGGAGTTGATGGAAAAGGATGGGGGAGAGTGAGAGCTAGAGGCCAACAGCTAATATCGAAGATCTAAGATCTAAGACTACATCAACCTTGATTTAGAAACCGAAGGATACTACTTTTAACCAACTTGTTGCCCAGCTTAGCGAACTCCCGTTAGGGAGTCTGCGTATCCCCGCAGGGGATCTCAGCGCAGTCCCCACATTACAAATCGTGATGATTGAAATAGTATCATACCATTTTGGTAGGTTGTTCGGAGTAAACTTTATACCAGGGGACGGCTTTGCGTTTAAAGTAGGCAGGAGGAATCGTTGAAGACCTGAACAACCTCGAGTATATCCCGAATCCCGAATCCCGAATCCGTAATCTGAAAGGCTTTGCGCACTCCCGCTAGGGAGTCTGCGTATCCCCAAAGGGGATCTTTGCGCAGTCCCCACACTACAAATCGTGATGATTGAAATAGTATCATACCATTTTGGTAGGTTGTTCTGAGAAAACTTAATACCAGGGGACGGCTTTGCGGTTAAATATGGTACTAGGAATTTGTGAAGACCTGAACAACGTTGAGCAAATCCCGAATCCCGCATTCCGAATCCATAATCTGAAAGGCTCTGGACTTAAAAGAAAGAGATAATACGAAAAGCTAGCAGCCAGAAACTAACGGCTAAAAGCTATAAAAGCATCCTAAAAACTTTAATCTCACTAAGCAATACCCGTTCTTTGCACCAATGGAAATTTCAAAAGACAAAGTCGTACAGGTACACTACCGTTTGGAAGTAGACGGTGAATTAGTAGATCAGTCACAAGGTGATCCGTTAACCTACTTACACGGTCACAATAACATGATCCCGGGTTTTGAGCGTCAGCTGGAAGGCCTGAAGTCAGGTGAGAAGTATGCCTTCACCGTTGAACCAACGGAAGGATATGGCGAACGAAATGATGAAGCAGTAGCCGATTTGGATATCGAAATCTTTAAAGTTGATGGCGAGCTCAGCGACCAGGTTACTCCCGGTGCACAACTTCAAATGCGCAACGAACATGGCCACCCACTTATGGGAACTGTTTTGGAAATTGGTGATTCCCATGTCCAAATGGACTTCAATCACATGTTAGCCGGTAAAACCCTGAACTTTTCAGGTTCTGTTGAATCGGTTCGTGATGCCAGCGCAGAAGAGATTTCACACGGTCATGTGCATGGACCGGGTGGACATCACCACTAAATAACCTTCACCATGAAGTTCCGAAGATTAAAGAAGCAGGAACTCGAATCAGCCCGACAGGAATTCCTGGCTTTCCTGGCCGTGAATGGAATTACGGCGGAGATGTGGGAGGAAATCAAAACCCAGGAACATCTGGCCGCTGATCTGATTGATCAGTTCAGCGAGGTCTTTTTTCAATCCTATCTGGAAAAGGTTCAGTATGTGGACGTTCGGATGAAGGATGAACTTTATTGCTTTCATTATCAATCATCCATGGTTCAATTGGCGCACTTATCGCTTCAGGAAGAACTTGACTGGGAACAAGCTCATTCCTTAACGGAACTGAGTGATCGATTGGCCAGAGGTGAAGGTACCATTACCATTCAATCCAAAAACTACAACCCAAACAGGGAACTTGAAATCTTCCGCATGTTGGAACAAGGTGGACGAGTTTCGGATGGAGCCTGGTTCAAGGAGTTGGTGTTGGCGTTTGCCCGTCAGAATTAAGCAGAAACCGTGTCAGGAAAAACCATCTGACCCGACGGTTGTTTGTTAGCTATGTACTGGAAATCCGCCTTCTTTATCCTATCCATGAGCCTCATGTTCTGGAGTTGCAATAAGGTTGGTGATTCCATGGAAGTGACGGTTTTGGAGGATATCGAGGGAGAAGTTATTGATCTCACAAACAAAATAACGGTGATCAATGTGTGGGCTACCTGGTGTGGCACCTGCATTTCGGAAATAGAAGCGCACAATCGGTTACGAGCGAAATACGCCAATCATCCTAACATACAGTTCGTGGCCATATCCGATGAATCGGAATCCGTGGTTCGATCGGCCCTAAATCGCTGGCCTTTTCATTACCAGCATGTGATCAATGGGGCTAAAATCAGTGATGATCTTCAATCCCAATTGGTTAAAACCTATCCGCAAAATTTGATTGTTGATCGGAATGGCACTATTGTCTATGAACATTCTGATGGCTCAAGCGATATCTTTAAAACCCTGGACGAAAAAATCACCGACCTGCTGGAAACCCACTCTGAATGATTACACGACATTGTATCTCCCGGAAAGCCTCGAATAAGCTGCGTGTTAGCTTTTTTGAAGATATCGATCTGATTCCTTCCGAACATTGGGATACTGTGGTAGATGGGGAAACTCACTATTTGAGCAGACGATATCTCAGAAGCTTGGAGACTTCACTCAGCGAGGAGATTGATTTCAGATACATCCTTTTCTATGATGATGAGTTAATCCCGGTAGGGGTTTCTGCTATTCAACTGCACCGATTTACCGGGGATGATTTTGATCTATCCAAGCTCACCGAGCGGATGGGAGACGTCTTTCCGTCCCGATTACTGGAACACATGGACATCCGGTTTATGATTTGTGGCAATGCCTTTTCAGCGGGAGAACACGGCTACCATTTTGCCAATCACCTGGATACCGAAACAGCTATGGAGAATCTTCTTGATGCCATTGAACGCATTCGAAGGGAAGAGGATCGAACCCGAAACAGGATATCCCTATTTCTTCTGAAAGACTTTTGGCCGGATACACTGAAGCAGCTTGAGCCCATGCGTGAAGCAGGATTCAGGCCCATTCAAATTGATCCCAATATGGTGATTCGATTGTCGGACGAGTGGACGTCCTACGATCAGTATCTGGGGGATATGACCACCAAGTTCAGAACGAAACTCAAAGGAGTTGGGAATAAGTCGGCCGACATTCTCGCGAAACCCTTGAACGCCGCTGAAATTGAATTACATCAGACACGGATCAATTCGTTGTATGAGGCCGTGGTGGAACGAGCCGGTTATCGGTTTGGAACCATCAATGCACAAACCTTTGCTCAATTCGCTCACAACCTTCCAGAAGCGGTCCGATTCACCGGTTATTTTCTGGATGATGAGCTCATCGGATTTAGTTCAGCCTTCCTGGACAGAGACGTGTTGGATGCCAACTTTGTAGGAATCGATTATCGTTTCAATGTGTCTCATGCCCTGTATCAACGCATGTTGTGCGATTTTGTAAAGACAGGTATTGAGGAAGGATGTCGGGAAATCCGTTTGGGACGCACGGCAGAGGAAGTCAAAAGTTGTTTGGGTGCAGAACCCATATCCATGACGTTGTTCATCAAACATCGCAATCATTTCACCAATACCTTGCTCAAACCCTTGATTGAGAGCATTAAACCAAGTTCTTTTGAACTCCGTAAACCATTTAAGGCAGCGGTTTACGAATCATGGACTCAGTAACGCAAATTGTACTTGGAGCAGCAGTAGGAGAGGCTGCGCTCGGTAAAAAAGTCGGGAATAAGGCAATGCTCTGGGGAGCCATTGCCGGTACCATTCCGGATCTGGATGTGGTTGGTCGCTATTTTTTGGACGATATAACCGCGTTGGAATGGCATCGTGGATTTTCGCACTCACTAGTTTTTAGTTTATTGGCTGCGCCGATTTTTGGTTATCTCATTCAGCGCTTCTCCAAGGATAAGTCCGGTGGATTTAAAGGTTGGACCTGGCTGATGTTTTTGGGATTTGTAACGCATCCGCTGTTGGATTGCCATACCACCTGGGGCACACAGTTTCTTTGGCCATTGGATCTGAGAATTGCCTACAACAACATCTTTGTGGTGGATCCGCTGTACACCATTCCGTTTATGATCTTCCTCATCCTGGCGATGAGGCGTAAACGAACCGATCCCCGAAGACAAAAACTCAATAACCTGGGCTTAGTGATAAGTTCAGGATACATGCTCCTCACCATCCTTCTAAAGTGGTATACCTTACCCACTTTTACCTCCAGTTTGACTAATCAGGGAAGAGCGTATGAACGGATATCAACCCGACCCACTCCGTTTAATTCCATCATGTGGACGGCCAACGTGGAGACACGTGACTCCTTTTTAATAGGCTATTATTCGTTGTTGGATGAAACTAAGAACGTCCAGTTTAAAGGGTATGCCAAGCATCACAACTACATCGACTCCATAAAAAATGAAGACCAGATCAAACGTTTAATTCACATCACAAAAGATTGGTACATCATCCAACAGCGAGGCGATTCCACCTATTTATGTGATCTACGTTTTGGTGAACAAGGCGTTCACAATCCAGAGAACAAATTCGTTTTTACCAATCGAATCTATCGGGATGATGAAGGTTGGAAAATTGAACAAATTGAACCCAACACCGACGATGCCGGTGCCATGTTCCAATCCTTATTCAAACGAGTTGCGGGTAATCAGGACAACTGACAAATCACCCCACCCATTAGGGCAAGAGATACAATCCAGTACAAACCGTTGATGGCGATGTATTTAAAGCCTTTTCGCTCAAACAGCGCATTGGTTCCCAGTACCGGTAGGGCGAATAAAACTCCGGCAATTCCACCATGGAAAGCTCCGTGACCAAAGGTGCGGTGATTGTGTTTGCTGAGTTCGCGCACCTTATTAACGAGATCGGTAATTTCAGGATCATGGTTCTGCAGCGCATCGAAGAACATGGAATCCAAATGATTTTGATGAATGACCACGAAGGTTATTTCAATGCCAATTAAAACAGCGAATACATAAGCCAGGCCAAAAATGATGGCCATATTGGCACCTTTGATTTTGTCTTCGGTCATTTCTGCCGCAGCCATCCAGGCGTTGCCTAAAACCTTAGGGTTATACCAAATGGCCCCTACAATCATGGGAACCAGAGCCGAAAGCAGAATAATGGGGAAATTGAATGCCATGTTTTTTTTCTATTAACTGTGATACCCAAAAATAGGGGATTAGCACCTCCCATCCATCACTGGATAACAGAATACCCCATACGAATGGCAAAAATGACCAGCACAATTCCACAAATTCGGTAGATCCATTGAAGATGTTTCTGCGTGAAAAACCGCATCAGCTTGTGTGCTGAAAGAACTTTGATCGAATCGGTGAATAATATGCCTAATAAACACGGTACCAGAAATAGAACGTGGTCCTCTTCGTGAATGTACTGCGCCCGCATGGCAGTGGTTACCCCAATCCAAACCACAAAAACAAACGGGTTAACAAAATTGATCAGGAAACCTTTGACGAAGGAAGTTACCAGGCCAGTGGCAGAAACGGACTTAACCTTCATGGATGGTTGTATAGTCAGGTACTTTATGGCTAAACCAAGTAAAAGAATGGATCCCACGAGCGCTGTCCAATTGTTGGCTTCCGCAGTCGTTAACCACAACGACGCTCCTGAATAGCACAGAAACGAAACAAGCACATCGCTCATAAAGATTCCAAGGGCTACCGACAATCCGGCAGATTTGCCGCGTTCCAGCGTTGTTTGAAGTAGGGTAAAGAAAACCGGGCCAATGAATACCACCATGGCCAGACCAACTACAAGACCTTCAAGAACGACCATTTAGCCTTCCTTTTGGTATCGCATAAATAGGATGCGTCCGGTGATTAAGTCCCACTGATTGTGAAAGCCTGAAGTTTTTTTAACGCCCTCCATCAATTTCATAATGGGCCAAAGCCAAAGTAATAACAGGGAGGTTGATTGTCGCTTGTCCACGGATATTTCAGCAGGCTTAAAGCCATGCTTAATTCCCAGGTAATTGTATTGATCCAATGTTAGCGAGGCAACGTGTTGAAGCCCGTCATAATTTTTCAATTCCAGTGGTTTAAAGGAATAGAAATACCCGGTAAACAGAAATCGGGATCGGGATTTCAAACTCAGAATATTGGGTGTTGAGATGTACACGGATCCTCCGGGTTTTAATATCCGGTTGGCTTCTTTAAAAAACACCTCGTGATCCTGAATGTGTTCCATGATTTCCATCGCCACAATGGCATCGAAGGTATTGTCCGGGTAGGGTAGGTGATCCGTTACATCAGCCTTTTTACAGGAAACTCCCTCGTAATAGAAGATTTCCGGAAAGAGGTCGCAGGCTTCCACATCATAACCGGCTTCTACCAATTTTTTGGTAAAGGCGCCATGTCCGGCGCCACAATCCAACACCTTGATTTTTTGCCCACCGGTTTTTTCAATAAACCAAGGCCAAAAGGCTTGATGAATACCCGGAATGGAAATGGGAACAACCTTATTTTCAGTCATTAGAGCAGATTTAATTGATCACCTGAAGTGAAGATCTTCTTATCTTCAGAGGATAGTTTTGGAGGATCTTTTTGCGCCACTTCTTTTTGAGTTGAGGGCTTTTCGTCTCCGGAATCGGATGGATCATCCGTTGGCGTTTCTTCGATTTCATCCATTTCGTCTTCGTCGTCTTCCAACTCTTCCTCATCCACATCTTCCGCAGGAAGTTCAACAAACTTCACAAAGGTTTCGTAGGTGAGCTTATTCCCGGTTGATTTCCATCCTTTTACATCGATAAATTCATCGAGATGAATCACCTCTTCCGTCTTTTCCTTTTTATCGTTCTTGGTAATCAATTGGATCCGTGGCTTGGCAGCCAACGTGGCATACAAAAGTTTGGAGGTCCGACCTTCATTAATGAAGAGAAATCGTTTCCCGATGGTTGACGTTTCGATCTGGAAACGCTTTACGTATTCGGTTTTTTGTTTTCCATCCAGATGAATACAGGTAATCACGGATTTGGGATTGTACTTACCGATATAATACACCTGATTTACATCGTAGTGATTGGTGAGTTCATGATCCGTTAGTTCATATTCTCCGTTTTGATAGATCACCAGGATGTGATCATCAGTTTGGAAACTGCCCAATAACTCGCCCCGTCCGTCTACGTTGAGTCGTCCAATGGCCGGTTCATAATAAATGTCGCGCCCACCAATTGTAGACTGCCCCTTTTCCTTGAGATCAACTTTTCTCAACCGGTATTTCGATACCGTATTTCCTTGAGAACTTCTGCCTTTGATGGCGAGATCGGCGAAATCGAAATCAAAGATCTTTTTGCGGGCTTTGGCCAAACCGTGCAGATAAATGGTGACCACTTCGGCCTCTCCATTGGCATTTGCGGTGAAGTACTGAACCTTCGTGTCCTTGTCGTTTTTGCCCACGTTGTAGGGCTTGTCGCGTGTTATGGATTTTACATTGAAGCGCTTCGCGAATGTTTTTCCGGAAGCCGAATCACTGTAGATGCAGTTGTACACCATCCGCTCATCGCCTTTGCGCCAAACATCAACATGAATGATATCCTTGCCAAAGAAGGCCTTGTCGCTGACCTTGGATACCACGTAATTCCCATTCCGTTGGAATACAATGATGTCGTCAATATCGGAGCAATCGCAGATGTAGGTGTCTTTTCGCAGACCGGTACCCACAAAACCCTCGTCGTAATTGACGTAAAGCTTCTCATTGGTTGCTGCTACCACCGCCGCCTGAATGCTGTCGAATGT
Source organism: Flavobacteriales bacterium (assembly GCA_020635355.1). Classification (GTDB taxonomy): domain Bacteria; phylum Bacteroidota; class Bacteroidia; order NS11-12g; family UBA9320; genus WGNA01. The sequence continues at coordinate 213,978 of JACJZW010000001.1, forward strand.
TCGCTCTTCAGTCAGTCGCTCACGACCCTTGCCGTATTTGTCCAGCAAGCTTTTGAACCAGGCAATGGCGTAGTCAACCAGGTGTTCCAGATCGTGGTTAACCTGATCCAGATCTGCTTCAATTCCCTTGAGAAGTTCATCGGCCTTAAAGGCATCGTATTTACTGATTCGTTTGATCCGAATCTCGGTGAGCTTTACAATGTCTTCCTCCGTAACCGCTCGCTTTAATTTCTTCTTGTGTGGCTCAAGTCCCTTATCAATATTTCCCAGAACTTCTTCCCAGGTCTCGGCCTCTTCAATGTCGCGATAGATGCGTTCCTCGATGAAGATCTTTTCCAACGAACTGAAATGCCACTTTTCTTCCAGTTCGTGTTTTTTGATTTTTAACTCCTGCTCCAGCAGGTCAACCGTACGCTGGGTGTTCAACCGAAGGATCTCATTGACGTCCATGAACATCGGTTTCTGATCCACAATCACACAGGCATTTGGGCTGATACTCACCTCGCAGTTGGTGAATGCATACAGGGCATCAATGGTTTTATCAGCCGATACACCGGGTGCCAGGTATACCTCTATTTCAAGATCCTTGGCGGTATTGTCTACCACCTTTTTGATCTTGATCTTACCCTTGTCGTTGGCCTTGATGATGGAATCAATCACCGATGTGGTGGTTTGACCGTATGGAATTTCGGTGATGATGATCGTTTTCTTATCACGTTCTTCAATGCGAGCGCGAATTCGAATTCGTCCACCCCGTGCACCACCGTTGTAATCACTGAAATCCGCCATCCCACCGGTTGGGAAGTCGGGCTTGATGTCCGATTTCTTTCCTTTCAGAATATCAATGCTTGCCTTCAGCAATTCATTGAAGTTATGGGGCATGATACGCGTGGAAAGGCCCACGGCAATACCTTCCACACCTTGCGCCAACAGCAATGGAAATTTGATGGGAAGGGTGACGGGTTCATTTTTTCGTCCGTCATACGACTTCTGCCACTCGGTGGTTTGCTTGTTAAAACCTACTTCGAGCGCAAACTTGGTTAGTCGTGCCTCAATATACCGGGGTGCAGCTGCACTATCACCGGTTCGGAAATCACCCCAGTTTCCCTGGGTATCTATCAATAATTCCTTTTGACCAAGATTGACGATGGCATCGCCAATGGACGCATCACCGTGCGGGTGATATTGCATGGTTGCCCCAATGATGTTGGCCACCTTGTTGTACCGTCCATCATCGATTTCCTTCATGGCATGAAGAATCCGACGTTGTACCGGTTTTAAACCGTCTTCAATATTGGGGACGGCACGTTCCAGGATTACGTAGGACGCATAGTCGAGGAACCAATCCTCGTACATACCTTTTATGGCGCGCTCCGTACCCTGATCGTCGTTGCGTACTTCCTCGTTTTCGTTCTCTTCTTTCATCAACCAGGTGCTTTACGCCGCTTTTTTCTTTTTAGTTGATTTTACCTCTTCTTGAGCATCGGCTTCATTTTTCCGAGCTTCTTCCTCGGCCAAATCCAGTTCTACCCGCAGATTATCGATGATGAATTCCTGTCGTTCCTGCGTATTCTTACCCATGTAGTATTCCAGCAACTTGGGGATGGAGGTGTCTTCATTCAACAGGATCGGTTCCAGGCGAATGTTTTCGCCGATAAAGTGGCCAAACTCACTCGGAGAGATCTCTCCCAAGCCCTTAAATCGGGTGATTTCTGCTGATGCACCGAGTTTAGACAAGGCGGCTCGTCGCTCTTCCTCGGAATAACAATAGATGGTTTCCTTCTTATTTCGAACCCGAAACAGAGGTGTCTCCAATATGTACACATGGCCATGGCGTACCAAATCCGGGAAAAACTGCAAAAAGAACGTGAGCATCAACAAGCGGATGTGCATACCGTCCACATCGGCATCCGTGGCGATTACCACGTTGTTGTAACGAAGATTTTCAATGCCTTCTTCAATGTTTAAGGCGTGTTGAAGTAAGTTGAACTCTTCGTTTTCATAGACCACCTTCTTTGTTAACCCGAAGCAATTCAATGGTTTACCGCGTAATGAGAACACCGCCTGAGTATCCACCTGCCGTGATTTAGTGATCGATCCACTGGCCGAATCACCCTCGGTAATGAACAAGGTGGTGTCTAACCGGCGTTCGTGTTTTTCATCGTCCAAATGAACCCGGCAATCCCGCAGTTTCTTGTTGTGGAGATTCGCTTTTTTGGCTCGTTCCTTGGCAATTTTCCGAACCCCGGCAATTTCTTTTCGCTCACGCTCAGACTGCATGATGCGTTTGAGTAAGGCTTCTGCGGTATCGGGATGTTTGTGGAGATAGTTGTCTAGCTCCGTTTTTATGAAGTCGTTTACGAAGGCTTTTACACTGGGCCCATTCGGGCCGATATCTGTACTGCCTAACCGTGTTTTCGTTTGGGATTCAAATACCGGTTCCTGTACCCGCACACTTACCGCACTCACAATGGAAGCGCGAATATCACTGGGCTCAAATTGCTTTTTATAGAAATCCCGAAGGGTACGCACAATGCTCTCCTTGAAGGCGTTCAGATGGGTCCCACCTTGGGTGGTATGCTGACCGTTAACGAAGCTGTAATAATCCTCGCCGTAGTGGCTGTCGTGCGACATGGCGATTTCAATATCCTCTCCTTTCAGGTGGATGATAGGGTATCGAAGTTGTTCCTCATTGGTTTTACGAGTAAGGAGGTCCAGCAAGCCGTTCTTGGAATAAAAGCGCTTACCGTTGAAGAAGATGCTCAGTCCGGCATTCAGATATACGTAGTTCCAGATCTGATTTTCAACAAAGTCATGGATGTACTTGTAGTTTTTGAAGACGGTGTCATCCGCCTCAAACTCAATGCTGGTGCCGTTGGGTTCTTCCGTTTTTAGGTTCTTCTCTTCAACGAGTTCGCCAAATTCAAATCGGGCTAATTTGCTGTCGCCATCGCGAAACGATTGAACCACAAAGTGACGCGAAAGCGCATTTACGGCCTTGGTTCCTACACCGTTCAAACCAACCGACTTCTGAAAAGCCTTGGAATCGTACTTACCACCGGTATTGATTTTGGAGACACAATCGATCACCTTTCCCAGTGGAATACCCCGACCAAAGTCACGGATCTTTACCAATCGTTGATCAAAATCGATGGTAATTTTATTGCCAAATCCCATGACATATTCGTCAATGGAATTATCAATGATTTCTTTCAGAAGGACGTATACACCGTCGTCTGCCGCTGAACCATTCCCCAACTTCCCAATGTACATACCGGGCCGATGGCGGATGTGCTCGCGCCAATCCAACGACTTTATACTATCCTCATCGTATCTGACTTCCTGTGCCAACCTTATCGAAAATTAATCCAACTTCAACTTCCGAAAATACAGTACTGATGCGCCTTAGAGCGTTGTTTTTGATGGGGAGTTATGAACAATTTTTATGCAGAATAACCCACCAAATGGCTGAGAGGAAATCAATCCGTTTCTACGTATTCGTTCTATTAAACAGGAAATATCCAACCACACCTAATGCCAGCAAAGAGGTCGCTATAAACATGGCCTGAGCACCCCATTGATACCAAACAAATCCGGCCCAGGTACTCGCCAGCATGGCGCACACACTTTGTAAACCGGCATACGTGCCCATGGCAGCGCCTGTCTCAGAGTTGGGTACAAGCTTGCTAATCCAGGCCTTTGAGATGCCATAGGTCGCCGCGGAATACACCCCATATACTGCGAAGATCACCCCAAACTGAACCGTGGTTTCAACAAAGGCCGATGCCAGATATACGAATGAAAAAACAGCGAGCCCAAGAATGAAAACTCGTTTTAAACCAAATTGATCAGCCACCTTTCCTAACGGGTAGGAGGTAAGTGCATACACCAGGTTATACAGAATGAACATACCAATCATGTAGGTGTCCGAGAAACCAACATCCTTACAACGGAGCAAGAGGAAAACGTCGGAGCTGTTGATCAACGCAAACAGTAAAAACCCCAGGACGATTTTTCGATACTGGCTGCTGCCATCCTTCCAATAAGAAATGATGTGTTGCCATGAAGGCGGTTTGGGATTGGTAGAGGGTGTCTCCTTTTTGGCGATCAGTCGCGTGCCGAGAACGGCCAATAATCCCGGTATTAAACTGATCAAAAAGAGGTGTATGTAGGCTTCCGGGTGAACATAGAGATAAATTAAGGCGATTGTCGGCCCAATGGCCGCACCCAAGGTGTCAAAACTACGGTGTAAACCAAAGATGGCCCCTTTGTTTTCCTGAGTGGCCTCGGCAGAAAGCAAGGCATCCCGGGCCCCGGTTCGAATGCCTTTTCCAAAACGGTCCATCGTGCGGCACAGAAAGACCCATATCGGAATAATGCTTACAGCAAGAAGTGGTTTTGAAATACCACTCAACAGATATCCGAGCTGGACAAAAGGAAGTCGTTTGCCGGAAGAATCGGACCAACGGCCAAAATATCCCTTGCTCAATCCGGCAGTTGCCTCGGCAAAACCCTCCAACAATCCAATCAACGCCACGGAGAACCCAATTTTCTGCAGATATACCGGCATAATTGGATACAACATTTCACTGGCAACATCCGTAAAAAGACTCACAATGGAAAGGATCCATACCGTGCGGGTAATGGCCGATTTTCGCGCACTCATAATGGATAGCGTCCTCCTGATTTAGCCATCCGATACCCAGCCTGCTTCAATTCATTTTGAACGGAATCGTTATACAATAAAGGGTTGGAATGATTAAGGTGAATAAACTGAATTCGGTTTTTTATCGAGTCGGGTTCGTGCTCAAACAATTGTCTGGTTTCTACCACAAAAGGGTGGGGGATTTCGCTCATGGATCTGCCCGGAAGCTCCCCTTCTGAATAGAATGTGGCGTCAATAAACGCTAAATCTACTTGATGGACTTCGTCATTAATGGATCGCTCCCAACTCGTCCACTTATTGATATCCGGAATAAACAGGGCAGACTTGTTTGGCCCTTCAATGCGAAATCCAACGGTCTCGGAATACTCATCCCGGTGAGGAACCAAAAAAGGCGTGACCCGAATATCCGGGGTGAGCTGAACAGCGGAATCCGCTTTCAGACGTTTGAGCTCTATATTGTTTAAATCGACTAACTGACTCCATGGGCCATTAGACCGCAGGAAGGAATCCATTCTTGGCATGGCGTACACCGGAACGTTTTGCGATCCTTTTGCTTCCCGACCCAAATACATCAGCCCCGTGTAGTGACCAATGTGTGCGTGAGTAAGAAATATCCCTGTAGGCACCAATCCACCTTCCGACAATTCATTGCGGGCCATTCTATTTTGAGCGGGAAAATCAGGGGTGGCGTCCAATATCCAATAGTGATTGGACTGGGGATCGACAATGGCCAGTGAGCTGACTTTTCGGCAAGCTTTATCAGGGATATCGGAACAACAGATTTTATCACATCCAATGTGTGGGGAACCGGCGTCCTGAATGGTTCCCAGCACCAAAATATACGGTGCATCCTGCACATCAGATCGGGAGTTGTTTGAACCGCGCTCAGTAGAACAGGCTACCAATCCGAAACAGCAGATTAGGCTGTAGATTATCGAACGATTACTCACCCTTCAGTTTAAATAACTTGTAATCAATGCCGAGGGTTACTGAGGTGAACGTCGTGGCCAGTAAATCCTTGTTAATCGGGTCACTTTGGAATCCGTAATGAGCCGTCATAATGAACGTCATATCCGGAGATAGCTTTTTAGTTGCTGTAATCACCGGCCCAACACACCAGGTGCGCAGGGAAGTGCCTAGAATTGATCGGGTATCAATTGTTTTGCCCTCACATACACCCTGCATTTTCTCGATACCGTAGCCACCGATCCTCAAGGATGGTTGAATGCCGGCACCAATGGAGTAGTTTTCGTTGCCCCATTCATAGGTTGCAGGCAAACTAAGAAAGGGGTAGTATCCAAAAAACCGGGAATCCACATCACACGGCATGCCGTTTTGATCTGTTGTTTCCAAATGAATGGTATTCCGCTGGTTCAGCAGATTTAGCCCAAAGGCCAACGTGATGTAATTGTTATTTGCCCGAGGAAAACGGGCATAACAACCTGCAAACCCGGAGGGGGCAATGCGCTGTAAAAAGGCGGCATTAATAGGTTGAAAATCCACTTTCACCATCGAACTACCGAATTGTAATCGCCCACCTACGTCTATCTGAGACCAGCCGGTGAGAACAGTACACAAACTGAGTATAAGCAAAAGGGCACAACGAAGGCAGATGCCGCAGGGATTAATCTTCATAGCACAATGGCGTGTTTTGAGCAGTAAAGATAAAACCTAATGTTTATCCGAGTCTTTTCTGTTTTCCTGATTCAACAACAGACAAACTATGGGTCAAACCCGAACCATCTCCCAACGTCTAATACATGTAAAAGGAGAGGAATTGTCTGCCGCCGTGCGGCGAAATGCCTTCAATGCGAACCTGTCCCCGAAGTCCTTCCAATTGAGTTACGAATGAATCCACATCGCTCACTTTCTGATTGTTCAAGGCCGTAAAAATGAAGCCCTCAGGTAAATTCATCTTGCGAACCTTACCGGTGGTGATATTGGTGACCTTGATGCCACCATCAATCCCATACAGTTCCTTTTCAACTTTGGAGATGTTTTCAAATTCGGCTCCCAGGGATTCTGAGAAAACAGATTCCTTTCGTTTAAGATCGTAGGCACCATCCATGTTTTCCATTCGGATTTCAGCATCCTTATCCTTTCCATCGCGAACAAGGCTGTAGCGCAAGGTTTCCCCGGGACGATGCAGGGCCAGTTGTTCATCGTATTCGGCCTTATTCGAAATACGCTTGCCATCAATGCCCACAATCACATCACCTGCCTGCAATCCTTTTGATGCGGTTCGATGGCTGTTAGAAACACGGTTTACATACACCCCGTCATTCAAACCACCAGCCCGATTGCTCAACTCCTCACTGAGATCGGACACGTCCAAACCATCAAAGGCTTGTTGAATTTGTCCGTATTCCTTGAGGTCGTTTACAATTTTCACAACGATGTTACTGGGAATGGCAAATCCATAGCCCACATATGATCCGGTTTTACTGGCAATGGCTGTGTTAACACCAACCAGTTTTCCTTCCAGATTTACCAGCGCACCACCACTATTACCCGGATTGATCGCTGCATCGGTTTGAATAAAACTTTCGATAGGGAATTGATTGTCAACGATGTTGATGTTTCGTCCCTTGGCGCTCACAATGCCGGCGGTAACCGTACTGGTCAAATTGAACGGATTCCCAACGGCCAACACCCAGTCGCCGATTTCCGTTTCTTCACTATCCGAAAGTTCGATAGGAATTAATCCCGTAGCATCAATTTTTAAAAGGGCTAAGTCGGATGATGGGGCTCGTCCAACTACTTCAGCGAGGTAGCTTCGTTTTCCATTGTTGATCACTACTTCAATTTTATCCGCCCCATGGATGACATGATTATTCGTCACAATATATCCGTCTGCAGATAGAATAACTCCGGATCCGGTGGCAGAAACCTTGCCGATGTTGCCAAACGGATCAAAGTCAAAGAACCAGAATGAACCTCGTCTGTTTACAGAGGCTTCCGTTTTAATAAACACCACACTGGGCCGGCTTTTTTTGGAAGCTTCCCGAAACCCGGGAAGCGTGGTAGTTGCTTCTCCATTGCGAACGGGAGTACTGAACTCAAAAGATGCTGTCTCCGAAGAATGTTTCGATTGACTGAACTGTCGGGTGAAATAATACGCGGCGAAGAGTGCACTTCCTACGGCAAGTAAGGCAAGTATCAGAAAGCTTTTTATGTTACGCATGGTCTGTTCTTTTTGTGAATCGAACAGACAAAAATAATACCAGTGAAAGCGAGTGTTAGTCTGTCAGTTTTCCCGAACCCTGGCCATAACAGTTAGCTGAATTTTAGGGTTGGATGGATCGTTGGTGTAGAGGATGACCGTTTTGGATGCCAGATCATGCATAAAGATGGAATCCAGCGTGATGGTTGCGTTGAGGGCTCCTCCAGGTGGTATTTCCTGATCGATATTTGTGAGCACCGTGCAGCTACAATCCGCTTTAGTCTTGAGAATTTTCAGCGGTGTTTTGCCGGTATTTTTAATCGTGATCACCTTCGAAACTTTGGCGCCTTCCTGAACATCACCCATATCAATGGTTCGGGAATCGATGGTGAACGTAGGTTTGTTTTTCCAATCCTTTCGCTTCATGTCACCAAAGTCATGCATCACTTCCAGGGCAATCATCAGCGATTTGGTTCGGTAAAACCGATCGGTGGTTGCGATGAGAACGCGTTCGTTGATGACACCGAGATCGTGAATACTGTCGGCGTGAATGGTAATGGTGACATGGCTCGTATCACCGGCATTCAATTTGAGTTTATCAAACTCTATGTTTATCCAATTCGGAGCTTTTTCAACACCTTGAATGGTGAGCGGCAAATTGTAATCATTTACCACCCAGGCCTTCTTTGTTATCGTTTCAGAGCTTTTCACCTCCCCAAAACCAAGTACTTGTCCGGATAATCTCAAATACCCAAACTGTCCGGGAACAAAGCTATTGGGATCATTCCGAATGGGTTCCTGAATGGTACCCCGAATGCGTAGTCGTTTTGACATGATCCGGTTAAAGTTGGCAAACAGTTCAATGTCTTTATCTACTTCACCCGCCAAATTCGTGGGATCAAACTGGGCAGAGATAACTCCTTTCATACCTGGTTTAATGGGCTTGTCCGGCCAACTGGGAACCGTGCAGCCGCAGCTGGCTTCCACCTTCTTGATGACAAAATCGTAATCCGATGTATTCGTAAAAATGAAGGTGGCGTGAATAGGCTGATTGCCAAAGGGAACCGTACCAAAGTTGTAAATCTCCTGGTCAAAAACGATTTGCTCCGCATCAATTTGAGCATGGGCTATGGGATAGGACAGGAGAAGAACGAGAAAGGCAAAAAGTCGATGCTGCATTCGATTGATGAAGTTTTCAATTACTTGACAAAAATGAAGCCAGAAAGGTTGTCTGCCAAACAGGGAAATTTTGTGGAGAGATCATATCGGAAGAAGGATGATTCTTTGGCTACTTTTGAATCGATGCACAACGAGTTTCTCGATCCAAATGCCGAGCGCATGAACGACGCTGATCGCGATATTGAACGCGTGTTGCGGCCGGGGGATTTCTCCGAGTTTGCCGGTCAGGAGAAGATATTGGAGAATCTTCGAATCTTTGTTCAGGCGGCTAGACAACGCGGCGAAGCCTTGGATCACGTACTCTTACATGGCCCTCCCGGGCTGGGTAAAACTACCCTCAGCCACATCATCGCCAATGAATTAGGATCCAACATTAAGGTATCGTCGGGTCCTGTGCTGGAAAAGCCGGGCGACCTGGCCGGTTTGCTGACCAATCTGGATGAGGGGGATGTGCTGTTTATCGATGAGATCCACCGATTGAGTCCGGTAGTGGAGGAATATCTCTATTCGGCTATGGAGGATTATCGGATCGACATTATGCTGGATACCGGACCCAATGCCCGAAGTGTTCAGATTTCCATCAGTCCGTTTACCCTCATTGGTGCCACTACGCGTAGCGGATTGCTTACTGCACCGCTGCGTGCGCGTTTCGGCATTACCTGCCGGTTGGAATACTACGATGCCAAAAAGTTATCCGGAATTGTAAATCGATCAGCCGGAATTTTGAATACCCCTATTCGGGATGACGCGGCATTTGAAATTGCCCGAAGAAGTCGTGGAACACCACGAATAGCCAATGCGCTGTTAAGACGTACAAGAGATTTTGCCCAGATCAAAGGAGATGGCATCATCAACCTGGACATTGCCAAATATGCACTGGAAGCGCTCAATGTGGACGCCCGAGGGCTCGACGAAATGGACAACCGCATTCTCACGACAATTATCGAAAAATTCAAAGGCGGTCCGGTCGGCATTAATACCATTGCCACAGCCGTTGGGGAAGAGGCTGGAACCATTGAAGAGGTGTACGAGCCCTTTCTCATTAAGGAGGGATACATTCAGCGAACTGCCCGTGGACGCGAAGCAACGGCGTCTGCCTATGAACATTTGGGGCGCATCCCGCCCGGACATGCCAATACCTTGTTCTAGTGACCATCACATCTGAACGGATAAAAAGTCTGGCCAGAGAAGTAGGTTTTCTGGACTGCGGAATTACACCGTCTGAACACCTGGTTGATGAAGAAGCCCATCTACAGGAATGGCTCAATCGCGGGTATCATGGCACCATGTCCTACATGGAAAATCATTTTGATAAACGATTGGATCCAAGCCTGTTGGTACCGGGCAGTAAATCGGTTATATCCCTGATTTACAATTACTATCCGGAACAAAAGCAAACGGCCGATGCGGCAAAAATCGCCAAATACGCCTATGGAACCGATTACCACTACGTGGTGAAGGACCGGATGGCAGAACTGATTAGGCTAATGGAGGAGGAGGGAAGTTCATTCAACTTCAGGATGTTTGTGGATTCAGGGCCGGTTTTGGAAAGAGCCCTGGCCGAAAAAGCCGGATTGGGATGGATTGGTAAACACAGCTTGTTGATCAACAAAAAGTACGGCTCATTCTTTTTCATAGCCGAGATCATTTGTGACCTGGAGTTGGAATACGATCAACCGGTTTCAGACCATTGTGGAACATGTACGGCCTGCATCGATGCCTGTCCAACGGAGGCTATTGTTGAAAATAAAGTGGTGGATTCCACCAGATGCATTTCGTACCTCACCATTGAATCCAAGGAACCCATTCCTGAAAGATTCCATGATCAGATGAACGGCTGGGCTTTTGGATGCGATATCTGTCAGGATGTTTGTCCGTGGAATCGATTTTCTGTACCCCATCAGGAGGAAGCTTTTAAACCCAACAACGACCTTTTGGAACATCGTGCCGATGACTGGCTCGAACTTTCTGCCAATCAGTTTAAAAAACGATTTCGGTCTTCTCCCATTTATCGTACCGGAAATAAGGGATTTAAGCGAAATCTATCCGTAATTCGAAAAGATGAGTAACACCCCGCCAAACGAGAATGAACTAACGTCACCGGGACCCGGCATCCGGAAGTGGATTCGCGAGTTGTTTGATGTTCGCCACGAAATTGATTACAAAGCCACCGCAGAATCTGTTCGGAAAGATGTGGTTTTCAAAGGCTTCAATATCTGGATTCTGATTCTGTCGATCTTTATCTGCAGCATTGGACTAAACCTTAACTCCACGGCGGTGGTGATTGGTGCGATGTTAATTAGTCCGCTCATGGGACCAATCACCGGTGTTGGATTTGCCATCGGGACCTTTGATCGCGAGTTGTTAATCAAGGCCATCAAAAATTTACTGATTGCCATGTCCATCAGTATTCTCACCTCATTCATTTTCTTCAAAATAGCCCCTATAAGCCTCAATCAAAGCGAGTTACTGTCGCGTACCAAACCAGGTGTGATGGATTTATTAGTGGCCACCTTTGGCGGTTTTGCCGGAATTTTAGCCGGGTCAAGAAGTATAAAAACCAATGTGATACCCGGTGTGGCCATTGCAACGGCACTCATGCCTCCGCTGTGTACAGCAGGTTTTGGGCTTGCTACCGGAAATTACGCCTACTTCTTTGGTGCGTTCTACCTGTTCTTCATCAACTCGGTGTTTATCAGCTTGTCGGCCTTAATCGTGATCCGATACCTGCATTTTCCCATCGCTTCCTACGTCGACTTGAGTACAAGGCGTAAGGTTCGGAATTTCATCATCATCTTCTCTATTTTGGTTAGTGTGCCCAGCATATACCTGTATTCCAGGGCGCTTAAGCGGTCCGTATTTGAATTTCGTGCTCAGAAGTTTATTGCGGAGGTGATCAATTCATCGGACCGTCAAGCCGACCATATCCAGTTGTATTACACCGACTCCACCCGTCAAATTCATGCATGGGTTTACGGCCGGGAAATTTTAAGCCAAGAAAAGGATTCGTTGCAATCCATCTTGCCGCAACATGGGTTAAAGAAAAGCACCCTCGTGATCCGAAACATGGGGAATTACGAAGCATACAAGGCTTTATTTGAACAAAAGGATCAGGAGCTTTTTCGGTCTGGCCAGGAGACAAAGAGTATGGAGTCCGAATTGGTTCGGGTTCGTTCCTCACTGGACCTTTACCATGAGAATCTCATTCTTCCAGAACGATTTCGGGTAGATCAAACGGCGTTGAATCGCGAGGTACGGGTATTATTTCCCCATGTGACCGGCGTGAATTATCTCTTGCCGGTTCAAACCGATACAATGGCCTCCTGCATTCCCGTATTTCAACCCATTTGGAATGAAGGGCGGTTGGATGTAGAAGAGGAAGAGCGACTCACAGCCTGGCTAAAAGCCCGCATGCACGATCAATTTGATTCCATCGTTGTTGTTCATAGCAAATGAGAGGTTGGATCGTTCTTTTAATATGGGTGTCGTGCTTAACAAACGTTTATGCCGATAGTATTGACTGGTCTCATCCCGATGTAGATCGGTTGAGAACAGCGATCAATTCGCGCATCAATCAGTTCAGATTAAGCAATAAATTAACTACGCTGGAAGACGATTCAATTTTGGATTTGGCCGCACAAAATCAGGCTAATTATTGTCGTTCAACCCAACGCGTTCGTCACGACCAGCCCAAAGCACAATTGGCAGATACCCGCAAACGAGTTCAATTCTATGGCGGGCAGTATCGAACACTCGGTGAGAATGCCGGATCATTTACGGTAGGCCGAAAGGCTGTATTCCGATGGGATACGGGTGATACCACCGTGATCATCGACACGTATGAAAAGGCTGCCGAATGGTTTTTTCACCTCTGGCGATTATCCCCTGTTCACCGATCGAATCTACTCTATCCCAACCTTAACCGATCCGGTTTGGGTTTTGCCTATGATCCAACCAACCAAGTTTTTTACGCGGTGCATGTGTTGGGAAGGATTTGAGGTAACGAATGTGAGTATGAAAGGACGTAGGGTATGAGATTTTTTAATGTGATTTCATTCAGGGCAATCAACTTTACTAAAGGGAATAACGAATAAGGATTAACGAAGCTAAGATCTAAAATCTCAGGACTAAGGGGCCAATCTATGGATGTTCGATCACCTTTCTATTAACTGTCGCGAGCATTCACCCGTGACACAATTAAATAAAAGGACGAGTATTCGCTGGTGGTGTGTGTTGTTGTTCGAACTAACTTCAATCTCCGTAGCTTTGGCACAGACGATTTTCAATTGCCGCAGCCAAAGCGAAGGCGCTGCTCCACCGCCGTAGCTACAGCGAAGGCGCTCGCAATGACGATTTAAATAGATCGAATTTTCTGTGTCCTTTCCGAAGGAAACCGTGCCTGAAAGATTGTGGTAAAGAAATAACGAATAACGGGCTCTTAAATAGGCGTTCTATGACTTGGCGTAGCCTTTGCCAACTTGGCGCCATAGCGGTTTAATCCTGTAACCAATCTGGTTCTCATTACTCATCACCCGTCACTTTTTTAACCGCAAAGCAGTTCCTGTTGTAGTTGGGTATTTCAATAAATCGGCATCTTAAGCCTCTACTTTTTTGAATGATCAACGTTCGTTGAATGGGAACTGATCGCAAAGTCGCTTGGCTCCGCCACGGATCCGCTTTACGGATGCGCAGAGCCGATCAGGGTGTTTACGTTTCGGACAAGATAATTAACGAAGCTTCAGCTTAGGATACCCCATTCCTCATCCCTACCTAAACATTGAACCTAAAATGCATCACATCCCCGTCCTGAACCACATAGTCCTTTCCTTCAACGTGGAGTCTGCCGGCATCCCTACACTTGCTTTCCGATCCATAGGTGTCGAAATCAGCGAAATGAATCACCTCGGCCCGAATGAAGCCCTTTTCAAAATCCGTATGAATAACACCTGCTGCTCCCGGAGCCTTGGTACCTCGGGTAATGGTCCAGGCACGAACTTCCTTTTCACCGGCCGTGAAGTAGGTGATGTAGTTGAGCAATTCGTACGCTGATCGAATTAAACGTCCCACGCCACTCTCTGTGAGTCCCATTTCTTCGAGGAACATCAATTGATCATCCCGGTCCATGGTAGCGATATCCGCCTCAATGGCCGCACTGATGAACAGAATCAGCGCATTCTCACCCTCTACTGATTTAGCAAACGCTTCGGTAAATTGATTGCCGGACACCACACTATTTTCATCTACGTTGCACACGTACATTACCGGTTTGGCCGTCAAAAACTGAAGCGACTGAATAATCTCTTTCTGATCGTCATCCAGTTTAATGTTCCGAACAGAGTTTCCGGAACTCAATCCGCTGATCACTGCCTCAATGGTCTCCACGGCACGTAGGGCTACCTTATCGCCGGTCTTGGCCATTTTCTGGTATTTCAGTAGTGCTTTCTCAGCACCATCCAAATCCTTTAATTGCAGTTCCGTATCGATGATTTCCTTATCACGCACCGGATCAACCGAACCGTCCACGTGAACGATGTTGTCGTTTTCAAAGCATCGAACCACATGAATGATGGCATCCGTGCTCTTAATATTTCCAAGGAATTGATTTCCCAATCCTTCACCTTTGCTGGCGCCTTTCACTAATCCGGCGATGTCAACAATCTCAATGGTGGTGGGAATGACCCGTTGCGGGTTTACCAATTCTTCCAGACGAAATAAACGTGAATCGGGTACCGTGATGGTGCCAATATTTGGTTCAATCGTGCAAAAAGGGAAGTTGGCACTTTGTGCCTGTGCATTACTCAAACAATTGAAGAGCGTAGATTTTCCAACATTAGGTAAACCAACGATACCGGCCTGTAATCCCATAGATTTTTAAATGAGGGTGCAAGTTTACGGATTTAGTTGTTCAGAAAGATGGATGAACGATCTTCCTTCAATCAATGCGGACTTTGACTACTACTTTCCTTACGGTTGTAGGGTTTCCAGTAGTTAATCCAGGGCAATGCAAGTCCATTGGGTACAAGATCATAAATGATCCGGCAGGAAGGTGGATCAGATTGCCACGGATGTCATACAGATCATAATCATCCGCTTCACTACTCTTACTTGGATTTTGTCCTGAAAACGGCTTAATACCCATGTGTTCCTCACCAGAGAAAACATATTGAACATCAATGTACCGGTGGTGTCCCTCATACAAGGCACCATCTTCCAATTTGGTGTCGTATTCCATGTAGATCGCAAAGACGTCATCACCATCAATGACGTGCTTCCCGGTTTCCAGGGTGTTGAAATCCGTGTGGGTTAGGTAGTGGAATGCCTTTGAAATGCGACTTCCCAATCCTTCATAGAGGTGGTGGTTTTTAAGTTGATCAAATACCATTTAGTTCGTTCTCAAATGTGGTAACATGGTTAATCAATTCCTAGATATTTATGCGTTTGGATGGACATCCGCCATCTTGGATTTTCCTTAATAAACTCGATCATCATGGGTTCAACCACCTCTCGCTTGTCCCATTCTGGTTGAATGTACAACAAACATGTCTCCGGCACTTCTTCTTCCCATGTACGCGCCCAATCGAAATCGGATTTGTTAAATACAATGACCTTTAATTCATCGGCCAGGGCAGCAACTTCGGATAGAGGGGCTTTAAATTTTTTGGGCGAAAAGCACACCCAATCAAAAACACCTAAAAGAGGGTGGGCACCGGATGTTTCAATATGGACTCGCTTGCCGGCACTTCGAAGCTCGTTGCACAACAGCGATAAATCGTACATGGCAGGTTCCCCGCCGGTGATTACGACAATTTCGGCTGGTGTAGCCGAGGCGCGTTTTACTAATTCCTCAACGGTAATGAGAGGATGAACATCGGCATCCCAGCTTTCTTTCACATCACACCACACACAGCCCACGTCGCATCCGCCCAGGCGAATGAACCACGCAGCTTGACCGGCGTAGTAACCTTCACCTTGCAGGGTATAAAACTGCTCCATGACGGGCAGCTTTACCGTTTCAGGCATTTCTAAGCTGATAAGATTTTAACGTATTCTGAAGCAAGCCAATGATGGTCATTGGGCCAACACCTCCCGGAACCGGAGTAATGGCGCCCGCAACAGCCGCACAAGAGTCATATTCTACATCGCCTTTTAACACATAACCTCTCTGATTATCGGCATCTACCCGTGAGATTCCTACATCAATTACGGTTGCTCCTGGTTTAACCATGTCGCCGGTAACAAATTCAGGACGACCAAGGGCTACAATCAGAATGTCGGCCATTCGGGTAAAGTCACCCAGGTTTTTCGTCCGGCTGTGGCAAAGTGTAACGGTGCTGTTTCCAGGATTGTCGCTTCTCGACATCAAAATGCTCATCGGCCGGCCAACAATATTGCTTCGTCCAACTACCACACAGTGTTTCCCGCTGGTTTCAATGTTATACCGATCCAATAACTGGATAATGCCATAAGGTGTAGCACTGATGAAGGTGTCTTCTCCTTTGGTGAGTTTTCCTACGTTCACATCATGAAACCCATCCACATCCTTCGTTGGATCGATGGCTTGGGTAACCTTGTTCTCCGAAATATGCTTTGGCAAAGGCAATTGAACAATTAAGCCATCGATATCCGGATTGGCATTGATTTCTGCAATTTTTTGAAGCAGATCCTCTTCCGAAGTGGAGGCATCCAGGCGGAGCAGGGTTGATGCAAATCCCACACGTTCGCAAGCCAGTTCCTTGTTCTTGACATACGTTTTGCTGGCTCCGTCTTCACCCACCAAAATTGCCGCCAGGTGTGGAGGTCGTTTACCACTGTCAACAATGGCCTTAACCTGTTCAGCGATCTCAACCTTAATCTGATTCGAAAGCTCTTTACCATTCAATATCATGGCGTTTGTATGTTGTGTGGTGGAATCGGTCATTTTGATCTGATTTGTTGTGTGCAAAAGTAGTCATATACGCATAACTATTTTGACTCAAATCCGATGTTATATGGTTCTTTGAATCGTTGTATGTGTGTCGATGTAACGAAAAGAATCCCGTGAATGCAAAGCGATTTTCCCTGATTATTCCAACCCTGTTAATTCTTGCAGGGTTATCGGCTTGCCGTAAAAATGAAGTAGAGCCAACCACCACACATTTTGGATACAATTACTTTCCGTTGGATAGTGGATACAGTTGGATCTATCGGGTTGATTCGGTAGTGTATGATGATTATGTAGCCGGTGGAACCATTGATACCATCCGGTATTGGGTAAAGCACACCGTTGTTGACGATTATATCGATGGGCAGGGAAATATGAGCTATCGTCTGAGTAGATTTATTAAGACGGATTCTGCGGCGCCGTTCACCTACAGCACAGAATTAACGGCTCGCATTATCAACTTCCGAGCCGAGTTAGAAGACTCATCTGGACGCTATGTTAAATTATCGTTCCCACCAAGTCTATACAAGTATTGGGATGGAAACGCCTATAACTCTAAGGAGTCTGAGGAATACCAGATTATTCAGGTTTCAGATCGTGAGCAAGTAGGAGCGAAGTGGTATGACAGCACCATCCATGTGCTTCATAGGGATGATGAATTCTTCATTCAAAAGCGCTATGAATTGGAAAAATATGCCGCTGGAGTGGGCTTGATTTACACGTCAACCATCAGTTGGGATTTGGATATACGCGACACCGTTCAAGTTAAGAAAGGAAGTGAAACGCAGTATTGGCTTGAAGAATTTACTCCTTAAAACGCTCGTTGTTTTAGGGATCTTACAGCTTTCCTGCCGGGAAGTTGAGGAGCCGGTTATCTCCGCCAATTATTATCCGCTGGCCATTGGCACGACCTGGATTTATCAGGTGGATTCCACGGTTTACGATGATTTTCTGGGTGATTCAACCCATTTCACCATGTTAAGAAAGGAAGAGGTTGTTTCTTCTTTTGTGGCTGGAAAAGATTCCGTACCCACTTATCTGATCAGCATTTACACTGCATCTTCGGATTCTTCTCCGTGGATCTATCAAAAATCCTGTTCCGGGTACCAAACTGATCACGTAGCGGTTCGAACAAATCAAAATATACCCGAAGTCAAGATGGTGTTTCCTGTTGTAAATCGCAAATCTTGGGATGGCAATCAGCTTAACACCCAAGGAAAAGACACGTATCGATTCATCAATATCGGTCTCATTCATCAGATTGAAGAAACCATCTTCCATAACACCGTACGCGTTGAACAAGAAAATACTCAATCGGCGGACAGTGAAGATATTCGGTGGGAAATCTACGCGCCTGAGGTGGGGCTAATCGAAAAAAAGGTCTCCAAAACAGAATTGATCGATGGTAATAAGGGCGGGGTTCATTATTCTTGGAAACTCAAATCCTTTACATCGCACTAACTTGAATTTCAGATTCGCTTTAACCGCTGCTCTTCTTACATTCTTTTTCTACTCACGCGCTCAAAACAACTACTATTTCTTTGTTCAGTTTCACGATAAGCATCTGAACTATAAAACGTTGTCACAAGCTCACACATATTTGAGCTCCAAGAGTCTTGATCGCAGAAAACGGCAACACATTGAATTGGACACCAACGATTTGCCGGTTACCCAGGCATACATCGATAATATTTCATCCCCAAACGTAACGGTGCAGTATGTATCCAAGTGGTTGAATGGTGCTGTGGTGCGCACCAAATACGTGGATTCTGCCTTCCTTTTAAAGATCAAGTTTTTTGTGGACGAGGTGGTTTATCTCGGCAAATTGCCCATCCAAGGTGCGTCTGGATTATCCAACGAATCGGAACCCGGTTCGTGTGAAGGGATGCGTGGTTCTGATTTTGATTATGGCAATGGGGCGCGCCAAATCTCTATGATAGCGGGAGAGTCCCTCCATCGCAAAGGCTATCAAGGACAGGGAATGCATATCGCAGTATTTGATGCCGGATTTCGATACGTCAACAGTTTGTGTGCGTTTAAACCGCTGATTCAAGAGCACAGATTGCTGTTTACCCATGACGTGTTAACGGGGAACGCCAATGTTTATGACGATAATGACCATGGTACCAATGTATTGGGTGTCATGGCAGCCGACGAACCGTTGAACATGATTGGAACGGCGCCGAAAGCGTCCTATCTGCTGTTTCGAACAGAGATTAAAAGTAGTGAGCAATTGCTTGAAGAGCTCAATTGGGTACGAGCAGCAGAAATGGCGGATAGCCTTGGGGTAGACATTATCAACTCCAGCCTGGGTTACAACACCTTTGATACCGGTGTGAAAGATCACGAGCAATCTCAGCTGGATGGTAAAACAGCGTACATTACACGTGCTGCAGCCATGGCTGCTACCCGCGGCATTCTGGTGGTTAATTCTTCCGGTAATGATGGAAATAAAAATTGGCACAAGATCAACTTTCCGGCCGATGCCCCCGGCATTTTAACCGTTGGTGCCGTGGATAAGGATCTGGTTCCACCACCTTTTTCGTCCTATGGTCCAACTGCCGACTATCGGATTAAACCGGAGATTTCTGCGTTGGGCTTACAAACCGCAATTACCACCACCTATGGATATGGTTTTGCCAACGGTACCTCTTTTTCCTGCCCGGTGGTGGCGGGAATGATGGCCTGTTTGTGGCAGATGAATCCCACATTGAAACCCGCTGAATTGATCTCCATGGTCAGTAGAACCGGTCATTTATTTGACGAGCCGGACAATGTGATAGGCTACGGTGTTCCGGACTTCAATCTGGCTGCAGAAATGGTGAATCACCTGAAGATTCCTTCGTCAAAAGCTATGATGATTTACCCTGTACAGGATACCATTCAATCCGGATTCGTATTCACTGCCCATATTCCGAATGATAGCCTGGTTCGTGTTGTACTGCGGGAACAAAAGAAGTTTCTGTTTTTCCGTTACCACAAAAAGCTGGACGAACAACCCATAACCTTATCTCAGGACGGCGTGCTTAGATATCGCATTAAACCCGTCAAGGTTAAACTTCAACAGAAAATTGATTGCACCATCTTAAGTGGGAAAAATGAACGCCTATCCGTTCAATCCATCTTGATTCCCTAAGTTACTGAATGGTTATTCCTTCATCCATCTCAGGACGTAAACGCCTTGTTCCGTGGATACCATAAATTGATACATTCCGGGCGATAACATCATAGTGGTATACTCGTAATAGCCGTCATAGCGAACGGGTGTTAGCTCAATCGTTTTGCCATTCATGTCAATTAATTCCACGCGTTTAGGTTCCGATATGAATGTCAACATCAATTGATCCTGAACCGGATTTGGAAAGAGTTTGAGATCCGTTTGTACCACGTTGTTAACGCCAGTTGCAAATACCACAGTAAAGGACGTTTCCAAGGTGTCGCTGCTCTTTTCCTGGTCATTTCCATACCGGGCAATGGCACGCGCCAAATATGTTCCACGATCAGGAGCCACAAAGCTGCTGTCAAAATGAACAGTCAGACTTTCACCGCTTTTGAGCGTTATGGATTCATTTTGATTGTAGAGCATGTTCAATCCGTTCATGATCTGAAATGATACACTGAATGGTGAATTTATGGAACTATCGCCCAGATTTTGGAAGATGGCCTTTGGGCTATAGGTATGTGCCGTGTTTACGACCGATTGACTTGTGGGAAAATCAATTCGTTGTACCGCTACATCGTAGTTCTTAGCGATGGTAAAGGTATTTCGCAGGGTATCGTCCAAATGGTAGTCGTCATCCGGATTTGATATCACCACGGTGGTTTGGAAGGTTCCGATTTGATTCAACTGAAAGGCCAGCGGCAGGGAAATCGTTTTGCTTTGGTCTACGGGTATACTGTCTATCACTCCGGTTTGTTGATATAAGATTCCTCCACCTATTTTGTTGATGGTAACCGTGAAATTAGTTTGTGTTGTCACGGATTTCAGCCCATCATTCCGAACAATAAACCTTGGGGCAATGGGTGTGGCGTTGTAGGCATATATCGCATTGTTATCCGGTATACGGATGGACGTTAAGGCCAGAGAATAATCAAAGCTAATTTCAAAATTCATCCGCAGTGTATCGTTGGATCGTTCACCATCCTCCTGCCACTTATGCCAAATCATACCGAAATAGCGATCCTTTAACGTAGGGGAGAACGGCTTTGGAAATTGAATCGTATCGTAGGCATCTATCGCTAGTCCACTTTCCTGAATCGCAGAATCCAGATAAAGAACAGTCCCTTTAGAATCGGTAAATCGGCAGTAAACCACCGGTGGATTATTGAGTACGTAATTACCACTGTTCCGTACCCGAACGGTGGGTGTGAAAGAAGATGTGGAATTATAGATCCGCTGATCAATCGGCTCAATCCAACTATCTATGGCCAAATCACGAGGCGTTACCACCTCAAAGGTGTGCTGTATGGTATCATTGGATCGATCCTGATCCGTTGGCAGCAACGTCTGCACCTGGAACTGAAGCGTTTGGACGGAATCGGGTACCGTAAACAGCTTAAATAACGCCTGACCCGTGGAGAATTTGGCCACACTTAACACCGTCAGATCCTGATAAAGGGTATCACCACTTAAATTCATGATCAAGGCTTGAACCGGGACGGTGTCCTGATCTTTCACGCCATAATTTCGAACATCAACATACGGCCTGAATTGCGTTTTTCGTTCATAACGTACTCCGGCTTTCGGCCGGGTAACCGATCGGATACCCACATCATAACTCTTGTCTACATAGACATTTACGCGCGCCGTGTCGTTGGAAGAAAAGCTGTCGATCACTCCCCAGCAATAGGTTTCAAAAACCACATCACCCCACCACGGAATGGTAAAGGAATCAAAGGCCAAAATAACCGACTCTGTTCCGGCTAGACTTGTGGTTAATGTTTGTGATCGGGCAATTTGATTACCCTGTCTGATACGGGAAGTCACCCGAATATTACTTTGATTGCTGGCTCCGGTATTCACCACGCGAACAACCGGGCCGATGCGGGAGGTATTCAACTCAAATTTCTGCCCTTCGGTAGGATCAAAATAGGTTTCCACCGCCACGTCAAACCGAACCACTATATCGAACTCAGCCGTTAACGTATCGTTATCCTTCACCTTATCGTTGTACAGCGAGGTAAACACCTCCATATACATTTTGCCGTAGTTGTTCAGTGACATGCGTTTATCAAAGGTCACCGTAGTGGTATCGTTACTGTTAAGCGTGATGCTCACTGTATCACCATACACCTGTTGACCGTATTGATTAGTAATTCGACAAATCACGTCGAACGGTGCTTTTTGATCATTGTAACCGTAATTCACGATGCGGGCCGATGGTGCAATGGAATCAAATTGATTGTATTCAATGGTGTCACCACTTACCGGATAATTCATTTGAAGGACGGCCACGTCATTAGCTACCTGAATTCTTGGTTGAATATTGAATTTGAAGTCATATCCGGGAGAGAAGGGCACCCAACTGGTGTCGCCCAATGGGGCCGCAAAATAGAAGGCATTTGGTCTGACCGGACTTTCAGGTTGATAGGCAAAGGCGATATTGGTTGTTCCGGTTTGGCGGATGCCGATGAAAAATCCTCCACTGTCAATTTTAACCCGTGGTAAAACAGACAGGATATACGTACCACCAACCGATGTGAGCGTATCAGATGTGTAAATATTGGTACCCGGAAGTCCGCTCGCATTCTCATTCCATATACCTAGTTGAAAGGGGCGTCCACCCAAGGCAAAATCAACCTTAATTTGATTGAGGTAGATGATGCTGTCCGTGTAAAACTTGGCCACAAAATCACCGGAAGAACCGTTAAATCCAATTCCGCCGGCATTTCCAATGAAAGGGTCGGCGTGTGAATAGACGTTGTAGTCCACAATCCGCTGTACGGAATCCATATCGGAGGTAGGATCATCATCCGTCGCTGGATACACCTTAATGGTTTCAACACCTTGATTCTTGGGTTGATAGGACCCAAATACAATCATCTTTTGTTCGGAAGGATCCAGGCTGTCGATCACCAAACTATCCAGAAATGAGTTAACGCCATCTACTTCCAGATAAACGGTGTGATTGTATACCGTTTTAAGGCCAATGTTGGCCACCCGCGCAAAAACACTATCAGCCCGATTCATCAACACCGGTACCCGTCCCAGGCAGTACACCCGGTTAACCTCCAAATCGGTACCGTGTCGTGGGTAATTTAACCGGATATAGGGTTTCCGTAAATTAGAAGATACCGTGCTGTCACTGAGTTTGCCAAAGTTGCTGATAAACTTCGTCTCATTGTTGGATACGAATTGAGGCACCGAAAAATCATTTTCATATACCCAGGTTACCGGGGTGGTTTGTCGGGTGTATTGAACAAACTCCACCATAATCTTAAGGTGGCTCCCCAACGTCGTATCAAATACAAAGGGAGATTGATTATACTCAAATCGCTTAAACCCAAAGGTGTTGCCGGCAATGCTGTTGGGATGACCCGACCAAAAGAGAACCGTTCCGGTGTCTTTCGTGCGATTGGGCCAATGGATATTACCAACGCCAAAATCGGCGCTAGCCGACATGCCGATATAGATCTTAAAATCAGGTAAACCCGAAAAGGTGTTGTTATCGCTTTTGAAAAATTCGATGCTTCGAATGGTATCTCCGTGCTGCAATCGGCCTAAAACGGTGGAGGGGTAGATGTATGCATGCCGACTAAAAAATGTATCACTTGACGCATTGGGAGTCATCGGGCCATAAATATTGGTACCGGCATAGGAGTTTAAGCCAATGACGGTATACTGCGCAAATGAATGCCCGGTACTGAGGACAAAAACCATAAACAGCAGTACTCGAAGAGATCGGAATGTATTTTTCAGCATGGTACTCAAAAGTACGTGAATTTTAAACTGGGCGTAAAAGAAGCGTTTAATAATGAGTTACATTTTACGTGTATTCCGCTGCACCAACTTAGGTTTGTAACGCATCATGAATTACACCAACGACCTTATTCACGAATCCAGCCCTTACCTCTTGCAACACGCACACAATCCCGTGGAGTGGCATGCCTGGAATGAAAATAATTTGAGAGAAGCACAGGCACTCAAAAGACCGTTGTTGATTTCCATTGGCTACTCCGCCTGTCATTGGTGCCATGTCATGGAACATGAGTCGTTCGAGAATGAGGAGGTTGCATCATTGATGAATCAGCATTTCTACTGCATTAAGGTGGATCGGGAGGAACGCACGGATGTAGACCATCTGTACATGAACGCTGTCCAAATGATCACCGGAAGAGGGGGGTGGCCGCTGAATTGTTTTGCCTTTCCGGATGGCCGGCCGTTTCACGGAGGAACCTATTTCCCTAAAGAAAGCTGGATAAAGGTGTTACAGGCCGTCCACCATGAATTCACGAACAACCCTGAAAAACTTGAATCATACGCTGCCCGGTTAAAGATGGGATTGACGGATCAATCGGCGATTCCATTGCTGAAATCGGATGGCATTGAGCCCCTGACCAAATTGGACAAGGCGGTTCTTCAATGGTCCAGTCAGATGGATCATGAGTGGGGCGGACAGCAGGGTGCTCCCAAATTTCCCATGCCCGCGAATTGGTCGTTTTTGATGTACTATGGTCATCAACGAAAGAATGAAGGCGTCTTAAATCATGTAGATCTGACCTTAAAATCCATGGATCGAGGGGGTATATACGACCAGTTGGCTGGTGGCTTCGCCCGATATTCGGTAGATGCACATTGGAAAATTCCACACTTTGAGAAGATGTTGTATGACAACGGCCAACTGTTGGAGTTGTGTAGTCAAGCCTATAAGCGAACCAACGATCCGGAATACAAGCGGGTTGTGATGGAGACATCGACGTTTCTGCTGAATGAATTACAAAGTGACGATGGCCTATTCTACAGTGCACTGGATGCGGATTCCGAGGGAGTGGAGGGCAAGTACTACGTTTGGACGAAGCAGGAACTTCAAACGGTATTGAAGGACGAATATGCATTAGCTGAAGCGGCGTTTGCATTGGATGAACGGGCATACTGGGAAGACAATTTGTATGTTTTACTGGCAGTGGACCGTACCCTTATCGCAGAGGACCTTGGACTGAGCGAAGAGGAACTTGATTCACAATTGAGGAATATCCGATCAACGTTGTTGAATGTTCGCGGTAAGCGCATCAGACCCGGATTGGACGACAAAGCCTTGTTGAGCTGGAATGCCATGGCCATAAAGGGATTGTTGTGTGCGGCTCAGGCTACAGGGATTCAAGACTATCGGGATGCTGCGGTAACCTGTGCGAAGGCGATCCAAACGTGTTTTGTACAGCCTGAGGGAATGAAACGAACCTTCAAAAATGGAACGGCGGCTATTGAAGCCTTTTCCGAAGATGTGGCGTGGTTGATATCGGCCTGGATTGATCTGTATCAGGATAGTGGAGAATTAAACTGGTTGAATGACGCCTATACCTGGATGCAGGAGGCCCTGCGGACGTTTTACGACGGTGATCAAGGTTTCTTCTTGTACCGACCGGTAAATCAAACTGAATTGGTGCACAACGCCCCGGAAATTTACGACAATGTAATTCCATCTTCCAATTCTGTGATGTGCAGGAACCTGCTTTGGTTAAGCCGGTTCTATCACCGTCCTGATTTTCGTTCGATGGCAGACGATATGATGAACCGAGTCCTACCCATTATGGAGGCACATCCTTCGGCCTTTGGCAACTGGATGTGGGCCATTCTGGAACGCTGGGGCACCAATCACGAATTAGTGATTACGGGAGAGTATGCCACGGATAGGTTGGCTGAACTACAATCGCAATACATTCCTGGATGTGTGGTAGCATCAACTAATAAGCCCTCAGACCTTCCGTTGTTTCAACATCGCTTTCAATCAGACGTTCGGTACTTCGTGTGCGAACAATCGGTGTGTCGACAGCCGGTGATGTCGGGTCACGAGGCTCTTGTGTTGATTCGCCGGGAGGGTTAAAACGACGGATGGAGTTATTTCTGAATCCTTCAAAAAGTTAAGCGTTTAAGATGAGGTTGGGGTGGATGTGACAGGATTAAAATTGGTAACTTTCCTTGGGGTAGGGGCACATGTGTCCCTACGAAAAAATCACTAAAAGGTGGCAGGCGTTTGGTGGATTTGGTTGATTAAAATGACCCAACGTCGTTCTGAAAAGAATTGCTGATTCACCTGGTTTATAACGACTAACTTTCAGCGGGGAAGGGGTGATTACGTCCCTAATCAAATCCAATGAATTCATCTTTAACGTTGAGAAAAATATCGGGGCGGAGGGAAATGTTCTCTGAATTGATTGGTTGTGGTAGCGTGTGGATTGTGGACATTCTAACCTCGTCATATTTTTGCTGGTTGAAGCGAAAATTGAAAAAGTAAAGCGGTAAAAATTCTCACCGGAATATCTGAAGCTGTTGTCCATCTCGTTCACCGAGTAATCACCACCTTTTCACGTACAACCGTCGAACCAACACCTGCAATTTGAAGAACATATATTCCTGCGCTAAGTCCATGTAACTCTTCCTTAATCACGGGTGATGATGAGGTCATATGATGCACAGTCTTTCCTGATAGATCTGTCAGTTCAACAAATATTCTGTCCGTTGATGGGTTCAAGATTTCGAGTGTGCCTTGCTTTATCGAATACGAAATATTCATTCCACCAGCATCCGTATTGACGGACAATTTTTGGTCAACCCATACCTGAAATTCATCAAAATAGCGGCATCCATATCTATCAGTTATAGTCAACTTGTAGTAGGTGGTATCCGATGGACTTGATTTGGGGTTCTCGATGTTTGGGTCGGACAAGCCATCTGCCGGAAACCATTGGAAACGATAGGGAGGATTATTAATGGAAGACAAAACGATGCTTGTGCGCAGCTGGACACTATCTCCCAGCTTAATCTGTCCTACTTTGAATTCAAAATCCGTAGAGTAGCCGGTACTCACCAACTGTACAGAGTCGTAACACGCATTTCCCTTGGAGTCTGTAACCGTTAGTATCAGTTTTACGGTTGAGGATAGGGTTGCGAGAGGATTGGCAATGGTGCTATCCGTTAGAATGGAACTGTCTAGAGGTGCTAAGGTCTCCCACTTGAATTGAAAGGGTGGATAATCCCCTGATGCTGTAGGTGAACCTCCTAGCTCGACCTGATCAAACCTTGAACCGCAGTACACGCTATCTTTACCTGCATCAGCAACACATTGGGCGTATACCGATTGTCGGAATAGTACCAACAGAAAAATTAGGATTAACCTATTCATTTTTTGTTCTGTGCGATATGATAAAGGTAATCATTCTTCAAAAAAGTTAAGCGTTTAAGTTGTGGTTGGGCTGGGTATGAAAGGTATAAAATTGGTAACTTTCCTCGGGGTAGGGGCACATGCGGCACTACGAAAAAATCATTAAAAGATGGCAGGCGTTGGGTGGATTTGATTGATGAAAATGACTCAACGTCGTTGCGAAAAGAATGATTGGTTCACCTGAATAAAAACGACTAACTTTCAACGGGGTAGGGGTAATTACGTCCCTAACAAATTCTTTTGAATTCTGCTATAACGTTGGGTAAATAAGTGATGCGTTGGGTACATTAGTGATTCTGAATCGGCATTTAACGGAACACAGAATGACCTATATCACCAATAGGCAATAAACGCCTGATACCAGTAGAACCAACCCTGACATATTGGAGAATTTGCTGGAAAATTCAAGTACCCATGCTCCATGCTCCATGCTCCAATTTACCATAAAGCTCGGCACACAGGATCTACTAGAAGTTGCACTAAAGGAATGGAACTTCATTTTTACCCATTCTTTGCCTAACCGCCGTTTTTATCAAGTTCATTTGCCTTCATCCAAATACGATATATTTTCGATTTCATCGAATCTGAAAGCCTGTCAAGATCGGCATTGTATTGAATTCTACCAGGTGTAAGCGCAGGGTTGTAGATGTCATTCACGTTTTCCGGGTTGAACAGTAGATTATCTTCGGAAACGAGTATTGGTGTGGCAGGATCCAAGGTCCAACCTTTAACTACTATGGTATCCTTCGTTGAAAGATTGTAGTAAATTAAATATCGGGATATGGGAGATATGTCAGTGGTACAATCCAAGGTATACACCAAGGCGATTTCATATTGCTGATTGCTGTCTACGGCTTGAATTAGGGCCTTGTTAAAATCCAGATATACCACTACATCTTGCCAATCACATAACAAAGAGTCTTCATAAGTCCATAAGATAACAGAATCGTTTCGCTCTCTTCTGGTTAGAAATAGGGAAATAATTCCTAACTCACTCATTTGATCATAAATCCGATGAACCTCAACCTTATACAGTGTGTCCGAAGCATTCCAAGTGGTATCCCAGCTATAAAATTCTATCTTAGGCTCAACACGTTGATACTGGGCTGTAGCGCTGTTCCAACAGAAAAGAATTACAATGCCAATAAGAAGATATTTCATAGAACAGAAACTAACGTGGTTTTTCATAAACAGTCGGAAAAATTGCATAGGTTGATTGGACGTCAATCGCGCTGATCATTCAAAACTAACATTAATAAAAAAGCCCGCTCAACATGAACGGGCTTTCTTATCTTTATGTGATTCGTCTTATCGAACGATGGTCATTTCGTCTACCAAATGACCCGCACCGGCAAACACATCAATAATCCAAAGGGTATATCGAACATCCACCGAAATGGTTCGCTGCAACTTGTCTTCAAAGGCAATATCGCCACTCATGGCTTCCCAGTTACCATCAAACGCAGTTCCAATTAATTCACCGTTTCCGTTGATCACGGGGCTACCACTGTTTCCTCCGGTAATGTCGTTGTTACTCAGGAAGCAAACACGAAGTTTACCGTCTGAATCGGCGTACTGACCATAGGTTTTTGACTTGGCTAATTCGATGAATTTGGCCGGAAGATCAAACTCATGATCACCTGGTACATATTTTTCCAGTACACCTTCCATCGTGGTGTAATGACTGTAGTGAACGGCATCGGCAGGGTAGTAATCCAGAACAGATCCGTAAGTCATTCGCATCGTGCTGTTGGCATCCGAGGCATACTTATGATTCGGATTCATTTCCATCAATCCCTTCACAAACAGGCGCTTGGCCGGTTCCAATTTTTCGGTCGCCAGAGAAAGACCCGGACGAACAGCTGCAAAGTAGTTCTTGTACAGCGCCATCATCAGCTTATACATTGGATCCTTATTCAGCTTTTTAACGTTGGGCTTGGCGAGGAAGGCTTCGGCCTTGGCCTGATCCACCATGATGGACTTGTTGTATATCCACGCCGCCATCTTGTCGAAATTACCTTTAAACTTCGCCACCAGCTTTTTAAAGTCTTCGGGTTGCTGTGATGGATCGATATCCGTACTGTAATACCGCATCATAGCCGCAAATACTTCCTGATCAATGGGTTTGTAATAATCCTTGAAATGACTTTTGGTCTCGTCTTTCAGTTCATTGATCATGTCAGACAGATCATCTCCTTTCTTGGAATTGGCTAAGCCAATGTAGGATGCCGCATAACCAATCGCTTCAACACCAAATACCGCTTCATTGATATAGGTTCTTGATAATTGAAACTTGTTCTGAATGGCAAAACCATCTTCATACATCTTGATCACGTCCTTGTACTGACCGGTGCCATCCGGATCGGATTGAGCCCAGGTATTAAACTGATTTTCAAGATCTTTTTTCTTTTCGTATACGTTCAGGCGCTTCAATCCTTTGGTTTGACCGATGTAGTATTTCCAGTAGTTACTCACCCGAGCGTGCTTGGAAGAGTACATCAAATCTACCTCGTCTGATTGTGCCTGGTATTTCTCATAAATATCAAGTTTGGCGCGTCGCAACTTTACGATGCTGGGTTGCTCTACGTCGATGGCGAATTTCACGCCATAAGAAGTCAGGTAGCGATCGGTGCTTCCAGGATATCCAAAGATCATGGCGTAGTCGCCTTTTTCCACACCTTTGATCGACACCGGTAAGTGGTGCTTTGGGTGATACGGTACGTTCTGAGCGCTGTATTCAGCCGGATTATTGTTGGCATCGGCATAGATGCGGAACATGGAGAAGTCGGCTGTGTGACGTGGCCACATCCAGTTGTCGGTGTCTCCACCGTATTTACCCAATGATTCTGGTGGTGTGCCTACCAACCGAACATCCGGATAGGTCTGATACACAAACAGGTAGTACTTATTTCCTTCGAAGAAGCTCTTTACAACTCCTGAGTAATGAAGTACGGAATCCTTTACCTCATTGGCAATTTTCTCGGATTCCGAGTTGATTTGCTTGTGCCGATCGGTCAAGGATGTTTTTTCGGTCAACCCTTTGGTCACCCGATCGGTTACATCTTCCACGCGCTGGAGGAAGGATACGGAGAAACCGGCTGCCAGTTCATCACTGCGTTTCATCGCCCAGAAACCATCCCGAAGGTAGTTGCTCTGGGTGCTGGATAGCTTTTGGATCGCATCATAACCACAGTGATGGTTGGTGAGCATCAATCCGTCTTTGGAGATCATTTCGCCCGTGCAAAATCCACCACCCAATCGAACGATGGCATCCTTCAAACTGGATTTGTTGACGTCGTAGATCTGTTCCGGGGTTAACTTGAGTCCGAGGCGGACCATGGCCTCATAGTTCTGACTTTGAATCAGATGGGGTAACCACATACCTTCATCTGCCTTGAGCTGAAGGCCAAATGTGGAGGCCAAAAAGGTAATTAATAGGAGTATTCGTTTCATGTAACTGATGTGTTTTTGGAGTTCAGGCGTACCTGATTTTCACAATCGGCGAAAATAAACGATCCGCTCCGTTATTGACTGCCGGACGGATGTAATCTTGGATTTTATCGATTATAGCAGTGGAATGGGGGATGAGGGATGGGGTAGGAGTTTTGAGAGAAGAGATCTGAGATTAGAGTTGGGATAGAAAGGTCAACGAGTAAAGTGCAAAGATTAAAATCCAAAATCCGGTCTATGAATTAGATGATGGTCATTCCTTACATTAACTAACATTAATAATGATAGGTAAGTTGAACCGCATGCGCACGGGTTTGGATTTTTGTACTGCGGGCGACCAACGCGGCATGGTTCGCACAACCCTGAGTGCCTCTTCTTCAATATCCTTCTTACTCTGGTCACAATTGATCTCAGGTAACCCATTTTTAGCTCGTTTCTTTTGAGCAGACTTAGACGGACCATCCACATCAAAAGTGGATTGAAATACCTCCGCATTGGAAATGGTTCCATCCTTTTCAATGATAAACTGTACCACCACGCGGCCACTGGTTCCGCAGTCCAAAGCGGATTGCGGAACACGAACATTCTTCATGATATACGCATACAACGCGCTTTCACCTCCCGGGAATTCGGCTTTTGATTGAATCAGCGTATACGTTGAGGTGTCTTTTGTGGATTTCACTTCAGTGCTGTCCTGTGCCCAGGCCATCAACCCGCAGGTCAATACGGCAACCGTTAATAGATACTTGATCATAGCCCAAATAAAGTAATTATGCCATAGGGGTCTTTCCGAAAGTTTTATGAAATACCGTACATCCATTCCGTCGTCCGTTGTCCGTACTTCAAACTCCGTAATCCGTCCTCACAATTTAACTCCCATCTCACTCAGCACCTCATCGGCACCACCAATGTACTTCATCACATAGAGGACGTAACGGATGTCCACACCAATAGACCGACTATACGACTCGTTCCACGCAAAATCATTGATCGTGGCAGTATATGCCCGGTCGAAGTTGATGCCCACCAAATTGCCATCGGCATCCAAAATAGGGGAGCCGCTGTTCCCTCCCGTAGTATCCAAATTATACAGCATGCCCACAACAACCTGCTTGTGTTTCGGATGCACTAACTTGTCACTGGCTTCCGTGCGTTTAAACGTTTCAAGTATGTCGGCGGGCATGTAATAATCCGATTCTTCTTCCTTGGCCCGATCGCTTGGATCAGCCTTTTCGAGGATTCCGGATAGCGTAGTAAATGGCTCGTTGTACACGGCATCCTGAGGACTGTACCCCTTTACATATCCATAGGTCAATCGGAGGGTGGAATTAGCATCCGGAACAAACGTCTCACCGGAATAGGCTTCACGTACTTCGGCCAACAAGGGCATCAATACATCTATTTTATCATCAATCGCCCTCCATTCCTCGCTCATAACACCCACCTTGTCGTTGATCAACGATGCCATCTTTACCAACTTGTTCTTTTGCTTTAGGAAGCTTCCAGGATTCTTATCCCATTTTGCCATGGTGGATTTGGCATCCAACCACTTGGATTTTTTCCAATGCTTCCACAACGCCGCTTCAATATCATCCCGATTTGTTGATTTTATTTTCATCAAGGCCCAGACATCGTCAACAGAATGACCGCTTTTATGCAGGCGTTCCAACAGCCGGGCAGTGAATTGCATATCCAATTTATCGGAGTGAATTCGATAGCCGCCTCTCAGCTGAGCTGTTAGTCGATCCTTATTGTCGGTTAACCAATCATCTCCCTTTTCCTTTTTTAGCTGTCCATATTCATCAATAAATGCCGCAACATGAAAAATCCCCGAGCTCGAATACAATTGATTGAGCAAAATGTACTCATCGGCCATTTCCATCTTTCGCTTATACAGCGCAGACATTTCGTCAAACACATGTCCATACTTGGTGCGAAGTGAGGCGTTGCCGGATACAAACTTTTTTAACTCTTCCTGTTCGGCATATCGCTGAGACACCAAATTGGTCCGGGTAAGTCCCTGAATTTTTCCTCTAAAATTCTTTGCGGTATTATGCAAACTGGCCAAAGTTCCGGCGTATTGCAATCGCTTGGCGGTATTACCTCGTGCATCTTGCTCCAACATATCAATCCGCTCCCCAAACCAGGATGAAATCACCGGAAGAATGTGTTCATACTGATAGCTCAAGAATTCGGCAGGTGTATGCCGATAGGTGCGTCCGGGATACCCTAGAATAAAGACGAAATCGTTTTCATCTGTTCCATTGGCATTGATTTTCAGATGGCGTTCTGGTTTGTAGGGCTGATCGTTTTCATAGGCTCGCACCACACTAAAATCACCGTTATGACGAGGCCACACCCAGTTGTCGGTTTCGCCACCAAATTTCCCAACGGTTTGTGGTGGAACGTACACCAAGCGGACGTCATTCAGCAGTTTGTATCGGAACAACGTATAGAAGCGCCCCACAAACATTTCTGAAATGCTGATCTCCAGGTCCGGGTATTTTTCAGACTCTTCCTTTTCAAGCGCCTTGATGTTGTCCCGGATTTTTTGACTTCGTTCGGCTGGATTGGTCAAGGTATGCACCCCATCCATAACCTTCATACTCACATCTTCAAAGGAGAGGGTAATTCGGCATGGAAGGCTTGTTTTAATTTCATCCTTCTTATCTGCGGCATAAAAACCGTTGTCGAGGTAGTTATTCTCCGGTGTACTCACCGATGCCACCGACCCAAAAACACAGTGATGATTTGTGATAATCAATCCTTCATCTGAGATAAAGGATCCCGTGCATCCGCCCAATCGAACCAAGGCATTGGTTAACCCTACCTGACCCGGAGTGTAAATCTCTGAGACCGGTATGCGCAAACCCGCTTCTTTCAGATTGAGGTTTCCCAGCTGAGCCAGTGGGTACATTCCTTCTTCCTGCTGGGATTGCCGGAACGAACTCACGATCAATCCAATAACCACTATGCTCGCAAGACCGAGCATACTCCAGAATCTCTTTTTCATAAGTCTAACCAAAATAAGATGCGTTGATAAAGGCCTGAAGCTCCGGATTGCCTGATTGGCGTACTTCTTCCTTCTTTCCTTCCCACCATTTTTGACCTTCATAGATGAAGACAATCTTGTCTCCAATGTCAAAAACCGTCTTCATATCGTGGGTGTTGATAATCGTAGTCACCTGAAATTCCTGCGTGATCTCCATCAACAACTCGTCAATTACCCGTGATGTTACGGGATCCAGACCGGAATTGGGCTCATCACAGAAGAGGTATTTGATGTCCATAGCGATGGCACGGGCTATGCCCACACGCTTCTTCATTCCTCCACTAATTTCCGCCGGAAACTTGGAATTAATTCCCTCCATGTGCACCTGCTCCAAACAGAAGTTTACACGATCCAATCGTTCTGCGGGGGTCATCTTGGTGAACATTTTGAGCGGAAACTCGATGTTTTCCTGAACGGTACTTGAATCAAACAGGGCTGAACCCTGGAACAGCATACCAATCTCTCGACGAATTTCACGGAGTTCCTTGTGCTGCAACCCTAGAAAATCACGGCCATCGTAGTGAATACTACCGGAATCTGGTCGGAGTAACCCCACCATGCACTTCATCATAACACTTTTACCGCTGCCACTGGCACCAATAATCAAATTGGTTTTTCCCGGCTCCATGGACGTCGTAATACCTTTTAGTACTTCACGCCCGTCAAACGCTTTCCGTATGTCCTTCAGATCAATCATCGTTAGAGCAAAAGTTGGGTTAAAACGTAATCGGCGAAAAGTATAAGAACCGCACTGTATACCACGGCGCGTGTGCTGCTGGTTCCAACTTCAAGTGCGCCTCCGCTGGTATAGTACCCTTGAAAACAAGCCACTGAGGTAATGATAAAGGCATACGTGAACGCCTTGATCAACGAGAAGAATAGGTTATAGGCCAGAAAGGATCCCCGCGCACCCTGAAGGTATTCATCGGGAGTTAGAATGCCACTGGCTTCTCCGGCGATCACACCTCCCACATTGCTCAGAAAGATGGATATGACGATCAACATTGGAATCATCACCACACCGGCTACAATTTTTGGTAAGGCTATAAATCCGGCGGAATTAATCCCCATAATCTCCAAGGCATCAATTTGTTCGGTTACCCGCATGGTTCCAATTTCCGAAGCGATATGAGACCCAACCTTTCCGGCTAGTACCAGACAGGTAATGGTTGGAGCCAGCTCCAACATGGACGAATCACTCACGATGGAGCCGATAACCGGATTTTCAACCAATGGACTGATCAACTGATAGGCAATCTGTAAGGTTGTTACGGCGCCCTGAAAAATGGCGATGATAGCCACAATTCCCAAGGACCCGATTCCGATGTTGTTCATCTCCAAAAGAGTCCGGTCCATATAGACCTTGAACTTCTCAGGACGTGAAAACATGCCTTTCAGAAATAAGATGTACCGACCGAAATGCTGAAAAAAGTGCATGAATTTTTGAGGCGGTAAATATAGTTGTCTTCATTCAAGCGAAATGGCGGAATGGGCTAGATTTGTGCAGATTGTGGAAATAAATCGGTGGACATGACTCAGAAAACGATATTGGTGACAGGCGGAAGTAAAGGAATCGGAAGAGCCGTGGCCCTGCAGTTTGCTGCCGATGGGTTTCATTGTATCATCTGTGCCCGAAATGAAGATGAACTGCGCAAAACGGCCGGTGAACTAGAGCGTGCAGGAGGTACTGTTAGTTATGCCACCTGTAATGTCCGAGACCGGGAATCCATTCGAACGTTTGTTGAGAATACCGTGCAGGGACGATCCATAGACGTGTTGGTGAATAATGTTGGTACCTATGTTCCCGGACAAATTCATACGGAAGAGGACGGGGTGTTTGAACTGATGATGGAAACCAACCTGCATTCCACCTACCACTTCTCCAGAATGATTGTCCCGCTAATGAAGGCGGCCGAAAAGCCGCACATCTTCAATATTTGCTCAACGGCAAGCATTACGGCTTATGCGAACGGCGGAAGTTATTGCATCTCCAAATTTGCCCAATATGGCCTCACCAAGGTATTAAGAGAGGAGCTCAAGCCCTTTAAGATACGAGTAACAGCTGTGCTTCCCGGAGCTACCCGTACCTCCTCATGGGATGGGACCGATTTACCTGAATCCCGATTTGTTCTACCGGATGACGTAGCCACGTCCATTCATTCGGCGTATGGTCTGCGTCAGGGAGCGGTAGTGGAAGATCTAATAATTCGTCCAATGGAGGGCGACATCATCTAACCTTTCGTCACGCTACTGCCACGTCTTATAAGGGCTGAGGATGATTGACTACCGGTTGACAATTATCCAAAATAGTTCAAGCTAAATTTGAATCAAAGTATATTTTTGCGGCATTCGTCGAAGAAAAGTGTATTTTAACGGAGGCAGAGTGATCAGGAATTGGTTCTCTGACCGACGAGTAAAGCGAATAAAATTGAAAGACAGTATTAACAAAACGTAAGAAATGAAAAAAAACCGTTACTTATTGACTCTCGGGCTTGTGTTGGCCGTGACCGGTGTGTCCGTAGCTCAGGGTCAACTGGAGATGCCGAAAAATGAACGCCCGGTCAAGTTCATCAACCCGGAATCTAAAGGTCAGGTTCAGTCTCTTGGAAAAAAAGATATTGAATCAGGTTGGTTAAGCCCAACTCAATTGATGGAAGATTATGGTGCCTCTTTTTCCGGCCCAACCTATTTTCCACTGTGGGAAGACTCTTCTGTATTCTTCATTCCGAGTACCGCAGCTACCAACCAAAACCCTTATTCCAATTCATTTAATCTTTGGGGAACCGTATTTCAACCGGATGATCCATTGTATGAATTGCAAACGGACGGATGGAAATTCAATCGTTTCACCACCTATACGTGTGATTCGGTTAGCTTCCCATACTCTTACATTCGTCAAGTTGACTCTATGGATGTAAACGGAACCATGACCGAAGTGGTAGATACCTTGATCGTACATTTCTACCAAAATTCAAACCTGACAACTACCTGGTTCTTCCAGAATTCAGACGAGATCTTCTCCATGCCTATTATGGATCAATTGGATCTCTCCAGAAAACTGGCTCCAAAAGATGTTAAGTTTTCCGATACCATTCTCTTGACAGCGAATGCCGCTACGGATTCGATGCTGGAAGAATCCATTTCACTTGGTGGAATGTCAATTGCCATTGGTGATGCAGTGAATAAAGTTGGTAATGATATCAACCTTCAGTACGACAACACCATTGGTGTGGCAATCGTATTCAAAACAGGGATGTCTTACCAGTTCGGTGATACGTTGTTGAGCTACAATGATCAAATTGTTCCATCAAAGAAGTTCAACGTATTCGGTTCTGTTTCATACAGCAACTCAGGTGGACGGGTTATTCAGGAAGAACACATGAATAACTCCTTCCTCACCAACCGCCAAGTGCGATATGGTCAGTCTGTAGGACCTATGAAAGGTTACATGGCTACCCTTCAGTCTGTTGGCTGGGGCAGTGACTTCTACTTCCCTGCGTCCTTCCACGTAATTGGAGACAATGTTGGAGTAAGCGAGGTAAATAAATTGGGAATGAACATCTACCCAAACCCTGCTGCTAAAGGAAAGGCACTTGTTGTGACTGCTGAATACCTGACTGCTCCAAACGTGACTATTAACGTAGTTGACGTTGTTGGAAACTCAGTATACACTTCAGTTGAAAACGGAGCTGGTGAATACACCATTCCAACGGAAAACCTTCGTTCAGGAGTGTATTTCGTGTCCATGACTGCTAACGGTGTTACAGCCACTCAAAAAGTGGTTATTACAGAGTAATCAACCTATAACAATATTAAAGAACCGGCCATGTGCCGGTTTTTTTATGGCTAAATTTTCGTAGCAATGGTGATCTCCCGTTTCCCCATTGGACCGGGTGGATTTTCGACCATAAATCCAACTTGTTTCAAATTGCGCTTAAAGGCACCGTTTGCACAATAGGTTGTCAAAATACCTCCATGGTTCAATAAGCGATGAATTTTCTCCAAATTACTAAGCATCCATGGACCTGTTTGTTTGGACGGTGCAAAGGCATCAAAATAAACAAGGTCATATCGCCTGCTGGTATCAAAATCCTCCAACTTCTGCTTGTACCATACCAAGTTTAACCGATTGATCGATACCACTTCACCAGGTGCTGTTTGATGCAGGACCTGAATCCATTCCGGTTGTATTGGTTCATATTGAAATTGCAATTGCTGCCACTCAGATTCCAGCAAGGGATAGGGCTCAAGTGCATCATAGTATATGGATCTACCGGTTGATGCAGAAAGTAGAACATTGAGACCCGTCCCCATTCCAACTTCCAATAAATGAATGGGTTCCTGTTTAACTCGATTTAATCCATGGGTAATGTATACATGAAGTGATTCAGTTAACGCTCCGCGAACAGAATGATAATGTTCCTCTAAATCAGGGATATACAAAGTGGATGATCCATCTTGCGTTTGAACGATATGTCGGTTTAAAACAGTCACTTTTTTGAATTAATATCTCTTTCTTTGCAGCAAATAGAGATATGCCAGCAAAATTAGTTTCTATCGTTATTCCTGCGTACAATGAAGGTAAGACGATTCACCTAATCCTTGACAAGATTCTCGATGTTGAGTTGATCAACAACCTTTCTAAGGAAATCATCATTGTGAATGACTGCTCTTCCGATAACACAACGGAAGCGGTAAACGCCTACATCACCCAACACCCGGAAATATCTATCCGACTGCTGGAACATCAGGTAAATAGTGGAAAAGGCGCCGCCCTTCACACCGGAATCGCAGGGGCAACAGGTGACTACGTTCTTATTCAGGACGCCGATCTGGAATATGACCCACTGGATTACAATGATTTGCTTCGCCCTCTAGAAAATGACGTGGCGGATGTAGTTTACGGGTCACGGTTTATGGGAGGGAAGCCTCATCGTATTCTCTTCTTCTGGCATACACTTGGAAACAAGTTCCTGACCTTCCTCAGCAATGTTTTCACTAATTTGAACCTCACCGACATGGAGACTTGTTACAAGGTATTCCGTCGTGAGATCGTTCAATCCCTCAACTTGCGGGAAAAGCGATTTGGATTTGAGCCTGAAGTAACCGCCAAGATTTCCAGAATTCCCAAAATTCGGATTTACGAAATTGGGGTTGCCTATTACGGCAGAACGTACGAGGATGGAAAGAAGATAGGATGGAAAGATGGGTTCCGCGCCCTTTGGTGCATCTTTAAATACAACGTTCTTGTGAAATAAGGTGTCCAGACTCATTGGAATTGCTCTGGCTGGCACCATGCTGATCGTTATTTGGTCAGCTGCCAACATATCCTGGAGCGGTTTACATGCCTCTGGAATTATTAAAGCAGACGGAAGGGGGTATTACGCCCACCTGCCGGCTCTCTTTATTTACCACGATCTAAACTTTGGTCATTTCGACTCCATTGAGGCCGGTAAATACAACAACCCCAATTACAACTATGATTACCGCAAATACAGCGAAGGATATACGCTGAACAAGTATTTTGCAGGCACATCATTGGCTATGCTTCCCTTCTTTGGTTTAGGGCATGCCCTGACGCTGATTACTGGTGAGGATGCGGATGGTTATTCTAATTACTATCAAATTGCCATTAGCCTGGCTGGCATTACGTATCTGTTTCTCTCCCTGTTGGTGTTGATCCGAATTGCCCGAGAGTTTCACATATCAGATAAAGCCATTGCGCTGGCCATTCCAATCATCGTCTTAGGAACCAATTGGTATTATTACGTGGTTTCCGAACCCGCCATGTCTCATGTGTATTCCGTCTTCTTTATTTCCACCTTTGTCTATCAGTCCATCCGATGGAGCAGAGGCGAGAAAACCGCACTAATCTGGATGGGTATTTTGCTGGGTTTGATCACGTTTATCCGCCCGGTAAATGCCATAATCGTGTTCATCATTCCCGTCCTGTTTAAGAACATATCCGACTTTAGTGCCCATCTCCTCAACGCATTCAAACATCCGGGACAACTTATGGCAGCAATAGGGTTGGCGGTGCTCATTCCCATGCTTCAATTGGTCGTATATAAGATTCAAACAGGACACTTTTTCATCTACGCCTATGAAGAAGAGGGATTTGACTTCCTACACCCGCATTTCCTGGACATCCTTTTGTCGTATAAAAAGGGACTATTCCTCTACACGCCATTAACCCTGATTGGTCTCGTCGGGGTGTATGTTCTTTTCAGGAGGAGTCGATTTCAGGGTATTGGCTGGCTTATGTTTTTCGGCTTCATCACCTACATACTTTCCAGTTGGTGGAACTGGTATTACGGTGGAAGTTTTTCCTCCAGAGCCTATTTGGAATACCTCTTTATCTTCTTTATTCCATTAGGTCTCCTGATCGACAAAGGCATCCAATTAAGTGGGATTAAACGCCTTTTAGCTATTTCAACCCTGGTTGTCTTTACGGCGTTATGTCAATTCCAAACGTACCAGTACCGACGAATGGTGATCCATTGGGATCAGATGAATAAGACCTGGTATTGGGACGTATTTCTGAGCACCGATTTTACGCCCAGAAATCCAGATGATTATCGTATCACTCCGAAATGAAAAGCTTCTTAATT
Organism: Flavobacteriales bacterium; assembly: GCA_020635355.1. Classification (GTDB taxonomy): domain Bacteria; phylum Bacteroidota; class Bacteroidia; order NS11-12g; family UBA9320; genus WGNA01. Next base: position 254,399 of record JACJZW010000001.1, read on the forward strand.
CGGGGAATCGGACCGTTACAAAAACTGTTGTGACAATTTACACAAGCCTGAATGCCTACATTATAGCGTGTAGTAATAGGGCCTTCTCCAAATTCCAGTCGCTCCATGGCGAGTTTATACGCATTGGCATGCGCGTGAAAATCAGTATTGATTGTTCCTTCCTGTGTAGGTTTTGCCTCAGTAAGGTGAGTAAACGCCTTTGGAAAGGGCAACTCCTCACTTCCAGCCAAAATGGAATCACGCAAGCGCAAATTTTCCGCCTCCATGGCGTGCATCAGTAAAGCCAATTCCGATGGCTCATATACATCCGGACTTTCTTGAACCGGCTTTTTATTGCAAGCTGAAAAACCCAGCACCGCAAGTGCCAGAAAACTACCTATTAAGATTCGCATAATGGCTTTTCCTTATTTGATGATCACGCCACTGGCCATGACCGTATAACGCACTTCTTCCTCTGAAATAGCGTCGATTTCTTCTTGTGATTTTTCAGCGTCCTGAGCCAAATGCTTTAACTCAGGTACGGAAATCGTATCGACGTACGCCCAACCTTCAACAATCGCTTCGTGTTCCGCGCTGTTTTTAGGTACGAAGAAGGCATAATCCTTAAAGCGAACCGTGATGCTTTCATCATCGGAAATCGGAAGACTCATCCAACAACCTTTCGCCTGACATACGGCGGAAATGGTGCCAGACAGTTTCACTTGTACAGAATCAACCCCTTTCAACAAATTGGGTAATTCAGAAGAGGCTACAGCCCCGTGTTCCGTGATGGTGGTATCACCAAATCTGCCAAAACCTGTGGTCTCCTCTGTATTTTGCTGGGAGCAGGAGGATATGGATAAACCTATCAGAGCAAGGACAGTGACAATTAGAGAGAGGCGTTTCATTCGTTCGTATTTAAATGGATTTTGTGTTTGCAAATTTGATATTCTTCCGGCGAATTACTGGCAATGATTACCAAAGATTGCTCAGGAAGTGTGCTGATTATTTCTTGATACCATTCCACACCTTTAAGATCGAGGTTTGAACACGGCTCGTCCAGGAAATACACATCCACCTTGGATGCTAAACAGAGGATGAGTTTTAAGCGCTGCATCATTCCGCTGGAAAACCGACTAATGATTTTATTCCGATGCTTATCCAAACCACTTTGAACAAGCCAGGCATTCAAATCTACATCACTTCGAAGTGTTTTTAAGTTGAAGTGAAAGGTAAGAAGTTCGTCAAGGGTGAACTCATCAATCAGCTCGAGATAAGGGGAGGAATAGGCAAAGTATTGATGCCACTCTTCTACTGGAATGGGCTGAGTATCTGTGCGCCAAATGACATTCCCCGACGTACCGGACATGGATCCGCACAGACATTTTAACAGGGTAGATTTACCACTACCATTAGAACCCAACACCGCCCAGCGTTCGCCTAATTGCAGGCGCTGAGACAAATCCTGAAATAACCAATGTCGTTTAAATCGTTTGGAAAGATTCTCCAGCTGAATTTCCCGAATCTGCATCTTATCTTGAAAGGAATCCTTTCATGATACCTCGATCTGAGCTTTTGATAAAGCTGATGATTTCATCGCGCTCCCGGGTAGCCGGCATCTCTGCCTCAATTTTGGCCAGAGCCTTGGCATTATTGAGTCCTCGCAGATAGAGTGTCCGATAGATCTCCTGTATTTCTGCAATTTTTTCTGATGAAAAACCGCGTCGTCTGAGTCCAATGGAATTCACACCTTCATATGAAAGGGGCTCACGAGCCGCCTTGGTATAAGGTGGTACATCCTTTCGAACCAACGACCCGCCTGAAATCATCACATGGGCTCCGATTTTTGAAAATTGGTGAACGGCCACCAAGCCACTCAAAATGGCGTGATCATCAATAATCACCTCTCCGGCAATTTGTGAGGCATTCCCAATAATCACATTATCACCAATCATGCAATCGTGCGCAATGTGTACATACCCCATCAACAGACAGTTTTTACCAATCACCGTCTTGTACTTGGTTCGGGTTCCGCGGTTAACGGTAACACATTCGCGAATGGTGGTGTTATCACCGATTTCAACGGTGGTGTGCTCGCCCTCAAATTTCAAATCCTGTGGAATAGCTGAAATAACAGCACCGGGAAAAATCCGGCAATTTTTACCGATCCGTGCCCCTTCCATTATGGTCACATTGGATCCAATCCAGGTTCCTTCTCCGATCTCAACATCCTTATGGATGGTTACGAAGGGCTCAATTACCACATTATTGGCAATTTTTGCCTCTGGATTGACGTAAGCTAGGGGCTGAATCATACGGGCAAAAATATTTATTTATTCTCTACGATTTGAGCCATCATATCGGCTTCACATACCAAACGGTCTCCAACGTACGCCTCACCGTGCATTAAACACAGTCCGCGACGAATAGGGGCGGTTAATTCCATCTTAATAATCAGGCTGTCGCCAGGCACTACCTTGCCCTTAAACTTGGCGTTCTCAATTTTGACGAAATAGGTACTCCAGGCTTCCGGATTTTCTTTGTCGTGTAATACCAGAACGCCTCCGGCTTGCGCCATCGCCTCCAGCTGCAATACGCCGGGCATCAATGGTTCACCCTGGAAGTGACCCTGAAAGAAGTATTGATCGCCGGTAATATTCTTTACAGCTGTGATAATCTTTTCGTTGATCTGTACAATCTTATCAACCAACAGAAAAGGGAAGGAGTGAGGCAGAATTTTCTCAATCTGCTGATAGTTAAAGATCGGTTCTGCGTTCGGGTTGTAACGCGGAATATTTTTCATTCGTTGCTGCTCCTTTATGGATTTCAGCATGATCTTCCGAATCTTCTTCGCAAACTCCACGTTGGCCGCATGACCGGGACGGGCTGCCATGATCTGAGCCTTCATTGGCATACCAACCAATGCCAAATCCCCAACCATGTCCAGCAGCTTGTGTCGTGCCGGCTCGTTTTGAAAACGCAATTCAACATTGTTAAGAATGCCTTCTTTCTTCACCTCAACCTTGGGCTTGTTAAACAACTTCGCCAATGAATCAAGCTCATTGTCTTCAATTACCCGGTCCACGATCACAATGGCGTTGTTCAAATCACCACCTTTAATGAGATTGTTGTCAAGCAGCATCTCCAACTCATGCAGGAAACAGAAGGTGCGGCAGCTTGAAATCTCGTCGCCAAATTCACTTAGGCTACTGATGGAGGCATGCTGACTCCCCAACACCGGTGAGTTATAGTCGATCATCACCGTTAACCGATAATCGTCTAACGGCATGGCTACCATCTCCACGCCTCGTTCTTCTTCTGCGTAGCTGATGTTATAAGGCACCACAAAATACTCGCGCTCCTTGCTTTGTTCCACAATGCCCACCTTGCGCAACATGTCCACGAATGGTCTGGAAGATCCATCCATAATAGGCGTTTCTGCCGCATCCAGTTGAATCAATACATTATCGATTTCCAATCCGGCCAGCGCAGCCAACACATGTTCAATGGTGTTTACCTTTCCACCGTTTTGTTCCAAGGTAGTTCCTCTGGAAACATCGGTTACGTTTTCTGCTAATGCTTCAATGATGGGCTGCCCGTCCAGATCTATTCGCTGAAACTTGTAGCCATGATCCTCCGGTGCAGGCATGAAGGTCATATTCACCGGTTTACCGGTATGCAATCCAACACCACTAACCGTAAAGGATTCTTTAATCGTGGTTTGAAGTTTTTCCATATCAACGCTCATCTTGCGTGTTTTCGTTCTGTTCCAATGATTGCTTTATCTTCTCCGTAGTGCGCTCAAGTTGTTTGATTTTGCTGCGCATCTCAGGGAGATTCTGTATGATCAAAATGGTTCGAAGGGCATCCTTCAACGGCATAACCGGACTTCCAAACCACTGCGTATTTTCCTCTTCGATATCCCGGTTCAATCCACTTTGAGCACCCACCTGCGTTCCGCTAGCTACTTTCAAATGGCCGGCAAATCCCACTTGTCCGCCAATCACACAGCGCTCACCCAACGTAGTACTTCCTGAAATTCCCGATTGACCGGCTATAACCGTATGGGCTCCAATTTCAACGTTATGTGCCACCTGAATTAAATTATCCAATCGGCAGCCATCACCAATTCGAGTGCTTCCCAAGGTTGCGCGATCAATGGAGCAGTTGGAACCTATTTCCACCTTGCTTCCAATAATCACATTACCAATCTGAGGGATTTTAATATATGAACCGTCCTTTTGAGGGGCGTGTCCAAAGCCATCACTTCCAATCACGGTGCCGGAGTGAATGATAACTTCATCGCCAATCCGGGAATCGTAATAGATGGATACGTTGGAGTAGATGATGCAATTATTGCCCAGCGTGCTACCAGCACCAACATAGCTATTCGGATAGATTTTGGTGCCATCACCAACGGTAACATGATCATCGATCACCACATTGGGTCCTAGGTACACGTCCTTTCCTATGGAGGCAGTTTCAGCAACCGTTGCCGAAGGATGAATGCCTGATTTGGAAACGGCAGGATTAAAGTATCGGTTCAGAACCTGACAAAATCCCAGATATGGATCGTCCGTGCGAATGAAGGTCTTGTCGGATGAAGAATCTATTTCCTGTTCCCGATTGATCAGAATCACATCGGCTGATGTGGTTTGAAGATGATCCACGTATTTCACGTTCGCCAGAAAGGTCAATGACCCCGGTAAACCCTGATCAATTTTGGAAATTCCCATGAAATATTCACGTGGTTTCCCCTCGATCGATCCCCCAAGAAAATCCGCAACCTCGGTAACCGAAAGCTTTGTCAAATTCGCCGTTTTGTGGCAAAAGTAAGACTATTTTGGCGTACACAGGAAATACTTTCTGACCACGCGATTGGGGCTCGAAAAGTTGTAATTATCAGAGGCGTGAACCAGGTCCATCAGCTCTCCATTCTTACGATTGATCAGTATTTTTTCGGAATTGGAATCGTAGGCCTCATTGGCTGCCAACCCACTGTAAACCAGAAATGAACAGTCCTCTTCGGTCCAATTAAATCGCCCACTCAGCTGTTTTATTTCTGCGTCCTTTTGTTCGTCACTAAACGGCGTTTCCTGAAATCGTGTAGCGGGCAATTTGCGGTTGATCAAACTGTTGCAGAGGTAGGCTAAAACCGGATCCACGTCATCCTTCCAATACTTGATACAGGCGTACAATTCAATATCATCCAATTCATTAAACCGATCTAGAATCGTGGGATCAGAACTCAATTCGTGAGCCTGTATTCGATTCTTCAGGAAATAGGCCAGTTTGGGTAACATGAACACTTCTTTTCCGCCATCCACCAGGTATCGCGCCCGGCGCATAATGCTCAGCAATAAGCCATCCGCCGCCAAGGCTGTCTTATGCAAATAAACCTGCCAATACATCAGCCTTCGGGCAACGATGAACTTCTCAACGGAATACACGCCTTTTTCATCAATCACCAATTGATCTTCCCGCACATTCAACATGTGAATGATGCGCTCCAACCCAACAATTCCTTCCGATACACCGGTGTAAAAACTGTCTCTGGTGAGGTAATCCAATCGGTCCATATCCAATTGAGACGACACCAATTGATGAAGAAATCGCTTGGGATACGTATCGCTGAAGATTTGAATGGCTTGTTCCAGGGCACCGTTGAACTCCCCGTTTAGGCGGTGCATATACGCCAGGGACAATTGCTCGTGATGAACTCCAATAAGAATGGTGTCCTCCAACACATGCGAAAACGGGCCATGACCAATGTCGTGTAACAGGATCGCCGCTTTGGCTGATAGCGCCTCATCCTCCGTAATCTCTACGCCTTTATTCCGCAACACCGCGATGGCCCGATGCATCAGATGCATGGCACCAATGGCATGATGAAAACGCGTATGGGTTGCTCCCGGATACACCAATCCCGTTAAACCCAATTGCCTGATTCTACGCAACCGCTGGAAATAGGGGTGCTCGATCAGCTGGAAGATCAATTCATCATCAATGTTGATGAAACCGTAAATGGGATCGTTGATGATTTTCCGGGATGACGCCATGCGGCAAAATTAAGCGGGTTACACTCAAAGAGGAGGTAAGAGGAGGGAATATGCCCTAAATCGACCAGCAGTGAGTTGATCCGGCTAAAAATTGAACAAAAAATTCCTGCGTTTATACTGCACATCCGAATATTGCAGTTGTAATCACACATCTTCAAATTATCCCTTACCAGCCAATGCAAAGCTTTCACCTTCTCTGGGCAGATGACGAAATCGAATTACTCAAACCTCACATTCTCTTCCTGGAGTCAAAGGGTTATAAACTCACCACCGTGAACAACGGCATGGATGCCATTGATCAAATCAAGGAACAACATTTTGATCTGGTTTTTCTGGACGAGAATATGCCGGGCATTTCCGGGTTAGACGCCTTAAAGGAAATCAAGGAACTGGATAAGGATCTTCCCGTAATCATGATCACCAAAAGTGAGGAGGAACACATTATGGAGGATGCCATTGGGTCCAAAATTGCCGACTACCTCATCAAGCCGGTAAACCCCAATCAAATTCTGCTCAGCATTAAACGACAACTGGATAATAAACGCTTAGTCACTCAGAGCGTGGCCAGCCGATACCAGCAGGAATTCCGAAATATTATGATGGCTCTGATGGACCATCAGGACTTTGACGGATGGAAGAAGATGTATAAAAAACTCGTGTTTTATGAGCTCGAAATCCAGGAAAGTAATGAGACCGGAATGGAGGAAGTATTGGAGACACAGAAACTGGAGATGAACCGGGAGTTTTCGAAATATGTTCAATCCAATTACGTCGACTTTATCCAGTATGACAACAACGAAGCACCCGTCATGTCGCATACCTTGATGCGCAAGGAGGTAGTTCCGCAGGTCTCCGATGATCAGCCGGTTTTCTTCGTGTTGATCGACAATCTTCGATACGATCAATGGAAATTTATCCAACCCATCATTTCGACGATGTTTCGGGTAGAGCGCGAAGATCTCTATCTCACCAACCTTCCAACTACGACCCAGTATTGCCGTAACAGCATTTTTGCCGGTTTGCTGCCCGCCGATATTGAAAAGCGTTTCCCTAACAAATGGAGTAATGACGAGGATGAAGGAGGTAAAAACTTGTATGAAGAGGAGTTCTTAAACGATTTGCTCAAACGCCTACGGCGAGATGATATCAAAACAAGCTATACCAAGGTGGTTCACCTCAATCAGGGCAAGGATCTGATCGACGATGTGCCCAACCTGTTTGACAACGATTTAAATGTGATTGTCTACAACTTTGTGGATTCACTCTCGCATGCTCGTACTGACAACAAAGTGATGCGGGAACTGGCTGAAAATGAAGCCGCTTACCGCTCTTTGACAAAGTCATGGTTTGAGCACAGTCCGCTATACGAAACCCTAAAACGCATATCCGAACGTAAGGCGAAGGTGATCATCTCCACCGATCATGGTTCGGTTAAAGTGACTGATCCGGTTAAGGTGGTGGGTGATAAGAAAACCACGACCAACCTGCGGTACAAAACAGGACGAAATCTCAGCTTTAACGAGAAGGAAGTGTTTCACATCAAGGATCCACAAAAAGCCGGACTTCCCGTTCAACACCTGAGTTCCAACTACATTTTCTGCCGTAATTCAGACTTTTTTGTCTATCCCAACAACTTGAATCACTACGCTAAATACTATAAAGACACCATTCAACACGGTGGTATCAGTCTGGAAGAAATGGTGGTTCCATTGATTCATTTGGCCTCAAGATGATTTTTGAGATTGCCGAAAGCGGCGATTTAACACCCCTTGTTGATTACCTAAAGAAGGTAGCCTTAGATCATAAAATCTTCCTGTTTCAGGGTGATCTGGGGGCAGGGAAAACTACCATTGTGAAGGCAATTGGTGCCTCTCTTGGTCTGGGAGATCAGATGAACAGTCCTAGTTTTGGTTTGATCAACGACTATCAAACAGCTTCCGGTGACCACTTCTATCACATTGATTTATACCGGTTAGACGATCCTGCGGAAGCCTTCGACATTGGATTATTGGAGGTATTGGACAGCGGTTCAATATGCTGGATCGAATGGCCGGACATCCTCCGGGAGTTATGGCATTCCTATGATACAGTTTCGGTTCAGATCGAGGTGCTAAACGATGGCAGCCGCCGTATCTTTGTGTCGTGAGATATTTTGTTAATTTACTGATTATCACATTCCTGTCGGCTTCTACTCAAGCACAGATTTACAACCCTAATGTGGATCAGGCCTTAGATGATGCTGATTTGGCGGTGTCCTATCTCAGGACCTTCGAACAACTAGGTATAAAAGAACCGGGATCATCCGAACTCAGTGCAACGGCAAATTGGTTAGTTGATCAATATGTAGGTTTTGGCTACTCGGATATTCGACGAGACACCTTTCACGCTCTGGGATTTGATCAACAAAATATCGTGGTTCGAAAATCGGGTCAGGTGAACGACTACGTGGTGATCGGGAGCCACTATGACACCGATAAAGGTCCAGGTGTTAACGATAATGGTACCGGCGTTTCTGCCACCTTATTTGCCGCGGATATTTTGGTTGATTTACAGACCTATTACACCGTCTACTTCATGAATTTTGCCGGAGAAGAAGATGGCTTTTTAGGCAGTGAACATGTCGTTTACAACCTGTTGGATTCGCTCCCGGGAACCTTGCGACTGATGATTAATCTGGATCAATTGGGTGGAACATCCGGAGGATCCGGAAATGACCGAATTTACTGTGAGCGCGATGAACTTTCCTTTCCATGGGAGAATGATCAGTCTTCGAGATTAGTCACCGATACGTTGGCCAATCTTGTCAAGCTGTATACCTCATTAGAACCCGTGTTATCGAATGCGTACAGTAGTGATTACATACCCTTTCAATCAGCGGGCTATGTGATAACGGGCTTGTTTCAGTACAGCACCTATGTACATCGGCACACCATCCGTGATAGCTTGAATAAGGTGGATACCTTGTCGTTCATTCAAGCTGCCAGAGCAGCTGGGGCGGCCGCCATCCATTTTGCCAGGGTGCCCAAATTCATCGGTGTAAATGATGCGGTTTATCCAACCGTTCAACTATGGATGAATAAGGAGAATGAATTATGCTGGGAACCCAACGGAATGCCCGAAAAATGGACATCTTTGCAGCTGATGAATTTAACGGGAAACGTGTTGGTGAATACTGGAATAGAACCGGGTTCTGATCGGGTTAAGATATCCGAAATACCGGGCATTTACCTGGTTAAATTTTCCAACCCAGCCGGTGAATTCCATACCCAACGTCTGATTATTCCCGGCCGTTAATTCATGCGCATTACCCCACATGGAGCCGCTCGTCAGGTGACGGGCAGTATGTATCAGCTTGTACTGGATAGCGGTTACACCATACTGGTTGATTGCGGACTAAACTATGAGCCGGAATTCCGACGGGAAAACAATGCCCTGTTTCCATTTGATCCCAGTGAAATTGACGTTGTGTTATTGACGCATGCTCATCTGGATCACAGTGGAAATTTACCCACGCTCTACCGCAAAGGTTTTCAGGGAAAGGTGCTGTGCACCGAACCTACGTTTGTCTTGTGTGAACTCCTTCTCTCAGATTCGGCAACGTTGGAAGCCAAACGGGTTCAAAAGGCTTACAAACGCAAAAATCGGGAGGCCGGTGCCGGACGACTGTATGGGCATGGCGACGTACGCGATGTCACGGAAAATATGGTTACCCTGCCTTTCAATAAACCGTTTGAACTTACACCGGACGTCACACATACTTTCATTCCGGCCGGACACATTCTGGGTGCCGCTTCCATCGTATTGGACATCCGAGAGAGAGGACGGACTAAACGAGTTGTTTTTTCCGGAGACCTGGGTAATCGCGGGTCAGAAATAACGGTAGATCCACAGATTCCGGAAAACGTAGATGTTCTATTTCTGGAAGGGACCTATGGCAACAGATTGCATCGTGACACGGGTAATGGGGAAGAGGTGCTGGAACAACACATCCGAAAAACCTGTGTGGAAGATCGGGGACGTTTACTCATCCCAGCCTTCAGCGTAGGGCGAACACAAGCCATTCTTTATACGTTAAATCGCTTGTTTCGGGAAGGGAAATTACCGCCGGTTAAGGTTTTTGCCGATAGTCCGATGGGCATTACCAGTAGTGAGATACATTCAGAATTTCATGAATACCTCAATCCGGAGACCGCTGAATTTCTGGAGACCTATCATGATTTATTTCGTTTCAAGCAACTGTATGTGATTGAGGATAAAGACGATGTAGAATTCATGGAATCCTGCAGGGAACCCTATGTGATTGTTTCATCAGCAGGAATGCTCGAAGGCGGGCGGATTCAGAAACATGTTCGGCAAAATTTACTTCACCCGTCATCCACCATACTGATTGCCGGCTATTGTACTCCCGGAACCCTGGGCCACCAGTTGTTGGAAGGGAAAAGCCAGGTGCGGATTCAAAAACACGATGTACCGGTATTTGCCACCATTGACCGAACCGATGCCTTTAGTGCCCATCCGGACCAAACCGGATTGGTGAACTACGCCGATTCCGTGGCAAAATCCGGAACTCCAACGGTGTTTTTAACCCATGGTGAAGAAGCCAGTTTAATGGCCTTCGGCGATGTGTTGAAATCACGGGGCATGGATGTTCATATACCGGAGATGGGAGAGGAGATCGTCGTGTAAAACAGACCGTTTGTAAACTCCTGTCAGAACGTCATAAAATCGTCTTCAAATGTCCATAAGTTGTTGGTATCTTGCCCCTCCAGTGCCAGTCGTGGCGGGCATTAAGGGTTAGTTTTACCGTCTTAATATCGATTAAAACGAAACCAATTTCGGAGTATGAATAATCCAAATGAAAAAATCATCCCCATCAACATAGAGGATGAGATGAAAACGGCCTACATCGATTACTCGATGTCCGTTATCGTCTCACGTGCCTTGCCGGATGTACGGGATGGTTTAAAGCCGGTTCACCGGCGAGTTTTATACGGAATGACAGAGCTCGGACTGGCGAGTAACCGACCGTATAAAAAATCTGCCCGTATCGTGGGAGAGGTGTTGGGTAAGTATCACCCACACGGTGATTCATCCGTTTACGACACCATGGTGCGTATGGCCCAGCCCTGGAGCTTGCGCTACCCCATGGTAGATGGACAAGGTAACTTCGGGTCTATTGACGGTGATCCACCTGCTGCGATGCGATACACGGAGGCACGCCTCCGAAAGATTGCGGAGGAAATGATGACCGATATCGACAAGAACACGGTTGATTTTCAATCCAACTTTGATGATTCCCTCAAAGAACCAACGGTACTTCCGTCTAAAATACCAAGTTTATTGGTGAATGGGGCGGCCGGTATCGCCGTAGGTATGGCTACCAACATGGCGCCACATAACCTAACCGAGGTCATTGAAGGCATCATTGCCTACATCGAAAATCGGGATATCACCATCACAGAGTTGATGGAATTCGTGAAGGCTCCTGATTTTCCTACAGGTGGTACCATTTATGGATATGATGGTGTTCGTTCGGCATTTGAAACCGGTCGGGGTAAAGTCACCATTCGCGGTAAAGCGGAGTTTTCCGAAACCAAAACAGGGAAGGAGCAAATCATCATCACGGAAGTTCCCTATCAGGTGAGCCCCTCGCAGATTATTGTGAAGGCAGCCGATCTGGTAAATGAAAAAGTGATTGAAGGTATTTCTGAGATTCGGGACGAGTCGGATCGAAACGGACTTCGCATCGTGTTTGATCTGAAGCGCGATGCCATTCCGAATATCGTTCTGAATCAGCTTTACAAATTCACACCACTTCAAACGTCGTTCTCGGTGAACAACATCGCTCTGGTAAAAGGACGTCCGGAGATGCTGAATTTGAAAGACATGATCCACCATTATGTGGAGCATCGTCACGAAGTGGTGGTTCGTCGTACGCAGTACGAACTGGATGAGGCCCGTAAAAAAGCCCACATCCTCGAAGGCTTATTGGTTGCCCTCGATAACCTGGATGAAGTGATCGCCTTGATTCGAGCATCGGCCAGTCCCGAAGAAGCCCGAAATGGTTTGATGACCAATTACAATTTGAGTGAGATTCAGGCACGCGCCATTCTGGACATGCGTCTTCAAAAACTCACCGGATTGGAGCGCGACAAAATTCGCGAAGAGCACCGTCAAATCATGGAAACCATCGCTTACCTGGAAAAAGTATTGAGCGATGAAGATCTGCGAATGACCATCATCAAGGAAGAATTAACTGAGGTGAAGGAAAAATATGGTGACGAACGCCGAACCAACATCGAATACGATAGCGGCGACCTCAATATCGAAGATTTGATTCCAAATGATGATGTGATCATCACCATTTCCCACATGGGATATATCAAACGAACCATCAGCTCTGAATACCGAACTCAAAGTCGGGGTGGTGTGGGTAACCGAGGCGTGAAACATCGCGATGAGGATTTTGTGGAACATTTGATTCCGGCTAAAGCGCATAACTACATGCTGTTTTTCACCGAACAAGGTCGATGTTTCTGGATGAAGGTATATGAGATTCCGGAAGGATCAAAGGCCTCCAAAGGACGACCCATTCAGAATTTGATTGCGATTCCGAAGGAAGATACGATCAAGGCTTACATTACCGTAGCCGATTTGAGCGACGACGAGTACCTTGATAACAATTACATCATCATGTGTACACGCAATGGTATCATTAAGAAAACAACCTTGCGTGCTTATTCTCGTCCGCGTTCCAATGGTATTAATGCCATCACCATTAAAGACGGAGATGAACTACTGGAAGCAAAGATGACCACCGGAAGTATGGAAATCCTGATGGCTAAAAAATCAGGTAAGGCCATTCGGTTCAATGAATCTCTGGTTCGCCCGATGGGTCGTACCGCAGCCGGTGTTCGAGGCGTTAAACTCGAGAATGAGAACGATCAGGTGGTTGGCATGATTTGTGTCGGAGGACGAGATGAAGAAACCATCATGGTAGTTTCCGAAAAAGGGTACGGCAAACGCACAGCACTGGACGATTACCGAATCACCGGTAGGGGAGGAAAAGGGGTCAAAACCCTTCAAATCACAGATAAAACCGGTAATTTGGTCGCGATAAAAAGCGTTACCGATGAAGATGATCTGATGATCATCAATCGTTCGGGTATAGCCATTCGCCTTCCGCTTTCGGATGTACGTGTGATGGGGAGAGCAACGCAGGGAGTTCGACTTGTTAAGCTGCGGGATGGCGATGAAATCGCTTCCGTGGCGCGAGTTGACAAAGAGGAGGAAGAACCGGATTTACCTTCAGACGAGTTGGAGAATGAATCTGGTGAATCTTCTGAGAACACTGCGACAACAGAAGAGACAGAAACGAATGACGAATAACAACACAATGCAAAACATGAAGAAATCGATTGCTGGGTTGATTCTGGTATGTTTAACCGGAATCGCAAGTGCACAGAGTTTCAAAGTAGAGACCGTAAAAGGACATTTCGAATTTCCTGCTGCGGAAGGTTCAGATGAGTTTTACGAGAATTTGGATAAAGATGTGGAGCTGATCGACGCTGCGGCCACTCATCCAAAAACGGCCAACGACCCCAAAATGTGGTATTACAGGGGGCTTACGTATCTTACGATTTACCTTCAAGGAACGGAAGTACAGCGGTCTAAACATCCCAATTCGTTAAACATCGCAACAGAAGCCTTGTATAAATGTATTGACACTGATGTAAAGAAGAAATACACGGAAAAGGCGGAAGCAGGTTTGCTAAACTGTGCCATCGGGCATTATAACAATGGGGTGGCGCAATACAAAAATGCGGAATACACCGAGGCGATTGAATCGTATAAGAAGGTGTTGAAAATCATTCCGCTGGATAAGGATGGCAATCTGAAGCGAAACAACATCGTGAAGGAAACCCTGATTCAATACTCATCGTATGCAGCCGTATCCAATGAGGATTACGCTACCGCCAAGAAGTATTTGAATGAGTTGATCGACATGAATTTCATGGATCCGAACATTTACATCGAAATGGTTCGTATTTACTTGATAGAAAAGGATACGAATACCGCGTTGGAATATGTAACCAAGGGCCGCGACATGTTTGAGACCAACACCACGTTGATTGATGTTGAATTGGATCTCTACTTGAAAATGGGGCGTTCCAAGGAGTTGATAGACAAGTTGAATGCGGCCATTGAGCGCGATGCGGAGAATAAGATTTACTACTTCGCCCGTGCCGTAAGCAACATGAAGCTCGAAAACCTTCAGGCGGCTGAAGACGACTACAAAAAGGTGATTGAATTGGATCCTGGCTTCGCCGATGCGTATTACAACCTGGGCGTAGTGTACGTTGATCGATGCAAGCCCATTGCCAAGAAGATTGACGAAAGCCGTGACTTTAAAGAACAAAACCGATTAGCCACTGAAATTGATGGCTGGTATAAGAAGGCAGCTATTCAGTTTGAAGAAGCTATGGCCGTTGGATCATACGCAGATGCTGAGAAGTTGGAATTGGCGCAAACCATGAAAAAGCTTTACGGCCGACTGATGCAGAACGATGCCAGTTACAAAGCCAAATATGAAGACATGAAAGCGTTGATAGCAACGTTGGAGTGATAAACTGATTTAGTCTGATAGGTAACGTACACGGTCAGCACAGGAGAGGGCGATTCATAAGAATGGCCCTTTCTTATTTCTGCATTAGTTAACATAATATAAATTATATTCCATTTTAATAGTTAAACAGAATCCGCTGCTTACAGCTAACCAACGGATTCCGTTTCATGTTCAAGAAGCTTGCGATACACCTTTTGCTTTTGCGCCACTCGTTTAATTTCCAGTTTTAAAAATTCCACGTCGTAAATGGTAAATGATTCTATCATCGCTAGGCGCAATTGTTCAATGGCCATCTCGAATCTTCGTTGATGTTCATAGATGGCAGATCGCTTCTTGTACAAATCTGATTTGTTTACGCCAACCAAATTCTCCGTAAAGGCCAATAAACGAAGTGCGTCTTCAAAACGATTTGTTCGTCTAAAGACTTCGACCATCAAAAAGGCGGTTTCGGGTTGTTCGGAATTTGATACCAGAGACGCATTCAAATACTCCTCAGCCAGAGACAGATTGTTCAAGACCTCCAGATAGAGTTTGTCGATAAGTTGATTTGCACCGGCGTGCTCAGGTTCTGCGCTTAACGCATACCCCAGATATTCAAATGATTCGTCTGGACTGTATTCATACGATCCCAACGCTTTTAAATAATATAGGTCTGCCAATGAAAATGACATGATTCCTCCAATTTTAAGTGTGCCTTTACTCACACCGGTTGTAATGAAAATGAATTAATTAAGAGCAGTTAGCTCCTGATTTTGGGCATAAAAAAGCCCGGACTTAGAAGAACCGGGCAGAATACGTCATGGACTGCCAGAGATTATCTCCACCCGGTTCTGTTTGCCATAAGGGTACTCTGCTTAAACATACGTGTGCTTGTTTGAGTGTATAGACTCCACACCGTATCCATTGGTTGCCTCACCACCAATAAATTTTCAAATAAATTATCAGGATGGAATCAGGACGAAGAAATCCCGAATTCGAAATCCTACTCTATCGGCTTTTCTTCATCACCTTTATCCGGCGGATCTCACCACGGTCATTCACTTGCAGAAAGTACATGCCGTCGGCCAGATGATCTGTTGGAACCAGCATCGTTGAAACCGGTGAAATACTTCCGGTCCAGATCAATCGTCCGGTTTGATCAATCAATTCCAAATCCAAATCACGATCTACCTTGGACTCAAATCGAATATTGAATGACGATCCAAACGGAACCGGATACACCACAAATTGCTCCGTGACATCAATGATAATAACCGGTACGGTATCTGGAACAGCATCGTTGATAATCGTCGTGAATGTAGATGTGCTCAATGCTTTCAAGGCATCTGCCTTGGCAGAAAATCTATTTTCCAAAATGGAATATCCGTTCCATAAACTCACATCGTCTACATACCAACCTTCTCCTCCAGCCGCGCCATCCGATACCATTCTGAACCGTATTTCCACGTCATTACCTGCATAATCAGTTAGGTCGATAACCGTTCGAACAAAAGCCTCAGAATTACCGGAAAAGGCCATTTGATTGCTGATATTACTCTCCGGATTGGCCTGAATACGCACATTGTAGCCATTGGCGATCATCCTGCTACCCAAATCGCGCCATAATCCGCGATCAAAAATTTCGACAACCGCTCCATCCCATTCATTCTCCGTATTGTACCAGTGATCAAAAACGAGATGTGGCTTGGCAACCTTGGTCAGATCAAATCGGCGCTTCAAAACCCGATCGCTTTGGGTGGTAGGATTGCTAACAAAATAACTGTATGATCCTTCCGCACTTCGGGTTGTGGTTCGTATCCATCCGCCAATTCCCGTAATATTTTCGTTGGTCCAGGTGGATGTATCCTCCTCAAACCCATCAAAATAGAGTAGCTTCCCTCCTGCTGCTGTATCCAGAATAACGGTATAGCCACACACCACGCTATCGCGTTGAGTCAGATTATCAAACTCAAACGTAAAGGTAGATTCGTCAAAGGTGATCAAGCATCGTCCGTCACTTTCCAAAAATACCCCAGCACCCAACAAACTATCCTGCATCACAATCTTATTGAACGGCTCATCGCCGGTATTTTTTACTTTGATCTCGAACTGAACGGTATCACCTGCGTGAGCTTCTTTTGGACCTGTTTTAGAGACTGAATATTGGCCAAATGACGGAGGCAGATCAAACGCTTCCGTACCATCAAACTTGCTCGTTACCAGGCCCTGATCAGCACTGTACCCCAGACCACGCTTGGCAAAAGCCGACCAAATCAACAATTTATTCTTACCGCCATACCGCAACTCATCAGCCTTTAGAATGGCATCCCGCCCATCAACAAATCCGGGTCCGCATGGTTGGAGTTTCAGTCCGTCCATCACCAGGTGCATCACCATATTGTTTCCACCAGTTCCTTCGTATAAATCCGGATCATAACCGTACTCGTCTATAAATGCCCAGTACAAATCCCACAACATGGAACACCATACACTTCCCACACCATGCGGAACGGTGAATTGATTCTGCTTAATGTAGTTGTACGTCACCGGGTTAATACTGAAACTGGTTGAGTATGGATATGGTCTGATTCCCCCACCATCAGTGGCTTCATTTCGAACATAAGTTCCAATTCCCCGCTTATCCGAACCCATATCACCCGGTTCATGCGTCATAACCAAGGTCAGGAAATCGCTCCACCCCTCTCCCATTTGTTCCGTAACTCCAAGGCAGTCGGAATTGGAAGCTCCTCCCGTTAAGCGGGTACTGATGCCGTGGGTGTATTCGTGGGCAATGATTCCGTTATCAAAATCACTGTCGTAGAAGAAGGTCTGTCCATTGGATGAATCGTACAATTCAACGGTTACCGTGCTGGTTTGCATACGTTGCCTGAGCAAATCTCCATCGGCTTTGCTCAGCATAACACTTGGAATATTTACCGTTGCGGCATCGCCTCCCATAACAATGGTTCCACCACCAACATTGTTGATCATCACTACAGCAATGGCTCCGGCGGTTTGAGCTCGTAAAATCTTATCGTCGAAATTGCACGATCCGCGATCAATCACGGCGATGTTGCCCGAAACCTCAGCACCATTCTGGATCGTTTGACAGGCCAATGTTGGACTGGATGAACCATCATCCACCAGAACAAGCTTTCCGGTCACCTTTTGCTTGGAAAGGCGTTTATTGCCGAAGCCTGCCTGGGTGATACCGTACGGACCGGCTACATCAGACGGATTCAAGACATTCATAATCT
This sequence comes from Flavobacteriales bacterium, assembly GCA_020635355.1. Classification (GTDB taxonomy): domain Bacteria; phylum Bacteroidota; class Bacteroidia; order NS11-12g; family UBA9320; genus WGNA01. The sequence goes on from JACJZW010000001.1 coordinate 272,299, forward strand.
CTCCACCTCCACCAGCCGACCATAGGAACATCTGCATAATACCGTTGTCGCCTTCGGGATAAGGCTGAAAATTGGCGTTATTGAACGAGGGGGCTGAAGCACGATTATACCCGTCCTGAGCCTCTGCAATCACATAATCGTTTCCCTGACCATTGCCCGAATAATTCTTCTGCTGAAAATTTCCGGATGCCTCGTCAAAACCATAATGTGCCCAAACATCGTGCATTACGTTGTTGGCGTAAAAGAGGTTGATGGTTGCCGCTTCCAACTGATTCTCCGCAGAAACACTTTTGCTGTAGGATGCGTCAAACACCAAATCAGTTCCTCCATTGGGTGACGTTCCACCCACATCGTTGCCATCAATATCGTCCCGGGCAAATACATTATTCCCACGGGTTATGTTGAATTCAGCACCGGCAATTCCGTTCACATCATGCCAGCCAAGCGGCGAATAGGTCACATCTGCCGGGGCCGTAACCACAGATCGATTGCCGTGGTTGGGACTTTCAATCGGAAAAGCAAACACACGATAAGACTCCGTTGCCTGGGTGCGTTGTTCCGACATCATTTCCGGTGCGGCTGCCCCAACCATGTTGTGCCCATGCGAGCCGGAAGGAGCATCAAATGAACACGATATGGTGAGATCGCGTACGCCCTGAATTCCCCTCTTGTGGCTGTAGACATAGGCCATGTACAGGTGATGTCCATCAGACGTTCCCCATACGATCTGCCAAACCGGTACGAGTTGATTATCCTGGTTTCGATATCCCATGCTCATTCGAACCGGGACTCGCGCCAAATTTGAATCCGTTAACAGAAAGGAATAGGCCGTTACACCAGGTGTGATACGGATGTTATCCCGATTAAAATCAGATGAATAGCCCGTGCCCTTCACCAGCTCTTCAAATGCCTCCAACGCCGTTTTGGTAGATGGTTCGGAGACTATTCGGGCTCCAATATTGGCGTGCAGTCTGGAGGCCACGTGTACCACCTCCCCCTGTTTTATGGCAATGGAAGCTACGCCATCGAAAATGGGTTTTTGTAGATATTGCTGACGGATATAGGTGTATGTCACGTCATCGGTGCTATGCTGATCCGTCAATTCCAATTGTTCAACATCCGATACCTTCAAGTGGAAATCAACGGCATGTTGTTGTAAATGATCTTGTATGATCGAAAGATGATTTTGAGGTGCAAACTGAGCCTGAACAGATAACACAGGTAACAGAAGTACCCAAAAAAGTAAACGTCTTTTCATAAGTTTTTACGGCAAACAAAGATGTCCAAACCGATTCAGATAACACCTATTCAGGAGGTCGTGTTTTGAACAATGGCGTAAAAACAAAATCACAATTAGCGTTTATTTCACACAATAGCCTACCAACATGTATCATAATTCTTTTGCCGACTCAAGAGTCATGACCTTGAGTTTTAAGCAACAGGACAAACTCATCAACATACTTCAAACCTCTGGGTACATAACTCTGATGATAGGTTCTTGGCGGACCAATGATCGGATACTTACGCCCTGTATTATGTACGTGAAACGCGTTTTTATAATCGCCTTTGCGGATCAAATCCCCGTATGACATCGCAATCCATTTTACGCTCAACTCAAGATTTTGAGCCGATTTTAACTGAGCGATGGTCGCATCGATGTCGAAACACTTGTACCCCATGATTTGAAACGGTCCCCAGCTGGATGCGAGGTCCCTGAGTTCACTCACCGTCATCCCCTTAATATCGGTATAGACCACATTTTCCATCTTAGGCAGCTTGCTCCGGCTCAACTGGTCCAGTTTTTCAAAAACATGCGGCTCAAAGCGGTGAGGTACTATTTTCCTGCCGGAACACTCCAATGCAATTAATGCCAGCAGGTATTCAGGAGCCACGTCATACTTTTTGGCCATTGGCTCAATCTGACTGTGATAATTCTCCCATGTTTTTTCGGTAATGGACTGGTTGATGTGGATGTCGCGTTGGTCCAGAATACGCATATCCTTGAGAATAACCATTCCCGCTGCCGCTGCAACCAGAATCATCGCAACCAGATATGGCAAACTCCGTTTGGAAGAAAATGCCACGTCTAAACCAGTTTGCGGCGCAAGATCTTACCCACGTTGGACTTGGGAAGTTCATCTCGGAACACCACTTCCCTGGGAACCTTATAATTGGTGAGTTTTTCGTGGCAGAATGCCTGAATCTCTTCCGCTGTTAACGATGAGTCCTTCTTGATAATGAATGCTTTAGGATATTCCTTTCCGGAGTCATCGGTTTCACCACGAACCCCAACTTCCAATACTTTTGGATGTTCGGCGATGATTTTTTCAATCTCATTTGGAAACACATTAAACCCGGAAACATTGATCATCTCCTTCTTGCGATCCACAATTTTGAAAAAGCCATCCTCCTTCATAATGCCGATATCGCCTGTCATAAAGAAGCCGTTTTTCATACATCGATCAGTCTCATCCTGACGCTTCCAGTACCCTTTCATCACCTGAGGTCCCTTCACTCCTATCTCCCCGGGTTCATTGAATCCAAGCCGATTATAGTTGTCGTCAAAGATGCCCAGTTCCGTGTTGGGTAACGGTAAACCAATGGTTCCACGCTGATGCGTTCCGTCAACCGGATTAATGGTGGCTGCCGGACTGGTTTCGGATAAACCATAAGCTTCCAAAAGTGGAGAACCCGTTATTTTTTGCCATCGGTCAGCTACCACATCCTGAACCGCCATTCCGCCACCCAAGGCCAGCTTGAGCGGTGTAAAATCCAGTGCCCGGAAGGCCTCCTGATTCATCATACCGTTGAATAGGGTATTCACCCCGGTGAGTATGCTAAAAGGATTCTTCTTTAAATCCTTCATAAAGGACTTCATGTCCCGAGGATTGGTGATTAGGACATTGGTGGCGCCATATCGGAAGAATACTACACAGTTGGCCGTAAGCGCAAAGATGTGATACAACGGAAGGGCAGTGATGATGGTTTCCTGTCCCTCTTCGAATAGCGAACCAATCCAGGCCTCAACCTGCTGTACGTTGGCACAAATATTTCCGTGGGTTAATTCGGCTCCTTTAGATACACCGGTTGTCCCTCCAGTATACTGTAGAAAAGCAACGTCACTTAACTGAATATCAACATTTTGCGGGTTCTTACCTAAACCTTCTTTCAGACAGTCCTTCCATCGTTTCGCGGAGGGAAGAGAAAAGGAGGGCACCATCTTTTTGACATGCTTCACCACCAAGTTGACAATACTGCCTTTAACAGGCGGACACATATCCCCTACCCGGGTTAAAATCACCGTCTCGATGCTGGTTTGATCGAGAATCTTCTCCAGGTTGGCCGCAAAATTCTCCAGGATGATGATAACCTTGGCTTCGGAATCCTTGTACTGATGCAGCATTTCATCCGCGGTGTACAACGGATTGGTATTCACCAAAATGTAGCCAGCTTTCAAACAGGCGAAGATGGCCACCGGCATTTGGAGCAGATTGGGCATTTGAAGCGCAATGCGATCACCCGGCTTCAAATTCGTTCGATTTTGGAGATACCAGATCAGAGCGTTCACCTGTTCGTCCAGCTCATTGAACGTCAGCGTGGTATCCATGTTCTTGTAGGCGATGCGATCCCCAAACTTTGAAACCGCTTCGTCGTATATCGCCCCAATATTGGCATAATTGTCCACCGAAATTTCCTTCGGCACAAATTCAGGATAACTCTTAAACCATGGAAAATCAGCCATATTCTACTCGTTTTAATCGCCTTCGTAAAAATAGTAAAATCGGGCAGGAAGTGGGAACAGATGGCAAAAAATCGCCGCCTTACTTACTGTTTTTGAGCTGATTGTACAATTCCTCTGGAGAGAGGTTGTCGTCTTTCAATTTACATCGCTTCCCGAGTAAAACGCCCCGAGGTAAGTCCTCCAGATAAAAGAGTTTACCAATGGTATATGATGAAAACGCCATGGGCCAGCGCACCCCGTCGTAGTATCGGATGATCCGCACATCTCTGGGAACATCGCCATGGTTCAGAGTGATGACACTGATTTCATCGCCGTACTCCTCGAAAATCATCCGGATGAACATGGTATCCTTCCGAGTGATTTTTTCCTGATTCCAAAAGAAGATATATGTTGGTTTCTTGCGGTAATCCCGAATTTCTTCCCGCTCGTTCTTGATGTTGACGAAACTAAATTCCGGCACCTTCTTCCCCACTTCTAACTTCTTGGTAAGCACGGCATCCTTAACCTCCTTAAAGTCGATATAGGCACCAGCCGGATCAATGGATATCAACTGATAGCGCTTTTGATTCCATTCAAAATACATGTCGTCCGTTTGAGGAAGTACGTACGCCATTTCGTCTGTGTTCACCGTGGCATCGGCCGATCCAACATAGAATTTATCGACGCAGGACTCATTGAATAAACCGTTGTTATTCAAATCCTTGAAGGCTATCACAAAACTGTCGGAGCCCTGAACATATTTACCACCCAGGGTATTCAAACGCTGCTCCCGATAGCAGTAGTTAATATCGGTAAACTGCTTCTTCCCGCTGTGTTTTTTAAAGTGATCCGTCAAAAGGTTTTTGTACCGGATATTCTGACCGTACTCTATACGGGTGATCCTAACCCGATGCTCGGCACTGGGATTAACCTGATTTTTGAGAGCGAATTCCGTTTCCAGTTGCTGAATGGTCAGGCTGTCCGGTAAACCATCGTCGGTAAAATCCAGGTTGTTATTTCGATCAATGAAGAAGTAGATGGTGCGGACGGATCGTCTGTAATTGCCAATCAACGTCAAACAATATCCCTGATTGATCTCAGTATTTGCCCCGGAAAAATACAGGTAGGTATATCCTGTATCCCGCATTCCCTGCATATCCGGCATTTTTCGAATCACCAAATCCGGTTGGGTGTCTTTGGTTTCAACCCCAAAGAGAGTAAACGGTTCGATGTGGATCGAAACGTATTTGTACACCGGTAAGATGGCCAACGACTTGGAGATTTTGTCATCCTCCAACCGTTGATCCAATGGCACCCGAATGGTTTGAGCTTGCAGGTTTATACCCAGCAATAAAAGGAATAAGGTTAGTTGGTGTCTGGTCATCCCTTATCTCCGATTGAGATAAATGCTGACATAATAGAGCAACGTTGCCAGCGAACCCATGGCCGCTACCACATAGGTGAGCGCCGCCCATTTCAAGGCATCTTTGGACATGGTGAGCTCCTGACTGGTCACGATGTTTCGGTCTTCCAACCAAACCAAGGCTCTTCGACTGGCATCAAACTCAACCGGAAGGGTGATGAAGGAAAAAAGCGTGGTGAGTGCGAAGAGAACAATTCCGGCTAACAACAAGCCGGGAAATTGATTGATTAAAAGAATTCCTCCCAAAATCACCCAGGTGATCCAAGGTGATGTTAACTGAATCACCCCGACCAATCGGCTGCGCATCTGTAACCAGGAATAGGACTTGGCGTGTTGAACCGCGTGTCCGCATTCGTGCGCTGCCACGGCGGCTGCAGCTGCATTTCGCTGATTGTATACTGCTTCGGAGAGATTTACTGTTTTATCCGCCGGATTGTAGTGATCGGTAAGTTGTCCGCGAACAGAGATCACCTTGACATCAAATATGCCGTTATCGTGCAGCATCTTCTCGGCTACTTCCTTGCCGCTCATGTTGTTCCTCAACGGCGTTTGGCTGTATTTTTTGAACTTGGATTTTAGTCGTGAACTAACCAACATGCCGATCAAGCCAAAGATCGCGGCGATGATGTATCCAAAATAATAGTTTCCCATTTTTTTTAATTCTAAACGTTTAAACCAAATGACAAAGGGTATTCCAAATCGAATTACCTGACACATTTAACGAGTAGGATCACGGTTGCAATCAAAAACATGAAGATGGAAATCTTGTTCATGCCATGCATCATCCGGATGTATTGGTTATCTGCATTCTCCTTATCCTTTCGAAAAAGCAGATAATCCTTGAATTTACGCCATATCCCCATGTTGTAATCGAATTAGATCCTGACCGATATCAGACCGGTAGTACATGCCATCAAATGTAATCTTTGAAACATTGTTGTACGATTGTTTTAAGGCCGAAGACAACTCACTACCCCAGGCTGTTGCAGCAATTACTCGTCCGCCTGAAGTAACCAATTGGCCGTCACTTTGTTTGGTGCCTGCGTGAAAGAAGACCCCATTTTCTGGTTGACCCAATTGAATTTCTTTCTGCTTTTCGTATGATTCAGGATAACCACCCGAAACCGTAAATACGGTGGTACAGAATCCATCTGCTACCTCAATCGGAACATCATGTAGTTTTTGATTTCGCATGGCTTCGAGTAATTGAACCATGTCATTCTTAATTCGCGGAAAAACAACTTCCGTTTCAGGATCACCCATTCGCACATTGTATTCAATCACCATAGGGCCCTTATGTTCCTTGATCAATCCGAAAAACAAAAAGCCTACGTATGGTTCTCCTCGTTCGATAAACCCTTCAAACGTGGGCTCCACAATATTCTCCTGAACCTGTTGCATGATGGCATCGGTTACAAATGGAACCGGGCTCACCGCTCCCATTCCTCCGGTATTTAATCCGGAATCTCCCTCGCCAATACGCTTATAATCCTTCGCCATCGGCAGGATAGCGTAAGATTCGCCGTCGCTGATGGCAAATACAGAAAACTCCACACCAATGATAAAATCCTCGATAACCAGCTTTTCCGATGCTTCCCCAAATTTTCGTTCGAGCAACATTTCACGAATGAGCTGTTTGGCTTCGTTCACATCTTCGGTAATCAAAACACCTTTACCGGCAGCGAGTCCATCCGCCTTTAAAACGTAAGGACCAGGGCGATTTTCCACATAAGAAATGGCTTCAGAAACCTGATCAGCCGTGAAGGTGTGATATCCGGCTGTTGGAATGCGATTTTCCATCATGAATTCCTTGGCAAAATCTTTCGACCCTTCCATTTGTGCGAGTTCTGCCACCGGTCCAAATACAAAAATGTGGGCCAGATCTTCCCGGCTATGAAAGTAGTCAACAATCCCAGCTACCAGCGGGTCTTCATTTCCAGGAATGATGGTATCAATGCCTTTCTCCAGACAAAACGCAGCAACCGCCTCAAAATCAAGAGGTGATAAATCCACGTTGGTAGCAAGTTGAGCTGTTCCGGCATTTCCAGGTGCGGCATAGAGGTTTGGCTTGGTGGCTGATTGAGCCAGCTTCCAGATAAATACGTGCTCCCGACCGCCAGAGCCCAATACAAGAATGTTGTGGGTAGTCATAGGACAAAATTATTTCATCCCGCGCGCCTTCGAGCAAAACAAGTACTTAATTTTCCCGACTTTTTAAACACGTTGAACGCCTCGAAATCACTTCCCATTCTATTACTGATTGTTCTGGCAACGATCTGGGGATCTTCGTTTATTCTAATGAAGGAAGGTTTGAAGTGTTTTTCAGGTGTTCAAGTTGCTGCCCTGCGCATCACAATTGGTGGTAGCGTTTTCATTCCATTCATTGGGAGGTATCTCAAACGAATTGAAAAAGCCGACCTCAAATACGCCATATTGGCAGGAGTAATCGGCAATGGGATCCCAGCGTTTCTGTTTGCGATTGGGCAACAAAAGGTAGACAGCAGTATTGCCGGCGTGCTCAATGCCCTCACCCCGATTTTTACCATTATCATTGGTCTTAGCCTGGGGGTCATTGATTCAAACCGTTGGAAGATAGCCGGTGTAGTGATTGGTCTTTCGGGTGCAGTGGCTATTATGCTCGGCAAACCAAGTGACGATTTAGCGTTTAATTGGAGTCATTTATTGATGATAGTGGTTGCAACCTTTCTATACGGAGCGAACATCAATTTAATCAAAGCCAAGTTAAGTAAGTATCCATCCATCGTGATATCAGCCCTCCCTCTGTTTTTCATTTCTCTCGGAGGTATCTTCATCTTGGTCTTTTCCGGATTCTTTTCGATCAATCCGGCTGATCACGTGCATTATTCCAAATCCTTTGGCGCTATAGCCCTGCTGGCTTTGCTGGGAAATTCATTGAGTTTGATCCTCTTTAACCGACTCATTCAAATCTCCGGGCCCGTTTTTGCCTCGTCGGTTACCTACCTCATTCCAATTGTGGCTGTAATCTGGGGATTGTGGGATGGTGAAGTGATTTCCTTGATTCAATCACTCGGACTACTTGCTATCCTCGCCGGGGTTTATATGATCAACAGGGTGGCGAATCGAAGCTAGAACAGGCGTTTATTCTGGTTCTAACGAACATGTATTCCGAAATGCGGCTAAGCATTCGAGGTTCGCGCCTAAACGCACCACACAACACGATTACCCTTCCCAGATCGTTCAGTGTAACTTTCGCTCCAGGTCAACCATCTTGCGTTTAAGAACATCAAAATCGGCTTCTACTTCCCGCAACTGACCAAGTACCATGTGATAGTCACGCTTAACCTCTTCATAGTTCTGTAGATTTTCATCCCCCTTCATCGAACCGTTGCCAGTAAGCAACCAGGAGGCCGAAATATCCGGGAAAGCATCTATCAACTTTTGCAACACCTCCACACCAACTTTATTGCGACCACTGGCGATATGGCTCATAATAGAAGGTGATATCTCCAGAATTCGCGCCAACTGACTCTTAGAGAGAGACTTAACCTCCATTAAATACAAGACCCGAGCATTCAGTTGATCCATTTCACAAATGTAAAAATGTTTTAACATTTGTAAAGGGTTACAAACTTTAACATTTGTAAAACATCAAGCCTTGTCGCCAATGCAAAGTCTATCTAATTCACTTTAATAGCACCTTATAATGTACTCATTACATGCGTATTACAATTATTCTATTTCCCATTGTTAACAAACTGCCTCCGGGTTCTTTTTGTTGACCATTTGGGCTCTGTATATTTGCCCTTTAAAGCGCAAAACATGAGAAAAATCGGAGAAATCAGTGCCGTTGTGATGTTATTGAGTCTGGGTCGGCTCGCGATGACCATTCCAAACCTGGAACCCATTGGAACGGCTGCCCTATTTGGTGGTGCGTTGTTAAGCAGTCGTTGGATGAAGTTTGTGATTCCTTTTGTAGCACTCTTTATCGGGGACCTGGTTTTATCCGTTATACGCGACGGATATGCCGCCCACCTCTTCTCCCCTTCATTTTTTACGATTTATTTGGCCTTCGGCCTGACGGTAATTATCGGAAACCGCATGATTGGCGCGGAAGGGCGAATGAAAAATGTTCTAGGCGCGGCTGTAACATCATCCGTTGTATTTTTTCTGATTACCAACTTTGGATCCTGGATTGATGGACACGGCTTATATCCAATGAACTTTGCCGGGTTGATGGAATGTTATGCGGCCGGACTCCTTTTTTATAAGAACGAGCTATTCGGAAGCTTTTTCTTTAACTCAGTGATGGGCAATGTATTCTTCAGTACCGTTGCCTTTGGTTTATACAACTACTATCAGAAGGTTTTCACACCTTCAGTAGCTTAACTTAAACCATTCGATAAGAATCTATCAAAAGGCCGGCTAGTCCGGCTTTTTTTATGCGATTGGATTCGGCCCGAAGGGCTGAACGAACAACCCAGGACGGCATTTGGGCTCAACAAAGGTGCTTTTAGGAGGCAATACTCGCGAGGCATCCGAAGTCATGGCGATTTCCCGGAAGGTGCAAGGATGCAATAGAAAGAGGACGTCATCGGCATGTTCCAGGGTAGACATGACTTCACGAACAGGCGCATCTCCGGCGTAAAAGTCTATTCGCGTATCTGACCGACTATCATGGACGTCAAACACCGGTCCTGCAATTTTCTGATCGAAAAGATCTACATCCAAACCACCCCAGGAATTTCGGGCAGTTAGCATGAAGGTTCCACTGGTACACTTCATCACAAAGCTTCGCTGATGTTCCGGGTGCATCACATAATTACCCACCTCTTTGAATTCAAATTCCGGTTCCAGCAGGGTTCTTACTTCGTTCAGATCCTTCCCCACATTTCGTATGAATCGATGAAAAGGTGAAATGGCCAGCTGATTGGCATCCAGCACATAACTCAGTGCAAACCGACTGTTTTGATCACGATTAGATTGATAAAGATTCGAGATACTTGCGATACGATGATGGCCATCCATGATGTAAAAATCACCCGCATTCTGCATTTCCTGCCGTATGCTCGCACAGGTGTCAGAATCGTTAATCACCCAAACACTGTGTTCCCTTCCGCCCAATTCAAAATGCATTTCGGGCGATTCTGAGGTAATCATCTGAAGTAAATCCTGAAGCGTTTGTCGGTGGTGATGCGCCAATAAGACCGGTTCACCAATGATGCCCGTTCTGGAAATCAATTCTGAAATAAATGCTTCTCGTTCGTGGCGGGTATGTTCGTGACGTTTAATGCGATTTTGGTCGTAATCTTCCATATCGCATAAACCCACCAATCCGGTGTGGGCAGTCCCGTCAATCACTTGCCGATATACGTAATAAGCCTCCCGATCCGGTTGATTAAGGATCCGACGTTTGATCAGATCATCCACAAAGTTTCGTGCTTCCGGCATAAAACCCAAAGGTTGCTCCCATCTATTGGGAAACTTCAGGGGCAGTTTGGTTACATGTAGGAAGTTATTCGGATTTGATTGAAGATCAGACACTAACGCCCGTTCATTCTCAAAATCAGATGAACTCAATGCCACGTCGGTAACGTGTTCCGAATCGGGCATGAATGCCTTGAACGGCAGGAAGTCGGGCATGGTTATCCGAGAATTTCGGTGATCTTGTCGGCCAGCTCAGCCCCAATTCTGGCCTGAGCCTCAACGGTTGCGGCCCCAATATGCGGGGAAAGCGAAACTTCGTCGCGCTTCAGAATATCGAGGTATACCGGAGGTTCTGTTTCAAAAACGTCCAAACCGGCAAAGGACAGATGTCCGGATATCAGCGCCGCATTCAGAGCTTTTTCATCCACCACTCCTCCGCGAGCGCAGTTCACCAAACCGGCGCCTGGCTTCATGAGATTAATTTCCCGCTCACCTATCACTTCACCTCCGCCACCTGGAATGTGCAATGAAATAAAGTCACTGTTTTTTAAAACATCATCCAATGACCGGCTGGTTAATGTAACCGTTGGATTCGTGAGATTAAGATCCGGATGAAGTCTGATTTCAATATCTACGGCATCAATAAAGGCATCATGGGCCAAGACGTTCATACCCATTCCCATGGCAATGCGGGCGGTTTCCCGACCAATACGGCCCATACCAATGATACCCAGTGTTTTTCCGTAAAGTTCTCGACCTTTTGACGAAGATTTTTTCAATTCCTTAAACCGTACATCCCCTTCATCCGGCATGATTCGATTGGTCTTGTTCAGGAATCGGAGTGCCGATAATAAATGCGCGAAAACCAGTTCGGCCACGCTATTGGATGACGCCGCTGGTGTATTCACCACATGCAACCCTTTAGAACGGGCATAATCCACATCGATGTTATCCATTCCTACTCCCCCTCTGGCAATGACTTTTAAATTGGGAGAAGCATCGATCAATTCCTTCCGAACCTTGGTAGCACTTCGCACCACAATCACGTCGAAGTCATTCAACTTCGTTATCAGTTCTTCCTGTGGAATATTCTCTGTTTGCACCTCAAATCCGGCTGCTTCCAACTGCTCTTTGCCAATTGGATCGATGCCATCGTTCGCTAAAACTCGCATGATTTATCGTTTATTGGTTAGTTAAAAGTTTTCATCACATCCACCAAGGCCTGCACGCTATCCAGGGTTAGTGCATTGTACATGGACGCCCGGAAACCACCTACAGAACGGTGACCTTTGACACCGCTTATATTAGCCTCCTTACATGCATTGAGGAAATCAGCTTCGCGGGAAGGATCGGTCATCAGGAAGGTGGCATTCATCATGCTTCGATCTTCCTTGCTTACCGGTCCGTTGAATGCCGCATTTCGATCAATTTCATCGTACAGCAACGCTGCTTTCGCTTTATTATCAACTTCAATTTGGTCGATACCCCGCTCCTTAATCCACTTAAGTGTTTGTAATACCACAAACACGGCAAATACCGGAGGGGTGTTAAACATGGATTCCTTTTCAATATGAGTTCGATAATCCAACATGGTTGGGATTACCCGATTCACCTTACCCAGGATGTCCTTTTTAACGACCACCAACGTGGCTCCTGCTGGTCCGAGATTCTTCTGAGCACCCGCATAAATAAGATCAAATTTGGTGGCATCAACTCGTCGGCTGAATATGTCTGAGCTCATGTCGCACACCAATGGAACATTGGTTTCCGGAATGTGGTGGAATTGCGATCCATGAATAGTGTTGTTGCTGGTATAGTGCAGAAAGTCCGCATCCGATGGCGCAACAATATCCTTAGGGATGTACGTATAGCCTTTGTCTTTGCTGGAGGCCACAACGTCTACCTCCCCAAAGTTTTGGGCCTCTTTGATGGCTTTGGACGACCATGTGCCTGTATCCACGTATGCTCCCTTGGTGTTCAAGAGGTTGTAGGCCACCATCAGAAATTGCGTACTGGCACCACCTTGAAGGTAGACCACGTCATACGAATCATCCAAACTCCATAATTCCTTGACAATGGAACACGCCTCATCCATAACTGCCACGTATTCCTTGGATCGATGGGATACTTCGAGAATCGACAGATTGGTTCCTGCGAAATTTTTAAGGGCTTCAATTCCTGCATCAATAGCCGATTGTGGAAGAACGGCTGGTCCGGCTGAAAAGTTGTGAACTTTAGTCATGGCTCAATTTTGCGGCAAAAGTAATGGATCGACGCCAAAGGTGATGTTATCGAATAGCTATTGTTGAACCGTATATTTGCTGGCGTTAAGCAGATTTCAATTAATTGAAATTCATGGGGTTACGACAGGACATTTCCAAGAGAATCCAACAGGGTGTCAAGTGGTTGCAGCGGGTTTCCTTTCCGGGATTTCGGGGACGATCCGTGTATGACGTGGGACGCTTCTTTTTTAACTCCCTCTTTGACGAAGACCTCATGCTGCGCGCTTCGTCCTTGGCATTTAATTTCTTTCTTGCGATTTTTCCGTCTATCATTTTCATATTCACGCTATTAGCCTACATACCAATTGACAATTTTCAGGACGATCTACTCTTTCAGGTGGAGCGATTTCTTCCAAAAGATGCGTACAACCTGATCATCTCGACGATTGACGACATCGTGCACAATCAAAATTTCAGTTTGCTATCCTTTGGTTTTGTGTTCGCACTTTATTTCAGCAGCAATGCCTTCAGCAGCATGTTAACGGCATTTAACAAGTATGTGCTAACAGAGGAAAAACGCTCCTGGTACATCGCTCGCTGGCGTTCCATCTGGTTAACCATTCTGGTGGTGATGGTGTTTCTGGCCATTGTAATTGTGTTGCGCTACGCCGATATCACCATAACCAATATGTCAGAGAAAGGATGGGTAAACAGCGGTTTATCGAATTACCTCTTTCTGGCCTTTCAATACTTTTCATTAGTTCTTTTAGTGTACTTCATTTTTGCGTCCCTGTACTACTTTGGAAGTGCGAAGGTGGCAGAATGGAACTTTTTTAGTGTTGGTTCTACGTTAGCCACCCTTTTGTGTTTAATCACCACGGCCGGATTTACGTTTTACGTCAATAACTTTAATTCCTACAACAAACTTTATGGCTCCATTGGAACCATATTAGCGTTGATGCTTTTGATCTACTTCAACTGCATCGTTTTGCTGGTTGGATTCGAGCTAAATTCCAGTATTGACCGGGCAGAATCTCTCTTTGACGAAGAGGAACTGAAACCTACTGAATAATTTTTTAGAGGCACATGAAATAACTAGTTCAAAGTTCTATTTTTGCAGCCTCAATCGACCGGAGAGATGGCAGAGCGGTCGAATGCGGCGGTCTTGAAAACCGTTGAGGGTCACACCTCCGGGGGTTCGAATCCCTCTCTCTCCGCAACTCAACCGATCCCGTTGCCTTGGCAACGGGATTTTTTATTTGTCGGCGAACCAAACGCAGTTTGAGTGAGCTGACAAATGAAAAATCGGAACGAGTGAAACGAGTGGGGTCGGTTGAGTTGACTGCCCTACCCGGGATCACGAAGTAATCCCTTCCACCACTTATTACGTTGTTTTCATTGAATGTGTCTGCGAACCAAACGCAGTTTGAGTGAGCGGACAAATGAAAAATCGGAACGAGTGAAACGAGTGGGATCGGTTGAGTTGACCACTCTTTCCGGGTTGCGAAGTATGATCTCTTCTTCATCTTTGAAGCGACCTTTTCGACCAACGTTTCAAAGGTCATTGGCTGTGAATTTTTGAAGTCAACGTGCAACGATTCCGTGTAACAGAATTGTCTTCATTGTCCACAAAAGGCGTTTAATCGCGCATAAAACAGGGCTCGCCATCTTGTTCTATTTCAATGGTTGCATGGTGAATCTGATGGCCGTGTATTCGCGATTTCGCTTGATTTTTTATCGAAGCATAACCGGTAAAACTTACTTCTGGTGACACCACCAGGTGCACTGAAAGAACATGATGTTCACCATCCATGGACCAAATGTGAATGTGATGAACATCCTCCACCCCAGGGATTGAACGCAATTCATGTTCTACCACCTCCAAACGAACATCGTCCGGCACACCTTGAAGAAAAATACGAATGGTAGCGGTTAAATTTTTTCCAACGTTATACAGCACATATGCCACTATGATGAGTGCTAAAAGAGGATCCAGTATCGGAACATCATAAAAGAGCAAAACCACACTTACAATGAGTACGGCAACCCAACCCAACACATCTTCCAGCAAATGCCAACGCACACTTTTTTCATTCAGAGATTTCCCATCAGATAATTTCCAAACAGCAGCGCCATTTACAAGGATGCCCAAAATGGCAAAAAGTAACATCCCTTTAGCATTGGTTGGTTCGGGGTGAATAATGCGTGGAATATTTTTTACCAGGATGATCACTGATCCAGAAATAATTACCACGCCATTAATTAAAGCACCTAACAACGAAAACCTCTGATAACCAAAGGAGTACCGATTATTCGCTTTTTGTCTGCTTTTCTTTTGGAGGTAATAGGCCACCCCTAAAGACAGGCTGTCCCCCAGATCATGAAGGGCATCGGAAAGGATGGCCATACTGTTGGTCCACAGTCCGCCAAAAACTTCCAGAATCGTAAATCCAAGGTTTAAGAAAAAAGCAACCCGAATATTGCCCGTGCCATCGTGATGGTGATGATGATGTGAATGATCATGCGCCATGATCCAGCGTAAATCAGCGATCGATCATCAAATGCTCAAACGCTTTTCGTGCACCCAGAACCACGTCATCGGCTTGAGTTTCATACGCTTTAACTTCCTCACAGAATTTGAAAAAAGCTCTGGAAGCCTCAGCCATGGCGATCAAAAAATGCCGTTGATTTTCAGGTATACCGGAACCAATTTTATCCAAAATAACCTGACTTCCCATGGAAGATCCCAGCATGACGTACCCCAGGCCAATGGACTCAGCAGCCGAACATTCAAATGCCGTTGATTCTTCAACATCATCCTGCAACAAGTCCCGAACCAGTGCCTGACGCGTTTGTAAAACAGCGGATAGCGACGGTACATTTTGTTCCCAATCCTCTTTATGACGGGCTAACGCATCAATCAAATCCAGTTGGAGCGACAGTGATTTCCGATAGGCAACTCCGTGATCGTCGGCCCAGGGTTGTCCCCGAAATAAGGCCACCAGCGGACTTCGTCGTTCCACCGCCTGATGCAAATCAAGGGTTTCCGTTTTTAAGCGCTCACGTAGGGTAACTGTTGCTGTTGTCATCATTCAAATGTTGATGCAAGATTATGTAGAACCGATCTAAATAAAAATCAAAACAGATAAAAAGTATTCACAATCAGGTGAATGCACGATGTTCGGAACACATGACAACCACTCAAGACATCCTGGCTATTCTTCGGCAGATGAGCGATGACCACCGCAAAGAATTTGCCGCCCGAACCCACCCCACCTCCATGGAAATCGTCGGGGTCACCATGCCAGACATCCGCATTCTGCTGAAAGAACTCAATGCCGAATTTAAGACAACCATGCCATCGGATGTTTTTCAACTTGCGATGGCGCTCATTCAAATGGATGTGTTCGAATGTCAGCTGGTTGGACTGGAGCTGATGGCTCATCCCAAGCGCCGTCTGCTGTGGATGCAGGCTGATCAGGCGCTTCAACTGGAGGTGAATATGGACAATTGGGTGTCAACAGACACCTATTCCACGAAAATTTTGGGACCGCTTTGGGATATGGACCAATTGGAGAATGAGCTTTTTGATCGGTGGGCACATGATCCGTCCGTTTGGAGACGACGATTGGCCGTTGCTTCCTGTGTAGGTTTGTTTCGCAACAAGATAAAGGCACATCACGAGCGAAATGTACAACGCACCATAGATCAATGTCTGACGGTTTTGGATGATCGATCCGACATGGTGGTTAAAGCCGTGTCCTGGGCGTTGAGATCAGCCATAACCGGTGGTGGAGATGCCATCCGAACCTTTATGGAGATACACGATTCCCGATTGGCTCCCCGGGTTAAACGCGAGGTTTGGAATAAGTTGAATACCGGACTAAAAAGCGGTTAAGATTCCTGCCCCTGCCGTTGTTTGTGTTTATGCTTAATATGTATCATTGCAAAAGAATTCGGTATAACCGTACATATACTACCTATCAAAACACCCCGATCTCATGAAGATTGTAATCTTATCCCGTAATGCGCGCTTGTACAGTACCAAACGATTGGTAGAGGCTGGCGAAAAGCGGGGGCACGAAGTGATTGTTGTTGATCCACTGAGATGTCAGATTGAGATTGAAAAGCGCAAACCGGCCATTTACTTCAAGGATCATTACCTGGAAAATGTGGATGCCGTTATTCCACGAATTGGGGCTAGTGTGACCTTCTATGGTACAGCCGTAGTTCGCCAGTTTGAGATGATGCGCGTGTTCACCGCGGTTGAATCACAAGCCTTGATTCGATCCCGGGATAAACTAAGGAGTTTGCAAATATTGAGTCGGCATGGACTCGGTTTGCCAAAGACCGTATTCACGGATTATTCTACGGACGTAGATCACCTCATAAAGTCGGTTGGTGGGGCACCCATGGTGCTGAAACTACTCGAAGGAACTCAGGGTCTTGGGGTAGTTCTGGCTGAAACCAACAACGCCGCCAAATCCATTATTGAGGCATTTAATGGTTTAAAGGCCCGCGTTATTGCGCAGGAATTTATTACCGAAGCAAAGGGTTCTGATATTCGGGCCTTTGTGGTTGATAATGTGGTAGTTGGGGCCATGAAACGAACCGGCAAGGAAGGCGAATTTCGATCCAACCTCCATCGAGGCGGAACCGCTGAGTTATATCAACTCACAGACGATGAGGAAAACACCGCGCTCAAAGCAACCAAGGCTCTGGGTTTGGGTATTGCCGGGGTTGATATGCTTCAATCGGCTCGCGGACCACTTGTACTGGAAGTAAACTCATCTCCCGGACTGGAGGGCATTGAACGCGCCACCAATAAGGACATTGCCAAGTATGTGATTCGCTTTCTCGAGCGAAGTATTTAATCCTTAGAAGCTGTAGGAAACCGATAAGCTGGGAAGAATCGGCAGCTGATTCACCCGCTTGTAGCTCACCCGATCAAAGTAGAAGATATTCCGACGGTTGTACACGTTCGTGGCGCTGGCGATAAACTCCATAAACTTACGCGGTTCATCGTCGACCTTTTTAAAGACGATGGTCTTTTTCAAACTCATATCCAACCGATGATAATACGGCAGGCGACCTTTGTTCAGATCGTCATACATCACCGTAAAATCGCCGTTAGCTGTTGTGTAATCCTGCCAGCCACCTTGTCCAAAATCCAGGTTCTCGTAAAAACCTTGCGTTAAGGTAAACGGAAATCCTGAACCGAAGTTCCAACGCAGGTTGGCTTCAAAACTCTTGTCCTTTCCGAAGGCGTAGGAAGTTACCACGTTGATGTTGTGCCGGCGATCAAAATGAGGTTGATAGGTTCGAATACCGTCATACCGTGATACGTTGTTGTAGGAATACACCGTCCATACATACAACGACTTGGTTTGCAACTTATAGGTGATGTCGAAACCATACGCCAATCCCGTTTCCACCACGTAATCCTTTCTCAGGAATTCCGGTTTATCGGCGTAGCGAAGATTGTCGTCATAGATCTTGTCGCGGTTAATATTACTCACCTGGGTGAAATCCTTGGCGTATCCTTCAATGTTGATATTGGACACCGGGTTTACATCGTATTCAAAACCTCCTACGATGTGGCGGGACGTTTGCATGCGGTGTGTCACCTTTTTATCCCCCACATAGGAAGGAAGTTCGTCCGGACCGGACAAGAACCCGTAGAACAGATTCACCACATCCCGGTCAGAAGATGCCGAGAGTAAGTTTTGACTGTATAACCCACCAGCGGCCTTGAAGCGCAGACGTTTGCTGATCAGCAATTTAAGGCGGATTCGTGGTTCATAACTGGTATTTCCCAACGACGCATAGCGTTGAATTCGGAAACCGGGCTCAAAGATGAATCGATTTTCGAGCACGTAATTGTAATTGACAAAGCCCGTAAGCTCCGTGGTGTTCTCGTCTTGTGTGATTTCCCGATTCGCGGCGTTGTAGATCTTAAACAGAGTTTTAAACCCGTTGATTTCCATGCCGTACTTCAACTTGGATTTATTCTTCAGGAAGTAGGTGAAGTTCAATCCCATGTTAAAGCCGTTAATTCCAGACGTGCGAGGCGTGCTGCGCTCCTGAAGCTGTTCAATGTTGTAATCCGAGAAGGCAAAAAAGCCATCGATCACATTCTTGGACTCTTGCGGAACCAATAAAAATTTACCCCCAAAACCGGTAGAACCCCAATTGTAACTGGTTGTACCGGAAAAATCAACCAAGTCATTGTAGTTGAAGTAGAAGAGTTTCAGATAGCTTCCGGAGGCCGAATTGAACGACAATTTCGTATACAAATCGCTAAAGGAATAGGGCAATTCTGCATCCTTCACGTAGCTGTAGAAGATCGGTGACGTTTTATTGAGGTAGCTGTTCTTGTAGCTTACGATGAAGGAGCTACTTCCCTTGTTTTCCTCATATTTCTTGAGTGGGCCTTCCAACAGAACCTTGGATGTAAATGGGTTCACGTTGACCTTACCTGCCATCTCCGATCGATTTCCATCGCGCGTTTGCACATCAATGATGGCCGATACCCGCCCACCGTACTCGGCACTAAATCCTGCGGAGTACACGTCTACCGATTTCAAAATATCGGAATCAAACACCGAGAACAAACCAATGCTGTGGAAAGGATTATAGATGGTCATTCCGTCCAACAACACCTTGTTCATTATGGGTGATCCACCACGGATATAGAGCTGACCGCCCTGATCTCCGCTGAAAACAACTCCCGGTAACACCTGCAGGTACTGAACCAAATCCGGTTCGCCCCCCACCGTTGGGATTTGGGTAAGTTGCTTTGGAGTGATATTGATCTCAGAAATTGAGGTGGTGGTGGTTCGTCGAATTCGTTCCCGATCTACACGAGCCTCACCCAACAATTGGGTAACTCTGTTGAGATAGATATTCTGAGTAACGATTTGGCCTTTCTTCAATTCGATCGGATAATACACCGTGTCGTAACCAACTACTATCGCGTATACTTTAAAATTTCCGGATTCCAAACCAGTAAGCGAATAGAGACCGTCGTTATCGGTTAAGGTACCCGCAGCTTGTCCGTCTACCAACACCGTTGCAAAGGACAAGGGTTCTCCGCTGGCTTTGTCGTAAACAAATCCACGCAGTTCACTGTTTTGGGCATAGGAAGTAACGGATAAGAGTATGGCGCTGAGCAGCGTAAGAAGTTGGCGACGTGTCATATTCCTAAAGGTGTGCAATGTTACATTAATTTGCCCGTGATAACCTTAACTTTCAGGCGGTAATATTGTATTCAAATCGCAATAAAGCGAAACTCGATGGAGGAACGGAAGCAACGGATTTACAAGTGGACAGCCATGGGAGTCTTGGTGCTCATCATTTTGATGTTGGTGACGCTTGAATCGTGTGTCAAGGATCCTATCATAGAATCTCCAACCCATACAAGTTGCGGCACTCCACTTGACTTATCGTTGCCAAATTTCTTTCCTCCCATGAGCGTTCCGGGAGAAAATCCGCTCACCGTTGAAGGTGTTTTTCTGGGTCGAAATCTGTTTTATGAACCGATGCTCAGTGGCGACAATTCCCAAAAATGCGCCGATTGTCATCATCAGGATCTGGCCTTTTCGGATACGGTGCGGTTTAGCAAGGGCATTGATGGTTTTGTTGGGACGCGCAATACCATGCCGCTTTCCAACCTGGGCTATGGCAGCAAGTTCTTTTGGGATGGACGAGCGCCGGACCTGGAACACCAGCCTATTTTCCCAATCGTTTCACCCGTTGAGATGCATGAAGACATTTATCATGCGGTTCAGGAGTTACAGGCATCTGAGAAATATCGGGGTCTGTTTTATAACGCATTTTGTGATTCAACCGTCACGGTTGAACGGCTAAACTTCGCACTCGCCCAGTTCATGCGAACCATTTTCTCCTACAATTTGAAGATGGCACCGGGTGATGTAGGTCGCCAAAGTAGAAACCCCATTGAAGAACGGGGCTTTCAGGTATTTATCGATGAGAAAAAGGGCGATTGCTTCCATTGCCATGCGGTGAACATTTTCACCACCAATTTTGAGTTTGCCAACAACGGCACCTATGATGGGACAGGTGATGCCGGCTTAGGCGGACAAAATGGGAATCCGGCTGATCTGGGCAAATTCAAGACGCCCTCCCTCCTCAACCTCATTCATACAGCACCCTATATGCACGATGGTCGATTTAAGACGCTGCGTGAGGTCATTGATCATTACGACACCGGTTTTCATGTAACCCCATCCACCGATCCCAACCTGCTTAGGAAGCATACAGACGGCAACGGGAAACCAGTAGCCCGTTCCTGGACGGAACAGGACAAGCAAGACTTGATTTTCTTTTTGAGCCGATTAACCGACGATCGATTGCGATCAGACTCTACCCTATTCAACCCGCATCAATAAGTCAATGGGCTGTTAAAACTTCCTGTTATACCCCAGACGGATGGCTTGGGTCTCATAGTAATCCGTGCTCTTGTAGGTAAATCCTTTACCGTGAATCGTGGTCCGGATTTTCAGTGTATTGAACAGGTCTGTTGCGTTCAGAACAAATTCTCCAAGCCCTTTTTGAACGGACTTTTTAACACCAATATTCATGGAAAACCGGGATGCAATGGAGCCTTGAGGCAAAATATCAGGCGCTAACCAAATCGCCGTTAATTGTGCTTCCGTGGTTGACGACATCGAGATATTCGAATTGAGTTTTACGTTCCCCGAGTACACCGTTTGCTTTCCTTCCGAAAAGGATGCGGAAACCGGATATTGGTTGGTCACCGTATACGCATCTATGGTATTGTAGTAACCATTCATGTTCAAATTGAATTTTAGCCGCTTGGAGGCATCGTGTTGCAGGGAAACCTCCACACCCGAGTTGGAACTTTTACCAATGTTCTGTGATACATTGTAAATCAGATTAGAGGCGTCCATGGTTGTGGCAATGCGTGTGATGGTTCCGTTGGACATACTTCGATATACCGCCGCATACACATATCCTTTGGGAAGATCTGATTTGAATCCAAGTTCTACCTTGTTGGTAAACTGAGGTTTTAAAGCCGGATTACCAACCTTGATGATTCCGGCATCATCGTATTTTGGGAAGATCCGAATATTTACCTCATCGGGTCGGTCTACCCTCCGGTTGTAGAAGGCAGAAAGTCGTTTTCCCTTACTTAACTTATATGTTAAACGTGCATTCGGAAAGGGCTGAAAGTAGGAATAGCCGTCACTTTGATACGTGTTGTGACCCGGTTCCACCAGGTAATCCAATTGAACATATTCCAATCGAAGACCGGCTTCTGCCTGAATCCTTTTGGACTCGTAGATGTATGTCCCGTAAACCGACGGAATCCACTCAGCGTACGTTGCGCGTCCATCAGCTCCGGTGTCCAGCACCGAAAAGCTATCCGAGGGATAAGAAACCATATTGGTGGGAATGGTTCGCCTTCTAAATTTCAATCCAGATTCCACCACACCCTGTTTAACGGGACGGATATAATCCACCTTTAAATCCAGAACCTTCTGATCGGCTATGAGCGCAAATGATTCCTTGGTGGTTCTGCCAGATTGCTGATTATCAAAAAAATACTTCTCATTTTCCCGATCAAAGGTATGGTTCGCAGAAGCCGTTATTTTTCGTCCGGGCTGATCAAAACGGTGCTCATAGGAAACAGATCCCATGGTGGCGGTGACTAATTCATCTTCCAGAAACTGCCACAAACGCGTTTGTTCGAGGGTGGTTCCATTCAAGAATGGCTGATCGCCACGATCCTTGATGGACTCTTGTCCAAAAGTTCCGAACACCGTAAGCGTATTTTTTTCATTGATGAAGAAATCCAAACCGGCACGTGTTGTTAGAAAATTAGTGTTCCGGTTGCGTTTTAACTGCTGTTGAATGGACGTGCCATCAGCATACGATCTCGTCACAAATTCATTCTTATTCAAGGTCTGGCTGTACAGATTGTCTGCCTGAAAAAACAGGTTAACCTTCTTTTTCCGATAATTCAGTGATATGCTCGGATTGACCTTTGGTGTTTGTTGGTATTGTGGTCGTATGCCCGGATAATTTGGCTTGCGCACCCAAAGAGCCCCCACACCTGCCGATAATCCAATCTTTCCGTTAAATCCTTCCTTCACCTCTTTTTTTAGGATGATGTTGATGATACCGGCGTTTCCGTTTGCATCGTATTTAGCCGATGGATTGTTAATAATCTCAATGCGTTCCACCGCTGAAGCCGGTAAATTCTCCAATCCCTTTTGGCCACCTATCCCGGTAATGGCGGTTTGCTTCCCATCTACCAGCACCACAACCTGACTGTTGCCTCTAAGCTGAATTTGCCCGTTTTGTGTGGTAACGCCTGGTAAATTGCTGATGGATTGAAGGACACTCCCGTTTTGCTGACTAAGGTTGTCGGTTACGGCATACGATTTTTTATCCAGTGCCGTTCCGATTTCCGTTTTTTGAGCAGTCACCACGGCTACGCCCAAAACCTGTTGATCTGATTGAAGAGGAATGATCCCCAAGTCAATGTTTCTGGAAACAGAGCCCACATACACCTTCAATACGGATGAATGATAACCCAAATAGGAACAAGACAGCACGTATTCACCGGGTTCAATTCCCGCTAATATGAACACACCCTTGTCGTTAGAAATGGTCCCGGAAACAAAGGAAGAATCAGCCAGTAGTTTAAGCTGTACAGTTGAATAGGCCAACTCCACACCGGCCGTACTATCAACTACCTGTCCTGAAAGATCAATGTGGTTGTGTTGGGCGTGTACAGGATTGAAGCCTGCAAAAAGAATCCATAGCAGGAATGACCATTTAATCTTTTTCATCTTCCAGCTCTTTGCTGCTCAGATTACCTTGTGAATCAATGATGACTTCAATGAGTTTTTCAGCCTTTTCGATATCAATCTCATATGATTTACCCTCGGGTGTTTCAACCAGTTCGGCCCCTTCCACCTCAAAATCCATGAACTGCTGTTTAAGAAGCGAAGAAATGTCTGAGGGCAATTCATCTTCGGACAACTGGCGTTCAGTTTCCAACCAGGTTCCGTCTTCTTTAAAATTGGATGAGTATTTACTTCCCCCCAACACAAATTCGGCCTCCCACACACCCTCTTCTTCCACTTCCCATTCTACTTTTTCAGCCCCTGGAAATTTGGCATTGAATGCTTCGATTGCCGCGTTTGGAACATGGGAACTTTCGTGTGTTTTGGAACACGATGTCATCCATAAACTGAGCAAAATGATGATTGATAGTTGTTTCATGATGTACATATTGGGCTCAAAGGAAGAACCTGATTTAGAAGAAATTTGGAATTACGAGAACTGCACTTCAAAGCAATGCAAGCCGTGATTAAACGCATAATCTACCGTCCACCCATGTTGCACCACCACTTCTTTAACTATAGCTAACCCAAGCCCACTACTTACATTCTCGTTTGATGAAGATGCAAAACGCGTAAATAAGTATTCCTTTCTGAGCTCAACTTTTCCAGGGTTCATTACCATCAAGTAATCATTACTGATTTCGATAAAAAGATCGGAGCCTTTTTCGGAATGACGGATGGCATTAGACACCAAATTCTGAATCAACGTTTCGTACAAAAAGCGATTACATCGAAGCAAATCAGTTCGATTATTGGTGAATGAAACCTTCATTGAATCATTCTGCAAAAAATCCTCAAAAAGCTCCAGTGTATCAGTAATCACATCCGCGGCATTTACCCCTTCTCTTTCCCGGAATTGTGCGTTTTCCAATCTTGAAAGCAATAACAGATTTTTATTGATTCTTGTGAGACGTGACATGGGCGATTCCAGTGCGGTTACCATCTCCTGAATAGTTGGTTCGAACTGCTGTTGTGACAGTAAATCTATTTTAGACCTTAGAATAGCGATGGGTGTTTGAAGTTCGTGTGATGCATTCTCAACAAACGTTCGTTGCTGTTGAAACGATTTCAGATTGCGCTTCATCAAATCCTGAACCGATTCATTTAATTCTTCAAACTCCTGAATATCTGATGTTGTTAGGGCGATTGGTTCATTTTGGGTGATATCAAATGAGCGAAGAGCCGATAGTGTTTCATAGAACGGCTGAAACGTCCTGCTATAAACCCGTTTACTCAGCCAAATCATGCCAAGAATCAACAGGGCAAAAAAGACGGAGGTAACCACCGTAACCGCCAGGAAAGTCTCATGTGTGTCTTCCATATTCGTTTCAACAGAGAGCTGATATCGAGACTTTTCCAATTCCATGTAGCTTAGTAGCCCTCGGAATTTTTCTTCTTCTTTACTACCTGAAATAAACAGTTCTCTGGAAACGGAATAGTGTGAGTCCGATTTCAAATCACCACCATAGGGTATGACACGAACACCGGGATTCAATGCACCCAACATCCGATTCCAGTTGGTCATTTCTTCCGAGGTGGGTTGGCTCTCTATCAGTGCCTTACGCGTATTTTCAAGTACCAGTTGATTGTGTTCATCCAATTCGTGGATCCAAATGGCGTTGATCAGGAACACATAAGCTGGAATACTGATCACCAAGACCAACATCGCATATCGGATAAACACCCAAAGGGGCTTCGTATGTAGTGGTTTTAGTGTTCCCATCGATACCCGGTTCCGTATATTGTTTTGATGTAATCGCCGTAGTGCATTTCACGAAGTTTTCGCTTCAGATTTTTCACATGCGCGTACACAAAATCGTGGTTGTCAAACATGTCGGCCAAATCCCCTGATAAATATTCCGCGAGCGCGCCTTTGGACAGCACCCGATTCTGATTACTAAGGAACAAGAGCAGCAGATCAAACTCTTTACGGGTTAAAACCACCTCTTCGCCCTGAACCCAAACCATGCGGGCATGCAGGTCTACCTCAACTTCTTCAAATCGCAATACATCGTTACCATCGAATTGTTTGCGTCTGATGACTGATTCAATTCGAGCAGCCAATTCTGCCTGGTGAAAGGGTTTAGCCAAATAATCATCGGCCCCCAACCTCAAACCGGATATTTTATCGTCCAATGAATCTTTTGCCGAAATGATGATGACCCCGGCTTTTTTATTCCCAGACTTAAGTTCTCTTAAAATGGAGAGCCCATCGCCTCCGGGAAGCATTAAATCAAGTAGAATACAATCATAATCGTATGTTCCCACTTTTTCGATGGCTTCATCATAGGTCGCAGCGCGCTCACATACATAGCGTTCGCGTGACAAATAGCTGGAAATCACCTCTGCCAGTTCTGATTCGTCCTCGATGATCAGAATTTTCATACAGCAAAGGAACAGGCAGAATTGGAAGAAATTTGGAAGTTGGTCACAACATCACAGACTTTATGACAATTGTAACCCAATCCTTTCTACCGTATAGTATCACTCTCCAACGTGGAGCTGAGAAAAACTCCCAGGCCACCGGCCACATTCGAGTGAACAATTACCGCACTTCCAAACGGACCATTGCTTTGCTGATCCTGGTTATCCCGGTATTGTTGCAGCGTGGTTTGATACTTGTAGTAATCCTCGGTAATGGAACGAAGCTCCACCAGGTATTTGATATCCGGATTTCCAGCGGTGATGCCGGATGGCGGAACAACCTTGAACTCCTTGGTAGAACCATTAAATAAACGATCGTCAAACAAATAACCACCATCGTTTAGCTTAACGGTATTGGGCGACCGAAGGGTTTCGTCCGTTAATTCAAACTCAAACGGAATGAATAAATCAGCACTGCTGCTGTAATAGTAAAAGTGGGCGATGTAGTAGTTCAATCCGGGTGCGTCCGTGAATTTCAAAAACACCAGATCGGCTTTATTCCCGTCCATGTCTATCCCCCCGTTTTCAATGTAACCGGCCGATTTACCTTGCACTTTGGTTGGAATCTGGCAGTAAGCCGAAGCGGTTCGATAATTTTCGCGCGCCGCAATCAGTGTGAATTGTTGACCCACCTTTGGAATTACCGCACTTTGAAAGGTTTTGGTGGAGGAATTATAGGTCAATGGAATATCCTGATCGCCCGAGGTCAGGATTAATTCAACATCGGAAATGATCTCCGGAAATCCTGATTCATACGCCCAGACCGAATTGGAAACTTCCACTTCGATGGGATTTTGATTGTCTATGGACGCGTTCAAAACGATCTTGTCCACGAAGTCAGGAAGTTCACTATCCGGAATTTCGGAGGTTCTGCATCCACCCAACAGAATGGCTGAAAGCGAAAGGAATGTCAGTTGCTTTTTCATAATGTTTCGGGTTAGATGGTAAGTTTATACGAGATGGATGGCATGAACAAGAACATTGATTCCCGTTGGGCGATGTATTTCTCCCCCGGTTGTTCCCTGTCCAGCTCGGTGTAAATAGACGATGTATTCTCATTGCCGCTGATGTTGTAGATGGTGAGTTCCACACACTGGTTAAAATCACTGTATCCACCCCAGAAATACTGCAATTTGGTGTCAACCCTGAAATACGTTTTAGCGCGATAGTTATTGATCTCGTCATAGGACAATACCACGCGTCCTTCCAGATCCCGATACTTTGCATTTGGCAGGGTATACGGATTTCCTGAGGCCGCCACCACGTTTACTGAAAACACCCATTGATCAAAGGAGCTAATCATATTGGCCTTTAGTACGTGTCTGCGATCAAAATCATACGCAAACTTCTCGCCGCGATTCAGTTGATCAAACGTTCGGTTGGCGATGGCATAATTATAGGAGAACTGCGCCGTGAGGGCTTTGTCGGAATACCGCATCATGGTTTCAATGCCGTATCCATCTCCTTTTCCTACGAGGGCATTTCGCTCGTAATTAGGATCGTCAAAGTATTGAATGGAGTAAAACAGTAATTGATTACCCAGGGTTTTGTAATAGGCATCGGCTTGAAACTGCCAATTATTTTTCACGTTCCGCACATACCCCAGGGAGAACTGGTTGGAATTTTCCGGTTTCAATACTTTGTCGGCTGGTATCCACACAATGATATCCGCGGTTGATCCACCGTTGTTATACAAATGGAGGAACTGGTTCATTCGTGTAAAGCCAAACTTAAAGGATGAGATGGAGTCGATCCGATATCGGGCAGAAAAGCGCGGCTCGGGATAGATTCCAAACAGGTCTCCCCCGGCGTAAACGGCTGCACGTAAACCTGCGTTGATACGAAGGTTTTGACCGTAGTTGTATTCGTCTTCCACATACAGTGCACTTTCCACCGTGCTTTGAAACGAAGAACTTCCGGCGATTTCAGAGGATAGTAAGCGATGAATGCTGTCATACCGACTCTCCTCCAGTTGTCCGGGTAAAAAATTATGGAGTGTATTCTGGGCTCCAAACCGGATCAGGTGTTTTTCATTCCGGTTGTAATCGAAATCAGCATTAAGGATGTAGTCCCGCATTTTAAACGCCACACTGGTTTCAATGCGATGCGGATTACCCGGCTGAGGTGTTGGGTTTTTTTCGATCAGCGATTCGCTGTGTACGAAACCGGTATATCCAGCCGATACAGAGGAAAACAATCGGTTGTTGTAGGTGTGATTCCATCGGGCAATAGCCGTTTGGTTCTTCTCACTCAGGGAAAGCTCATAGGACGTGTTAAGTGTGGAATCATCAGAATCAAACGAAGCACCAATTCCATCATTGAGGGAATAGTACATGAGTTGGAGGCGGTCACGGTCCGACAACTTTAAATCCATCTTGGAGTGGAAGTCACCAAATTTAATCTGATCCACCAAGCCCGGTAACAACACGTCGATGTAGGATCGTCGCCAATTGATCGACATCGAATTTCCTTTTTGATCCAACGGCAGCCCCAGCTGCAGATTTGCCAGAATGGGACTAACAGCCAGTGTTCCATGAACATCGTTTTTGCTTCCTGAGGTGCTGGTAATATCCACTACACTGGAAACACGCCCACCATACCGGGCCGGGAACGCCCCTTTGTACAGCTGAATGTTATTGACAATACCTGTATTGAAATTGGAAATGTAGCCCAGAAAGTGACCTTGGGAATAAATGGGTATTCCATCAATAGTCATCAGGTTTTGGCCCATGTTTCCACCTCGAACCAAAAGATCACTGGTTCCTTCCACACCAAAGTCAACCCCGGGAAACATTTGTAATCCTTTAACAACATCATTCTCGGAGAAGAGATAAGGGATTTGTTTCATGGTGCCCACCGAAACATCAATCTTACTGCTGATGGGATCAATGAGTAGCGATTCGTCCCGGGCCTGTTGTTCAAAGTCCGACAAGGTCCAGTCTGGGATGGATTTGATCATGGATACCAACTTGCTTTGATTTCCATCAACATCGGTTAATTGAATAGTTTGGGTGGTATAGCCCTGATACTGAACCATCAATTCAACCACACCGGCGGGTACATTCAAACTGTAATAGCCATAGCGATTGGTGAATGTTTCATTTCCACGGGTAACGCAAACCACGCGTGCTCCAGCGATGGGTTCACCATTGATCTTATCCACCACATAGCCATCAACAGCTATGGCGTATTGAGCTCTGGACGCCAGTGGCATCATCAGGATCCCAATTAGAATTGCGATTAAGTGTTTCATGTGTTGTACGCCAACAAAATTATTCCTCCTGCGTAACCCGCGATTGGAAGCGTTAAAAACTTTCCTTCATTTTACCAACGTCGGCCAAATCAGATCGGTTGGGAGAAAAAATATTTTTCTGTTTACTTATTCATCGTAATATTGCGATATAATTATGGGATTAACACGAACAGACCTGTTCAGCACCGAACAAAATCAGCTTGCCGCTTGGGCCAAGGTTCTTGGACATCCGGCGCGCATCGCCATTTTACAGCACCTTTTGGCGGCTAATTCCTGCATAAACTCCGACCTGGTGGAGGAACTTGGTTTGGCGCAGGCCACCATCTCCCAGCACCTCAAGGAACTGCGGGATGCGGGTATCATTCAAGGATCCATTGAAGGAACATCCATGAATTACTGTATTCATCCTAAAACCTGGCAAACCATTAAGCTGGTGTTCAATGACTTGTTCAACCAACATCCATGCTGTACCAACTGTGATTGTTAACCCAACAAAAACGTAACACTATGACTTTCAATCAATTTAAATCTCATCTCGAAAACCTTACCGACCTCAATATCACCTTGTTTGATGGCCGAAACGTAGCACCTCATTTTCATCTGACTGAATTAGGAATTACGGAACGAACTACCGTGGACTGTGGTGGAACCCTGCGTTCCGAACGTCGGGTGGTTCTTCAACTTTGGGAAGCCAATGATACAGCACACAGACTCTCCCCGCAAAAGCTGCTTACCATAGCCAACAAAATTCAACAACAACTCACGATTGGTGATGAAGAACTGGAGGTGGAATACCAAAATGAAACCATTGGCAGATATGCCATAACAGCCACTGCTTCAGGCTTTGAACTCGCACCCCTTCACACAGATTGTTTGGCCAGTGATGTATGTGGCGTCACCAAACCCGCCAAGGAAGAAGCATCCTGTTGCGGAGGAGGCGGTTGTTGTTAACCCTGCAATATGATTTACCCTAAACTTCTGTCGGCAATTGAGCGCCTGCTTAAATCCCAAGTGCCACATGATCGACAACTAGTATTAAATCACCTGCAGCAGGACATTCAAGGAGTATGCAACAGCGGTGATATTCCTCAGCTGATTTTCATTTGCACACATAATTCAAGACGAAGTCAGTTTGCTCAGGTATGGGCCAGTGTGGCGGCACATCAGGCCGGTATTTCGTGTAACGTGTTTTCCGGTGGCACCGAAGTAACGCAGTGTCATCCTGCCGTGATCGAATCGTTGAAACGATCTGGTTTTGAAGTGGATTCAGACCTCTCCCCGAGCAATCCTAGGTATTCCGTTCAGTTTGATCCGGACGCGGCACCTGTTGAGTTATGGTCTAAGGTATATGACAACGAACAAAATCCACCTGATCATTTTATTGCCGTAATGGTCTGTTCCGATGCCGATGCTCATTGTCCGATTATTCCGGGATGCGATCATCGCATCGTACTGACCTATGAGGACCCTAAACCATTTGACCAAACTCCTGAAGAAGCGAACCAATACGATAACCGATCGGCTCAAATTGCCGCCGAATTCTTCTATCTGTTTTCCAATCTCAATCAACCTCAATGAAAGAAGCAAAACTTGGATTTTTTGAACGCTGGTTATCCGTTTGGGTAGCCTTGTGTATTGCAGCTGGCGTAATGCTGGGCCATGCCTTCGGGGACCGGATCGAAGTGATCAGTCAGTGGGAACTTTTCGGCATCAATATACCCGTAGCCATCCTGGTTTGGTTGATGATCTTTCCGATGATGGCTCAAATTGATTTCAGTTCGATTGGAAAATCTCGAGACAATCTAAAGGGTCTCACACTTACGGTAGTCGCCAATTGGCTGATCAAGCCACTGACGATGGCTATGATTTCTTATTTCTTTTTTTACGTGGTATTCGCGGATATGATTGCCCCAAAAACAGCTGAAGAATACCTTGCCGGTGCCATCCTGTTGGGGGCAGCGCCGTGTACCGCCATGGTCTTTGTTTGGTCGTATCTCACACGTGGAAATCCAAGGTATACCTTGATTCAGGTATCCGTCAATGATCTGATTCTTTTGGTAGCTTTTATTCCCATCGTGGCTCTTTTATTTAACCTGTTTGGCATTGCGATTCCTACTAACGCCGGAACGTTAGGCATACCCTACGATACACTAACCGCCTCCGTGATCATCTTTGTGGTCATCCCTTTATTGGCCGGCTATCTGGTGCGCAGACTCTTCATTCCGTCAAAGGGAACCACCTGGTATGAGGAGGCATTTCTACCGACCTTGAAACCCCTTTCCATCGGGGCCTTGCTGCTTACCCTCATTTTGATCTTTGCCTTTCAGGGAAATACCATTACCCGCGATCCGTTGGCCATTGTTCTGATTGCCCTTCCGCTCACCATTCAAACGTATTTCATCTTTGCCATTACCTGGTATGCCGGGAAGTGGTTTAAGTTACCTCCATCTGTATGTGCACCATCAGCTCTGATTGGAGCAAGCAACTTTTTTGAATTGGCGGTTGCTGTTGCTATTGCGCTGTTTGGGCTGGATTCCGGGGCCTCACTGGCAACGGTGGTTGGCGTATTGATTGAGGTACCGGTGATGCTCTCGTTGGTTTGGTGGATAAATAGAACGCTTAGATCTAAGAGCTAAGATCGATTGATTAAGAACTAAACATTAAGCATTAAAAACTACGTTCCGGGGAAATAAAAAGTCCCGACCGATGGTCAGGACTTTGCTCTCTTTGTGACCTCGTCAGGATTCAAACCTGAAACCTTCTGATCCGTAGTCAGATGCTCTATTCAATTGAGCTACGAGGCCTCCTCTTTGAGGGCTGCAAATATATTTAAGTTCAACGGGTTACAAAAAAGAAAAAACTCAATTTCAATGAGGCGTTTTTAGCCCACGTTTCAATCTTGGAAATACCCCGTTTAGACTTTGTAAATGTCGGTTGGATTGTCCAGCATAACCGCTCGATCTCCACGAACAGCGATGGGACTGCGAATCAATCCCGGATTGTTGATCAGCACGTTTAGCCAGTCCTCATCCTGAAATTCCCGTCCACGTATATTCTGCTGATAATACTCCTTGGATTTATCCAGAATATCCTTGGGTCGAAGACTTAGCTGATCAAGTAATTCGCGCCATTGAGTGGCGGTTTGACGAGCTTTTGAATACTCCAGCGTGAAAACATCACGTGAGAGAGAACGGGCATAGGCCATGGCCTTTTTCGCTTTGGAACAATCGGGATTGTAATAAATCGAAATGCCCGAAGAATGGGTAGACTTCTTATGCATAAACGAACACTTTCACCCTAAAATACACGATTCCCTTGATTCCCGCAACAGCTAACCCTCAACTGCATCAGTTTCAATTTGATTAATTTTCCCCTCTTCTGTTTCAATTGTGGAATGTCTGCGTATACCGAACAAGATATCGCTAATCTGGTGCACCGGTCTAACTGGGAACAAGCCGCTCAGGTTTGTGCCCGTGATCCAGAATCCATGGCATCCATGGTAAACTGCATGTTATACGGCAATCTACCGGCACGGAGGCGAGCGGCAGAAGTGGTACGCATAGCGTCGGATACCAACTACTCATCGGTTGAGAAACATGTTCCTTCTATTGCCCGAAGGCTTGCCCAACCAGCCGATGACGGTATTATTCGGAATTGTTTGCATGTGTTGCAATTCGCTGAAATCCCTGAAGATGAATCGGGATTGGTCTATGACCGATGCACGGAGTTGTTTAGTGACCCGAAACAGCCTGCGGCCATCCGGGTATTTGCTATGACGGTGCTGTATAAAATTGCACAACCCTATCCGGAATTACTCGATGAGTTGTTTGATCAGATTCGGGAACAACTTAAACATCCAACATCGGCGGGTTTTCAAAATCGAGCCGGAAAAATCCTGCGCAAAACGTGGAAATAATCCCCATTTTTGCCTTCACTTAAACGCTTATTTGTTCTCATGCGCATTCTCGCCTCCATTCTGCTCACGTTATTTCTAGGTTTGTCATCAGTCATCGCTCAAGACAAACCAGCCTATGTCCTGTACAACAGCAAAGGGAAAAAAGTGAGCTACTCCAAGATGCTCAAATCCTTTAAAAAATCTGAAGTTATCCTGTTTGGTGAATACCACGACAACCCCATTTCCCATTGGCTAGAACTGGAAGTCACCAAGGATTTGGCCGCGAACTATCAACTTAGTTTGGGTGCTGAGATGATTGAAGCAGACGACCAAAAGCATCTCAACAACTATCTCACAGAAGTGATTGATGCGGCTGAGTTTGACACCATTGCAAGGCTCTGGAACAATTACAAAACGGATTACAAACCGCTGGTGGATTTTGCACGGGACTCCAACCTCAAATTCATAGCTACCAATGTGCCCAGACGTTATGCCCGTATTGTGGCACGAGGTGGGTTTGAGGCGCTGGATACCTTATCCGCCACAGACAAGACTTACATCGCCCCTCTTCCTATTGCCTTTGATCCGGAAATTAAAACCTACAAGGAGATGCTCACCATGATGGGGGATCACGGCTCTCCAAATATTGTAAAGGCTCAGGCCATCAAAGATGCCACCATGGCGCACAACATTATGAAATATGTGCCCGCCAGAAAGAAATTCTCCCTCAAGTCGGCGGTTGATCAAAAGTTTCTCCATTACAATGGTGCCTACCACAGCGACTTTCATGAGGGAATTGAATGGCAGATCCATCAGATCAATAAAAAAACCCGCGTTTCAACCATCAGCACCGTAATGTCCTCCGATCCAACCAAATTCCCCAAGGATCATTTGGGGCGCGCTGATTTCATTATTGTGGTTGATGAAGACATGACGCGAACCTACTAGAGAACTCATGAAACAGAAACTGCTAACCATCCTGTTGTCTTTCCTGATCCTCGGAAACGCTGATTTGTCCTATGGCCAATCAGCTTGTCAGGACGTCGTTTATCTTAAAAATGGTAGCGTGATCCGTGGAATGGTCACTGAAATGATTCCCGGTCAAACCATTAAAATCCAAACAACGGATGGAAGTTTGTTCGTATACAAGATGGAAGAGGTAGACAAGGTGATAAAAGAAAGTATCGCCAAGAAGACCAGTGATCATCTGGGTATTGATGCGCGTGAAGGGAGCTTTTTTCCTGGTGTGGAAGCCGGAATTCAGCTGGGAGTTGGTCCGTATGGCGTTCATCGTATCAAGGCAGATTATACCTACAACTACACGGTTTTACCCATGCTCTCAGTTGGTGCAGGAACGGGCATTCGCTATTTCTTTGACAACAAGAAAACCCATGGAGACGCCGCTTTGGTACCGGTATTTATCACCGCAAACATTCACGGAAAAAGCAACATATTGGGACCATATTTCGCCCTTGCCGGAGGGTACACCATGAATGCATCCGATGAATTCAACGGTGAAGGTGTTCTATTCAATTCACAATTTGGGATCCGATATCCGGTTGGAACTGCCTCTACCATGTATTGTGGTATGGGATACGGGATACAGGACATGCGATTTCAAGGTGTTGTCTGGACATCCAATTACACCTTCAAGATCAACACGTTTACCAAGTCTTCCGGTTGCTTCGAGATCTGTACAGGTCTTAACTTCTAGGCATCTGCGTTCAACGGTGCGATCAGGAAAAAACCATCATTTCCACGACTCTGATAGAGGGGCATAAAAATGTATCCATCGTATGGTGAATGGATGCTTCCCTCATCGTTTTGTGCCAGCTCCTCTCCTTTTTTAACCGGCTGGAAATTTTCAAATCCCGGCAACATCCGGAAGTTTTCATCTTCCCGAATTCGGTACCGACTGATAATCTTGAAATTTCCTGAAATGTGCTTTGATGAACCTGCCAATGACTGGCGGTGATAGGCCAAACGAGCATCCTCGGAGTCCTTTAGAATTCCGGTGTGTTCCAACATCGTCCAGATAAAACTCTCATGGCTTTCAAGCGCAAGCGGACTCTGATGTTGGCCGGCTTCATAGGCCATGCCGATATGTCCCAACTCATTCACATAGCTCAGTAACGTTCCATCCAAAAAGCCCGAAAGTCCCCCAATTACAGGAAGAGGCAATGGTTGAACAAACTCGATACTCTTAGGAAAAAAGTTCGTCACCACGAACGGTATGGTTGGACTGGAAGTGGTGTGTAAATCAATAAGAACAAACTGTCCGGTAGTTACGTCAATAGCTTCCTTTAGGTGGTGGTACACGACGGATAATTCATGATTTTCCGTATGTCGAAGATCGAGGCGGTTGTAGTGCAAGTCATCCAAATTTTCCCGGGTCCACATCCGGTTTAAGTCCTGGTATAAATATCGCTGGCCCAATCGGCAGGCCTCCATATTTCCTGTGATGGCCAACAATCTTCCATTCAGCTCAAGATCGTGTTCTTCCAGATAGGCTACCACACGCTGAATGGCGCCAATACCCATTAATTCATTTCCGTGGGTTCCCCCAACCAACATTAAGGTGTTCCCCCTGTTGGAGTTGCCCAAATCAGCAATTACCCTGGAAATGGAAACCTCATCCTGAAGGAGTTTGATGCTTACATCGGATTCTTCTCTCATGGACGTTCGGTAAGCATGCCTGTTAACTTCAGTACCTGCATGATGTCACTTTCCGTAATGATACCCAGAAGCCTGTTTTCATCATTCACAACCGGCAGCGCATCGGTCCGATTATCTGCCATTAGCTGAATGGCCTCGCGGGTTTGCATGTGCGGATTTGCCTTCGGAAATTCGGTTAACATGATGTCCTGTACCAGCATGTCCTCATGGCTGCTTTGTTCAGCCAGATAATGGATGATGCAGTGTGTGTTGATGAGCCCAACCAACTCATGTTTTTCATTTTCAACCGGTACGTGACGTATATGATGCCAGTGCATGACATTTACCACCAGGTCAATGGGATCATCCTGACGAACGGTATACAAATCCGTTTCCATCACCTCCTGAACCAGATTAAACTTCTTACGCATGACTTCCATTTCAGCTATGTTTTCCCATGCATCCACTGTTTTGTTTGAATGTTGATTGGCGTACATCTGCTGAGTAAGCTGGATGCTGGCCTCCAGCGAGGTGCTATCTTTCAGCAACATCCCGAAATTGTTCAACTGCCATCTTGCTCCATTCTGTCGGGAATCCAATCGCGCTCGAATCACGCCCAAATACCGATCGATGTCCTCTGCAGCGATTCCGCGCATTTCCAGTCCTTTCTTTGCCAATGGTAAGAGCTTGCTTCGAATGAGCGTGGTGGCTGGCATCACCTTGCCAAACCAATTGAACTGACAATCCAATCCTCGTCGGGCAGCATTGTAAAAATTATACCGAACCTCTTCAAATTCAATGAGTTCGGGTAGATTTCTGAATTTTTCCGGCAGGGCCACCATCAGCCCCAACCAAAAGGCTGAATTCGCGATTTCATCGGTGAGTGTTGGACCGCTGGGAATGTATCGATTCTCAATTCGCAGGTGAGGTTTGCCATTGGTAACACCGTAACAGGCTCGATTCCATTTATACACAGTTCCATTGTGAAGGGCCAGTGCCCTGAGTTTTGGCACCTTGCCTTGATCCAGTTCTTCCACCGAATCCTCCCCCAGATCGGTAGCAAACAAGAGGTTAAACCGGGAAATATTGTCTTTGTACAACTCGGTTACCGAATTCTTCAGCCACGAATTACCAAAGGCTACCCGTGGTTCTACCGATCGTACCACATTGTTGGCCTTACGTGTATCCACGCTTTGCTGAAACAGCGCAATCCGTGTTTCGTGCCAGAGACGTTTACCCATTAAAATGGGTGAGTTAGCCGAAACCGCCAATACCGGTCCCGCAATCAGCTGCGCCCAGTTGTAGCTGGACACAAAATCATCTGGCTCTAATTGCAAATGAACCTGAAAACTGGTGTTGCAGGCCTCAAAGAGGATGTTGTTGTGCTTGGTGATGAGTTCATCTTTCCCCACAATGTTGAGTTCAAAATCTTCCCCGCGTTGGGCATAGATCACATCGTTCAAGGCTTTGTACCGCTCATTGGGCGTCATGTGCTCAAAGTTGAGGTATTGCTTACCCAGTGTGGGCGCAATGCCGGTGAGCAGAATTTTTGTCCCCAGTTTCCCTGCTTTCTCATCTCCTAGTTTGATCAAATCGGCCAGTTGCTGTTCCAATTCCGACAAACTTTTACCTGAAAATTCAATGGGATCGGAGTTGATTTCCAGATTGAACCGGGCAATCTCTGTGGTATAATGGGGATCGGATATGGACTCCAGGATATCCATGTTGTTGGTGGCAGGTCTCCAATTTTGATCCAACAATACCAACTCCTGTTCGGCGCCAATGCGTTGAATGCCGGTTTCAAACATGCCTTCACGCAGCATGCGCTCCAATGCTTGAATGTCCCTCAGAAGCAACTTGGTGTACTGCCTCTTTTGAGCGGGGTCAGCAAACTGACTTACGCTGTGTTCTCCCATTCCGTAATGTTAATTGTGGTTGACTAAAATACGTTATGCCCAGCGCCCCGTCAACCTTTTGCGCACCTCTTCCCTTATTTAGGAACGATGTAATTAATCCGTCGATCCAGGAGCATCTGATTAAACCGTCGGATTTCATTGGCTTTCATCGCTTCATACCGGTCCAGCCGGGCGGATAATTCCGACAACAATTCATTCTTCAACTGAACAGCTTGTGTTGTTGGTCCGTATGTTCCCATTGAAACCAACATATTGACGTGTGCCAGTTTATTGTTGAGTTTGATCGGATAGTTGATCGGGTCCTGCTCACTTCTGAGCTTGGTTTGATAGATATCGTTTCTCAGACTATCCAGTTCGGATTGAATGGCTTTACCCAATAGCTGAAGGCTGTCTGTTTTGGATAACTCCGAGTGCTTTTTAAGTAGGTCATTGATTTGCGCCGATGTCGTTGCCATTGCATCGAGTGAACGATGGGCAGAATCAAGCGCCGTAATCACCTCCATCTGAAACGCAAACTTCTCACGAGCATCCTGGGCACTGCCTTCGTCCATGGGATTGTGTTTCAGTTCAAAGGTCTTTTCAAACGTTCGGTCACCCACCGTCAAACGAAATTTGTAGATACCCGGAGCCGCTGTTGGTCCTCCTGTTCTGCCTGCCCAAAGAATCATCCCCGAAGGCACGTAGGCCTTGGGGTAGCGTAGATTCCAATCCAAATAATTCATCCCTTTTTGGGGCTTAAATGCCGAGGTATCCTGACCAGATCCTTTCATCGCCCAGGATCTTACTCGTTTTCCGTCAGATGAGAATACGTCCACCATAAAGGTATCGCTCGGTTTGATGGAATCGGACAGATAGAAGGACAAACCGGCTTTGGATCCATGACAGATAAAATCACCGTTGGCGTTCACAATTCTCGATCCATCCGGCATCGTCTTACCCGCCTTTCGAACTGCACTTAAATCGTCAATCATCCAAAAACCACGACCTTGGGTGGCCACAATCAGATCATCGTCCCGTTGACATAAATCCGTAATGGGAACGATGGGCAGATTTAATTGAAACGGCTGCCATTGCTCACCGTTGTTATAGGAGATGTACATGCCTCGTTCGGTTCCGGCATAGCACAAGCCGCGAACACTTTTATCACACCGAAGGGTTCGGGTGAAATGATTCTCCGGGAGGCCCTTTGTGCAAAGCTTCCAGGTATCTCCGTAGTCGGCACTCACATAGATGTAAGGGTGATTGTCACCCATTTTATACCCGGTAGCCACCACATAGACATGACCTTTCTCAAACGGATCACATTCAATTTGATTGATCATTA
The DNA here is from genome assembly GCA_020635355.1 of Flavobacteriales bacterium. Taxonomy (GTDB): domain Bacteria; phylum Bacteroidota; class Bacteroidia; order NS11-12g; family UBA9320; genus WGNA01. Next base: position 311,436 of record JACJZW010000001.1, read on the forward strand.
ATCCTTTGGGCATTTTAGGTGGAGTGATGGCGTTCCAATTGGCTCCGTTATCCTTGGTTCTGTAAACTAATCCATCGTCCGATCCGGTATAGATCAGCCCCGGTTCCAATTCGGATTCAACCACAGCGAAGATGGTACAGTAGTATTCTACTCCCGTATTATCCTTGGTAATAGGACCGCCACTGGCTTTTAATTTTTCCGGATCATTGGTGGTGAGATCCGGACTGATCATTTTCCAGCTATTCCCCCCGTCATGACTTACGTGAAGATGGTTGGAGGCCGCATATAACCTGGTTGAATCATGTGGCGAAAAGAAGAGCGGGAAGTTCCATTGGAAGCGATACTTCATTCCCTCTGCTCCGTAGCCAAGCGGATTATCCGGCCATACATTAATACCACGGTTGTCGCCTGTCCGATGGTTGCGTCTCGTTAGGTACCCCCCATAACTACCTGCGTACACAATTTCAGGATTGAGCGGATCCGGCGCAATTGTCGCACTTTCGCCTCCTGCCGTACTCTCCCACTGGCCGGTCAAATGATCCACCCGCATGGTTGAATTATCCTGTTGTGCTCCATATATCCGATAGGGTACATGATTGTCCGTGGTAACTCGGTAGAATTGTTCAGTTGGCTGATTGTGATAGGATGTCCAGCTTCCACCGCCATTGTAACTTACTTGTCCCCCTCCATCATTGGCTACAATCATGCGTTTGGCGTCCTGGGGATCAATCCAGAGTTGGTGATGATCAACGTGAGGGGTGTATACCGGCTTAAAACTCTTGCCGCCATCTGTACTTTTCTGAAATCTGACGTTCATCACATAGACGGTTTCCGGATCCTTAGGATCCGCGGTTACACGGGAAAAATACCAGGAACGCTGCCGGATTTCAGCCGAAGAATTCACCAACTTCCAGGTATCGCCTCCGTCATCGGAACGATATAGTCCTCCCTGACTGGCGTGTTCTACCATAGCGTAGATCAAGTCCTTTTTTGCCCGTGACGGTGCGAGCGTTATTTTACCCAAGAGTCCTTCCGGAAGACCCGGATTTTTGGAAATGTTCTGCCAGGTTTTACCCTCGTCTCTGCTCCTCCATAGTGCCGAGCCCTTACCACCGCTGGAAAAGTCATACGGAGAACGTCTTACCTCCCAGGTGGATGCGAATACATTTCGATGGTTAAAGGGGTCAAAAACGATGTCATTAGCACCTGCCTTTTTACCATTGTCGAGGACTTTCTTCCAGGATGAACCACCATCTTCTGAACGGTAAATGCCCCGCATTTCGGAATCGGTAAATAAATCACCCAAAACAGCTGCCATCACCACATCGGCATTTTTGGGATGGACGGCCATCCTTGGAATATGACGTGATTCCTTCAACCCCATGAATCTCCAGGTTTTACCCGCATCTACTGAGCGCCACACCCCTTCTCCAGACGACACATTCCCTCGGAGTGTTTCCTCACCCTGCCCTACATAAATCACGTTTTCATCGCTCGGAGCCAATTCAACAGAACCAATGCTTCCGCCAAAGTAGGTGTCGCTGATATTGGTCCAGGAATGACCTCCATTTGAGGTTTTCCAGACTCCTCCACCTGTAGTTCCCATATAGAACAAGTCGCGATCCAAGGTGGAGCCGCACACCGCTGCGCATCTTCCGCCCCGATTGGGTCCAATACTTCTATAGGAAAGATTGTGAAACCAGGAGGTATCCACCTGAGCCTGAACGGTTAACAGACCAATCGTACAGACTGTAAGAACTGAAGTTAAAATGCGCATAATGCCTGATATAAAGATCGAAGGGGCAAGCCCATCACGTTGTAATAACATCCTCTAATTCCTTTGATTCCCACATAACCAATCCATTCCTGTATGCCGTATGCTCCGGCCTTGTCCAAGGGTTTAAATGTGTCCACGTAGAAATCTACCATTTCTGGGGGAAGTGGATCAAAACTCACCTGAGTATACTCGCTGAAGGCGTGCTGTTTGTCAAGCGTACGAAGGCAAACTCCGGTAATCACGGTGTGTTCCTCACCGGATAGTCGGTGAATCATGCTTTTGGCCGCGTCTTCATCCTCCGGTTTATTGATGATCGCGTCGCCTAGAATCACCACGGTATCCGCGGTGATCAGCAGCTCATTGGGCTGCAGATTGGCGTAAACATTGGACTTTCTCACCGCCAGGTGCTCGGCAACCTCATTAATCGGCATATCGGCAGAAAACGATTCATCCGCATCAATGCTGATTTGCTTGAATTCAATGCCCAGTCCTCCCAAAAGCTGTCGGCGTCGTGGCGATGCCGATCCCAGCACGTACTCACAATCCGGTAGTCCCGGAATGGTATTGGATTTCACCATCCTTCAAATCAAACCATTCTGTACTTCATTCGCAACCTTCTTGATGATAACCGGCAATAGGTATTTCATCTCTTTGCGGCTAATATTGCAGCCATGTCGTTGAAGTTAAATCGCCCATTAATTGTATTCGATCTGGAGACCACCGGAATCCAAATCACCCACGACCGGATCATTGATATTTATCTGATTAAAGTTGATCCTGCCGGCAACGAAACAACGTGGTATAAACGACTAAACCCCCAAATGCCTATTCCTGCAGAGGCAACAGCCGTGCATGGAATTTCAAATGATGATGTGGCGAACTGCCCTACTTTTTCGGATGTTGCCAATGAGTTGAATCAGTTCATTGGTCAGGCTGATTTTGGTGGATTCAACTCCAACCGATTTGATTTCCCGATGCTGGTTCAGGAATTTTATCGGGCTGGGATCGATTTCGAAACCGAGAAGCGAAAGTTCCTTGATGCCCAACGAATATTTCACATCAAGGAACCCCGGAATTTAACCGCTGCTTATGCCTTTTACTGCAACGGAAATCTGGAAGATGCCCACTCAGCCAAAGCCGATACCGAGGCTACCTGGGAAGTGATTAAGGCACAGCTAAACCGATATACCGATCTGGAACCAACCGTAGACTTCCTGCACCGATTCAGCGGTCAGGATGAACTGGTGGATCTGGCCGGACGAATCAGACGAAATCCGCAAGGAGAACCCATTTTTGCCTTTGGCAAACACAAGGGAAGAACCGTTCGCAGTGTGTTTGAAAAGGAACCCTCCTACTTTGACTGGATGATGAATGGCGATTTCCCGGAAAATACGAAACGGGTGATTACCCGCCTCCGGTTGTCCTTCAAGAATAGTTAAGCATGAAAAACGATACCGTTGAAATTGGGGGCTACATCAAACCGGCCGAGTTATTTGACCTGGCTCAATCCGGATTACACGTAGCCTTAACGGATGAAGCTCAGTCCCGAACGCTGGCTTGCTATACCTTCGTTCACGACAAGATAAAACGATCAGACCGCCCCATCTACGGTGTCAATACGGGATTTGGATCCTTGTGTAACACAGTGATCAATCACGACGATCTGGAAAAATTGCAGGAAAACCTCCTGCTTTCTCATGCCTGCGGCATGGGTGATGAAGTGCCGGATGAGGTGGTTAAACTGATGTTGCTTACGAAGGTGTTGTCTCTGTCCAAGGGGCACTCCGGGGTACAACCGGAAACCATTCACCATCTGATGGACTTGTTCAACACGAATCGTTTACCGGTTATTTATGAACAAGGATCATTGGGAGCATCCGGTGATTTAGCCCCACTCGCCCATTTGGCGCTTCCACTCATTGGACGGGGCTCCTGGAAGGTGGATGGACATAAATCTCACCTGACACATCGGCCATTTCCGGATTTTCATCTTCAGGCCAAGGAAGGTCTGGCATTAATCAATGGAACCCAATTCATGTTATCCTACGGGATCTGGTGTACGGTTCAGGCGATCCGACTAACCTCGATTGCCAATCAAATTGCTGCCATGAGCGCAGATGCCTTTGATTGCAGGATAGATCCCTATCTGGCTCAAAGCCACCGAATACGAAACCAAAAAGGACAGCAATCCTGCGCCGAAGAACTCTTTGAAGCCTTACAGGGAAGTGAGTTAATCAGTCGGGAAAAACAGCACGTTCAGGATCCATATAGTTTCCGATGTGTGCCTCAGGTTCACGGTGCCAGCCTGGACGTATTTACGCATGCCGAGCGCATTTTTGAAGATGAATTGAATGCCGTTACGGATAACCCGAATGTTTTTCCGGAAGATGACCTGATTCTTTCAGCTGGTAATTTTCATGGTCAGCCACTGGCGCTTCAACTCGACGCAGTGGCGATGGGTTTGGCTGAATTGGCTAGCATTTCGGAGCGACGTATTTATAAGCTGATTTCCGGTGAGCGCGGATTACCGGCGTTCCTGACACCCAATCCCGGGTTGAATAGCGGTTTTATGATTCCGCAATACACGGCGGCTTCCATCGTGAGCCAAAATAAGCAGCTATCGACGCCAGCCTCCATCGACAGTATTGTTAGCAGCAATGGTCAGGAAGATCATGTGAGTATGGGTGCCAACGCAGCCACCAAATGTTATCGGGTGTTGGAGAATGCCATTTCGGTTCTTTCCATTGAGTTGATGTGTGCTGCTCAGGCGCTGGAAATGCGACGGCCGGCAAAATCATCCGTTTCATTGGAAACCATTTACAGTCTGCTTCGAGAGCACGTTCCATTTATTTCCAGTGATGTGTACATGCACGAATTGATGATGAAAAGCCGTGAAGTGCTCAAAACACAACTGCTGAATCGCTGATCAGATCCAGCCTTCTACAGCGGTAGGGCGACGTTTGATGTAGGTTCGGTTCACAAGGACGTGTGTACCTAAATCCGCGACCGTTTTCAACGCAACAAAAATCAAAAAGGCATTCAGAATACCTGTGGTATCGGTATTAAAACCCATCATAATGAGCAGGTGCATCGGGACAATTCGGATGTACGGTTGAAACATCAAGGAACCCGGTGCTTTCTTTTCTGCTATGTCCTTCTTCACGTCTGAGAACAGCGACATGAGCATATTTACCGCCATAAACAAGAGCAAACCTCCGATAAGTTTAAAGTCCCATTCTCCGGGTAAATCTGCTGCGATCACAAAAATGAAGATGAAGTAGACCAAGTGAAAGCCGCCATAGTGAATCGCAAAGAAAATCGGCATTCCGAACCGCCCTTTGACACCGGGATTTCGAAAGGCAATCACCACCATTCGAATGAAGTATTGAAACCCAATTAGTACACTCTGGAGGTAATAGGCAATCACCACGGTGCGCGCACTGGCCTCATCGGCATAATAGGTAACCAACAGAAAAAGGTTAAACACCACGATGGCCCAGAATTCGGGATCGCGGAAGATGTTTTTTATGGAACGATTACCAGACAAATTGAACTATTGACACAAATTTACTGTCGAAATGACAGAATCAAACCGACGATTTTTCCAACATCCGGATTGGTCTGCCATTTGAGGAACGCCGGTCAGAAACATATAAGCCTTAAAGGCTTTCCAATGACGTATACACTATGGCAATAAAAGGTAAAGTATCGGTTAATACCGAAAACATCTTCCCCATTATCAAGAAGTTCCTCTACACGGATCATGAAATTTTCTTGCGTGAGTTGATTTCCAACGCGGTGGATGCCACCCAAAAGTTGAAAGTCTTCGCCAGTAAAGGAGATGCAGTGGGTCAGATGGAAGATCTGAAGATCACCGTAAAGCTTGACGAAGAGAAGAAAACCCTTACGATTTCTGACAATGGAATTGGGATGACTGAGGAAGAAATAGACAAATACATCAATCAGATTGCCTTTAGTGGCGCAGAAGAATTTGTCGAGAAATTCAAGGACGATACGGAGAGCGCCAACATTATTGGCCATTTTGGCTTGGGATTCTATTCCTCCTTTATGGTGGCCGACACCGTGGAAATAGACACCCTGAGCTACCGGGATGAAGCCAAACCCGCCCACTGGCATTGTTCGGGCACCACCGACTTTAAAATCACACGAGGTAAGCGTAAAAAGCGCGGGACCGACATCATTCTGCACATCAATGATGATTCCGATGAATTCCTCAAGTCTTACAGAATCAAGGAGTTATTAAACAAATACTGTAAATTCCTTCCGGTTGAAATCGAGTTTGAAGACACCATCATAAACGATACAAAACCACTGTGGAAGAAATCGCCTTCGGATCTTACCGAAGAGGATTACAAGGAATTCTACTCCAAGCTCTACCCGATGGCGGAACCACCGTTGTTTTGGATCCACCTGAATGTCGATTATCCGTTTAACCTAACTGGTGTCTTGTATTTCCCAAAGATCAAGAAGGATATTGACCCCAATCGGAATAAAATTCAACTCTACTCCAATCAGGTATATGTGACGGATAATGTTGAAGACATTGTTCCCGAATACCTGATGCTTCTTCACGGGGTGATTGATAGTCCGGATATTCCATTGAACGTTTCCCGAAGTGCCTTACAGGCCGATGGAAATGTGAAGAAAATTACGAGTCACATCAGCAAGAAAGTGGCTGATAAGCTCAATGAACTTCGCAAAGCAGATGAGGCCGATTATGAAGCCAAATGGGCCAATATCAGTTTGTTTGTGAAGTACGGAATGATCAGCGATCAGAAGTTTTATGATCGGGTGAAGGATATCTGCCTGCTCAAAACAACCGATGAAACCTACGAGGTGATGGACGCTTTTGTGGATCGGGTGAAGGGAAATCAAACCGATAAGAACGGAACCACCGTGTTGTTGTACGCCACCGACGCCGAGGCTCAATACAGCTACATTCATAAAGCCAAGGATCGGGGATATGATGTTCTCCTGATGGATGAAATCATTGACAACCACTTCATTTCCAATATCGAACAAAAGTTGGAAAAGGTTATGTTGAAGCGTGTGGATGCGGATACCGTCCATAAATTGATTGAGAAAGACGAATCCAACGAATCGGTTTTGAGCGAAGAGGAATTGACTACGCTCAAAACACAATTTGAAGCGGTGGTAAACAATGAGAAATTTGACGTACAAACTGCCGTGAGCACAGTGGAAGACGATTTCCTAACCCTCACGCGCTCGGAGTGGGAACGTCGGATGAGTGAAATGGGTTCCATAGGCGGAATGGCCATGTTTGGGGCTATGCCCGAAAAATATACCGTATCGGTGAACACCAATCACCCGTTGGCCAAGAAGGTCTTGGAGCTGGATGACGATCATCGGTCCGTACTCATCAACAATGCCCTTGACCTGGCGAAGCTTCAACAGAATTTGTTAAAAGGAAAAGACCTGGATGCATTTATCAAACGGCAAACAGCAGCCTTGGACGTCTAAATCTTATTCTACCGAGAGCACCGTTTCGGTTTGTCCTCGGAATTCTACTTGATCGCCTTTGGTGCAGTCCAAAAAGACTTGTGCCAGAGGCGATTGCATGGAGGTGGTGATGATGGACTTTCCGTTCACGTTGATCACTCCCATTCCAGGGCCTAGATAGATCACTCGTTTATCGGTGGTAATGAGCGAACCGGATTGTGCCTTTTGGTGTCGGGCCGACATTGATGGATTTTTCAACATCTGATAGTCCTTCCGTGCCTCACCCAGTTGTCGCTGAATTCGTTCCTGCTCCTGTTGAGCCATTGCACGACCCGTTTCATACTTGTCGCCCATGGTGCTTTTTTCCTCCGTTTCAATGGACTCCTGAACCTCGTTCAGGTTGGTGGTAAAATCGTCAATGGTAGCCCGGATCCGATCCAGACAAAACCGAAGCACAGCTTCTTTCAATTTGAATTCAATCTTCTATTTCAAGCTTGAAAACCACCTCATTAGCTATCCGGCTTAAACCGCAACAACTCAACTCTACGCGCACAATAAACGATAAAGACTCGCTTATCCGGCCAAGAATTCCTGGATGATTTTCAATTGCGAACATAGCACATTTGGCTATCGAAGATTTCCAACGTACAAGAATTTTAGATAACATTTTTATCTCGTTTGTGGGATAGAATCACGCCCATCAACCCATCACTAGTTAACTAATCGCGATATTTGTCCTGCATGAGGTTTCCATCTGATCTTTCTTCCAAACTACCGCAATCGGGTCGGTCCATTTTTTCTGTTATGACCGAACTGGCCAATCGGCATGATGCCATCAATCTCGCACAGGGATTTCCCGATTTCCCGCCCAGTTCAGCCATTATGAAGTTGGTGGATGAGGGAATGAAAAAGGGATACAACCAGTATGCTCCCATGCCGGGATTACCGGCTCTTCGGGAGATTATTGCCGAAAAAACAGAACGTACCTACGGCGCGAAATATGACCCGGACAAAGAGATTACCGTTGTACCCGGGGCTACGTTCGGAATATATGCGGCCATCACAGCACTTGTGAAAGAAGGTGATGAGGTGATTGTGATTGAACCAGCCTATGACTGCTATATTCCAGCTATTGAGTTAAATGGTGGAAAGGCCGTTCGGGTTGAAATGAAATACCCGGATTATCAGGTGGACTGGGGCGAGGTAACGAAGTGCATCAACTTCAAAACCCGTATGATCATCATCAATACGCCTCATAATCCAACCGGTAGTTTGCTATCATCGGAATCCATGAAACGATTGGCCCGACTGGTCAACGGAACCGATATCATTATTCTGAGTGATGAAGTGTATGAGCACATCATTTTTGATGACGTGCGTCATGAAAGTGCGGCGCGTTATCACGATTTGGCCGAACGCAGTGTTGTAGTTTCTTCCTTTGGTAAAACCTATCACACCACCGGTTGGAAAATGGGTTATCTCCTGGCGCCTGAGAACATTACGGTAGAATTGAGAAAGGTATACCAATACATGGTGTTCAGTGCCACCTCTCCCATGCAATATGCCTATGCCGAAATCCTGAAACGACCGGAGACCTACCTTGAGTTAAGCGCGTTTTATCAAGCCAAACGGGATACCTTTCGGGATGCACTTCAATCGTCCCCGTTTGATGTGATGCCGTGTGGAGGTTCCTATTTTCAACTATTGGGTTATGACCGAATCACGGATGAAGGTGATCGGGATTTTGCGGCTCGAATCACGGAGGAATTTGGAGTGGCGTCTATACCCATTTCGGCTTTTTATCGCATGAAAACCGACAATAAGGTTCTTCGGTTCTGTTTTGCTAAACAAGAGTCTACCCTATTGAAAGCCGCCGAGATCTTATGTCGGATTTAGTTGTTGCGCTGATACAAACCACATTGGTTTGGGAAGATGCTCGGGCTAACCGAGCTCATTTTGAAGAGCGCATCCAAACCATAAAGGAATCAACCGATTTGATCCTGCTTCCGGAAATGTTTACCACCGGATTCTCCATGAATCCCAGGGAGTTGGCCGAACGAATGGATGGTGACTCCATTTCATGGATGTATGAACAGGCGTCCAAAGTAAATTCTGTCATTGCTGGGAGCTTAATCATCCAGGAGGATGGGCGGTTTTACAACCGATTCATTGCGGTATATCCAGATGGGCGCGTGAGACATTATGATAAACGACATCGGTTTACCATGGGCGGCGAGCATCATGAGTACTCGGCTGGAAACGAACCTGTGGTGATTGAAGTGAACGACTGGAAAATCGGATTGTTCGTTTGTTACGACCTACGCTTTCCGGTCTGGATGAGAAATAGCCAAAAAGTTGATTTGCAAGTAGTTGTAGCCAATTGGCCAGGCGTTCGATCCAATCAATGGTCTCGATTGCTTCCGGCAAGGGCCATTGAAAATCAATGCTATGTTGCGGCGGTGAATCGGATTGGAGTGGATGGTAAAGGCGTTGATCACAGCGGAAATAGTGTTGTCCTTGATTTTTTTGGTGAACCGCTGGCAGAAGCTCATTCCGATGATTGTATTCTACGTGTACCACTCAATCGAACCGAATTGATGGATTTCAGATCCCGCTTTCCGGTATTAGACGACGCGGATGCCTTCGATCTGAGGTTGGATAAGCGCAATTGACGTACTTTTGCGGCCCGATGGCCATTCGCATCAAAACCCCTGAACAAATTGACGGAATTCGCAAGAGTTCCCGACTGGCAGCCGAGTGTCTCAAGTATCTTGAGCAGTTTGTTGTTGCCGGAAATACCACAGCCTTTCTGGATCAAAAAGCTGCCGAATTCATGAAAGAGCACGGAGCCATTTCGGCTACCCGTGGATACAATGGATTTACAGGTCACATTTGTACATCGCCCAATGATGTGGTGTGCCATGGCATTCCGGGACCTTACACGTTAAAAGACGGAGACATCCTCAACATTGATTGCACCACAGTACTCAATGGATATTACGGTGATACGTGCAAGATGTACACGGTAGGTGAAGTATCGGAAGAAGCCAAAAAGTTGATGGACGTGACGCGTGAATGTCTTCGAATTGGGATGAAAGAATGCTACCCCGGTAATCGGTTTGGTAATATTGGCTATGCCATAGCGCAACATGCCCATCAACACGGATACGGCGTGGTCTATGAATTCTGTGGTCATGGTGTTGGTGTGAAGTTTCATGAAGATCCCGAGGTGAGCCACATCGCCCAGAAAAACACAGGCAAACGCATGAGGCCTGGAATGATCTTTACAATTGAGCCGATGATCAACACCGGTAAGGCCCGATGTAAGATCGACAAAATTGATGGCTGGACTGCCCGAACCATTGACGGTGGATTATCCGCCCAATACGAACACACCATCTTGATCACCGATAACGGCTGCGAAGCACTGACCGACGTTTACGGCGATTTTTAACCGTAGACCATGATTAATGATCCCGTTTTTCTGTATGATCTTGCCCATGAGGTGGACGAGCAGTTGAGGGGATCCGAACTTCGTCGTTGCTTTAGCGCTTCTCCAACCGATATCTACCTGGAGTTTACGAATGAATCTGTATTCCGAATCTGTTTTGTTCGGGATCTTACGCTGTTTCTCTTTCCGGAAGCCGATCGGCTTCCCATTCGAAATACCATTCCTCAGTTCCGAGAAATCATTGGTCAGCAAGTTGTACGTGTATGTTGTCCGCTGCCGGATCGCCGACTAATATTGGAATTTGAACACCATTCCTTGGGTGTGCAAGCCTTTGGCCGACACAGCGGAATGCTGGCATATCACCAAAATGAAGTAAGCGACTTTTTCAAGTACAAATCGGCACCGGAAGCGTTGCCTGAGACACCTCACATTTCGTTTCACCCCTCTCCCGCTGACTTTGCACATCATAACCCGTTTGCCACGGCCAATTTGATACACAGTCTTGAACAGCTGCGCTATTTTGAACACCCCCACCACAACGAATCGGTGTTTCTGGAGGCCATTGATTTATTAAATCATCAGGGATATCGGATCGTAGAGGAATCGGATGAAGTGGTATTGCGTACAGCCAATCCAGGAGAAGGAGAAGTAATTCATTCTGCGAAAGAAGCGGCAGAAGCATTTAGCATCAATTGGTTACGACTGGACCGCATCCACAGCACTCGAAAACAAATTGAGGATCATATAAATCAGCGAAGAGCAAAAACTCGAAAACAGCTGCATTCGCTTGAAAAAAAGAAGTCATCACTTCCGGATGAGTCGTTTTATCGTCAACGGGCCGATACCTTGATGGCGCACATTCATTTTCCTAAAGAGTCCAGAAGTGAAATTGAACTGACGAATGTGTACACCAACGAACCGATTACGATACGATTAAACAAGGATCTCAGCTTGGCTGATAACGCCCGAAACTATTATAGAAAGGCAAAGAATAGTCATTTGGAGATTAGTCATCTGAACTCTCGATACGTCTCCTTACAACATCAGGAAGCTCAGCTGGATCTACTCGAAATGGAGTATCGAAGCCTGAATACGTTAAAGGAATTGCAACAATTCGCGTCGCGTTGCGGGTTACATGCTCAAGAACAAAAACAGCCGGAGGCAGTTCCCTATCGGGTTTATGAGCATGACGGGTTTGAAATATGGGTAGGAAAAAGTGCCCGTGACAATGATGAATTACTCAAAAGAGCCGGAAAGACCGATCATTGGCTTCATGCCCGGGAGGTGGCCGGTTCCCATGTGATTATCCGGAATCCAACTCAAAAAACTATTCCCGAGCATGTACTTGAATATGCGGGATCACTAGCCGCCGGGTACTCGAAAAACCAGCATGAATCGCTCAGTGCGGTTATTCATACCCCCATCAAGTTTGTGCGAAAATTCAAGGGTGCACATCCCGGACAGGTTCGGGTTGACCGGGAGTCCGTGATTTTGGTTCCACCACAGAAATGAACCTTCTGTGTGGTAAGGAACAAGGTTCACGATCAGAGATTTGAGGTCAGAGTTCAGAGATTAGAGATTTGAGATCAAAATGACGATGGACGGGATGGTTAGATCGACTTCAAGTCCGCAATAAGAAATACCCAGCGCCGAGAAAATCTTCTCACAGTTGATGTCTTATTGAGTGGGATTTTGTAGGGATCGCATTTTCCCCTACCCCTAGGAAAGTTACCCGGCATTTTAACTTCTTACAAGGTTATTTCTCCGACCGAACCAGAATAACCCAACGTAGAGTAAATGCACCGAACGATACCTGGATTTTGATAAAGATTTTGTAGGGACCGCATTTTCCCCTACCCCAAGGAAAGTTACCACTTCTCCCGCAATAATGCAGGGTGACTACATGCACTAAACGCTTATTCGCCATCGCGCTCAACTTATACCGCCAAGCGCAACAGGTTATAAAAAAGAATGAGCCCCATCCCGAAGGAAGGAGCTCATTCTCATAACATGCAACGACTTACATCGTGCTCACTGCGACTTGATCAGCGCTAAATGCACTGAAAGGGGGCTCTTTAATGTTGTATCAGAATCTTATGAGATTCTTTGAATCGATCATTGTAAACAGACATCACATAATATCCTCGTGGGAAATTGGTGGCGTCAATGGTTACCCGACTGTCGATTCCGTCTTCGGCGAAGACCAATTCTCCGGTTTGGCTGATCAAGGAAACACTAAACGTAGAGCCCAATTTTTCAACGTTTATGATTCGATCAGCTGGATTTGGATATACTTTGCTTGGTTCGCCCGTTCCTTCTACACCTACGAACATGACCAGGGGACTGTATTCAAATGCACCGTTATAATCAACTTGACGCAGACGATAGTACACAAAGCGTTCTGCTGGTGTATTCTCATCGCGATAGTCGTAATAGCGTGTTGTGGTTGAGTTTCCGCTTCCAACAACTTCACCAATAACGTCGAAGTCAGTACCATTCAGACTTCGCTGAACTTCAAAGTGACTGTTGTTTTCTTCTGAAGCGGTAACCCAGTTCAGAACTGCAGTGCCATTTTCATTGGTCACCTCAAAGGATACCAAGTCAACAGGCAACAATGAACCTTCCACATTACTGTATCCAGAATGACTGGCTTCACAGAAGCTGTAGACGTTTTGCGCCGTTCCGTATGGAGTAATTTTTACCGTTCCACCAAACAAGATGGCCGATTCGTTGTCGTTGTCGGTCAAATCAGCTTCTTCGCCTTCTTCACCGTAAGTAACGATCAATTGACACGTTCCCGTGGAGCTTTCATCATCATCCCAGGAGATGGCCTTACGTTTTCCATTTCCGGAAAGTGGCTCGATAATAACCACCAGGTCATTACCAGACGCCCATCCGCTGCGATCAACAATTTCCTGAATAACGTCAGAGATATCTGGTGAGTGCACAGTATCATCCTGATCCCAATCACCCAAGGTCCAATCTTTATAATTAGTGGTTCGGGTACGATCAGAAATGTCATCGTCCTCATCATCAAACGCATCGGCATCATCAACATCTTGAGCTTTAAATCGCACAGATCCGGATCCGGAACCATCATCATGTGGGGTAAATACGATTCGAGCAGAGGTTATGTTCGCCCCTTGTGGAAGACTTAGGCTTGTAAAACGAAGACCTACATCGTATTTGTTGACATAGACATAATCTTTTTCTACCTCCATCTTGCCGTTTGATTTCTCATGGGCATCGTTATCACTATCAGTAATCTTGGCTGAAATGGAACCGCTGTTGCTGCTGGAACCACTTCCGCTCCCGCTTGAGCCACCATCACCGTAAACCACCACCAATTGAGGTGCTTCGGAGGTGCTATTGTTATTATCGTAGGATAGTGCCTTACGTTCTGATCCGGAAGCTTTTTCCAGGATAAAGGCCATATCATTTCCGGACGACCATCCGCTGCGGTCAACAATTTCTTGAATAACAGATGATATGTCGGCCGAATGAACGGTATCGTCTTCATTCCAATCCCCCAAAGACCAATCTGTGTAATTGGTGGTGCGGGTTCGGTTTCCAATATTATCATCGCTTGAGCCATACGCTGCAGCATCATCGGTATCTTCACCTTTGATCCGAACGGTAGCCGTTCCGTCACCGTCGTCTTTTGCGGTGAATACGAGATAGGCAGAAGTAATGTCGGCTCCTTGTGGAATATTTACGGTGGTGAAGCGAACACCAACATCATATTTATTCACTTTTAGATAGTCTTCGTTTACTTCCATGTCGCCGTTGCTCTTTTCATGAGCATCGTTATTCGGGTGGTGAACGCTTTCAGAAATGGTTCCACCGGAGGATGAGCTACCGCCGATATCCTTCGTGATGGTTTGACTGGAAATACCCGGCCCTTGAATGGTAAGCTGAATTTGCTCACACAAGCTACCAACGGTAATGCTTCCACAATCTGTGGCACTTCGCCAGCTGTTAGAGGTAGTGGCCTCTCCCGTTCCTCCACCATTAGGGAGGTTAAAGAAGTTGTCATTGTCGCCATCGCAAATCAGGTTACCCTGCAGTGTCCACAATGAACTAGGAACATTGCTTCCACTAAATGTGATGGTATAATCGAGATCAACCGTCCAGTTGTAACCACTGGTACACGATCCCGGAACGTTTACTTCGGTGGGCTCCAACACCACGGTTACGGTATAACCGTTTGTTGACTCCACTTCAAAGGTTACGGCATTGGAACTGCTGCCACTGCCGGAACTTCCTGAATGTAAGGTGTTCCATTGGTGCAGAGCGCAACTGTCGTCTTCGCATTCAACGTCATCATCTCCATTGTTGGAGTTTTCATCACATCCGGTAATCCCGATGTTCTCCACTTTGAGGTGATAGTTGCTTCGGCAAAGAATTACGGCTCCTGATCCGAGTTTTAATTTTTTGTCCTGGGTGAAGATCATGTCTCCGCCCTTCATGTTGATGACTACGTCAACATCTTCCATTTCATAGCAATTGGTGTTGATGTTGAAATCGCCATTGAGTTCGAGAGTGTCACCATCTTCCACATTTTCCATGATGGAAATATTGGCCGAGGTGTTACAGTTTCCACTGATGTAGTACTTCTGCGGACCGCTGCTCGCCTTCACATCGGAAGACGGCAGGAAATTGCCCGCCACAAAGAAGATCACTGCCAGCAGGGCCGTGACCCCGGCTGCAATGAGTACGATTCGGCTTAGGTTCAGTTCATTCCGAACATCAGGCCGTTGGTTGAGATTTAAGTTCATCGTCTAAGTAGTTAGTAGTGAGAGTAAGTAGTTCTGTTATGTTGGCTTGCGCCAATTTTTTTAGTTCATATTCAGGCCGGATTCTTTTGACTGTCCAGGGCTCGTAACAAGGGCTCCAATTGACGGAGCTCTGCCAGTTTCTTGGCTAGATCAAGTACATCTCCATCCAATCCACCATTGGCTTTGGCGGCCTCAGAAAGGGATACCGGTTTAGTTATTTCAGTTGAATTTTCATTTAGAATAAGGCTTTCTACACTTACGATTTCTTTATCGCAAACCAGCGCGGTACGTTCCATAGCGGCAATCAATTCCCGCACGTTACCCGGCCATTTATGTTTCATCAGTTCCTTCTGCGCAGCTTCACTGAAGGTGCGTGCCGGCATTCGATTTTTTTCGGCAGAAATCTTGAGAAAGTGCTCGCAAAGGAGAATAACATCTCGTCCGCGATCTCTCAGTTTAGGCACCTGAATCGGAAATCCTTGAATACGGTAGTATAAATCTTCCCGAAATTTTCCTTCTCGAACCTGGTGGGCCAAATCCCGGTGCGTTGCCGCAATGATTCGGATATCCAACTTCATTTCCTTATTGCTGCCCAATCGGGTCATTTTGCGTTCTTGAAGTACACGAAGTAATTTGGCCTGAAGACCAATCTCCATCTCGCCAATTTCATCCAGGAAGATGGTTCCTCCCTGAGCTTCTTCAAATTTTCCTTTACGCCGACCAATCGCTCCTGTAAAGGCTCCTTTCTCGTGCCCAAATAATTCGTCTTCAATCAGGTTATCAGGAATCGCCGCAATATTTACGGCTACGAAAGGCTTGCGTCGGCGATTAGAATTGTAGTGAACGGCCTCAGCCACCAATTCCTTACCGGTACCACTTTCACCTGTAATCATGACCGTGGCATCGGTTTTTTCAACGCGCTGAATCATCTTCAGCATGCGGAGTGTTGCCGGGCTATTGCCAATGATCCGATTGTATTTGGATCGGTCTTCCAGTTCCTCTTCCAGGAGCTTTACTTCCTTTTTAAGGTTTACCGTATTGAGAAGGTTTCGAACCTTGTGCGCGAGTTCTGGTAAGGCATTATCGTCTTTGACGATGTAGCAGTACGCACCGTGTTTATAAAACTGGGATACCATGCTGATATCCTCTTGCCCTGATAGGATAATTACCGAGAGTTCAGGGTTGATTTCTTTTGATTTGATGAGCAAATCCAACCCGGTGATATCGGGCAGATGATGATCCAAAATAGCAATGTCAACGGATGAATCCAATTGGTTGAGGTACTCGGTTCCTGAATGAAACTCAGATACCTGAAACAAATCTTGTTTGAAGGCATGTGCTACGGTTGCAGCATACATCGGGTTGTCGTCAACCACGTATATCTTTGGCAGAATCATACGCAATAATTTTCAAGTTGCAGTAGTGTTATGCGTATTGCGCCAAAAACGGCTTAGCTGTAAAAATGCATTGAGATTTTCCCCCTCTCAAGCGTAAAATGTCGAACAACACTAGTCAGATGTTGTACGGTTTTAGTTCTAAAATTTTACTGAGGAAGTGTGGGATTGTAGCAGCACAGGTTCACATCAGTAAGTCAGTAGTTAGCGTAATACGATTACGAAAGTAATTCACATTTTGTAAACAACCAAATGTTGATGAACTATTTCTTAAAAAAAATCTGTTTTCAGCTTCTTTTCAGCTGATAAATGTCTTCCCGACGATCCTTCAGATTCCGTACACTTCCCTTGGAATGCAGCTCTGTGAGCAGGTTTAGGTCCACATCGGCTATCAGAATCATTTCCGAGTTTGGTGTGGCTTCCGCTTTAATTCCATTGGTTGGAAAGGAGAAATCACACGGGGTGAACACCATGGATTGAGCGAATTGGATATCCATGTTATGCACATTTGGAAGGTTTCCAACACTACCGGCTATGGCAACGTAACATTCGTTTTCTATAGCTCTGGCCTGCGCGCAGTGACGAACCCTGGAATAGCCATTCTGGGTATCGGTTAGGAACGGAACGAAAAGAATATCCATGCCATCTAATTTCAGTAAGCGGCTGAGCTCCGGGAATTCAGAATCATAACAGATCAAAACACCTACTCGTCCGCAGTCGGTGTCAAATACCTTTAGTCCGGATCCACCTGACATACCCCAAACCCGGAATTCATCCGGTGTGACATGAATTTTTTCAAATCGATCCCGCGAACCATTGCGATGACACAGGTAACCAACGTTATAGAGTTTGTCGTCTACCATCTCCGGCATACTTCCGGTAATGATGTTGATGTTGTAATGCACGGAGAGTTCGGCAAAGCGAGATACTATCTCATCGGTATACTCAGCCAGTTTTCGAATGGCGTCGGATTCCGACAAGTGGTTGTAATCCGACATCAATGGTGCATTGAACAGTTCGGGGAACAAGGCGAAATCACAACGATATCCCGATACGGCATCAATAAAATACTCGGCTTGCTGCATCAACTCATCCAGGTTCGCATACGGCCGCATCTGCCATTGTATCAATCCCAAACGAACGGTGCTCTTCGTCACCACAGGAGTAATCTCACTTTCGGCTTCATAATAAATATTGTCCCATTCCAACAACACCGCATAATCCTTGGAGTCCCTGTCGGCCTCCAAATAACCCTGAATCACTTTAATGGGATGAAAATCATTGGAAAGCTGAAAATTCAACACGGGATCGTGGATTTCGCGGTAGCGAACTTTATCCAGATACTGCCGGGGAGTGAGTTCATCGGCGTATTTATGATAATTGGGAATCCTTCCACCAAATACAACCCGCTTCAAATTCAACCGTTCACAGAGTTCTTTTCGGTAATCGTATAAGCGCCTTCCGAGACGCATTCCTCTGAATTCCGGCTTGATAAATACATCAATACCATACAAAACATCCCCTTTGTCAGAATGCGTGCTGAAGGTGTAATTACCGGTGATATCCTTGTAGGTATGCCGGTCACCGAACGTATCGTATTGAACCTGAATGGAAAGGGCGCATCCAGCAATTTGTCCATTTACGCGAATCACCACCTGACCTTCAGGGAATCGATTGATCAGCGTTTTGATGTGGTGTTCTTTCCAATATGCCTCAGGCATACTTGCATACGAGTCTATCATCGCCAGCTTTAATTCCTCGTAGTCTTCCAGACTTAAAAACGTAAGTTCTATATGATCAATTTCCTGCATGTTGTGCGCTCAGATTCAGGCCGTGAATATAGTAATCACACCCAGTGTCGTGAAATAGTGGTTGCACTTGCCGGCCAAGTTTTGGTAATCCGTTGCATCCATCGACAAATTTCCAACAACCATCCTCTTGCTAGTAGGAACGTTTGTCAAATCCGTATGTTTGCTCAAAAGCAACTTTAAGCATGTTCAAGCGAATCCTTACTCCCTCCCTCCTGTTGTTGTTACCCATTCTGGCCGGTGCCCAGGATAGTAAGATGCTCACGATGGAAGATGCCATTCTGGGATATCATTTATATCCCCGAGGTATGAACCAACTTCAATGGGTGGACAACAGTCATTACTCGTATGTAATGAATGCAGATGGCACCAATGCCATTTTGGTCAACGACCTTGAACAAAAGAAGAATGGCTTATCCCGGTCCATCACGGTAAGTGATCTCAACGAGGCCTTATCCAAGGCGAAGCTCGATTCAATAAAAGGCCTTCCTCCTCACTCCTGGGCTGGGATGAATGATCTTCGATTTGAACATGCCGGTTTCCTCTTGTCCTATGTGGTGGGTGATAAAACCGTGTCCAAAGTCACGGAAATGGATCGAAAGAACTGGCAACATGCCGAATCGTCCAAGGATTCAAAGAAGACCTCCTACGTTAAAGACAACAACCTTTTCATCCATCGAGCCATGGATCAAAATGATCTTCAACTCACCAAAGATGGTGGTAGCGGAATCGTTTACGGACAATCAGTACACCGCGATGAATTTGGTATCACCGGAGGAATGTTCTGGGCACCAAACAGCGAAAAATTGGCCTTTTACCGAATGGATGAGTCCATGGTAACGGACTATCCGATTTATGATCTGGGACAACGTCCGGCTGGTACCCGAAACATCAAATACCCGTGTGCAGGTGACAAGAGTCATCATGTAACCATAGGCGTGTACGATCTCAATTCAGGTAAGACTGTGTACCTAAAAACCGGAGAACCTGCCGAGCAATTTCTGACGAATGTGGCCTGGGGCCCAGATAGCCGATACATCTATGTTGCGGTGGTAAACCGCGCTCAAAATCATATGTGGCTTCGGAAGTACGATGCCAAAGATGGCCGCTTTATAAAGACCTTGTTTGAAGAAACCAATTCCCGTTATGTGGAACCCGAGCATCCGGTGAGTTTCGTTCCCAATTCGAAGGTCAACTTTGTATGGTGGAGTGAGCGGGATGGATACAATCACTTGTATCTCTACGATACGTCCGGACGCATGTTGAAACAGCTTACAAAAGGTTCTTGGGTGGTGACTGATTTTCTCGGCTGGAGTCCCAAGCAGGACATGATTTACATCCAATCAACCAAGGAAAGCCCTCTTTCTCGTGACCTATATTGTGTGAACGTAAAGAATAACAAAACGCTGCGACTCACCACCGGTGAGGGATGTCATTATTTATCTGGCAATTCAGCAAATACGGCGTTCATCGACAATTTTACGAGCACCATCACACCACGTGATGTTCGGATAATCGACGAAAAAGGATCGGTATTGGAAACGCTCAAGGAGTCCGAGAACCCGTTGAAGGATTACAAACTGGGCGAGATGACCATCGGAAGTATTCCGAATGGAACCGGTCCCGATTTGTATTACCGCTTATTTAAACCGGTTGATTTTGACCCGAATAAAAAATACCCGGTAATCGTGTATTTGTATGGTGGTCCGCACCTGCAACTCATTACCAATTCCTGGTTGGGAGGCGCTAATCACTGGTATCACTATCTTGCCCAACAGGGGTTCATCGTCTTTTCTATCGACAATAGAGGATCATCCAATCGAGGATTTGATTTTGAGAGTTCGGTTCATCGCCAACTGGGAACACTCGAAATGCAGGACCAACTAACCGGATTAAGCTGGCTTAAGAAAAATAATTGGGTGGATTCAACCCGCATGGGCATTCACGGATGGAGTTTTGGTGGGTTTATGACCACCAGTATGATGACCCGCAACCCCGGGGTGTTTAAAGTAGGAGTCGCCGGCGGACCTGTTATTGACTGGACCTATTACGAGGTAATGTACACCGAACGTTACATGGACACTCCAGAAGAAAACCCGGTGGGATTCAAGAATAATAACCTCTTGAATTACGTGGGTGATCTTGAAGGAAATTTACTGATGATACACGGCGCGGAAGACGACGTGGTGTTGTGGCAGCATTCGCTGATGTTCCTTCAAAAAGCTATTGAGCTGGACAAAACAGGGCTCGACTACTTTGTATACCCACATCACCCACATAACGTTCGTGGAAAGGATAGACTCCACCTCTACCAAAAGGTAACGGAGTATTTGGTGGATCATTTGAAGGAATGATTTTGGGCTTGAGGATCAGTGGAATTCTTGAGGACTAGTGGAATAGTAGAATAGTGGAATAGAATACCAGGTGAATAGAATACTAGGTGAATAGAATACTAGGTGATAGGTATACAGAGTAGGTAAAGCGAGCGGTTGTTCCGGTACAATCAGTTAAGAGTACATAGGGTGGTAACATACCCTAATCTCCTATTTCCCTGTTACACCAGTCTTCTACACCTTAAATTCCGACGTCTCATGAAAGGTGATGTCGGGGTTATTATCCCGCGCCATTTGAAGGACAAAAGGTGACGAAGCCAGGTAAACCCTATTTTCATCTTTGTCCATCACAATTTCCTTAGGCCGGTACTTACAGAAATCAATGATTTTGTCATCCGGACCGGTCATCCAACAAGCTTTATAGAAATTGAGGGCTTCAAACCGACATTTAGCAGAATATTCGTGTTCCAAACGGTATTGGATCACTTCAAACTGCAGTTCTCCAACTACCCCAATGTATTTCCGGTTTCCAGGTTCTTGCCGGAACAGCTGGGCCACACCTTCGTCTGTTAGCTGTTCGATCCCTTTCTCCAACTGCTTACTTTTCATGGGGTCAAGGTTCACCACCTCTTTAAAAATCTCAGGTGAGAAACTCGGTATGCCTTTATACGTCATCTCCTCCCCTTCAGTGAGTGTGTCACCAATTTTAAAGTTTCCGGTATCGTATAACCCAATCACATCTCCGGGATAGGCGGCTTCCACCACCTGCTTGGATTGAGCCAGGAAGTTATAGGGGTTGCTAAACTTCAGATCCTTATCCAACCGAACCTGATGGTAAAATTTGTTTCGCTCAAACTTTCCGGAACACACGCGCAAGAACGCAATTCGATCGCGGTGCTTCGGATCCAGGTTGGCGTGAATTTTAAAAACAAAGCCGGTGAATTTGGACTCATTGGGCTCAACTCTACGGGTATCCGTACTACGTCCTTGCGGTATCGGGGCGATTTGAATGAAGGTGTCCAACAGTTCCTGAACGCCAAAATTATTCACGGCTGAACCAAAGAACACCGGTGCCAGTAGGCCTTCCCGATACATTTGAACATCAAAGGGCTCATACACCCCATTGATCAGTTCAACGTCTTCACGGAGTTTTGCAGCATCTTTTTCCCCAATGATTTCATCCAATTGAGGTTCATCCAGATTCTCAAATCGCATCAATGACTCGGTACGTTTGGTCTTATTCACCTCGAACAAATTCAATGACCCGTCATGCAACAAGTACACCCCCTTAAAATCGCGCCCCATATTGATGGGCCAGCTCAAGGGCCGAACGCTGATGCTTAGTTCCGTTTCCAACTCATCCAGTAAGTCATACGGATCCTTCCCGTCTCGATCCAGTTTATTCACAAAGACAATCACCGGTGTATTGCGCATCCGGCAAACTTCCATGAGTCGGCGAGTTTGTTCCTCTACTCCCTTCACACAATCGATTACCAGAATAACCGAATCCACAGCCGTTAATGTCCGGAAGGTATCTTCAGCAAAATCCTTGTGACCCGGTGTGTCCAGAATGTTTACCAGACAATCCTTGTAGTCAAATGCCATAACGGACGTAGCCACGGAAATTCCCCGTTGCTTTTCGATTTCCATAAAGTCCGAAGTGGCTGTTTTGGTAATCTTGTTACTCTTCACGGCACCGGCCGTTTGAATGGCTCCACCAAAAAGCAGTAGCTTCTCAGTAAGGGTTGTTTTACCGGCATCCGGGTGGCTAATGATCCCGAATGTTCGTCTTTTTGCTATTTCTTGTTCCAGTCCCATGAATAAAGGCGCGCAAAGTAAATGAATGCAATTCAAAACTTGTTACGGATGTTCACTTCAAATACTTTTGCGCCAAATAAAAAATGGCATGAAAAACCTCTTATCCGTTGTTATTCTGTTGATGTTGGTTTCATGCGGAAATCCGTATAAAAAAGCTATGAAAGATCTGGGTTATAAAGAAGGCCTGTTTGCCGAAATGGTTACGAGCAAAGGCACGATCATTTTTACATTGGAATACGAAAAAGCCCCTATTACGGTGGCTAACTTCGTTGGCTTGGCCGAAGGCGCCATTGAAAATTCACATCGCCCTTTGGGAACACCATTTTTTGATTCGCTCATCTTCCATCGGGTTGAACCCAACTTTGTGATTCAAGGCGGCGATCCTATGGGAAATGGATATGGCGGACCCGGTTATCGGTTCAAAACTGAAGTATCATCAGACTTGAAGCACGATAAGGCTGGAACCGTGGCCATGGCTAACTCAGGTCCAAATTCAAATGGATCTCAGTTCTACATTACACACATTCCTACCCCGTTTTTGGATGGTGGATACAACGTGTTTGGATACGTGATCAGCGGAATGGATGTGGTGAACAGCATTCAGGTAGGTGACACCATCGAATCGGTAACCATTATCCGACTGGGTAAAGAGGCGAAAGACTTTGACGCTGCCGCCACGATGCAAAAGCTTCCATGATTAGTTTCCGGGAGGAACGAACCATAGCCGGATCCGGTGATCGGCCTATAACGCTGGACGTTACGTTTAATCCGGATCAACGCCAGGCGCCCATTGTGGTTTTCTGTCACGGTTGGAAAGGGTTCAAGGACTGGGGACCTTGGAATGTGCTGGCCGATTACTTCGCAGAGCAAAATTGTTTCTTTGTCAAATTTAACTATGCCCACAATGGCATAAATCCCTCCGATCTGAGTGATATCACGGATCCTGAATCATTTGCTCAGAACACTTTTTCCTATCAATTGGAAGATATCGATCGCGTGATCAACTGGCTCACGGACGACAATGAAGAATACCGACATTACTATAATGTTGCCAACATTACGCTCATTGGTCACAGTTTAGGTGGTGCCATGGCCATACTAAAAACGCTGGATGATGAACGTATCAATCGGGTGATATCATGGGCCGGAGCTTATAATCTCCGAAAGTTTGCCGAACTGGATACCGATGAGCACTGGAAGGAAAAAGGCCATGTAGTTATTCAAAATTCGCGCACTGGTCAGGAATATCCTTTACACTACTCTTTCAGGGAAGATTTCCTCACCCATCTGGACAAGTATGATTTGGTTAAACGATTAACCGAGATAGATCAGCCGCTGATGATGATTCACGGGTTGCAGGATGATGTGTCGCCCATCAGCAATGCCCGAAAAATACACAAAGTGGTTTCGCATTCGCTCTTGATGGAAAATGAAGGTAACCACACCTTCGGCGGAAGTCATCCTTGGACAGAAAAAAAACTGCCGCCCATTTTGCAACAGGCGGCAGATAATTCCATTGAATTTATTTCGCTTTAACGCTAATGACCACCAGGCCTGCAACAGGCCGGTAGTTTGTTAATCTGATCATTGGAGGCTTTTGATTTCTCCGTGTTGTATCCAATACCGTTCAGGATTTTATGAATATCGTCCTCAGAATATTTCTTGTCGTTGAATTTGACGGTCAACATTTTTGAGGTGACATCCCAACTGGCATAAGTGATGCCCGGTTTGTCCAACGCTTTCTCAATACGTTCCTTACATTCACCACACTGCCCGTGAACCTTTATTTCCAGCACAACGTTTTTAGCAAGAACGGTGAACGCTGAGCCCATGAGCATGAGCATCACCACTAATTTTAAATTTTTACTTTTCATTATTCTATTAACAAATATCGGAGTTTAATCGTTTATCCGGTACCGCAGACCTCCGTACATCATCCGTCCAAAAACCGGTCCCCACACCAACGAAGCGTCAAAAGTCTTGCCATATGGATCATCCGATCCTTGTATCGGATTTTCCTGCTTGTAGTTCAAAAGATTTTCAGCACCGGCAAAAACTTCAAGAACGCCATGAATCTTTTTGGAAACCTGAACATTTAACAAGAAGAAGAATGGTGAATAATCGGGTTCCCAAAGTTTGCTGTCTTCCATGCGGAAGTATTGCGTGGTACGCTGTCTGTCATACCATTGAAGCGTTGAGCTGAACTGCCAGTTTTTGCGGGTAGTTTGAGTCACATTAATAAAGGCTCTGTTTGGTGCCACAAACGGTTTTTCCAAATATCCTTCCCCACCTTGCTGAAAGACAGTGTAAATGTTCCGGTACTTCGTCTGGACTCCGAATGCTCGATAAGCCAATCGGATTTCTGTTCGTCTGAAGGGTTCATAATCCAATTGAATTTGAATACTATTGGCCCGCGTTCCGTTGGCCATATTGTACACTTGAAACAGCGTATCGGCTTCGCGATCAAATACCACTTCATGGAGAAACGTGGTGTTAAAGTAATCCACGATTAAGCTGGCCGGACGAAATCCCCATTTCATGTCGTGATGAAAACTGATTCCGGTATTCACAGCTACTTCCTGTTTCAAGCCATAGGCCGTATTGGCTGTTTCCGTTGGAACAACCCAGGTGCGGTTGGAGGCCAAGATAGCTTGATTCTGCGCCAGAATGTTCGATGTTCTTCGACCCATTCCTCCCGAAACGCGAACGGACGACTTCCCTTTGTTAAAGGTGTATTTAGAGTGAATTCTGGGTGTG
This sequence comes from Flavobacteriales bacterium, assembly GCA_020635355.1. Taxonomy (GTDB): domain Bacteria; phylum Bacteroidota; class Bacteroidia; order NS11-12g; family UBA9320; genus WGNA01. Next base: position 337,033 of record JACJZW010000001.1, read on the forward strand.
ACGGAGAATCCGTAAATGGAGTTGTAATCAGAGCGGACACCGGCCACGATTATCAACGAATCCGAGGGTTTATAGGTGTATTCAAAAAAAGCACCTGGCACCACTTCCAAGCGGTCATACTGCAACGTTTGATTCCCGGTTAGTTCTTCCGTCATCTGATCCGCCATGACGGAAACACCGGTTTGATAGGAATGAATGGTGGTGCCCAGTATGGATTGGTACAGAAGATTCATATAGAACGTCTGACTGCGGGCATCATATGTTTTTTGAGCCGCTCCACTCCCATAGGTACTTCTGAGTTTGGAATGATTGTACCCATACTGCGAGCCAAAACTTTTGTAGGGTTTATCGGGAAACACCCGGCCAAGCTTGGCCCAGAGATCAACCTGATCATTTTGAATGTTGATGTTATATGGATTGAGTTTGGATGACAGCTGTCCGGCCTCCTTTCGATCCCGATTGGCTCCCGCCGAAAATTGTCCCTCCCAGTTGCCGGATTGAAACTGCCATCGGTTGAGGGCTTGAAATTGATTGCCCACCGGATTGTCGACAAATCCATCGTTATTTCGATCCATCCTGGCCGGGAAAACGCCACCTCGAACAAAAAGTGAAGTGGCCAGTTTTCGACTGATGTCTTTTCGAAACATGACATCGGTTTCTGATCGACCAGACTCTGAAATGAACTGGTCAACTAACAGCTTTTCCTTACCAAATGGCTTCTTCAGCTCCACGTTAATTTGTCCGGCTATGCTTTCATACCCATTCACCACAGAGCCAGCTCCTTTGGTTATTTGAATGCCGTCCACCCAAGCTGCCGGAATAAAACTCATGCCGTAATAACCGTTTAGTGTACGCACAGCGGACATGTACTCCCGGCTAATCAAGGTATAAAAACCATCCAAACCCAGCATCTTAATTTGACGCGTTCCTGTCACCGCATCGGCGTAGCTTACATCGATGGCCGGTGCGTTTTCAAAACTTTCGGAGAGGTTGCAACACGCCGCCTTTTGAAATTCACGCTCGCGAAGATTAATGGTGGTTTTCGGATCAAGCGAGTTGATATCCAATCCCTTTCTACGCCGTTCAATGGCGATGGCATTCAACGTAGCATCATCACCGGTAAGGATAAACCGATAATGTTCGCCCCTTCTTAGATTGAGTGGTAAGGTATCTGACTTGAGTGAAATGTGATCGGCAACGATGGCTTTACTACCCGTACATTCTGTGAGTTCGAAATGACCGGTACTGTCTGAGAACACGCCATTTGTCTCACCCAGACAGTGAATGAAAGCACCGGTTACCGGTGTTGGCTGACCATCCGCATTGAGTTGCACCACCATACCATGGATCTGTGCAAGGGCTGCGTTTGCGGATATCAGCAAAAGAAACGCAGCAAATTGTATTCGTTTATTTATTGTTTGAAATGTCATGTGTTGATGTTAGTTATTGACGATGGAGAACGATCCATCGATTGGCTAACACCTGAAAACACAGACCGACAGGAACGTCGGTGGGCCTGGAAAATCAACCGTTTTCAGTGCAAAAGTTTGCACGACCTGAGTGAATGATTGATATGAATAGCCAGCTGGTATATTGGCTACCGGAATGTGAAATTTATACTGGGTTAGAAGCCCCGGAAGTTGACCTCCGGCATCTTTGGAAAAGTACTGAAGATCACAGCAATCACCATCCATTTCATCGCCACAGCACCCATCGTAACAATGCGCATCCTGACCAACCGTTAGAACCAGTTTGTCTGAGCAACAATGCTCCAAACTGAACTGAAATCCCATCAGATTGAAAAGGACAACGGATAAAATGACTATGGATAAAACGCGTTTCACGAGTCACAAAGGTATATGTTGAACGATCAACACCAGTGATTGTTTTGTCAACTAACCTTCTAAATGACGCACGATCTGATAGTTTTGATGCTCGCCGGGTCGCCATCCAATGAACTTTTCAAGGTAATACAACAGCCCGGTTTTAAATGAGAACGACTTAATAGTTGGGTCGCGATCAAATGTCCAGTTCATCCGCTCGATTCTGTTTGTCATCACCTCTGGATGGGTGCCCTCAAATCGTTTGATGGAATCTATTTGAGAATAATCAAAATCTGTGTCGGGATTAAAACGCGCGTTCACATAATCGTCGTCATGCCAGAGTTTGTTAGCCTCATGGGCTTTGGCCATCATAAATCTCGGATGCCGCACCCAACCGTAATGATAGATATCGGCATTAATTTCCGCCACCTTCAACTTTTGCCCGTTTTTCCGAAAACCCTGGGCATCTTTCCAGCTTCGAATCGATTTGTTGTTCCGGATAACCCGTATTTCTTTCCGGTACCAAGTGCGGCTATCACCCAGGAAGTCGTAACTCCCATAAAAATGTTTGTATTGGAATAGAAGTCCTTCAACATCGTTGTCGTCCAGGTATTTTTCCATTGCCTGCCGAACCACCGGAATGTATTTTTCGTGGAGACACTCATCGGCTTGAATGTAAATGCACCAATCCGCATCGCTTCCAACAGCATCAAAGGCCTTATCGGTTTCCACAGCCAGCACCATACCTCCGGAACGAAGAGTTTCGTCCCAAACCGTATCTACAATCCTGACTTTAGTATCAATGGATGCAACCACTTCTCGGGTGTTATCGTCTGACTTCCCAACGGCCACAACCACTTCATCGGCCAGCGGCAAAACCGACTGAATGGCCTCCACAACCGGATAATCCAGCTTTATCGCGTTTTTAACGAAGGTGAAGGCGGCAATTTTCATGGTCGCGAATTTAGCGCTAAGTTGGAACTGAGACTTGGGTAGCGGGTAGCTGACTTAATCAACTCCTCCCATTACTCGTCACATTTCTCCCAATTCCTCATCATTCGTTTTAACGCAGAGCCGTCCCCTTATTGAACATATGTTCTGAACGGCTTTAAACATCCTGAACAACAATATTCAATCATCAAAATTGACTGATCGGGGACTGCGCAAAGATCCCCTTCGGGGATACGCAGCCCCCTTCCGGGGTCGCAGAGCTACACCAACAAGTTAATTAAAAGGACTATCCCTCCTTTCCTAAATCAATGCTGGAGAAGTCTTAGATCTTAGTTCTTCGATATTACTTTAATAAACTGCTAACCACTAACCGCTAGCTGCTTCCAACTAACACAGACACGCATTGCAGTTGAACCAACTTTCAATTCATGCTGTGAACAAGCTTCCAACAAGTAAATTTGCCGCAATGTATTACAACAACATTCTCGAGACCATTGGCAATACGCCATTGGTGAAGTTGAATAAGATCGTTGCAGGTGTTCCAGGGACTATTCTGGCGAAGATCGAAACCACAAATCCAGGCAATTCGGTTAAGGATCGGATGGCGCTGAAGATGATTGAAGAGGCTGAGAAAGATGGCCGACTCAAACCCGGCGGAACCATTGTAGAAGGGACATCAGGCAACACGGGCATGGGTTTGGCCATTGCCGGATTAATCAAAGGTTATAAATGCATCTTCGTTACCACGGATAAACAGAGCCGGGAAAAGGTGGACATGCTCAAAGCTGTTGGTGCTGAAGTCATTGTTTGCCCCACGGATGTGGAACCAACTGATCCCCGGTCGTACTACTCGGTTTCTCGCCGATTGGGGACTGAAATTCCAGGAGGATTCTACGTTAACCAATACGACAATCCCGCCAATGTTCAAGCACACTATGAGTCTACCGGCCCGGAAATCTGGGAACAAACCGAGGGGAAAATCACCCATTTTGTTGTAGGTGTGGGCACCGGCGGAACCATCAGTGGAGTGGGAAAATTCCTGAAAGAGAAGAATCCCAATATTCAGATTTGGGGAATTGATACGTATGGATCGGTATTCAAGAAATACCATGAAACCGGTGAGTTTGATGAGAAGGAAATCTATCCGTACATCACCGAGGGTATTGGAGAAGATATTTTACCTAAATGCGTGAATTTCGATGTGATCGACACGTTTGAAAAAGTGACCGACAGAGATGGATTGATCTATCAACGAAAACTTGCTCGTGAAGAGGGTATTCTGGTGGGTAATTCCGCTGGAAGCGCCATTGCCGGACTCATTCAACTGAAAGACAGACTCAAGCCTGAAGACGTTGTTGTGGTGCTCTTTCATGATCATGCTACCCGATATATGGGTAAGGCCTTCAATGACAACTGGATGCGGGAACGAGGCTTCCTGAATGACCGACCCAAGATTGCGCTCGATGTGATTCAACACCATCAGCATCTACCCTTGGTTACGGTTTCCGAAACCGATCACGCCAGTGAAGCCTTTGCGAAGATGGAGAAATACGGCATTTCACAACTTCCGGTTCAAAATGACGCCGGAGATTTTGTGGGCTCCCTCAATGATACCCATGTGATGTCGTTGCTATTAAAGGATTCAACTGTTCGTACCAAATCGGTGCGGGATATCATGCAAAAGCCATTTCCACAGGTTGACTATCATCAATCGCTGGAAGACGTTACCAAGCTCATCAATCAGGATAATCCGGCTGTCTTGGTGAATGACCTCATTGGGATCCCACACATCTTAACCAAGAACGACATTATTGCTGCGCTGGCGCGATGAGGTTCACCGATCAACTCGGTGACACCATTGAACTAGCCACGATTCCCCGACGGATTATCTCGCTGGTTCCCTCCCAAACCGAATTGTTGTACGATTTAGGGTTGTCCCCCATTGCGCAAACGATTTTCTGCATCCACCCAACTGCCTCGTTTAAAACGGCTGAAAAAATTGGTGGCACCAAGAAGCTTGCTGTTTCCAAAATCCGTGAATTAAAACCGGATTTGATTATTGGAAACAAAGAGGAAAATGTCCGCGAGCAAATTGACGAACTTCGGTCTGTTGCCCCGGTTTGGATGAGCGATGTAAATACCATTGAGGACGCCATAGACATGATCCAAAAGGTGGGCGAATTAGTGGGTAAAACAGATGAAGCCACGGCGCTGGCAAGCCGCATTCAAGATGGATTTAATCGTTTATTAAGCACATCAACCTTTGCCAGAAGCTGCGTTTATCTCATTTGGGAGGAACCGTTAATGGCTGTAGGAACACGCACCTATATTCATGATGTTCTGCGGTATTCCGGCTATCAGAATCTGGTACAGGAAGAACGGTATCCGGTGATAACCGATGATGACATTAAAGCGCTGAATCCCGACGTGATCTTACTCTCCACCGAACCGTTTCCTTTTAAAGAAAAACACGTTCAAGCCTTTGCCAAACGATTTCCTTCGAGTCGGGTTGAACTCATCGATGCAGAATTGTACAGTTGGTATGGTAGCCGGATGCTGAAATTGATCAAACACCTCACCAAAAATTCTACAACGTAGTTAAGTCTATAGGGTTGTTAAATACCTTGGAGTACCTCGGATTTAATCTTCTCCGTTAAGTCAAGCGCACGTTGGGCATCGCTGCTTTCCGAATAGATTCGGATAATAGGTTCGGTGTTGGACGGTCGTAGATGCACCCATTCGTCGGCAAAGTCGATTTTAACCCCATCAATCGTGTTGATGTTTTCATGAGCATAACGGTTGGCAACTGTTTTTAAGATGGATGGAATATCCATTTCCGGCTTCAATTCGATCTTATTCTTTGACATTTCGTAATGCGGATAGGTTTTCCTCAAAGCCGAAATGCTTCCTCCCCGCTCGGCCAGCAACGTCAGAAACAATCCAACACCTGCCAGGGCATCTCTGCCGTAGTGCAGTTTAGGCCAGATCACTCCGCCGTTCCCCTCCCCACCTATCACGGCATTTACTTCTTTCATCTTTGTAACCACATTCACTTCACCAACCGCTGAAGCCGAATAGTGTCCTCCGTGTTTGGTGGTGACATCGGCTAATGCCCGTGTAGACGATAGATTGGATACGGTGTTACCAGGTGTCAGACTCAAGAGATAATCCGCCACGGCAACAAGGGTATATTCTTCACCAAACATTTCCCCGTTTTCCATCACAAAACACAATCTATCCACGTCCGGATCTACCACGATACCCAAATCGGCGTTGGTCTCCACTACCTTCGCCGAAATGGCCGTAAGGTTTTCAGCGAGTGGCTCCGGATTATGCGGGAAATGACCAGTTGGCTCGCAGTACATTTCAACGATATCGGTTACGCCAAGTCTTTTCAACAACGCTGGGATGGCAATCCCCCCGGTGCTGTTAACGGCATCCACCACCACCTTAAATCCTCTATTCCGGATGGCATCGACCTTTACCTCATCGCATGCCACAATCCGTTCAATATGTTTATCAATCCATGTTGAGTCTTCGGTAAGGGTTCCCAACTGATCAACGGCTGAAAATTCTATTTCACCCGCTTCTACCATTCGAAGCAGCTCAGCGCCATCAGCTCCCGATATAAATTCGCCATGATGATTCAATAATTTCAGGGCATTCCATTGGCCTGGGTTATGACTGGCGGTTAAAATGATGCCGCCGGCGGCGTTTAGTTCAGGAACAGCAACTTCTACGGTTGGTGTGGTGCTCAACCCCAAATCAATGACATCCATGCCCATGCCAATGAGTGTATTGATCACCAGGCCAGATATCATAGGGCCGCTTAAGCGGGCATCTCGTCCAATGACGATGGTATTCCCTTTTCCCTGGGCTTTGATCCATTGCGCATAGGCCCCAGCGAATTTGACTGCGTCAATAGGCGTTAGCCCATCACCTTCCCGTCCGCCAATGGTTCCTCTGATCCCCGAAATTGATTTGATAAGTGTCATGATGGGCAAAACTACACCGTGATTTAAACATCCCGTAAACCGCTTACGCACATGTCGGTGTATTTTTGAGACATGCAAAAAATCAGCGTATTACCGCTCATGATTATTATGCTGTCGTTACTATCCGCCTGCAAGCCGGACAGCGTATTAACGGTAGCCTTTTACAATGTTGAGAACCTATTTGATACCCTGGATGATCCGGAAACCGTTGACGAAGAATTTCTTCCATCGGCTGAACGGATGTGGAATTCAGAACGATATACGAACAAATTGAATCACCTGTCCAAGGTGATTTCCAGTTTGGTGGAAGGACATTCACCCGACGTCCTGGGTTTATGTGAAGTTGAAAACCGACAGGTGGTGGATGATTTGATCCATCAGGCTTCTTTGATGTCCAAACCGTACGCGATTGTTCATGAGGAAAGTCGGGATGTCCGCGGAATCGATGTGGCGGCCATTTATGATTCCGTTAAGTTGCACCTTGTTTCACACGGTACGGTTCAGGTTAATTTAGTGGAGTTTGAAGAGATTACCCGCGATATCCTTTGGATGGAATTGGAAGACCGAAAAACGCATGAATCGTTCTATTTCATTGTGAATCATTGGCCTTCCAGACGTGGTGGAGAGGCAGAGTCGGAACCAAAGCGGATGAAAGCCGCCGAAGTATTAAATCAGCTGGTCCGTAAACTTCAACAGGAAGATTCAGAAGCGGCCATTGTGATTTGCGGAGATTTCAATGATGAACCCACCAACCGAAGCATTCGAGAAACGCTTGGTGCGGAGTGGAAATCGGATTCAACTAATGCACAACTTTTCAACGCAATGGGTCCGCTTAAGGACGAGGGTAAGGGGTCCTATTGCTATCGGGGAGACTGGAATATGCTGGATCAACTCATTTTTTCCTCCGGTTTCCAGGATGGTAAAGGGTGGGACTATCTGCCGAAAAGCGCTACCATACACGGTCCCGAGTGGATGAGACAACATTCGGATGAGTATGAAGGATATCCATTGAGGACCTTTGGCGGACGAACCTATCTCAATGGTTACAGCGACCATTTTCCGGTGTATGCCGTGCTCTATCGTCCAGTTCGGTAAACGTCAAATTTTCAGTACAATTTTTCCCTACATTTGTCTCGGCAAGTCGGTCTGTCGCGCTGGGAAGCTCACGCTTTTCCGGTGAGGAAAGTCCGGGCAACACAGGGCAGTGTACCCCGGGAACACCGGGGGATGTCAACCAGGCTCGTCTTGGCTGACAGACAGAAAGTGTAGCAGAAAATAACATCTCCCGCTGCTTCGGCAACGGGAGGAATGGTGAAAACGTGAGGTAAGAGCTCACGCTTCTCAACGGTAACGTTGGGTTGGTACAAACCTTACACGTTGAAAGACCAAGTAAACCTCCCTATGCAACGGCCCGTTGCGGTCCTTTTGGGGACGGGAGGAGGGTAGGTTGCTAAGGGTCCCTTAACGGGGAACAAGATAAATGGCAGACCCGCCTTCGCTAAAGCTATGACGAGCTTGGCTCGTATGATGTTGTCACCGAGTTCACCTCAAATGACAACTCATTTTGCGGACATCGTCCGCCGTAGCCTCAGCGAAGGCGGACAGAACCCGGCTTACAGACTTGCCTTTTTTTAATGAAATAGAACCATGGCCAGAATATTAATTGTTGACGACGAAAAAAGTATCCGGGAAACCCTGAAGGAGATTCTGGTTTACGAAGATTATGAGGTTGAAGAAGCCGAAGACGGCAAGAAAGCCCTTGACCTGATCAAGAAGTTTAACTACGACGCCGTTCTCTGTGACATTAAGATGCCGGGATTGGATGGATTGGAGTTGCTGGAAAAGGCCGGTGAAATTGCCCCGGAACTTCCCTTCATCATGATCTCCGGACACGGAACCATTGAGACCGCGTTGGAAGCCACCAAAAAAGGGGCTTTTGACTTTGTGGCCAAGCCACCGGATCTCAATAAACTACTTATCACCGTAAGAAATGCTACGGAGAAAAACAGTTTGGTGATTGAAACCAAGGTTCTAAAGCGGAAGATTACCAAGACCCGTGAAATCATTGGCGACTCACCATCCGTAAAGAAAATCAAGGATACCATTGAAAAGGTGGCACCTACTGACGCCCGTGTTTTGATTACCGGTGAAAATGGTACCGGTAAGGAATTAGTGGCCCGATGGATCCATGAACGAAGCAACCGAAATACGGAAGCTTTTGTGGAGGTTAACTGCGCGGCCATTCCATCGGAATTGATTGAAAGCGAGCTATTTGGTCACGAAAAAGGAAGTTTTACTTCAGCGCACAAGCAACGGATCGGCAAGTTTGAAAAAGCTCATAAGGGAACGTTGTTTTTGGACGAAATTGGCGACATGAGCCTATCGGCACAAGCCAAGGTTCTACGTGCATTGCAGGAGAATAAAATCACCCGGGTTGGGGGCGATAAAGACATTGATGTGGATGTACGCATTGTTGCTGCAACCAATAAAGATCTTCGCCTGGAAATTGACGAAGGACGTTTCCGGGAAGATTTGTACCATCGTATTAGTGTGATTCTGATCCACGTTCCGTCGTTGAATGAACGTGCCGATGATATTCCTCTACTCGCAGAGCGATTTATCAATGAAATCTGTGAGGACAATGGTATGAGCCGGAAAACCCTTTCTACCTCAGCGATGCAGGAACTTAAGAAAATCAACTGGACCGGTAATATCCGTGAGTTGCGGAATGTGATCGAGCGATTGGTGATTCTGTGTGATCAAAAGATATCTGGAGATGACGTGCTAAACTTCTCCAATGCCACCAGCCGACGCACCAGTTCCCTTGATGTAGTAGAGCAATTCGAAAAGTTCCAGGACTTCAAGGATTACGCTGAAAAGGTGTTCATTGATGCCAAGCTGAAAAAGAACAAGTGGAATGTGGCTAAAACCGCGCAAGAGATTGATATTCAGCGCAGTCACCTCTACAACAAAATCGACAAATACGGTCTAAAACGAACTAAAAAGTAACTTTTTTACCCATGATTGGGAACGACGTGCAAAAGGCTGCAGACATTCTGCGGCAAGGTGGATTAGTGGCCATCCCCACCGAAACGGTTTATGGTTTGGCGGCCAATGGATTCAATTCAGAAGCTGTGCTTCGGATTTTTGAAGCCAAGAATCGCCCGAGTTTTGATCCGCTGATCCTTCATCTGTGCTCCACGAAATACATTGAACGTGTAGCTGCTATTATTCCTGAAAAAGCCAAACAATTGGCGGATACCTTCTGGCCGGGTCCGCTCACACTCATTCTACCCAAAACTCACCTCGTGCCCGATGTGGTTACTTCCGGCTTGCCTTTCGTTGGATTGCGGCAACCCAATCATCCCCTATTAAAGGAATTATTTGAGCACGTTGATTTTCCATTGGCTGCGCCGAGTGCAAATCCATTTGGAATGGTAAGTCCAACAACAGCTCAACACGTGGAAGATCAGTTGGGAGATCGGATCGATTACATATTGGATGGAGGTCCATGCACCATTGGAGTTGAATCAACTATTGTTAGTTTGGAAGATCCAGACCGACCAAAAATTCTTCGTTATGGAGCCATCACCCAGGAACAGATAGAGGAAGTTATCGGGTCGGTAGGCACACAAATATCGTCGTCTTCCAAACCATCTTCACCCGGTCAATTGGATAGGCATTACGCCACTTCGAAGCCCCTTGAACTGATAGAAAGCGCCCCTCAACATAAATCCGAACAAACGTTTATAATCGGTTTTGGGGCCGATGTCGGGAATGTGTTTGATCTAAACCTATCTCCCACCAGCGACTTGCATGAAGCAGCCAGAAAGCTGTTTTCTTTTCTACGCGAAGCCGATAAATCAACCGCGCTAAAGTTGATGGCCATGCGGGTTCCTGATGAAGGAATTGGCCGGGCAATAAATGACCGGTTGAAACGGGCAGCACATGGTTGAGGAATGAGGAATGGGGAATGAGGAATGGGGAATGAGGTATCGGGGAACTGGTTAACTGGGGACGTTTACGTTTGAAGTGAAAAAGTCATTGCGAGTAAATCAGAAGCACAACAAGGATTTACGCGGCAATCTTCATCTCACTCACGGCTTGACGGTTTTAATGATTTAGTTTTTAACTTGCATCTTCACCAGAAACCAGAAATATGAACCCAACACTTAAAAACATTCTTGCGGTTATCCTTGGACTGATTGTTGGAATGGTCGTGAATGGCGGTTTAATTATGATAAGTGGTTCCATTATACCACCACCGGAAGGAGCTGATATGACCACCACAGAAGGATTGAAAGCAATCATGCCTGAACTTGAACCGAAACACTTTTTAATGCCGTTTTTGGCTCATGCTCTCGGAACGCTGGTAGGCGCCTTGATCGCTGTAAAAATAGGTGCAACCAATCATTTGAGATTAGCCTTCATCATAGCTGGTGTCTTTCTAGCGGGGGGAATTTATATGGTAGCCACGATGCCTTCTCCTTTTTGGTTTAGCGCGGTAGATCTGATCGGTGCCTATATCCCAATGGGTTGGCTGGGATGGTGGATTTCGAGAACTAAAAGCTAATAACGAAGATCTAATAGCTTTTAGCCGCTGGCTCTTGGCTCTTATACTCATTCGCAGATTTTCTGATTCCCAAGGTTTAAACGCAGAGCCGTTCAGATTCTGGATTCGAGATTCGGGATTCGGGATTTAAGGTCAACGTTATTTAGGCATACACAATACACAAACCGCTAACTGCTACCCGCTAACTGCTACCCGCTTTGGACTTTGGACTTTGGACTTCGGACTAAACTCAAGTGACCCTCCGTCCGTCGGAACACTCGCGCCGCTCAGAAAGGCTAACTGTTTACCCTGACTGAGGGTAACGAGCGTCAGCCCAAATTCGGGATTCGGGATTCGGGATTTTGCTCTTTGCTCTTTGAGCTCAAGCACGAGTGGCCCTCACTGCGTTCGGAACACTCGCGCTGCTCACAAAGGCTAACCGTTTTGATCTTTGGATTTTGGATTTAGATCTTGTATCAAGATCCAATTCCCTGAAGCTCTACCAGCTTTTTATACACACCACCGTGTTGAATGAGGGATTGATGGTTCCCGCGCTCCACAATATGGCCGGAATCAATGACGAGGATTTCATCTGCATGTCGCACCGTGGATAGCCTGTGGGCGATTACCAGCGTAGTTCGTCCGCGCATGAGGTTTTCAATGGCGGCCTGCACCATTTGTTCGGATTCAGTGTCCAATGCCGAGGTGGCTTCGTCCAGAATCAAAATATCCGGATTGCGCAACACTGCCCGTGCAATGGCCAATCGCTGACGCTGCCCGCCACTCAGCTTATTCCCCCGATCTCCAATATTGGTGTCATAGCCCTGATCCAACGAGGCAATGAAATCGTGCGCATTGGCAATCTTCGCCGCAGCCATTACTGCATCCAACGTCGCATCCTGATTTCCCAGCCGGATATTCTCCAAAACGGAGTCGTTGAACAGAATGGGCTCTTGGGTCACAATTCCCATGTGGTGACGAAGATCCGAAACCCTGAGTTCTCGTAAATCGACCTCATCAATGGAGATTGAACCGGATTTTACGTCGTAAAACCGCGGAAGGAGGTCAGCAAGCGTTGACTTCCCTCCTCCTGAAGCTCCAACCAAGGCGATGGTTTTTCCTTTGGGCAAGGTGAAATTGATGTTGCTCAGAACCGTTTTATCGCCGTAGGCAAATTGAACATCGGTATAGGTTATTCCCGTTTTAAACTGCTCAAACGGCTTTGGAGATACCGGATCTACAATGGTATTCTCAGTTTGAAGAATTTCGTTTAATCGGTCAAATGAGGCTGAAGCTTTTTGAACACGGAAGAAGGATTCGCTTAGCGCTTTGGCCGGTGTAATCAATTGAGAGAAGATGATGATGAACAGGATGAAATACTTTCCGTCAATCACCTGAGATTCATTCAACACCATCGATCCACCAAAAACCAGAATGGCTGCAATCACCACCGATCCTAAAAACTCGCTTACCGGAGAGGCCGCTAATTCTCGTCGGTTAACCTTCACCATCAACCGGAAATGCTCATCATTTTTCCGATTGAATAAATTCTTAAGTTGTTTCTCGGCATTAAAGGCCTTGATCACCTTCAAGCCACCCAGGGTTTCCTCAATCACGCTCATCACCTCACCCAATTTCACCTGACCTTTATGGGCATTGCTCTTCAAACTTTTAGCAATCCTACTGATCAAGTATCCGCTGATGGGTAATACCAACAACACAAACAAGGTGAGCTGCCAGCTGATCACAAATAAACTGATGAGGTAGAACAAGATGTAGAATGGATGCTTGAACACCAGTTCAATCCCACCAACAACGCCCCATTCCACTTCTTTGGCATCGTTGGTGACGCGCGAAAGAATGTCGCCCTTCTTCTCTTCGGAAAAGAACGAAATGGGCAAATCAACCAGCTTTTCATACACGCGCTTTCGGAGATCACGCACCACGATGCTTCGGGTAAACGCGATGTTGTAAAAAGAGAGGTAGTTAAAGAGGTTCTTGAGTAGAAACAGAATAATGATGGCACCGGAGAAAAAATAGAGGCTGTTTTCCTTGCCATTCACGAGAATAAACTCGCGAAGCCAACCATCCAATTGGTGAATGGCGTGCTCGGTTACGCTCATATCGGCCGTAGGTGTGTCCGACACCACACTGCTTCCTGTCTCGAAAATCACTTCGAGAAACGGAACGATGGCAGCTATCGAAAAGACTGAGAATACAGATGCAATCACGTTGAGAACCACATACCAGATGTGTCTGGAGGTGTAATCCGACGTAATGCCCAGAATTTTTCGTAATTGCTTCAATGCGAGTGCAAAAGTATCGAATGACCCGACAATATTGGTTGGTGCTCTCTAACGGAAAACAAATCCGTTGGAATTTACCCCGGCTGTAAAGGAGTTTACCTCTTTTCCAGATCGATCATACCGATGAACAACGGAAGGATCCACAAAGTTTCCGGCGTCAGACACGTAAAAATCTCCTTTGGGATCGATTCCAAACCCATACGGTAAATAGGAAAGATCGGCCACCTTGCTGAGCGGACGTAAATCAAACCCATTCAAAACCCGGATTCCACTGTCCAGGTAGAACACCATTCCGGTAGATTCATCTTTTCGCATCATCACCGGATTTTCATTGGCACCAAACGCATAGCGATCCGACACCTGCCTGGCCTTTGGATCAATCAATATCATCTCCGACGGAGCTGTTGATCCAAGTTTCTGTTCACATAACACCAAAATGGTGGCATTATTCGCCCGAACCATGGAGTTCGGAAAATCAGCAATCTCCAAACTGTCGGTCACCGTATTGTTCGCGGGATCAACCAGAAATAGAAACGGACGTTCCTGATTGGTGACGTACAATCGTTCACCGGCCAACATAATATGTTCTGTCCAACCAGTGATGGAAATTTTGGATTCAATTTTCTGACCGACCTTGTCCACCACATACACTCCGTTGGCATAGAGGTCAGTAACGTATACCTTTCCATTTTGTCCATCACATGCGTATCTTGGAGATATGAATCCATCCACCTCGAACTTTTGTTTAAACGTTTGAGCATCCAATACGCGGATTTTGCCGGAATTATTGATCACACACCACAGTTCATCATCCATTTGAGTGACCGAGAAAAAGACATCTCCTATCGGGACTTTATTAACGCGTTTGAAGACCTGATCGGTGTAGGAATTTGAATCTGAATCATACAAGCCCAGGGTGGCATTACCCCATTGAAAGGTCCCTTCATTTATGATAAGAACACCATTGGATGAACTTAGCTCTGCCGGTAGAGGCTGTTCATCGTCCTTGCAGCTGGCTAGTAAGCCAATTAGAAAAAGAATAAGGATTAGTCTACCACGCATATTCGTTGGGTGATGTGTTGTTGGTTGATGGTAGCGCGGATGATGTAAAATCCGGGCACTGATGGCACATGCGTACTATGAGTTTGGATCAACGTACCGGACAAGGTATACCACGATACCTGCGTTGGTAGCTCGTCTCCTATTCGTATGGGATTGGGCAAGCCCAATAAGTTGAGGGGATAGTTAGGTACGGAAACGCTGTTGTTTAGAATGCCAACGGCATCCAAATCAAAACCCGAATTGGCAAAGGCTGTTGGCCATGGATCATTGATGGGCACTCCCCGGCTATCCCGCACCTTCAGTGAGTCTACCAGTGATCCCACCACATCCAGTAGCCGAATGAAGCGTATGGCATTCAGATCAAGTGAATCCGTGTTAGAGAGGGAATCCAGGTCGAAGGGTGTGCCGTAGGGCGCCTGGTGTTTACCCGCCAGGTTGTGATACCATTCACATTCCATATAGGCGAGGTTTTCGATTTGATTTAGGGTGTCGCCACCATATTGGGATGGAAATCGGGTAAAGTTTCGTCCATCAGAACTTACTTCAACAAAAGCCAGTTCGAGGAAAAATCCTCCCTGCCAGGCAAAACCGTTTTCGAAGACCACAAAATCGTCCCCGCGTTGATTGGAGATGGGTGGATCAAACTCCAGCGTGATGCTGCCGTCATCTCCCAGGCTGAGGGTCCGTCGATCAGCTTTGCCCAATACATCATCCACCGTTCCAGCATCAACCCGCCCAAACGTCGTATCGTTGATCTGCTGAAATCCTACATCAGTCTTGGCCGATGCGGCCCATTGCACTAACCGGGCATCGTCCCAATGAACGCCTTTGGAACCGGCTTCGCCACCGGCAGGGTCGAATTGAGCATACGTTGAAGTGAATAATCCAACGCACCCAAATACTAATACTGCAAGTCTCAGAATCATACCTAAGGTACTCTTATTCAATTAATAATTATTCGCTTCACCGTTCTTCGACCATCGGTGGAAAGCTGAAGAAAATATACCCCTGAAAGCGTTCTATTCAATTCAATAAGACCAGATGTATGGCCTGTTTGGCAGATTCGACCGTTGATATCCATCAACTGATACTGCAAGGGAACATCCGTTTCAATTTGGATGACGTCATGAGCTGGAACGGGATAAACCCTCCAGTCCACAGAATTTGTGCTTGGAACCCTTCCAAACCAATCCGGTTTGAACACATTTTTCATACAGAAATAAGCAGGTGTATTCAATCCAAACTGCCCGGTATCACTACCTTCCAACCAAAAGTCGAGTTTAACGGGTGTCGGTCTGTTTGAATAAGGATTAAACAGGTTCTCCAATACAATCGGGTCATAAACCCACTTCTTATGGATGTAATGATTTCCGGGATATTTGGAGCGGAAATCGGCGAGCTTAACGTTAACTGTATCACTCTTTGACCCATCGTAAAAGGTTGCGAGGATGTTTATTTGAAGAAAGTCTGGATCGGTTCCATCCTCTCCACCAAATTTCTTGGCAAATTGATTTCCATCCTTCATGGCATAATAAGCCCACGTAGAATTGGAAAACTCAAAGGTAACCGTGGGAATAGCTGTTTTATAAAAGGTGTAATTTATTGGACTATGTGGCAGATATACCGTACCTCTCCCATAACAAACCAAATAGGATTCATCCTGCCCAATCCCCGCAACAGAACTGTATTGATTGCTGTAATCCGCTTTGATGGTGTCGTTCATCGACGATAAGGCAAAGCCAGACCACGTTTTCCATTGAGGATTATACTCATTGGTAAAATAGTATCCTCCCAAATAGAATCCCCCATCGGCTTCAGCGCCATTGTCGAAGGTGTCCATTGGAAGTACATTACTTAAATCAACCATTTTTATATTCCGTTTGAAATCCGGATGTAAGGCATTGATATCATCCACACAGAAATACGCCGGCGTGTTCATCCCAAATTGCCCGGTGTCTGAACTCGAGAGGCTAAATACGATGGAATCCACCGCGCCCAACACATCAAGCGGGAAATACATCCAATCTTTAATGATATAATCCTTCGTTGGGTCGGATGAGGTGAAATCAGCTAATAAGAATTCAGTGGTCTTGGTCCCCGACGCCGTATAACCTGTTGCCGTAATCTTGAAGTAATCCGGATCCGTTCCGTTGCTTCCCCCAAATTTCTTGGAGAATTGGTCGCCATCGCGCATGGACAAATAGGCGTAGGTAGAATTTGTCACATAACACCCTCGAATGGTATCGGGTTGATCCAACCAAATCTTTCCTCCAATTCCAAACACGGCGTAATTGTTGGAGTAACTTACACCGGAAGCCGTAATAGCGGAGTACTCATTCGTATAGCCCTTGGTGGTACTGTCTCGCATGGACGAAACCGCAAAGCCTGACCAAGTTTGCCAATCCGGGTTGAAATCATTGCTGAGTGATAGCTTGCTGCTCACGATTTTTCCGGATCGATCGGATCCATTCCAAAAGGTGTCGGTCTGCCCGAGTTCTGCCTCAAAGGATGCCAGCCAGTCGCGTTGCGCGCTAACCTTGCTGCCGATCATCAGCACTAAAATCAGGGATATGTTCTTCATGTTCATTTAAATCAGTTCAATTAAGGTGGGTATGGGTGGGTAGTTCAAGGATCGGAACCGATAGGTCACCCCTGCACCAAAAACCCTCATGGGCATGGGGCGGTTGGGTAACATATAGTAGGTAGATCCCAAAAGATTGTCGATTTTAATATAGCCTTCCAGGTGTTTAAAATCCTTGCGGATGCGCAGATTGATCACCTGATAGGCATCGGATTGTTGGTTGGTGCTAAAGCCGCGGTCGGACACGTAACTCATTTGCACCAAACCCTGCCAGGAGCGATATTGATGCTGTGCCGCCAAGCCGATTTGCAGTTTCGGAACAAAGCGTTGTTGCTCGGTACTGGGTTGCTGCCCCTTCTGCCAACTTCCTGATCGCAAGTGATTGGCATTCAACTGAATGGATGAATGTCGTTGGGTCCAACGAACCGACCACTCCGCCCCTCGGTTCCAGAATCGATCGCTATCCTGAATAGCAGCAAAATAGCCCGATGAGGTTGGAACCCATCGGATTTGATTGGTAATCAATGTGCTGTAACCCTCGGCAGAGAGCAGAAACTGTTTGAGTTGTTTGGTCAAAATCAGTTGTTGCCTGTGGGAACGTTCAGGGGTTAATGACGGATCGCCACCGGGCCGCCAAAACAAGTTGTTAAACGTGGGTAAACGGTAATTGGAATTTAAATGCAACGCGGTTTGGATGCCCAAACATCGCACCCTCATCTCCGCATGATATAAGATTGGGGAAGCCACATACCCGGTGTATGCCGCACGTCGTATTCCGGCCGACAGTTTAAACCGCCATAAGGTCATTCGTCCGTGAATAGCTGCCGAAACTTCCGAACGATTATTTTGATAGAAGGTGTCGCCATCCGCCTGCATCCATCGGCCATCGAGGTCTGCGGAGAGGTGCACAACTCCAAACCGTTGTGAATAATTCAACAGCGTAAGTGCCGTTTGGGAGATATATTGAAACGTATCAGCATCCCGATAGATCATTCCCTCCCGCATGTAACCGGCATTGATTCGGAACAATCCTCCCCAAAACATGTTACTCCAGTCGCTTTGGATACGAACGGCATCGTCGTGCTGAGACTTTCGGGAACTTGCTTCCAGGAGGGTTGCCGGAATATCCCGATCGGTATTTTGTATCCAGAACCGCACGTTAAGCGGGTTGACTTTTTTAAAGGTAAAGTGACTTTGATGCAACAAACCACCATTGCGCATGCCGGCATGTTGAAGCGTGTCTAAACGTTTGTTCAAAACATAATCTGCCGGCTGGTAGGCATATTCATTACCGTCAGAATCCAGGAACACTCGGACCTCGTGGTAGCTGTTTTTAAGTCGATATCCCACGGTAGACCAGAGTGTGTATCGTCCGAATTGCTCCACCCCACCCCCTACTTCGGAGGTCGTATCCATGGTAAAATCACGGTTGGCAGCACTGATGGATCCGGCGGTTGAACCACTACCGGATGCCGCGGATTGTGTACCGTTCATCGCAAACCGATCAAAGAAATAAGATGGCATCAGATTGAGATCGATCACGCCGTTGGTGTTGTTCTGAAGGGTTAGTCCGTTCCAAAATACGGTTGACTGTTCCGGAGCACCACCTCGAATGGATAAACTGGCTAATGAAGACGCTCCATTGAACCGCACCACCGCCGATGGCTCGAGGATTAACTGATCCGCTAAGGCCTGATTCCCTCCAGACAGCGAAAAGGTGTCATAATTCGTCGCCGATGCCTCACCGCGAATGACCACGGCTTCCGCTAGTTGCTGAACGCTGGTATCCTGTTGCGCCCAAATTGGATAGAGAGGCGTCAGGAGGCAAATTCCTAAACCAAAAAATCTGAATAACATCAGCGAAATTGTTCGTGTTCACAAGGCATCTTAACCCGAAATACCTGGTGGGTTGATGTTGGCAGGTCTTCTGACTTACCTCAGTGAGACGTCTTCCCGCTCCCCGTGGGAACAGTGACTGGAGATGGTCTCACCTCTGTTGAGGATTACAGCTGCGGGTACAGTTGAGGTCTTTCACCTCATTCCCGTTTTCATCCGCCTATTGGCAGAACCAACATCGGGGCAAAGGACATGAATTTCAGTTCAAAAATCCAAGACCAAAATTTGAACATTGGGTTAATAGTCTGAATGTGTCGGAGTTATGAATGTATACCCTCGTGATTGGCATAAGGCCACTGCTCAATGAATGGTCTTTGACTATCCCGGAAAGGTTGCTCTAATTCCGTACGATCCGATGGATCACCATACCCTTTCTTGCCGTTGAAATGTGCAGGGTGTAGATGCCATGTGGCAACGCTTGAAGATCCCATGTTGATTGGTTTGACGGGGCCTGATACACAAGCTGACCGGAAAGGTTATAAACAGCAATGGAATTCACCGTATCCTCACTTACTACGTGCAGTTTGCCGTGTGTTGGGTTGGGATAAACATATACAATGGTGTTGGCTAAGGTCGCGTGCTGAAGGACAATAACCTGTGAAAAATCGGTTTGGCCATCGAAATCAACTTGCTTTAACCTGTAATACACCCTGTTGGTCATTGAACCGGTTGATTGATTACGCTGATATTCCTTCAGACCCGCTTCAACTTCGGTGTCTGTAAAAAGGTAGCTGGTAATTCTGGAAGTTGACCCCATGCCCATAACCCGGCCAACGTCGTCAAAATGTAGTCCATCGAAACTCCGTTGGATCAGGAAGTGACTGTTATTGATTTCAGACGCTGTTTGCCATTCAAGTTTTACGGATCTCATGGGGTCCAGCCAATATCCGTTGAACGAAATCAACTCCACGGGCAAGGCCGAATTAGTGCTCCCCACGCCCAGATAGAAAGGATTGTTTGTAAAACTAATCTGACCGGATTGAAAATAGGGACCGCTGCCTGAAGCGGAAGAGGTTGAATTCGCGTTCCATTGTGTTGAGACGCCGCTTTCCCACGACGAAAGGTAGCTGTTGTTTCGATCAAATCCGGACTCCTCCTGGTCTGCATTCCACCCAACAGAAACATGAACATTACTCTGTGGTTGAGCCGCTTGAATGGTCCACGTTTCGGAAACAACATCGGTAGTAAGGTTATTGCTGTCCTTCTCCGGATTTTGATATACCAGCTGGCGAACACCCACCGTATACATGACGCCACCTCCATTGGAGATCAGCACCGGTAAATATGGGTTACGACCTATTGGAATACGAAGTTCATCAACACCCACCGTTGCCAGTACCCGTCCGGACGAATTTACGCGGATGTAACTGGAATCACTCCCGCCCGAAATTACCGTTGAACTGTCTAAGGTAAGATCGTGTGCGCCAAGAATCAGGAACCCACTGGACAGGATTAACGAATCGGAAATGGTGATGGCATCATCCAGAAGCAGACTATCATTATTCGCAATTTCTAAATTGGGAAGCGGAATGCCGTTCATTTTTAGGCGAGCATTGGATCCGATAAAACAGATATTTCCTTGTCCGTTTAATTGGGTACCGGTATCCATTTGCAACGTACCCTCCAGGATAAGTTTGCCGGAATGGTTCAAAATTCCATTTTGCTCAACCGTGAGACTGTCTTGAATGGTCATGATTGCTCCGGACTGGATGGTGAGTTCATCGCCTTGAACCACTACCTGACCGTTGACGTCAGTTGCCAAAATGGTTAATAAAACGATGCCCAACAGGGAAACGCGTTTGGTTGGCATATGCATCCGATGGTTGATCAGCCTAACCATTTACTTGGAAGATGTGTGGTGTTCAAGATAAATCAACCGGGCTTCCAGTGCCTGTAGCCGCTCGTTTTGAGAGACTTCAACAGATTGTTGCGCTTCGATAATCTGTTGCTGTTCTTGAATGGCTCTAACCAAAACAGGAACTAACTCAGCGTAGTTTACACCCCGGGTTCCCAAGCTATCTTCGGCCATATGCACGACCTCCGGAATTACCTGCTCTAACTCTTGAGCGATAAACCCAAGTTTGGTTTTTCCTAAACTATCTTGCTTCCAGTTGTAGCTAACAGAACGAATCTGCATAACCTCTTCCAAACCATACGACACGTTGGAAATGTTCGTCTTCAAACGCCTGTCTGACGTTTGAATGGTGCCGTTGTTGGCATAAATCACCTTCCACCGATTGGTAGATGACCCTAGCGTATATGTTGCTGTTGCACCGGGAAGAACATCACCATTAAATTGAAGTTCGGCATTGTCAAACTCACCATAAATTAATGGTGAAGAGGTATTGGTGTTGGCTATGTAGAGCTTATTGGATGATGTTTCGTTACCACCGGCATACCGTCCGATGAAAACGTTTCCGGAGCCAAGGTTGCCATATCCGGCATATTGACCAATGAAGGTGTTTTGGCTACCATTCTCATTACTGTAACCTGCTGAGTTTCCAACAAAAACGTTGTGTGAACCCGATTGCAGACTGTATCCGGCATATGCGCCGAATGCCCCATTAAATTGTCCCGTTGTTGCCGCCTGTAGTGCATTTAAACCAAAAGCAGTATTGTTATTTGCTGTTGTATTCGATTTTAAAGCATTTGCACCAAAAGCCGTAAGCCCTTGACCGCTTGTTATCGAATCTCCCGCATTCTGGCCTATCACGGTGTTATCGGATGAAGGTTCAATCCTGTTGCCCACCATAATCCATTTCTCGCTGCCTGCGATGTTGAAGCGGATTTTGTCTTCGTCTGCGTTTTTTTCCAATAAGATTTTTGTGTCCCCGTCTGCGTCTGTTATCGAATCTAAAAATCCTACAAATGGAGTAGTCCAGCCTATAGTGCCGGTCCCATTCGTGTATAAGACTTGACCACTATTGCCATCTACGGTTGGAAGTTGATAAGCATTATTGATATCTAAGGTTCCGTTTACTCGAACCAAGTCATTGTCAAATTCACCATATATGAGCGGATTTGAAGAGTTGGAGTTTTCGATGTACAGCTTATTTGACCCAGACTCGTTGTATCCTGCTCTGTTACCTAGAAATACATTTGAAGAGCCTTTGTTGTTGTATCCTGCACCTTGACCAACAAGCACGTTATAAGAGCCTCTTGCCTTACGGCCTGCAGAGGCTCCAAGAAAGACATTAGCCGAACCATTGTATATGGTGTCACCGTACCCTGCACCGCTTCCCAATGCAGTATTGTATGTGCCGGTTGTTCGATACAGGCTAGTTGCACCGATAGCAGTATTGTGTTCTGTTTCGCCTGCTTCATACAAGGCACTGCTACCTACAACCACATTTTGTACAGCTTGTCCTGAACCGTTATATGCTGCATTTGAACCAATCACAACAGTATTCACGGCATCCGAATCTAAATTTCCACCAGCATTCCTTCCAAAGATGACCATGCTTAGAGGTGTTTCTATTCTAATCGGGTGCATCACCCAATCTCCGTGAACCGGAAACGAAAAGCGGATTTTGTCTTCGTCGGTAGTTGCTTCTACCTTTATTTTGGTGTCTCCATCCGCATCGGAAAGCGAGTCGATAGCACCGTTGGACTTATCAACCCATGAAACCACCCCGGCACCATCGGTGATTAATACTTGACCACTATCGCCGTCAACAGTTGGTAACTGATATGCGTTATTAATATCCAATGATCCATTGATTCTTAGTAGATTATTGTCAAACTCTCCATAGATTAAAGGATTGGCTGTATCCGAATTGGCTATATAGAGCTTATTTGAACCTGTTTCGTTAAAGCCGGCTTGGTTCCCTAAGAATATATTGTTAGAACCCGTTGTTAATGAGTTCCCGGAGTAATAACCCAGTATCGTGTTGTTAGTTCCTGATGTTACACTTTCTCCGGCATCTAACCCAATCATAATATTTGATGAGTTTGGGACTAATCGTCCCTCGGCCATATGCCATCGCTCTGTACCACCCAAAACAAACCTGATTTTATCTTCGTCTGTATTTGCTTCAACTTGGATTTTGGTATCCGCATCGGCATCCGAAATAAAATCTGATGGACCTCCTGAATTATCAACCCATGAAACACTTCCTGCACCATCCGTAATTAAAACCTGTCCGCTATCACCATCGACTGTTGGAAATTGATAGGCATTATTTATATCCAACGTGCCATTTACTCTAAGTAGCGAACTGTCAAACGCGCCATAAATCAGCGGGCTTGACGTATCCGAATTTGCTATGTAGAGTTTATTCGAACCCGTTTCGTTGTATCCGGCATGGTACCCAAGCATGATGTTGTTTGAACCAGTTGCATTAAATCCGGCTCTACTACCCAGTAATACACTATTTGACCCCGAGGCATTATAGCCCGTATATGAGCCAACCATGACATTGCTGCTGCCCAGCGCATTCAGGCCTGAGCTTGCGCCATAAAAGCTATTCAATCCTCCGGAAAATCCGGTTGCACCTCTTCCTGCTTGTGAACCTACAGCTGTATTATTGTTTCCTGTAGATCGTCCTAATGCCGAGGAGCCCACAGCTACCGAGTGCTCTATTTCGCCACCAGTCTGTAAGGCTGATGAGCCAATAGCTATAACAGAGGATGTTTCATCGGTTAGATTGTATCCTGCACTATTACCAATGGTTATGGTGTTAGATTCATCACCAGTAAGGCTATAACCGGCATCATGTCCAATGCTGATGCGATGGCGTAATGGCGTAATTAAATTAGTAGAAGAGAATGTCCAGGTTTGAGGATTAGACCCATATGGAATTATGAGATTTATTAAGTCTTCATCCGGATTTGATTCTACTTCAACTCTGGTGTCACCATCAAAGTCGGAAAGCACACGTGTATCATGAATACCTGACCATGATGTTCCATTGTACACAAAACTTGCTGAAGAATTATCCTGAATGGTAAACCCACCAAACGTTGCTGATTCATTGTCCAGATTAATAATTTGCAACATCTGTCCGGCTTTGGGTGTGCCGGATAGGCTGATAGAATTGGTCTGACTTGCTGAATCAATATTTATAATCAGCAATCCAACATTGTTCCCAATGCTTATGGTGTCTGCCGCTGTTGTGGAATATGGTTTAACAATTAAGGTGCTGTCGGTTTGAATTGCACCTGCAACATGCAATCTAGCGTCAGGATCGGTTGTTCCAATTCCTACGTTTTGTGCCTGTGAAAAAACGGGGAATACCATCAGAAAGAGTACAGTAAAACAAGTTGTGATTGGGCGAAATCTCATTGCTCGATGATTTTGGAGCAAAAAAATCCATCGGCAAAGCCAAACCCGATAACATATGTTAATTTCTCACCAAGTGAAAATTATGGTACAAGACGACCTTCTGATTAGTTGGTTAGCTCTTTACTTCGCTTACGCGCTTGCGAATTCGGGATAGAGAGACGGTGGTGACACCTATGTACGATGCCAGATATTTTTGCGGAACGCGTTGAACCAGTTTAGGTGATTCTTCCAACATCTTGATGTAGCGCTCCTCAGGTGTGAGCAGGGTAAAAAAGCGAACCCGATCAGCCGCTTCCAAAAAGGCATCAGCCAGACCTTCACTGTACAAACTCATAAGCCGAGGATAGTTTGCTGTTAGTTTTTGGAACTTCCTAATATCAATTAAGATCACCTTACATTCCTCAACCGCTTCCATGTATTCCGTAGAGACTTTATTCTCCAGAAAACTAGCGGTACAACTTGAGAAGTCTCCTTCAGAGGCCAGCCTGGTGGTACGTTCCTCTCCGCTTGAACTCACTTCGTAGGTTCGTATTATTCCGGACCTAATCGCGATGATATACGGATACCTTTCGTCAACAGAGGCAATTCGTTGACCTTTAGAGAAGGTGTGAAGGGTTGATATCCGCTGTAATTTGACCAGATCCACAACATGAAGATGCTTAAACAACTTAAAAAATTGAAAAATGGCGTTGAGCATCGGTGTTGGTTAAAAGGATGGCAATTCAATGCGAATATAACCATCCCATTGGGCAGAATTAACCTGGTTGTCGTCAGATTGACTTCGCTCAAGGGAATACTATCCATCAAGGTTGCTCTCATGCAGGCACCTTTCTTGCAACGGCTGATGTAGCCGTCCTGTGAGTTGGATGTGAACGTAGCGGTAAACAACTGATCAATGGGTGAAGTTCTCATTCTCTGATCGATGAAAGTATATTTGCGCCAATTACAATTACATGGCAACAACACAAGATCTTTCAAGAGGTATATTCATTCGACACATGGGGCAACTTTGTCGCGTGGTGGACTACAAACACACCATGCCCGGAAAAGGTGGTGCATTTTATCAGGTAAAAATGAAAAATGCGGTGACCGGCAAATCCATGGATCATCGGTTTCGATCGGGTGAAAACATCGACGTGGTTCGGGTAGATGAAAAGGAGATGCAATTCCTCTATAAAGATGGCGACAATCTGGTTCTGATGGACACCGAATCGTACGAACAGATTCAAATTCCGGAAGACCTCGTGGGTGATTCCATGAAATTTGTGAAAGAAGAGATGATGTTGACCGTGTACCTGGACGGCGGCAATGCCATCATGGCCGATGCTCCCTCCCACGTTGTGTTGGAAATCACCTATTCGGAACCCGGTGTGAAAGGCGATACGGCCAACAATCCGTTAAAACCAGCCACCATGGAAACTGGCGCCATTGTAAACGTTCCGCTCTTTGTTGAGCAAGGCGAACGCATCAAGGTGGACACCCGTACCGGCGAGTACGTGGAACGAGCGAAGGACTGATTTTGGATTCGGGATTCGGGATTCGGGATTTGGGATTCGGGATGCTAGATGATGGATTTTGGATTTTGGATTTTGGATGCTGAAATAGCTAACCATTCATCCTCACGCCTTCACGCCCTCACGTCCTTTCTACCAGAGTTGTAAAACATGCCCCAATAGCACGATGAGTACTACTATCATATAGGAATTGGACTACGAAGTACGGAGTACGGATTCGGGCCTGCCTGCTGGTCGTCTGCGCTAAAGCTTTTGCGACAGCGTAAACGAAGTGGAGGTAAGATGCGGGATTCGGAATTCGGGATTCGGGATGTTTGATGCTAGATGATGGTTTTTGGATTTTGGATGCTGAAATAGTTCACCTTTCAATCTCACGACCTTTCACCCTTTCATCCTCACGCCCTTTCTACCAGAGTCCCAAAATGTGTCCCAAAAGCACAATAAGCACCACCAGGATAAAGATTCCATACAGGTCACCAAGTG
Organism: Flavobacteriales bacterium; assembly: GCA_020635355.1. GTDB lineage: Bacteria > Bacteroidota > Bacteroidia > NS11-12g > UBA9320 > WGNA01. The sequence goes on from JACJZW010000001.1 coordinate 363,480, forward strand.
CCTTTTGAAGCAGGGTAAGCACAAGAATTACCAACAAAACCACCAAGATCCAATAGAGCAAATCCGATGAGGAATCGGTTTTTGATGTTGGTTTTGATTTGATTTTTTGAACCACTCGCTTCTGTACTTTTTTAGCTAATCGTTTGAAGACAAATTGGTCAGCTATTGCAAGCGTATTCTTCGTTTGCTGGGCCGCAGTTTTGCTTTGTTGTTGCTCGATGGGCAAGGTCTTGATGGGTTCGCTCACCTCGGGGGTTGTGGTCTGATTCTCCCAACTATCCACTGCTTTTACAGCCATCACCGGCGTTTCGATGCGCTCTTGTTTCTTGATAACCGGTGCCTCCTGTTTTTTGGCATCCGCTGCATGCCACCTGAATACCGTACGATTGCCGTATCGGCGATTGGAACAGGAAGATAGCAGCAAAATGGCGGTGAGAAACAGGACAACTTTTAATCGCATAGCATCAAAATTTTTTATGTGGGATAACCGGGTAAGTGGTCGGCAAAATGCATTCGCCCGCCTACCTTTGCCTCAAAAATACACCATGAAGTTTTACGATTCAGAGAAGAATTTTCTGGGAATCACAGAGGAAGATCTTCAAGCATATGAGACCAGTAAAGTGGTGCTTCAATTACTGCCGTATGAACACACGTCTTCCTACCTCAGCGGCTCGGATAAAGGCCCAAAGGCCATTCTAAACGCCTCCCATTTTGTTGAATTCTATGATGAAGAACTGGATCAGGAAACCTATTCCAAGTTAGGAATTGCCACGCAAAAGGAACTAAAGTTTGGTGATCGGGTTGATGCCGATGCCGTTGAATTAATCCGTCAAAACACCCGTAAGCACCTGGATAACGGAAAATTTGTGATGTCGTTTGGTGCTGAACATACGGTTACGTATGGTCTGTTCAAGGCGTTTCATGAATTGAATCCCAATGTATCTATTCTCCAAATCGATGCCCACAGCGACCTGCGAATCGCCTATCAGGGAAACCCCTATTCGCACGCCAGCGTGATGGCCCGGATTCACGAGCTAAATGTTCAAATTGCCCAGGTTGGCATACGCGCCCAATGCATCGAGGAATCGCAACTCATTAAAGCCAATCCCAATATCCAAACGCATTATGCCCATCAATTGAAGGATTCAGGGGAATACATCAATCGCATTTTGGAACATCTAACAGACGAGGTGTACATCACCATTGATGCCGATGGACTGGATCCCAGCATCGTGCCGGCTGTTGGAACCGCTGAACCCGGTGGCATGCTGTGGTATCAAACTCTGGACTTACTCCATGCCGTTTGCACCCGAAAGAAAATCGTGGGCTTCGACATTGTGGAGTGTGCACCCATCAAGGGACAAATCCGATCGGAATACCTGTTGGCCCAGCTCGCCTACAAGGTTTTGGGGTATTGTAGTTTGAATCCCGTTAATTTTGCCGGATAATCGTTCGTGCCGATGGAAATGCTGAGTAAACACGTATACCTGGATAATGCCGCCACCACACCGATGGATCCAAAGGTGATCGAGGCCATGAATCAAGTGATGATGGAGGTTTACGGCAATCCTTCTGCCACTCACGCCTTAGGCAGAAAAGCCAAAGGTGTGATTGAATCAGCCCGCAAATCCATCGCCTCCTTAATTGGGGCGCAATCCAAAGAAATTATATTCACTTCAGGTGGCACGGAGGCCGATAATCTGGCGATACGATGTGCGGTGCGCGATCTCGGCATCCGATCCATCATTACTTCCCCAATTGAGCACAAGGCCGTGTTGAGCACCAGTCAGGAAATGGAATCTGACGCTGTATCGGTACACTTGGTTCGGGTGGATGATAAAGGCCGGGTGGATTATGCCCATCTAAATGAACTTGCCGAGGCACATCCCCATTCGCTGATCTCCCTGATGCATGCCAATAATGAGATTGGAACGCTTCTGGATTATCACCAAGTTGCTGAAATCGCCTCCGCTAATAATTGTTTGTTTCATAGTGATACCGTTCAAACCATGGGTCACTACCCCATCCATGTTGCAGATTTCAAAGCAGATTTTCTGACCTGTTCAGCACACAAATTCTGTGGTCCTAAAGGAATTGGATTTCTCTATGTGAATTCCAACTTACGGATTAAGCCGATGATCACCGGAGGCGGACAAGAACGAAGTTTGCGAGCAGGAACGGAGAACATCACCGGCATTATGGGTTTGCAAAAAGCCATGGAACTCTGCTGGGAGAATATGGACGAAGAAATTCAGCAGATCACGGCCCTCAAAAACTACATGCGCGACAAGCTGCTTCAGGAAGTTCCTGGTATTGATGTGAATGGAGAAACGGACACCAATGGTTCCTTATACACGGTATTGAGTGTAAGCCTACCTCCTACAGATCACAATGATTTACTGTTGTTCCAATTAGATATGGCCGGTGTATGCGCCTCAGGTGGATCGGCATGTAATTCCGGCGCGGCGAAAGGATCACATGTGCTGGAGGCTATTGGTCATCCAACAGACCGACAAACCATTCGCTTTTCATTTGGTCGTTTTTCCACCCGTGAGGAGGTGGATATTGCCGTCTCAGCCGTAAAGAAGATTCTATCGGTTGAGCAGCCGGTATAAACGGTCCTTTCCCCCCTTTACATTGATGTTCATTTTCTAAAAATGACATAACTTTTTGTTTACAAATAGTAGATTTGGGCTTCCAATTCATTGAGACAAAAAGAATATGAAAAAAATTCTATTATTAACACTTTCTGCCTGTATGTCGTTGGCATCATTTGGGCAGAACTACTACCACATTGAATTCACTTCAGACATCACCAAGGACTATCTGTATTCAGATTATTCTTCCCTTGGAAAGGTGATTATGACGAAAACGCTGAATGATAAGTATTCCGCGAAGCAGACCATTCCATTTGACTTCAGCTTTTATGGAACAAATGTGAATGAGTACCTGGTAAGCGACAATGGTTACATCACGTTTAACACGTCTGCCACCACTTCTTCCGGTACAAAAATGGCTCTGCCAGCAGGTGGAGAACCAAACAACGCGATCTACGCATTTTGGAATGACTTCGAAATGAAAGCTGCTCCAAACGCAAGCTTCCCGGTTAACGTGTACAATTACACCAAAGGAGAAGCACCCAATCGTACGCACGTAATCCAGTGGTTCGGTATTTCCAATCAAGGTAAATCCATCGCCGCTAATGCCGATGTTTTTGCCTTTGCGTTGGTACTTCACGAACAAGGTGGAATGTTTGACGTGATCAATGGAACATACGGCTCGTCCGCAACTAAAGGAACCATCGGAGCAGAAAATGCCGACGGTTCTGTTGGATACGCCGTAAGCGGATCTCCAAACGTTGCTTTCCCAGTAGCTTCATCAACCAATCCTTCTGATTTGACCGTTTACCGGTTCTTCTTTGGTACGCAAGCCGATGTGGACGCTGGTGTGGCAACATCAAGCCTTCCACGTATGATGCAAGCCGGAAGCCCTACCAATCCAAAAGCATTGGTCGTAAACTACGGTAAGAACAACATCACATCGTTTGACCTGAACTACACTGTAGATGGCGGTGCGGTACAAACTACCTCATTCACAGGATTGAACATCCCAGCCGGTGGATCGTTGGAAGTAACCAGCGACAAACAATGGTCTGGCACAGCTGGTAGCGATTACGCATTTGATATCTATGTTTCCAATGTGAACGCTACAACAGACGAGAATGCATCGAATGATCATTATGCTACCAGTGTTTTGGTAAATAGCGGAACAACTACTACCCGTAAGGTACTGGCTGAAGAATCAACCGGTGCATGGTGCGGATACTGTCCGGATGGCCATGTGACTGCCAAAACAGTTGGAGAAGCCTATCCAGATGTGATCTTCGTTAAACACCACATTAGCGATGGAATGCAAACCAATGCCAGTGCAGACTTCACCTCAACATTTGCCGATGGTTACCCTGACCTCGTAATTGACCGTACCGTGAACGCCTCACAGCGATCACAGTGGGCCAGTCAGGTTATTGCCCAGCGATCTGTTGGATCTCCTGCAACGGTTGAGATTTTAAACAAATCATTTAATGAAACTTCCCGCGAGATTAAATACGACATCAAAGTAACCTTTGTTGACGATTTCGCTGGTGATCTGCGCATTGGATCCATCATCATGGAAGATAAGGTTCGTGGTCCTGAAAACAGCCAGTGGTCTCAGGTAAACTATTACAGTAAAGATTACCCAAATGGCGTTGGTAATACCAGCCACGTTATGTATGAGCAAACCTCACCTATGATTGGTTACTACCACCTTCACGTGGCTGCCGCCATGCCAAACGGTGCCTGGGGTGAAGCCGGTGTAATTCCGGAAGTCGCTTTTAAAGGAAGTTCCTACACGCTTACGGTTAAGCATACCCTACCGGCTATGACAACCTTGGCTCCGTATTCCAAAGACAATAACACCGAATGGTGCTCCACCATTGTGACGGATCAGTATCAGTATGGGATGAACAAACCAGCCGACATAGGTCTGATTGGATTTGTTGCCCAGCACAATGACTTTGAGCGTCGTAACCGACCAATCCTGAATGCTGCCTATGAGAAACTCTGGAATAAAACCGCCAGTGTTCCTACTCAAGCCATTCAGAACGACGTTAAAATTTACCCGAATCCTGCGAATCATATCCTGAATGTTGAGCTGAGCAAGACTTCGTCTGCTACCGTTCAAATCCTGGACGTACAAGGTCGCGTAGTGGTTTCTGGTGCTATCGAAAATGGAACAGGATCATTTGATCTGACAAACTTGACCGATGGAGTTTACATCGTGAATGTAACTTCCGGTTCACTTGTGCAGTCATCCAAGTTGATGATTCACAAGTAATTTATCTGGTTTTACGACGAAACCCTGGCTGAGAAGTCAGGGTTTTTTTGTGCCATTTTTTTCGACGCCCAACATAAACAAGGCATAGTCAAAACGAACCGGATCATCCTTGTCCAGTTCAGAAAGTGCTTTGGTAAGTTGGAGTGCGGTGCGCCAATCGGCTTGTTGGCGTGTGATGATTCCCAAATCCAATGCTACCCGGTGAACATGAACATCCAGCGGACAAATAAGCTGAGCAGGTTTTATCCGTTTCCAAATGCCAAAATCAACCCCTCCATCTGCCGGTCTTACCATCCATCTAAGAAACATATTCAATCGTTTACATGCCGATCCTCTCTCCGGTGTAGCAATGTGCTTCCGTGTTCGTTCGGATACGAATTCACTGTTGAATACCCGATGATGAAAATGCGTCAGTCCCAATTCAACGGCATCCTCCCCGGTAGAACTTATCGGGAAGAAGGCCTCTTCCAACGAAGTAAATTGACGGTAATGTTGATTTAAGAAGTCAACCAGATAAAGCAAATCGGTCGTGTTAAATGTCCGATGAACAAAGCCTTCCAGCCTCTTGAGATCACTTTTAGAAGCATCCTTTACAAACCTGTAAGGATCATGATCCATGCGTGTCAGCAGGCTATCGGCACTTCGTATGATGGATGCCCGATTACCCCAGGCTAATATGGCACTGAAGAATCCGGCAATTTCGATGTCTTGCTTGGCCGTATACCGATGTGGTATGGAAATGGGATCGGTGTCAATAAACGACACGTGTTCATATCGGGCTGCCGCCTGGTTCAATAGAACTCGGATCGATTCCTTCAAGACTGCTTATCCCGAAACGGTGAATTACGCTGATGAATACGAATCGCGCTAAACGACAATAACAAACCCACGATAAGTGAGGCAAGGGCTCCAATCATCCTCAAATTCTGAAAAGGCTGCTGCATGAGGGAGAAGTCGTAAGCTCCGTGGAAAAGTATCGGCACCAAAACTGCCAAGGCGATAAACTTATTGGATTCATCCGACCTGAATTTCGCAAGCCCCAGAAAATATCCCATGATCACGGCAAAGGTAGCATGAGCTGGAACAGCAGTAAACATACGCCAAATGGCTGTTTCCATGCCGTACTGGAGCGTATAGGCCACATTTTCAAGGGTGGCAAAGCCCATCGAGACCATAACGGCATACGTTATCCCGTCAAAAGGCTCGTCAAACTCCTTGTGATTATATAAGTAACGATAAACAAAGAAGAACTTACAGAATTCCTCAATGGCTGCCACACCTGCAAAGGCATAGACCGCCGTGGCAAATAACTCGGGACTTTCCTGCAAGCCCAACCGGCTTACAAAAACTTCCAGGATTAAGGCCGGAATGGTGCTGAGCATGCCAAAGGCAAATGCCTTGGCAAGTAATAATCGCGGTTCGCGATCAAACTTGTCTTTCCAGTAAATGTAGATGCAGATGGCCAGTCCTGGAGCAAGTGCCACCGCCAACAACTGCATCATCCGATGGCTTGTTTGAGGTCTTCGATGAGATCTTCCACATCTTCAATCCCCACACTCAACCGAATCAATGAGTCTTTCAAACCAGCTTTTTCCCGCTCTTCTTTGGGAATAGATGCGTGCGTCATGCTGGCCGGGTGACCGCATAAAGACTCCACCCCTCCCAATGATTCGGCCAGGGTAAACAGCTTGGTTTGGCTGATCACCTGGAAGGCATCCTCCAAATGATCACCTTTAAGGGTAAAAGACATCATACCGCCAAAATCCCGCATCTGGCGTTTGGCCACATCGTGATTGGGGTGGTGCTCAAAACCAGGCCAGTATACCTTATCCACCTTAGGGTGATTTCTAAGGAACATGGCAATGGCCCGACCATTCTCACAATGGCGTTGCATGCGAAGATGTAATGTTTTGATCCCTCTCAAAACCAGAAAGCAATCCTGTGGACCCGGTGTTCCGCCACAACTATTCTGAATGAAGGTCAATTGCTCATGCAAGGTCTCATCGTTGCACACCAGTACCCCCATCACCACATCGGAATGGCCGTTGATGTATTTGGTCACGGAATGCATCACGATATCAGCCCCCAAGGTCATCGGATTTTGAAGGTAAGGCGATGCAAACGTGTTATCTACACAGAGCCATGCTCCACATGATTGAGCAAGGCCCGACATCGCTTCGATATCGATCACTTTCAACAATGGATTGGTTGGGGTTTCCACCCAAAAAAGCCTCGTCTTATCGTTTATTAACGACTTCGTTGCCTCCAGGTCGTTCATATCTACGAAGTGAAATACCACACCGTAGTGACTGAATATTTTTGTAAAAATGCGATAGGATCCACCATATAAATCATTGGTTGAAATCACCTCATCACCCGGTTTTAACAGCTTGGCTACCGCGTCGATGGCCGCCATTCCGCTGGAAAAACACATGCCAAATCGAGCCTGTTCCAACGCGGCAATATTGTCCTGCAATTGTGTCCGCGTGGGATTATGTGTTCGGCTGTATTCATATCCCTTATGATCGCCGGGACCCGCCTGTGCATAGGTTGATGTCTGATAAATAGGTGTCATGATGGCTCCGGTTTCCGGATCCGGGTGAACACCCGCGTGAATGGTTTTGGTGTTGAATTTCATATCGTCGGGCAAATATACACGTGCTCCCCGACCTAATACTGCCAGTTTCCGCTGAAACCGTTGTAAAAGTCAATACCAAATTTAAGCCCTTGGCTGGCTCCGTTAATGTTGTTGGCTCCGGCCGTATAATACGTGCCAAATCGGAACAATTGCCCCCACAAGCGGAATGGGCGTTCCAACCCTGCAAAGGATTCAATGTGCGTCATACCCGTTTCTTCCAATAGCAAAACGCTACTGCCTACAGCCGTTTGCAAACCTATGCGTCTAAAAAATCGCATCTGCCCCAAAATGGCTCCATTGAAGTGGTGGACATAATGTCCCTGAAAATACGCCTTGGATGTGGCCAAACTAAGCGGACCAATCAGTTGGAAGGTTTGGAGCGGATTGGAGAAGTAATAACGATCCGATCCCCGGAAGTATCGAAGACTGCTTATACGTACTTCTCGTGCATTAATAAATCGCCCTGCCTGCACCGAGAAACGGGAAATTCCCATTCGGGAAAGCCAGATATCGTGATCACTTCGAACATTGAGCAAATCGTAGTTCACATCACTTTTCAGGAATGGTTTGATCCCCTTGCTATAATGGACGCGAACGATGGGATACTTCGTTCCAAGAATTACCTTCTTCTCTGGTCTCAATTCATACCGCTGACGGAAAGAGATTCTGGCATCCAGCGAAAGAACCAATTCCTCAAATGGAGCGAAATCCTGTGGTTTGGAAAACAGCGGGAAATTCTCCCAAAAATTCTCAACGGTCTTGCCTTTGTAGGGTCTGAATTGATTGTAATCCACGTAAGACTTCAACAGAAAGCCATTAAATATCTCCCGTTCATAGCCAATCCCATAACCAATATTATCCGCGTAATTGGACGGACTGAATGTTGCGCGAATGGAGTTATTGAGGTTAATCATGGTATACACATGGGTGTACTTCAACCGAATCCGGGAAAATGTAAACGGATCGTACATGAATCGCATATTGGTTTCGCCCCGAACATTCTTGTTCAAAATGCCGTAGCTCAACGATCCCTCGTACTCCAGTTGCTTACCATTTTTCCAATCCTTGGTAAATGTGCCACCCAACTTATGCCGATACCCGTCCACGGTGTTTATGCTGATTTGGGCCACTAAAGGATAGAAATACCACTTCACCCCTTTCTTGGTATTTTGATGCTGAATTCCGGTTAATACTATGCCCCAGATATTCATGTGATTCTGAATGGAATCCTGCATTTCCAAATATTCCACCGATTCGTGAAAAGTCTTGATACTATCTTGGGTATGAACGAATTGCGCTTCCAGTTTTTTCAGTCCGATGGGTCTGAGATTGGCCCAATAGTCCTCTTCCCGTTTGTAACTATCCGGATCAAAGATGATGTCGCCACTGCGCATAAACTTTTTCGACACCGTCACATTGGGTTGAAATTGATCAAAATACACCGTGGTGTGTCCAAACGCCGTGCGGTTCTTGGGCAACGCTGCATCATAATAAAATTCTTGTCGTTGGATATAGGAATACCTCCCCGTGGAATCAAAACCGTAATCCTGCACCATTTGGAACCGATCGAAGAAATGGAGTTTGACGCGCTTAAATTCCAAATCCAGGGCATGAACGGTGAACGATTCATCCCGAATATATAGCTCTCCTTCAACGGTGTTCATCGGGGATTTTGGGATGACCTTTATCCGATAGATCATCACACCATCCTCCCGAAACGACTCCAACAGCCGGAAAGCATATTTGTCCATGGCGTGCTTACCCACCGGTGAAAGAATGGGCGTAGGTGCCAGTTTGGGCACTTCCAATTGATCGGTATGAATGTTTAAATCACCATCTACAATCCGGGTGAAATACAGAAAGGGGTTCGTAATCTCCACACTTTCCCGACCCTTTTCATCCACCGAGACACTGAAGGACACCGTTTGTTGCCGTTGTTCGGCATTGTCCCTAAAGGCATGTTTAATTTCCTTGAATTGATTTGGACGCTGGAAATAGACATCACTGATCGATTCAATCAGATTGACATTTCTACGTGTCGTGAGGTCTGGCGTGGTGGTATCCGGGTGTTCCAAATCTTCCATTTCAAGCGAAGCCTTGAGGTACATGGACTCCTGATAGGTTTCCAACCCCTTGTTATAGGATTTCGTAGTGGCCATTACTTTACGGATAATGGCATACGCCGGATCTTCCCGATCCTTATCCACTACAACGGTTTGGAGCACTTCCTCAGACTCGGTCATTCGTATATCCAGGCGGATTTCTCCCCGAACCTGAACCACCTTCTCGATGGGCTGATACCCCAATGACTCAAATACCAACGTATGCTGCCCCTCCGCGAGGTGAGCGATATAAAATCCCTTCACGTTGGATACAACCCCATACGATCCGCCTTTAACGTGCACCGTAGCATATGAGATGGGGCCCTTGGCATCGGTAATATAGCCTTCCACCGTTTGGGACGACGCCCAGCTAGTTCCCAACAGCGAGAATAAAATAAGGAGGTAGCGGTTCATGGTTCAATGTTACACTAACCGCTGAAGATGCTCATCTACGCTCAACGAAAAAGCCCATACGTTGGACAAACGATTCCATAACATAGGTTAATTCCAAGATTTGGCTAGGTTTGTTTAACCACTTAACTAAAACAGATATGGATACCGAAAAAATTATTTCACAGCTCATTGAGATGAGTGTGAATTATGGCCCAAAACTTCTGGGAGCCATAGCGGTTCTGGTCATCGGAACCTGGGTGATCAAGTTCCTGGTCAAGGCTATGGGTAAGATGCTGAAAAAATCCGGCATCGACGATTCTCTTGCCTCCTTTCTGCGCACCATGGCGCACACCCTCATGCGTGTTCTGTTGGTGCTGAGCGTCCTAAGTATGCTGGGCATCGAAATGACGTCATTTATCGCCATCCTGGGCGCAGCCGGACTGGCCGTGGGTATGGCCCTGAGTGGTACCCTTCAAAACTTCGCCGGAGGGGTGATCATTCTCATATTCAAACCTTACAAGGTGGGTGATGTGATCGAGGCAAATGGATATAAGGGAGTGGTTCAGGCCATCCAAATCTTTAACACCATTCTTAAAACGCCAGCCAATCAAACCGTGATTATTCCGAACGGTGAAATGTCGACCTCCTCCATGGTAAATAATACAATGGGTTCCGATATGTGTGTGGAATGGGTGTTTTCGATCAGTTATGGCGATTCATTTCCCAAGGCTAAAGAGGTGATTTTGAATCATCTTCGCTCGGATTCCCGTGTGCAACAGGACCGACCACCCTTCGTAGCCTTATTAGCCATGGCCGATAGCTCCATTAACATTGTCACCCGCGCCTGGGTGAATCAGGATGATTACTGGGGAGTGTTTTTCGATATGAATGAACGCATTTACACCTCCTTCCCTCAAAACGGATTATCCATTCCTTTTCCTCAAATGGATGTTCACGTTCATAATTGAGATGCGGGATTCGGGATTCGGGATGCGGGATTCGGGATTCGGGATTTTTAATGATTGATTGTTGATGTTGAATGTCTAATCGAGGACAAAAATGTTTTTGCACTTTGATCTTTGAGTTTTGATCTTCCTTAGTTTAAACGCAAAGCCTCTCAACAAATTCGGGATTCGGGTTTCGGGATTCGGGATGTTGGATGACTGATTATTGATGTTGGATGTCGAATCGGTAACAATAATGTTTTTGCACTTTGATCTTTGAGTTTTGATCTTCCTTGGTTTAAACGCAAAGCCTCTCAACGAATTTGGGATGTTGGATTTGAGTTGCCGTATTGAGATCATAGATCTTTTTGCACCTTGATCTTTGCACGTTGAGTTTTAATGGTCAATTCGCAATTCAACTTCCTATTCCATAGGTTTGCACCCGATATATGACACTTGACACAGAACTTATTCTTACCAAAGGCGCGGAAATCATTCTTGAATTCGGGCCAAAATTAATTTCCGCCATTCTGGTTCTCATTGTAGGATTATGGGTGGTCAAATTACTCGTAAAGGGCTTTAACCGGTTGATGGAAAAATCGTCTCTGGATGATTCCCTCAAGCCATTTTTACGTTCCTTGGTCCGGACCATTCTGCGTATCCTCCTCGTTCTTACAGCACTGAGTACGCTTGGGGTGGAAATGACGTCGTTCGTAGCCATTTTAGGTGCCGCAGGTTTGGCCGTTGGTATGGCCCTAAGTGGCACCCTTCAGAATTTTGCCGGAGGAGTGATCATCTTGATTTTTAAACCATTCAAGGTGGGCGACTTCATTGAAGCACAGGGATATTCCGGAACGGTTAACTCCATTCAAATTTTCAATACCGTTCTCAAAACACCGGACAATAAAACCATCATCATTCCCAACGGTGGCTTATCAACAGGATCAATGATCAATTATAATGAGGAGGCTACCCGACGAGTAGATTGGGTTTTTGGCATTGCCTACGGCGATGACTATGATCGAGCCGAATCCGTGATTCGCGATATGATGATGCGGGATGATCGTGTTCTCAAGGATCCGGAGGTGTTTATCGCGCTGAAGGAACTGGCCGATAGCTCTGTGAATCTTGTAGTACGAGCCTGGGTAAACACACCTGATTATTGGGGCGTATTCTTCGATACAAACCAACAGGTGTACAAAGAATTCCCAAAACACGGCTTGAACATTCCATTTCCACAAGTGGATGTTCACATGCACCAGAACAGCGGGAACTAAAGTCCTGCAAGCTCATACCCAATACCCAGTCGTATCATATTTTCACCCACACCATAGGTTCCGGTAGCAAACCAATACTTATGGAAAATGTAGTTCGCAGAAAAGGCCAATTGGATAAAACCAGTTTTGTACTCTTCACGGGGTTTTACAGCATTGAGTAGAAACGGATTATCGCTTTGAACCAACCATTCCTGGTGCACCCATCCACCCGCCAACGAAAAGGATGGATACCAGCGCGCCCCCTTCTTGTAACCTGAGTACCTCAACACCATTCCATAACCGCCCTCATTCCGAATTTGCTTGTATTTTCCCTCACCGGGCCACTCATTCACGATTCGATCCCGGTTAATAAAGCCCAGAAAACCAATATTCATTCGCTGACCGTAAGTGGCTTCCATCCATACATGAGGCAGATATTGTTGTTGGGCTCGTTTTTGATAAAAGTCATACCCCAACGACGTTCTCAACTCGATGACCTGGGCTCGAGAGTCATTGCCGCAGGAAGTCATGAGGATGATAAGGACAAGTGATCTAACTGCCATCATTATTCCTCCGGATTGAAGTTTAGTCCATAGCCTTCAGGAATTTCAGGTACCACTAACACATATTTAAACGAGAACCCTGTTATTCCTGTGCCGAAACATCCAGTAAAGGACTCAAGTCGAGATCCAATCATGATTTCCTCAAGTTTGTGATTCACGAACACCCGATATTCCAGGTGGGCGTCATTCACTTCGTTAACCCCACCAAAATCTGCCATTATTACATCCTCTGTGGTCCAATCAACATCTGAAAAATAGCCGGAAATGAGCTTGAAGTTGGATAAACTATTGGTGTCCTTGATTACAAAGCCATTGAGTTTGTCATGAGTGAGCTGTCCGCTACTGAAGAGGCGGGTTGCAATATCTGTATAAGTCAATTCATTGGTGCCAATAATGCGAGTATTGAGCAAATCGTACCCTTGAGGTGTCTCAAAACGGGTACTGAAATCCCTCTTGACTTCCAGACAACAGGACGAAAATATAAACACACTGATAACTAATACGAAAGACAACAACCTGTTCATGTACAACCCAAAGTTATTCTGGTTGATGGAATGTTGCTGCCGTATCCATCAAAATGACAAAATCAGGATTTCTTTAGCGCGCCGTCCTTCATTTCAATGACCCGATCAGCTGCTTCTGCCAGCGTTTGATTGTGGGTAACGATGATAAACGTTTGATTAAATTCATCGCGCAGCTGAAAAAAGAGGTCGTGAAGTTCGGAGGCATTTTCCGTATCCAGATTTCCTGAGGGCTCATCCGCCAATACCACCTTTGGTTCGTTCATGAGTGCCCTGGCTACCGCAACACGCTGTTGCTCTCCTCCACTCATGGCAGCCGGTTTATGCTGTTGCCGATGACCCAAATTCAAAAATTCCAATAGTTCCTTCGCTCTCGCTTCAGCCTTTCGACGGGATGTTCCGGCGATAAAGGCCGGCATGCACACATTCTCCAGGGCCGTAAACTCCGGCAATAAATGATGGAACTGAAAAATGAAGCCAATATTTCGATTTCGAAACGTAGACAAATCCCTGGAATTCAGTTTAAACAAATCCACATCGTCATACATCACCTGTCCGGCATCCGGCTTGTCCAACGTTCCGATAATTTGCAACAACGTTGTTTTACCGGCACCAGAAGCTCCAACAATACTTACTATTTCACCATCGGAAATGGTGAGATCCACTCCCTTCAAGACCTCTACACGGCCATACGACTTCTGTATTCCGGCAACTTTTATCATGAATCAGAAGGTTCGGTTTATCCCGACAACATATCGGTACGCCACGTAATTAGACTGCTCTTCTGGGATTCGATTGAGGAAGAACGGCATATCAAATCGAAGGTTCATAGGCGTATAGCCTCCTACACGAAACATATCTAAAGATACAACCGCACCAATTCCAGCATCCATTCGCAAGCCACTCCACTGATTGTCGCTGTTGCCCAATATACCCGCATCCGCAAAGGCATATGGATGAATTTTCGGCCCGTTACGCAGCCATCGTGGCACCTTGAACTGCAGGTATCGGCCAAAATCCAATTCAGCGCTGAACGATGTGCCACGCGTTCCGCTGTAAATGGTAAACGTATCGTTGTCCTGAACATTGGTAATGGCCACTCCGGAATATCCACGGATATTGAGTCCGCCACCCTGTTGGAAGTGTGCCCCATCCCGATTGTGTTGGATGGGTTTATCTACAAATCCGTACGAACGGACATACATATTATCCATCAAATCCGATGTGTTTGCACCACCCAGTAACAACATAGACTCCGGAGCGATTGAAACACCACTCATCCATTGACCAAACCAGCGTAAATGCAATCCAGCCTTATGCAGATTGCGATTGAATTTCCATTCAGCACTTCCCGCTGCGTAGGCGTAGTCCGACTGCAACGAAGTGGAGTATGTACGCAAGTTCCAGGATCCGTTGCCATTCATGGTCTTAATGTACCGCAAGAAACTGAGTTCAATGCGTGTTTCCCATAAACCCGATTTATTGGCGAATTCCGGATACACCAGGTATTCAGCATTCCGGCGTTGTCTGGCAGAGGTATGTAAACTCAGGTAACCTTTTCCGGCTTCTCGGGTCAGACCAACGGAATTATACGTCCAACCGTCCAAATACCTACTGTCCAGTGTTAACCGATTATAGCTTTTGAATTTCTTGCTGTATTGCACACTGTAGGACACCAGATCAGGGTTGGACGGATCGGCGTTGGGTTTTGAACCGATGCCGGTATTGTACCACACCCCCAGGTTGAACAGGTGATCGGTATTATAAAAGTTACCGGCTAAGCGGGCACCTGCCTTTATTCCATCTACATCATTGTACCAAATAGATGGCCCATAATTCATCACATATGTGCGAAAGGAGGATGGCGAATACTTCCCAACGTTAAATCGCCATTCAATCGGCATTTTCTTGGAGTTATTCAGTCGATTGATGTCGGCCATACGACCGCTTGGGTCTATCTCCACATTCTTGATTCCACCGGGAATCGCAACAATCATGGAGTACTCAGGCTTTATCAGGTCCCAACCAATCCAGTTGGGCAGCACCGCTGCTGTTGTTTGTTTTTTGAAATAGGAATTGGGGATGTAATACTCGTGGACACTGCCATCTTTGGCGGTAACCCGAACATCTAACGGCATGGAAGCACCCTTTCTATGCAAGGTGATTTCATACTGATTACCTTTTAGATGTTTGACCTGACCCACTTTATAGTCAATGGTTGTAGTGCCTTCGATCCATTGGTCAAAAAACTGATTGAGATCCACACCGGTATAATCAATGATAGATGATCTGAAATCCTCCCAATAAGGATGACAGAATTTCCATTGATCGAAATAATGTTTGAAGGCATCTGAAAACAACTTATCTCCCAAAATGTACTCAAGTTGATAGAGCATTGTAGCTGTTTTATAATAGACTTGACCGTATCCTCCGCCGTGTCGAACAGCCGAATTAAAATAGTCTGAATGAATGTTCAAACTGGCGGTGTTATCGTGTATAGCGTGGTTGATGTATCCGTTGTACACCACTCCATCGTCTGTTCCATTGGGTAGCCCTTGAACCGACATAATTTTCTTTAACGACAGTGCGGTCAAAAATTGAGTAAATCCTTCGTCAAGTGAGGCGCGGTAGGTTTCGTTGTTTCCAACCATTCCAAAGAACCAGTTGTGTCCCACTTCATGGGCAATCACATAGCGATGTCCTGGCCAATTGCCGCTGTTGAGGGTTAACATGGGATACTCCATACCATCACGGGCATCGGCAGCAATCATCTTCGGATAGCCAAACATGCCCACATCTTCACTGTAGGTCCGAACCACATCGGCTACAAACTGAGCCGTTGGCTGCCAGTTGTGGGCGTGTTCTTCCTGAGCCAGCGCAATGCATCGGATTCCGTTCCATACCACTTCTCCAATGCGGTAAGTGGGATCGGCTGTAAAGGCAAAATCATGCACATTTACGGCCTTGAAATGCCAGGATTTACGGGTTCCGTCTCGCGGAACAGGGTTGGTATAAACGTCTCGTGATGTTTTGTAGTTGGAAATATCCAGTCGCTGTCTGAGATCTCCCGGGTACACCTCCGACTCATTTTGTAACTCCCCGGTTGCTTCCACAATGTATTCTGACGGAAAGTTCAACGTGACATCGTACACGCCGTAATCACCATAGAATTCTTTGCCCAAGTGCTGATCGGTGGTCCAACCAAATTTTCGATCGAATACCGCGATGCGAGGATACCAATGCACACCATCTAGGTGTAAAAATTCCCGATCATCGGTACCGCCATGCCGGAATGATTTCATCCGCCTGCGAATGTTGCCCGCATCGTCCTTGTCCCAATACGTCCAGAATTCAATTTGAATCTCCATACCGGAGTTGGGCTTCAGCGGCTCCTTCAAATCCACAATTAAAATCGTATTGTCTATGGTCCATGCATTGGATTCACCGTTGATACTCACACTCTGAATGGACGTTCCCAGACCCTTGGCTTCATGTTCACCATAAACGCTTTTCTCTTTATCGTTCTTCCGCATATCCGAGAGATACGAATTAGGCGTGAAAGCATTTTGATAGAGATGGAAGTAGAGTTGGGTAATCTCCTTTGGTGAGTTATTCCAATAGATCAGCTTCTCTTTTCCCTGAATACTTTCATCATTGTCATTTACGGCTGCAGTAATGGTGTAATGGACATCCTGTTGCCAGTAGGATGGAAAAGGTTTACGATTCCCCCAATAGTAGGCGTTTGAGGAACTTTGGTAGGCCTGTAAATCCGGTGAGGGCTGGACAGGTGCTCCGAATGATGTTCCGGCAGAGAAGGTTATGAGGCTGAATAAAATGAGGACTACTGCTGGGCGAAAAATCAGCATGGTGTGGAATCGGGAAACGAATTGTCGCATAGGTATGGTGAGAGCGACAAAGATTATAAAAATGAGCGGTTTAAGAAATCGGCTGTTAGTAGCCGATGTATCGCAAAAATTCCAACCGGGTGGCTTCATTTTGGAATTGGCCTCCGAGGTCGGCCGTAACCGTGGATGAGTTCACGTCTTCCACTCCTCGCGCAGCCACACACATGTGTGCCGCATCGATTACTACGGCAACATCTTCCGTTTTGAGCGTCTTGCGCAGTTCAGCTGCGATTTGTCGGGTGAGGCGCTCCTGAACCTGAGGTCGTCGACAGAAATACCGAACAATCCGATTGATCTTGGATAATCCAATCACCTCACCATTGGAAATGTAGGCCACGTGGGCTTTTCCGTAAATGGGTACCAAATGATGCTCACAGGTTGAGAACACGGCGATCTCCTTTTCAACCAGCATTTGGCTGTATTGGTATTTATTCTCAAATAAGGTGACTCGCGGCTTGTTATCCGGATTCAACCCACTGAACAATTCCTGGACGTACATTTTCGCTACCCGATGTGGTGTTCTTGCGAGGCTGTCGTCCTTGAGATCCATGCCCAGAATGTCCAAAATGCTGCGAACATGGGTTTCAATCTTCTCGATCTTTTCCTGATCACTCAGTTCAAACGCATCCGGACGAATGGGGGTATTTATATCATCTGATCGGGTCATGTGCTTTTATTACGGGTTGATCTCAACAAAATTGCGTTCCGTTTCGTACAAACGAATACCCAACTCAAGATGTTCACTGATGGCTGCTCTTAATTTTTTATAAATCACGATGGCAATGTTCTCAACCGTAGGATTCAACTCTTTAAAGTCCGGTACGTCGAGATTTAGATTTCGGTGATCAAACGCCTTTACCACGTACTGCTCAATTAGACCTTTCAAAACGCCTAAGTCAATGACGTAACCCGTTTCAGGATCTATTTCACCTGTGATTTTCACCTCCAACACGTAATTGTGACCGTGATAGTTTGGGTAATTGCACTTACCAAATAGTTCCTGATTTCGCTCGGCCGACAAGTTGGGATTGTGCAGCCGATGCGCGGCGTTAAAATGTGCTTTTCGAAATACCGATATCTTCACGCAACAAATCTACGGAATTCAAGGGCGCATTTTTTCTGTTCAAGAGTTTTAGCTCTTTCTTAAACAAAAACATCATAATGTCCGGATAAACTAAAACAGACAGTTTAATGACATGATTCACCCTACCCTATGCGTCTACACAGTAAAATCAAGTACTTACATCAGGTTATTGCCCAAATGAATGCTGATATAAGAAAATGTGATACATCCCAATAGACTGATTTACAAGTTATTGAGATTTTGTTTAACGTTTTTGGTGTTTTATTAAACAGTTTTAGTTGTAGGTACATTTAATTGGGTTAACTTTGACCTACCAATAACAACCGATATGAACTTTGATCGCGAAATACATGATGAGCAACCAGCGCTAACCAGTTACGCTCTCCAGCTCACAAAAAATATGGAAGATGCCAATGACCTCGTTCAGGAAACGATGCTCAAGGCGCTCACCTATAAATCCAAGTTTACGGAAGGTACCAACCTCAAAGGATGGTTGTATACGATCATGCGAAACAGCTTCATCAACAACTACCGACGTTTGATGCGACGCAATACCTTCATCGACACCACCGATAACACCTACTTTCTGGATGCGCCAACGCATACAACTGAAAATCTGGGTGAAGATCGATTTCTGAATAAGGACTTACAAGATGCCATCGAGACGTTGCCGGAAGATTTGAAGAAAACGTTCACGATGAACATGCGCGGATTCAAATACCATGAAATCGCTGAAGAATTGGACATTCCCATTGGAACGGTAAAAACCCGAATTTTTGTGGCTAAACGTCGTCTCCGCAAACAACTCCATACTTACGCTGAGTTGTACGGTTTGAAGGCTGAATAACTTAATCGGCTGATAACGCTTCTACCGGCCTGATGCGCGCGGCCCTTCCTGCGGGAATTAATGCCGCCAGTGC
Organism: Flavobacteriales bacterium; assembly: GCA_020635355.1. Classification (GTDB taxonomy): domain Bacteria; phylum Bacteroidota; class Bacteroidia; order NS11-12g; family UBA9320; genus WGNA01. The sequence continues at coordinate 382,681 of JACJZW010000001.1, forward strand.
TCCGGCAATCACCAGCACCACTAACGCCGTTACGGCCGTTTGAAAATCCACCGTTGGATTGGCAAATACCGCCCCGTCCGCACCGGATGGAATTGCCTTGGCTAGAAGTTCAATGATCAGTACTCCAAAGAAGAGTCCGAAATATCCGAAGAACAGGGTAATCAGAACGGCTTCCTGAACAATCATCGATACGATGGATCGCGGCGTGGCACCCAATGATTTCCGAATCCCAATTTCCTTCGTACGTTCCTCCACGGTGATGAGCATGATGTTACTCACCCCAATGATTCCTGCAAAAATGGTGAGGACGCCAATTAACCAGAAGAAAGATTTCATCAGTCCCAACACATCGTATATCCGCTTAAATTCCTTAAAATTATTTCGAATGTGTAACGCCCGTTCATCTTCCGGTGAAAAATTATGCCGTGCCGCCATGCGTTCCCTCAATCGGGCTTCAATACGCTCGGTAGATGCCAAATCAGCGTCTCCAACCGTAAACATCGCGCGATCAATCTTATCTGAATAGCCATAGGCAAGCTGCATGGTTTTAATCGGCAGGTACACGGTTGCATTTTCCCCTTCACTTCCTTCGTCCACAAACACACCTACCACCCGAAAGGGAACACCTCCCACACTCACCCATTTGCCAAGTGCCGATTCGCCATTAAATAACTCGGTTTCAACCGGTTCACCAATTACACAAACTTTTCGCCTCCGGCTGATATCGGCATCATTCACGAACCGCCCCTTCATCATGATGGTTTTCTCTACATACTGATGTCCGGGATGCACGCCTCGGAGTCGGTATGTGGATGATTTTGAGCCGTAGGTCACGATGCGACCCTGCCAGTCGTCCACGCGAGCAGACAGATGATCGGCCTCGGATCCAACCTCATTGGTAATGATGTCAAAATCCTTATCCCGAAATTGAATACGTCGTCCTGGCTGCGTGCCATTATACGTCATACTGGTTTGACCGGGAATCACCCAGATGCTATTGATCGCATCATCCTTGAACTGTTCTCTCGTCCCGTTTTGCAAGCCCGTTCCTACGCCTAACAGCAACACCAGCATGAAGATGCCCCAGGCCACGGCAAATCCGGTTAGCACCGTTCGCAGCTTGTTGGTTCGAATGTTCGACCAGATCTCGCCTAATCGCTCTATCATACCACCAGGCCGTCTTTGAGGTTAATGACACGCGACGTTTGTTCTGCAATGTCGTGTTCGTGCGTAACGATGATGACGGTTTTCCCAGATGCATTGATTTCCTTCAACACGTTCATGACGTCCTGTGAGGTTTGAGAATCCAACGCCCCAGTAGGCTCATCGGCCAAAATAAGTTTGGGATTGGTAATTAACGCACGGGCAATGGCCACTCGCTGTTTTTGTCCGCCGCTCATTTCATTGGGAAGGTGATTGGCCCAATCCTTTAAGCCCACACGATCCAAATAATCCAGTGCCATGGCATTCCGCTCACGGCGACTTACGTTCTGATAGTAAAGCGGAAGTGCCACATTCTCCAACGCATTTTTAAAGGTCACGAGGTTAAACGACTGAAAAACAAAACCGATGTACTGTCCACGCAACTTGGCGGCACGAGTCTCACTCAGGTTTTTGATCAGTTCATTGTCGATGTAGTATTCCCCGCTGTCATAGGAATCCAGAATACCAATGATGTTCAAAAGTGTGGATTTTCCGGATCCGGAAGACCCCATAATCGACACCAACTCCCCATCGGCAATATCCAGGTTAATGCCCTTGAGTACCTGCAGCTTATGGCTGCCAATGGAATAGGATTTGGTTATGCCGCGGAGTTGAATCAAGGGTCCTAATTTTCCTCAAAAATAACATCGGCCGGCAGGCCTTGATCCCACTTCGACAAAGACGAGCATTAAATGGATTGGCGACTCTATCTGTCCAGCATCCGAAGGGTGAACGGAATATCATCGGTTTGAACCGCGTCGGGTTGAAAGTTCAAGGCTTCCCGAACATCGGAGTGAATCTTAAGTCCGTATAATGACCACTGAAGGTTGGCGTTGTCCATCCTCTGTCTCATTTGTGGTGTGCATTTCAAGTAGTTGGACACCAATCCTTGCAGCTGATGATCTACCGCAAACGCGATGTTTTGATCAGTGGCTTCGGCCGTGAAATAAAGGGGTATATCATCACGTCCGGCTGCCGCCATTTTTAAGGCAATCATCTGTTCGGGTTCCGGGCTTTCAATGATAATGACATGCCGGGAAGTCACGTCCGAAGTGATTTCTGCCATCAATTGCTCCGCCCGTTTTTGGAACAACGCTGGTTGATCCAATGCATCCGATTGTGGCTGAAGATTTAAGGACACCTTCACCACCCGTTGTGCTTCATCTAATATGTCGAATAGGTGCTGCAAGCTGATGACTGGATAATCTCTTGAAGCATCTAAAGCACCTTTATACGAGGCCGTCACCACGTCCTCCATTTTCAGCTCCCCGATGGCTCCAAATCCATTCGTTGAACTTTCCAGCCGGTGATCATGATACAACACTATTTTTCCATCAGAGGTCAATTGGATGTCTACCTCAACACCATCGGCACCGAAGGCAAATAATGCCCTGCGAATGGCTGCTTCACTATTGGCCGGATGAGGATTGGTGGCCGACATAAATCCGCCGCCACCATGACCATATACATCAACGTGCCGATTGACCGAAACGCGTGTACATCCTACGAAGAGGATGACTATTGCCAATAACTGAAACCGAGACTTATACAATACGACATGCCGTTACTGGTGTACTCCGGAGCACCTTTCACCAATCGCTCCCGGTATCCTCCAATGCCTATTCCGGAATTGATTTCCCAATGTTTTTTGATGCGTATGATGTGTCCATATCCCGCATAACCCTGTGTTATTCGTAATTGATTTTGCTGGGCATTTTGATAGGAAAAGAAATCCGTACGGATAAACACCTTTCCAGATGAGCTATCCGGTTTATAATCAATCGTAGTGGACCACCCTCCTTTATTCAAGTTGTTGGAATACAGGTAGTTCATCCCACTGAAAATTCGAATGTGGTCGAATTTGTATCCCACTCCAAGGGACGTCCCCAAACCGGCATAGGTTAGCGACGTTTCAGTTTGAACGGCATATTGTGCCGATGCGTCATCCGCAGAAAATCCGGCTGATAGCAACCCGCACCACAACACTATGCTCCGAATTATCTTCACTTCGGGTGCGAATGTACGTTTCACCACGAAATCACAAACGGGGTATTTTTGTACAAAACAGTTGCTATGGCCGACATCCGAACAGGAAAATTCTGGACTGATTTACTTAAAAAACTGCTTGGCCAGTTTTTAAAGAGCAAGGGATTCTCTACACGCGCCAATACCCACAATCAGCACGTTGTTCCCCACGAAGATGGTTGGGCCATTCGCGGTGAAGGAAATGAACGTTTGTCAGGTGTGTTTAACCGACAAGAACAGGCTATTGACCGAGCACGGGAAATTGCATTGAATTACGGCTCGGATGTAATTATTCACAGGGAAGATGGAACCATCCGGGATCGGGTATCACCAAGGGAAACGAGGCGAAGACGAAGGAGATAGTTTTTAATTCTGAGTGTTTAATGTTGAATTATTACTAGTACTGCCTGCTTAATTTGAACGAACAAATTGAAAAAGATTCGGGATTCGGGATTCGGGATGCGGGATTGTAAGTATGAAAACGGTCAACGTTTTTTTAGGCATGCACAATGCACAAACCGCTAACTGTTCACCCTGACCGAGTGAAACGAGCGTCACGGGCTAACCGCTAACCACTACCTATTTTTCCTGCCTGAGCGTAGCGAACGTCATCACAGATTCGGGATTCGGGATTCGGGATTCGGGATTTTTCATATTGATCCACTACCTGCTAACTGCTAACTGCTAATTGCAAACAATTCACCCTACTTGAGCGTAGCGAACGACATTTCAGATTCGGGATTCGGGATGCGGGATTCGGAATTCGGAATTCGGGATTTTGCACTTTGAACTTTGCACTTTGATCTATTACAAATCTATTTCAAGGATTTTCGGCGCCAGCCAATCAGCCCTATGCACACGAAATCCGAGTCTACCGATGATGCTCCGGTGAGATCTTCTATTCGGAAACATTCAAAGGTTTGTGTATTCACCATCGAATCAGCCAGAATAGTCACAACCGTTCCAGCTTTAAGGGCTTCTTTATACTGGTTTGACGTAAAACCATAAATGATGTCAGGATTGCTCAACCAATCACCTGAATGTGGCTCTTGAAAGATATCCATGTCGTATTGAATGGTATCGGTCCATATCGGACAAAAGGTTGAAGGAATCGTTGTTCCCTGCCAATAACGAAGCGTCTCAATCATCGAAACGTGAGTGGTTGAATCAAAATATCTGGAGTATCCGGACCGATAGGCCAAGGTTTGAGGCTTATTGTCCGGGAAGCTTTTCCGAAAGGAATAGTTTTTCATCGTGTAGATCGAATTCATGCAACACGGGTGGCTTTCTATCTGAAGATCGATGGCTGAATCCTCATGTATCCGATGGATACCGGTAACCCTCCCCAAATCCTTGATCATCAAATGGAGGGCGGTATCCGCATGATTCAAATAGAGAGCGGTGCGAATGGATTCAATCCCTTCCGGGATGGAATCTTGATAAATGATATCCAGAAAACCATCTGCATTGATATCCAGGACATGGAAACTATTGAATCGATGCCCGGGATTCTCCGTAGGTATAAACAAATCCATATAGGTGTGCCTCCGTATCCTTTGAATCAGCTTAATCTTCACCGATCTATCCAGGGATGTTTCCCAATCCGTCCAGGAAAAGGTCGAATTACCATGAGGATGCAGATAACTTCGAAATTCATTTTTTAGCACACAGGATTCGTTGGTTTGGGTCGTACGGATCGAAGGGATGGTATTGGGAAGCGTGTTGTCCTCCCTTCTATTTTCAAGAAAGGAACACGTCAACAAGAGGAATCCCAATAGGGCGTAGATATACAATTTCATAACGGGTAAAACGACGAATAAGAACGTAGTTCCCCATCCCCTATGTTGCGTTTCCCGACGATTTTGTGCATAATTTTATCCCCCACCGGATCGAACATGAAAAATAATTCCATTACTTTGCAATACAAAGTTATTTGAATGTCCGATAATTCACATCTTCAACAGTTGGCCGAAATCCGCAGTATGATGGAAAAGTCAAGTCGGTTCATTTCCCTCAGTGGAATGAGCGGCGTGATGGCCGGAATCTATGCCATTGGAGGCGCCGCCTATGTTCATTTCAATATGGATCACCGCGATCGGTATAGTCGGGTAGAACTTTCCAATCCGGAATTGTTGCACTATATCCTGGTGGCACTTGCCGTTGTTGGACTGTCATTGATTACCGGATTCTTCCTCACCCAGCGCCGAGCTAAATCGCAAGGACAAAAGCTCATTGATCGGGTGGCCTTTCGTATGTTGGTAAACCTGTCCATCCCCATGATGACGGGCGCCCTGTTTGCTATTGTTCTTCTGGTGCGAGGGAATTATGAACTGATCGCTCCGGTATTATTAATGTTCTACGGGCTGGGATTAATTAACGGAAGTAAATACACGTTGGACGACATACGCATGCTGGGGATTCTGGAGGTTATGCTGGGAATAAGCTGCGCCATTTTGCCCGAAATGGGCTTGATGTTTTGGACATTGGGCTTCGGCTTTCTGCATATTCTGTACGGACTTCGTATGTGGTTTAAATACGAACGGTCGTAATTCGAACGGTTCATCATTAGTCTATGATCGAAGGAATCAATAAAGCATTTGAAAGCAGGGTCCGATTGGGCATCATGAGTGCGCTCATGGTGAACGATTGGCTGGATTTCAATGCCATGAAATCCCTTCTGGACGTAACAGACGGCAATTTATCCAGTCATATTTCAGCTTTGGAAAAACTCAAATTCATTGACGTGCGGAAGGAATTTGTTGGAAAGCGTCCAAAGACTTCCTATCGTGTTACGCCGCTGGGCAAAAGGTCGTTTTCGGACCACCTGAATGCCCTTGAAAAATTACTCAACGGACTCACCTAAAAAATTTTATAAATGAACTCTGTATTTCAAAGTACTTTACATCGCAAGATTAAATGGATGGTTATCACCTTTCAATTGGGATTATTTGTTCCGGGTGTTACGGCCTTTTTTATTCCCGGAGGGGTAGAATGGACCACCCTTGCAGCTCAATACCTTGATTTCCCGTTGCACAGATGGCTAACACAGGTGCATATTGGCGTTCAAGCCATGGATACGGCCTACCCGTTCATCTTTTATGGAACGGATTGGCTGGCCTTTGCCCACATCCTGTTCACCATTTTGTTCATCGGGGTATTCAGAGATCCGGTACGCAACAAATGGATTGTGGATTTTGGACTCATCGCCTGTGTTTTGATCTTCCCAACAGCCCTATTAGCGGGTTGGGTACGGGAAATTCCCCTCGCTTGGCGATGGATGGATTGCGCATTTGGTGTCATTGGAATCTTTGTCTTGTTACCCATCAAATCATGGATCAAGCAACTTGAAACGTTTGAAACCACTTATTCAACCACTGTTCTCACCGCTCATGCTTAAAATTATGGATACATCAAAAATATTATCCCGCGCATCGGCCATACTGATTGCCGCCGTTTCATTCGTCCTGCTTTTCTATCAGTCGCGCAACAACCAAGGATTAAATTGGTTGCTGTACCTGATTGTACTCACGACGCTGGCATCTATTTTTCTTCGCAGATCCCAAACTAACCATCTGTACCTCACCTTAGCCGTTCCTCTGATTGCCGGAATTGGGATGATGTGGCACGGAACAGCCCTGGCCATAGCAGCATGTATCGCGGCCTTTTTGTTTCTCGCTGCGCGGATGACTGACGCAAAACTTCAGGCTCCTGAAGGAATTGTGGTGGCCGGCATCAACCTGTTTTTGTCGCCTTTGGTAGCCTTTATTCGATTTATTCAACGCACCTCCGGAAAACAAAAATCATCCGACAAAAAGATCCTGAAATGGCTCATTCCCCTCCTATTGATCACGGCTTTCGGTATCCTCTATTATCACAGTTCACCGGTATTTCGAAATTTGATAAACCGATTGGATTGGCCGGATCTGAGTGAAGTCATCTTCATGACGATTTGGGGAGCCCTGATGGCGGTAACGGTGTTTAAATCCTTTTTTCCAGAATCACTCTCTGTTGCGCTACGTCGTGAACCAAAAGAGCAGAGTTGGTCGATTTTTAAATCCGATTATCTCCAAACCTGGCGTATTACAACCATCTTACTCTCAGTCCTTCTTCTGATTGTTGTATTCAGTGATGCGTGGTACCGGTTTATCATACATGAACTGCCACCTGAACTCACACTATCCGAATACCTGCATCAAGGTTTTTTCTCGCTCATTGTCACCATTGTTCTCACCGCCTTTTTAGGAACCCGACTCCTCTCTCAACCCGATTATAAATCAGACCGCTTCCTGAGGTACACCTGGCTGTCCTTCATAGGATTAAACAGCATTTTCATCCTTCAAACCACGGCTCGCAACCTGGCATATATCCAGGAATTTGGTCTGACCGAAAAACGCATAGCCGTTTATTTCTACCTTTTTGCCTGTTTCGTGAGTCTGTTTTTAGCAGCCCGAACCATCCTTCGATCCGATTCGATCCGCACGCTTTACGGTCAATTGAGTTGGATGACTATCATTCTTTTTGTTTCGGCTTCTCTCGTAAATTGGTCCAAGGTGATTATGACCTATAATCTCCAAAACATACCATCCTCCACTGCCGTAATAGACTACGATTATCTGCTTCGATTAAACCGATCCTCACTAACGCAACTGATCCCTCATGCCGATGAACTTACCCCAAAACAGCAACGGAAACTCAGGCGTCGATTAAATCGAAATCTCAGCAGAGAAACCTGGCAAATTGAAGATCCCAGAGGCTTTGTGATTGACCACTACATCCTTTTGAAGGAGCTGCGCGATCAAACCGCATTTTTAACGAATGACTCATCCAACACCACGGGCAAATAACCAAACAACTCTCATGAAATCCATTCCATTTCCATATCGTACCTTTTGGGTAGTGACCCTCTTTGCCGTTGCGATGGCCATGCTCGAAAGCGCAGTAGTAATCTATCTCCGCGCCATGCTCTACCCCGATGGCTTTGTATTTCCCTTGGAAACCCTGGATCTGGGTTTGGCTGTGGTTGAGGTGAGTCGGGAAGCCGCCACCATCCTCATGCTCATTGGTATCGGGTGGTTGGCCGGAAACAACGGAAACACGCGCTTTGCCTACTTTCTTCATGCCTTTGCGGTATGGGACATTTTCTACTACGTTTTTTTGTATGTCTTCCTCGGTTGGCCTCAATCACCCGCAACCTGGGACGTTTTGTTTCTCATCCCGGTCATGTGGGTGGGGCCGGTCTGGTCACCGGTACTCCTATCCTTTATGATGATTGCCTTCGCTGTACTATTGATTCGAATCAATGCATCCGGTTATATCTCGGTGGGTCGAAATTGGTATTTACTTATAACCGGAGCCCTAACCTGCATTGCAGCCTTCTGTTGGGATCCTGTTCAGTTTATGATGAATCAATCGTCCGGGAAATGGTATCAGGCCGACCACCTGTTCAAAGCTCATTATGTACCCCAGGATTTTCCCGAATGGCTTTTTGTATTGGGCATTGCGCTGCTGATAGCCGGCGTATTCCGATATCATCAGCAGAATCGGTTCAGCAAAAACCGAATGATGTTGGGACAGTTTATTTAACCACCTTGTTGGCACAATAAGTTGATGCGAAGGCATCGGGTTTCGCCTTGAAGGTATAGCCCATCCCCAGGATGTATCCCATGGCTTCTTTGAAGGCAATGTTCGACTGGAATTGTGGATCCGTATTGATATCGGCATGAACCTCCATCTCCACGTGGTATTTATCAAACGTTGGGCACAGCAAATAAGCGGTTTCAATGGAATCCGAAACTTCATGAAGCATGCGCTCCTTCAGGGAAAATACGCGCTTGCTGCGGTATTTGTTGAGAAAGATAAAACCGCCTCGTCCTTCACGTAGAAACACAATGGCCGTAGCAAATTCCGTGATGTCTCCTTTCACCTGAGAATCGGTTCCAATGCATACTTTAATGCGGTGTTGCGTGGTTTCGGTCTTCAAAACCTCATCAACTTCTGTGGCCAGATCACGTTGGAGTCGGTCACCTGATAATTTTCTCCAAACTTTCATACAAGCATATTCGATATAGTTACGGACAAATTGAGGGTTTAGTTCTGAACAGAATGTTAAAAGGATGTGATAACAACGTAACCATCAACATTTTACAAACACAAGACCGGAGCATCGGTTGCACGGCTTAGATCATTGAACGTCCTTTGCACCTGTGAATACCTCATCCACCGATACACGTTTCCAGGCTATGGTTCATTTGAGAGCCCTCATGGAACAGCTTGAATCTGACACCGAATTCCTGAATTTGGTTGCTCTGGAAAACCCATGGTTCACTCCGGAAAATGTGCGATTCTGCCTGAGGAATTGGATCCAGTCGTTGGCCGATGATCAGCTATCTAACTGGATACCGGAGCCTGCCAGTGCTGTAAAACGAGTTGGGGTGGTGTGTGCCGGGAATATTCCCTTGGTTGGATTGCACGATGTTCTTTCCATTGTTGCCACGGGTCATCAGGCCGTGGTAAAACTTTCTCATTCCGATAAACGCACCATGCGGCGCGCCATACAAGCGTTAAATGAATCCTTGGATAAACCGCAGCAAATTGAGGAAACCGAAAAGTTGGAACACGTGGACGCCGTTATCGCCACCGGAAGCAACAACTCTTCCCGATACTTTGAATACTACTTTAAGAATATACCCCATGTCATCCGGAAGAATAGAACAGGTGTTGCCGTACTCACCGGAGAAGAATCGCCTGAACAATTGCATTTCCTGGCGAAAGACATCTTTACATACTTTGGATTAGGCTGTCGGAATGTCACGAAACTATTCCTCCCCCAAGGATATGATTTCGAACCCATTGTTACGGCATTTGAGCCCTATTACGAAGTTATCCATCATCATAAGTACGCTAACAACTACACCTATCACAAGGCCATTTTCCTCATGAATCTGGATAAACATCTCGATTCCGGATTTCTCCTGTTTAAGGAAGACCAGGGCATTCACGCTCCGCTTAGTTGTGTCTTTTTTGAATACTATGACACCTTGGATCTAGTTCAGAAGAAGATCAATGATCTGGAGGATGAAATTCAGGTGGTTGTGGGCCATGTTCCATGGGCTTCACTGCCGTTCGGGGTGGCTCAGGAAACGCGACTAATGGACTATGCCGACAATCTGAACACAATTGAATTTCTGCAATCGATTTGATCCAACGGAAATTATTTGAACTATTCTTAGTCTGTTTTCTCTGAAACCATACATTTGAAAGCTGAAAAGTAGAAGGATGGAATCGTTAGTTTCAACGAATTATTACTTTCGGGGGCAACGCGATTTTTACCGGGGAAAGGTGCGGGATGTTTACAACATTGACGACAACCTTCTGGTGATGATTGCCACTGATCGGATCTCTGCATTTGATCATGTTCTACCACACCCGATACCGTATAAAGGACAAGTTCTCAATCAAATTGCATCCACCTTTCTGGATGATACATCTGATCTGGTACCCAATTGGAAAATTGCCGAACCCGATCCTCACGTCACTGTAGGATATCGGTGCGATCCAATCCCGGTAGAAATGGTGGTGAGAGGTTATCTCGCCGGCCATGCCTGGCGCATTTATCGCGATGGTGGTCGGGAAATTTGCGGCGAGAAATTACCGGATGGGCTGAGAGAAAATGATCGTTTGCCAACACCTATCATCACCCCAACCACCAAAGCCAAATCGGGTCACGATACGGACATCTCCTTTGAGGAATTGTACGAACAAAAAGTGCTTAAAAAACGGCAGATCGACCAATTGGTTCAATACGCACTTACCTTGTTCGAAGCTGGATCCCAAAAAGCTGCGGATCGCAATTTGATCCTCGTAGATACCAAGTATGAGTTTGGTATTCGGGATGAAAAAATCCTCTTGATTGATGAGATACACACCCCGGACAGCAGCCGCTATTTCTATCGAAATTCGTATGAGGAAATTCAGGCCAAGGATCAGCAACAACGCCAGCTATCCAAGGAGTTTGTACGAAAATGGCTCATTGAAAATGGCTTCCAGGGACTTGAAGGTCAGCTTATTCCCGAGATGACTCCCGAGTTCATCGAAAGTGTATCCAACCGCTACATCGAATTGTACGAACAGATTACCGGCAAGACCTTTGTTAAACGGGACTATCACAACATTGGTCAAACCATTGAGGAAAAAGTGAATGCATTTATTTCTCAGAACTTACAGGGAAGTTGATCGCATTTGCTAATTTCGGCAGATCAAGAAATCTAAACCTTTACGACAAGAAATTATGAAGAAATACCTTCTCACCGGAGCGGGTCTTTTCGCCGCTGTATTGGCTACCGCACAAACTGTAACCACCTTTGCCGGTAAGGAGAATATCTCCGATCCATGGGCAAATTTCAATAACACCACCACCACCACCTCGGACGCTTACTTCTATGAGCCGGAAGGGTTGTGTTGGGACGGTAACGGAAAAATGTATGTGACTGAACGAAACAAGATTCGTTTGATCGACGGCACAACGGTTTACAATCGTTCCGGTGCCCTGGGCGATGCCCAAACTTCCCTTGGTTTTGCCGATGGTACTGGCGTAGCCGCTAAATATTACCACCCCATATCCGCTGTATGCGATGGATCGAATAACGTGTTTATCGTTGATTCTGAAAATCACGCTATTCGCAAACTAGCTCCCTTTGTAAACGCCGGTAACGGTCAGATCATGACCACATTTGCAGGTGGTAAGCCCGATGGAACGCAAAGTGCTCAAGGCACTCCCGGCCATCAGGACGCCTCCGGAACCAATGCCCGATTTGATACTCCAAAAGGCATCACCATTGATGGCAACGGAAATATGTACGTGTGTGATTACAATAACTTCGTGATCCGCAAAATCACACCCGCCGGTGTGGTAACAACTCTTGCCGGTAAAGCCGGTGTTGATGGGTCAGACGATGGAACCGGAGGGGCCAGTGCTCGTTTCGGCGGTCCACATGGAATTGCCATGTTGGACAATAACAACGTTGTGGTGACCGATTTCTGGAACCTTACCATTCGCAAAGTCAACATCACCTCCGGATCCACTACAACCATTTGTGGCAAAACCGGCGTCTTAGGTCAAAAAGACGGAACACTTGCCGAAGCAACCTTCAAAAGTCCAAAGGGAATCGCTGTGGTAAACGGCCTAATATACGTGGCCGATGACAGTAAGATTCGGGTAATTGACCTCACCAATAGTACCGTAAGCACGTTTGCCGGTGGCAGCGCCGGAAATCAGGACGGTGTGGGCACCAACGCCAAATTCGGACGGTTAGGTGGATTGGTGTACGATGGCAATAACGCCATGTTCGCCACGGATTTATACTTCAATGTTATTCGAAAAATCACCATCGATAACCTCGCTCCTACAGCTGCGTTTACGGCAACCAAAACCAACTTATTGGTGAATGAGGAAACTACTTTGTCTGATATCAGTGGCGGTAAAGCCGCTACCAGCCGGAAATGGGTGGTTAAGGAACAGCAAACCGGATCCACAGCCAACGTATCGGTAGTCAGCGGTGACTTGAACAGCAGCGAGAACGTAACTGTAAAATTCCTTGCAACAGGTTTCTATACGGTTTCATTGAATGTTACCAATGAGTTTGGAAGTGATCAATCAGAGAAAGCTCCGTACTTCAGTGTGTCTACCAGTAGCGTTGAACAACTCAATCACTTGAATGAGCTCAACATCTTCCCAAATCCATTAAATGGAACTGAATTAAACGTACGTCTCACACGCGGTTTTACGGACGCCACACTGGAATTGTATGAAGCCGGTGGACGCCTGGTTCAAACCGATGAGCATGTAAACGGAATTCAGCACCGGATGTCTATCCCTCAATTGGATGCGGGCACCTACTTCCTCGTTGTCCGTAGCAAGGAAGTGACCGGAGCGCGAATGATCGCCGTTCAGTAATCGTATACAAGCGATTATCTTTTAACCTACCTTTGCACCGCCTAATGGGCGAAAAGGCTAGGCGTCTGTTCGTTCATTCCAATTAGGAAGGCAACGAACATATATGACTGGATTTCACACTACCGGCCTGGGCCGGGAACTCCTGAATGCTGTTGAGCAATTAGGATTCACCTCACCTACACCAATTCAAGAACAGGCTATTCCTATCATTCTCCAACAGGAGAATGATCTGGTTGCATTGGCCGCCACAGGAACCGGTAAAACGGCTGCATTTGGCTTGCCTATTTTGGATTTGATCGACATGAATCAACGCGCTATTCAGGCGCTGATCATTTGTCCAACCCGGGAATTGGCTCGACAAATACATTCGGATTTTGATAGCTTTTCTACCGATAAATCCGGCATGGGAATCTGTGCAGTTTACGGAGGAGCCTCCATTCAGAATCAAATTCGCGACCTCCAGCGAGGTGTGCGGGTGGTTGTTGGAACACCCGGCCGATTATCGGATCTTATTCAGCGAGGTGTGCTGGATTTATCAGCGGTTAAACACTTGGTATTGGATGAGGCAGATGAAATGCTCAACATGGGATTCAAAGAGGATATTGAATACATTCTCAACGAAACTCCACAAGAACGCTTCACCTATCTCTTTTCGGCCACCATGCCTGCCGAAGTGCGGCGCATCGGCCATAACTACTTGAAGAACGCAGTAGAAATAGCCGTTAAGAAACGGGCTGATGACGTTTCAGGGATTGAACACCTGTACAGCGGCATTCAGGCCTCCGATCGATTGCCGGCTTTGATGCGATTGTTGGATAGTCAGCCCAATGCCTACGCCATCGTTTTCTGCCGAACCCGAAAGGATACGCAACAGGTAGGTGACGCCCTGTCTCAGGCAGGCTATCCCGCAGACTGCCTCCATGGGGATTTGTCACAGGCGCAACGCGATCAGGTGATGAAGCGATTCAGAACCAAACGCATTACCGTTTTGGTTGCCACGGATGTAGCTGCAAGAGGTATAGACGTTGACGATGTAACCCACGTAGTTCATTATCATATTCCGGATGATCTGGAAGCGTATGTACACCGAAGCGGACGAACCGCACGTGCCGGAAAATCAGGTATTTCCATTGCCTTTGCCACCATTCGGGATAAAAGCCGTCTGAAAGATTTGTCGCGCATTATTGGCAAGGAAATCAAGCCATTCCATCTCCCCTCCGGCGAAGAAGTGTGCACCATCCGCCTTCAGCAAGAGCTGAAAAGCATCACCGAGCTAGAGCCTGACATGAATCAGGTGAACCACATGCGTGAACAAATGGCGGAGCTCATTCCGGATTTGAGTGAAAAAGACTTAGCCGATCGGTTACTGTATAAAGCCCTGCATGATCTCTATGATCGATACGCAAAAGCCCCAGACCTCAACCTTGAACTTTATCTTGGTAAAAATTCACGGGATGCGGGATCAAAGAAGAAGAACAAATCCGACCGGGACGAGCGCAAACACCAATCACAAGCGTCGTCTTTCACACGTTTCTACATCAACGTAGGTAAGAAGGATGATGTGAACCCGAATCGTTTGATGGGTTTCATCAACGAACAGAATGAGTTGAAAGGTTCAGCCATCGGACGGATCGAAATACTCAAAACATTCTCCTTTTTTGAGCTGGATTCATCCCTAACCGACCTGGCTATGGAGGAACTGAACGGACAAACGTTTAGAGGACGAAAAATCAGTCTTTCGTTGGCCGAAGCACCCACCAAGCCGGTTGCACGAAAGAAATTAAAAGGAGTGTCTTTTGGTGATCGGGATCGAGGAAAGACAAATTTTAAAAAACCTCGTCACAAGGGTAAGAGCCGTAAACGCTATTAACCAAAAATCTGGGCAGCAAGAACCCGCGCCTCGTTGAACCGCGCTTCATCAAGTCCGGTAGATATGCCTGCCTGATCAAAATAGCTGATCAAATTCTCGGTAGGCATATTACCAACTAATTTATCGGCAGCCATCGGGCATCCGCCAAATCCGAAAATAGCACCGTCAAATCGGGCGCAACCTGATTTCCAGGCCGCATCTACCTTTTCTTTCCAATCATCCGGTCGGGTGTGAAAATGTGCCCCAAATTCAGCTTGATCAAATGCGCGCAATAACTCAAAAACGGAGGTAATTTTATCGGCATCCGACACACCAACCGTATCGCTGATGGAGAATGAGGTAATCCCCATGGCTATTAATCGTTCAACCCACGAAGCTACCAATTCCGGCTGCCAGACATCCCCGTATGGATTACCAAATCCCATGGAAATATAGATCACTACCTCTTTACCAGCCTTCGACGTTTGAGTCAATAGATGCTCCACAACCGGTAAACTTTCTTCAACAGACCTATTGGTGTTGCGTTGCTGGAACGTTTCGGATATGCTGAAGGGATACCCTAAATACGTCACCCGATCGTGCTGAACCGCGTCATCAATACCCCGTTCGTTCGCCACAATCACCGATAAAAGTGTGGAAGAATCGGAATCAATCCGATCCAATACCTCCGCAGTGTCCCGCATTTGAGGAATGGCTCTGGGCGACACAAAACTGCCGCAGTCCAACGTATGATACCCAACCTTGAGCAGGGCATTCAGATAATCCACCTTCAAATCAGTGGGAACAAAGCGTTCAAGCCCTTGCATGGCATCCCTGGGACACTCAATGATTTTAACCCTGTTATTACTCAAAACTAGTTGGTTTTCGGGCCAAAAGTACCATTTTTGCTGCTTTCGATAAAAACGACCTGGTTCATGGTAAATGAAGAATTAGAGGCTGAACAAAACGGTTCGGAACATCCGGAATCTGCTGAGGAAACCACTCAGGAGAATCAGTTGGATCAACCAACGGATGTGACGGATCAACCTGCTGTTGAGGAAGAAGTTGTTGTGGAGTCTGAACCGATTGTAGAACCGGTAACTGCTGAGGTTACCGTCCCATCTTCATCAGAAGATGATGATGAGGACACAGACGATTCCGATGAGGAAGACGAAGAAGAAGAGGATGGAGATGATGACTCCACTTCTGTTGACTACCACACCCTTTCCAAGGAACAACTCGTTGAAGCTGCCCGCTCAACCGCTACCAAAACAGCCCGTGAGGCCATCAAACACCTTCGTGAGATTCGCTCCATTTTGAACGAGGTTCTCCGCGCTGAACAACGTCAACTGCTTCAGGAACACATTGATTCCGGAAATGAGGTAGAGGAATTTAAGTTCGATGACGGCGGTATGCGCAACCAGGTTAAAATGCTGTTTGAACAAGCCAAGCTGGCTCGTCAGGAAGAGCGTGAACGCATCGAAAAAGAGAAGCTTCAAAACCTGAAGCTCAAACAAGGCATACTCGATAAACTCAAGGAAATTACCGAATCCGACGAAACTGAAAAGAGTCTGGAAGATGTAAAGGCCCTTCAGCAGGAATGGCGTGGAATTCGGGTAGTTCCTCAGGAACATTCACAAAACCTTTGGGAAACCTATCACTTTTATCTCGATAAGTTCTATGACAATCACTCGATTAACATCGAACTGAAAGAACTGGATCGGAAAAAGAACCTGGAAACCAAAATCGAATTGTGTAAGAAGGTGGATGAGTTGAGTGCTGAAACGTCACTCAAAAAGAGCTTCATCCTCCTGAACAAATACCAGGAAGAGTTCCGCAACACGGGACCTGTACCCCGTGAATACAATAAGGAAATCTGGGAGCGATTTCAGAAGGCAACGGATGCCGTTTATGCTCAAAAGAAGGAACAGTTCAACGAACTGGAAGAAAAGCGCAAGAAAAACCTGGAACTGAAGGAAGTGCTGGTTGAAAAGGCCTCCCTGATCGCAGCCGAAAACTATAAGAAAACGAAGGATTGGTCATTGAAGACCAAGGAGTTGGATGATCTTATGACGGAATGGAAGACCATTGGTCAGGTTCCGAAAAGTAAGTCGGACAGCATCTGGAAATCATTCCGCGAGCAGTTCAAAGAATTCTATAACAACAAGAATCTATACTTCAAGGATCAGCACAAGGCCAGAAAAGCCAACCAAATCCTCAAGGAAGATATCTGTAAGCGGGCGGAAGAACTGCAAGACAGCACGGATTTCTCGTTCGCAACGAATGAATTGATCAAACTTCAGAAAGAGTGGAAAGATATCGGTCCTGTACCCGATAAAATTTCCAACGCCATCTGGAAGCGATTTCGATCAGCCTGCGATCACTTCTTCGCCCGAAAACAGAATGAGTTTGCATCGAAGCGTGATGAGGAAAACCAAAATCTCCAACTGAAAGAAGACCTTATTCAACAGTTGAACAGCATTCTGGAGAAAGATTCCCAGGACAATTTGCTGGATACCCTCAAAGGCATTCAACGGGATTGGAAAGCCATTGGTTATGTGCCGATTAAGAAGAAAAAGGAAATCGAAAACCGATATCAGAAGGCCTCCAACAAGGTGTTTGAAAAGTTTAAGCTGAATCGTCAGGAACTGAAGGCCGGACAGGTGAAAGAGCATTACAAGCATTTGGCCGAGTTGCCCAGCGGTGGCAAACGTCTCTCTGAAGAAGAGGATAAGATTAAACGCAAAATCAGTTATCTGCGCGGAGAGATCCAAACTCTGGAGAACAACATGGAATTCTTTGGTAGATCAGCCGGTGCTCAAAAACTGAAGGCAGAGATTGAAGGTAAAATTGATAAGACGAAGGAGCAGATTGACCGATTGAAATCGGAACTGAAAGCCATTCGCGACTTGAAGACAAAGCCTGCCGACGCCAAAGAACAGGCTGCCAGCTAGGACATGTCATCAGCTTACGGAATCGTTGCCAAATCCGTTCGATACCTCCGTCATCGACTAACGTCCGGCAACCAGCACAGCATCCATTCTCCTCAGGTTTTTGCGTTGTACAATGCCCTTTTTGACAAACCGGGTAGTGAAATTCAATCCATCTATCGGCTGCATCGGGAGTTGAAACAAAGCGATGAGATCATCCGCTATGCCGATCCGGGCCGACAAGGTAAATCCACATCGATTTCAGTTAAGTCGCTCGCCAGAAATGTGGCGAAATCCGAACGACTGGGAACCGTGCTTCATAACCTGGTTCATCATCTGAAACCGAAATCCATCCTGGAATTGGGGTCTTCGTTGGGGTTGAGCGCACTGTACCAGCATACCGGTTGGTCTCAGGCATCCTTTCTGGCCGTTGAGGGAGCACCGGAGTTGGCTGAAAAGGCACAGCAACATGTTCAGATCCAGTCGGTTCCCATCGAACTGCAATGCGGGTTGTTTGATGACGTTTTACCTGCGCTATTGGAGCGTCAAGCGTCATTTGACTACATCTATCTGGATGGTCATCATCAGCTTGAACCTAGCCGAAGATATTACGAACAGCTCAAGCAGCTCGCAGTGGATGGAACGGTGATCGTTCTGGACGACATTCACTGGTCGGCCGGGATGGAGCAATTCTGGAATGACGTAATCGCAGATACCGACGCCACGTTTACGATTGATCTATTCGAATTCGGTATCGTGATTCTTCGCAGTGGTGCGCCCAAGCAACATTTCTCACTCCGTCTTTAACCCCAGAGAATCGTATTTTTTGATGAGATTTTTCCAGTTGTATTGATCCAACTGCGATGGAAGTTGATAGGCCGCTGGTTGACGTAGAGCCTCTTTCGTTTGACTCAGAAATTCAACAAAACTCCCATAAAAGACGTTTAAATCGCGGTAAATTGAGGGGTAGCTCAGCCGATTGGGCAGAACCGGATGCACGCCTGCGACAATGGCTTCCAGCACGCTTAAGCCAAAAAATTCCTGATTGGACGTCACCGGAAGTACGTGAGAAGATCGAAGCAATTGGAGATACTGTTCCCTGCTTTCCGCATATCCCCAATGAATAATCTCGTGTTCAAATTCTGTCCGGATCGATTCGAACGCCTCCGGCTGATGCTGAAAATGTTCACCACAAACAATGAGCTGGAACGCCTCTCCTTCCCGCTTCAATTCCTGCAGTAAATGGAGAAAACTTTCCGGATTCTTGTCGTGTTCCCACCGATGATTCCACAGGATCACCGGAAGTGCTGACTTTACACGAGGTTGGGCACGGATGGCATCCATATCAACCCCTGGTGAAATGACCTTCGATTTGTGTAAAATGGACTCAAATGACGTCTGATATCCTTGTTCGGGAAAAGCGCTTAAAAAAGTGGGAATGGCCTCAAAAACCACCTCTTGATGATACGATGAATTAAAAACGACTTCATCGGCAACCAACATGGACGTTAAGTTCCGCCACGCATATTGTCGGTCACGATTCCGATGATCAGGTTCATTCCACGGATAAGTAAGCTGGGTTTCATGCAAATAGAGAATGATGGGAATTTGTTGAAGATCGGCCGACAACAGGGATTTAAACAAGGGAAGATCCATCATCCCAGAAACAAGAATCACATCCGGTGATACGCTGGACTGATTGATCTGCTCAGCCAAAGGGATGGCTGATGATGCCATCCGCCACTTCCAGTTTCTGCCCGGCAGCGTGAACAGATGTACGTTGTGTCTGGAAAATCGCTGTATATCACGCGCCCACTGTGCATGAGAGCCCGAATAGAATGGTTCAACTAAAAATAAATTGGATGTCATTCCCGGATATTTCGGGCATCAAGGGCTTTATGATAGTTCACGGCATTTTGTTCATGCACACGCGCCGACGCGGTAAACAAGTGATATCCGGAAAGATCGGGTTTGGCGCAGAAGAACATATAATCATGGGATTCGGCATTTAAAACCGCATCAACGGCTTTAACACTGGGCAACAAAACGGGCCCGGGAGGTAAACCCCTGTACTTGTAGGTATTATACGGGTTATCTACTTTCAAGTCAACGTGCAATACTCGTCGCCTGCCTGCTTTGTGCGCAATGTATCGAACGGTTGGATCTGCTTGGAGTGGCCATCCCTTTTCGAGTCGGTTTAGATACACTCCAGCAATTCGAGGTAATTCGGAATCAAACATGGTCTCCGCATCCACGATGCTGGCTAGCACAATCACATCGTTGATGGTCAGATCCAGATCGTTGAGTTTTCCCATTCGTTCCGGTGTCCAAAATACATCCCGTTCTGATTTGAAACGCTTAAACACCGCATCGGGCTTGGCCGCCCAGTGAAAGAAATAGGTGTTGGCCATCATTAAACACGGCCAGTTTTCACGATTTAACTCAAGACTCCTGAGATAACTGGATGTATCGATGTAGGCATCAAATGCCGTAGAATCCGGTTCCAGTTTCAAACTCAATTCGCGAATAATATCCCGACGGTCTATACTGCCTTTTAGCAACACCACCACTTGCTCCTGATTCCCCGATCGAAAGTGCCGGATCAACCGTCTGTTGGTCCACCCGTTTTGAATAATGTATTTTCCGGGAATCACCTTATTGCGAAGATTCATCTGATCGGCCAGTTGATCAAAGCCGGGTCCGGTAATCAGGTATGGATCCAGTGCTTGACGAAGGGAATCATAGGTCCAGTTGGATCCTACATAGATCTCAACCGGCTTGCCATTGGGCGTTGAGACATTTGATTTCCAGAGTAATCCATAGGCGAAATAGCCGGCAACCGCCATCACACCAATCAGAATAAGGCCTGTCGAGAATAGTATGCGTTTCATACAGCTTTGCAAATATAGCGGGCTACTCTACACGTCATTAAATCGTAGATTTGCCCGAAGAGATTCATCATGAGAATTGCATTGATTGGTTACGGAAAAATGGGAAAGGCCATTGAATCGCTTTCGGCCCCTGTTCACCATGAAATCTCGCTGAAGGTTGGTCGGTCCGGATTTACCGCCAAAGACCTCCAACAAACTGATGTAGCCATTGAATTTTCTACCCCGGATGCCGCTGTAAACAACATCTACACCTGCTTTGAAGCTGGAATACCCGTTGTTGTTGGAACTACGGCGTGGTATCACCAGTATGATGAGGTGGTTGCCGCATGTAAAAAAGCAAACGGCAAAATGCTCACGGCTACCAACTTCAGTATAGGCGTGAACCTGTTTTGGAAAGCGGCTGAATACCTGGCTGGGTTGATGAATGAACGAACCGACTACGACGTCTCCGTTCACGAGGTGCATCACTTGCAAAAATTGGATGCGCCCAGCGGAACAGCCATTACAACAGCCAATAAGCTCATTGAACAACTCAACCGAAAAAATCGATGGGTTCATCATGAGATCGGCAATAGCCCCAGTGATGATCCGTTTCATCTGAACATCAGTTCGGCCCGTGAAGAAGGCGTGCCGGGCACCCATATAATTGAATTTGCGAACGACATTGATTCCATTGAACTCAAGCACACTGCCAAGAATCGGAAAGGTTTTGCCACCGGCGCCCTCAAGGCTGCCGAATGGCTCTATCAGCAATCCGAACCCGGTGTGTACACAATGGATGATGTTTTAAATCTTTAGACATTGGATATTACCTACAACCCCATCGAACTCTTTCGGGAATTTCGCACACGAACCAAGGTGATCTTAATCGTTTGGACCGTGTTCAACCTGCTCATCAGCGGGATGTATCTCTTTGGCGCAGGTGCCCCATTTCTGAATACCCTGATCTTCTTTTTGATCTGGGAACTGGCCATCTGGGGTTATTATGTTTACCGGTACAACTGGAAACAGCGACATAAAGTTGGGGAATGGATTGATGCGATCATCTTCGCGGTCATAGCCGCAACGGTGATTCGAAGTTTATTCATCGAAGCCTATCAAATCCCAACGTCATCCATGGAAAAGTCATTGATGGTGGGCGACTTCCTCTTTGTGAGCAAAATTAACTACGGAGCACGCTTACCCATGACACCCATCAGCTTCCCGTTTGCACATCATACCATGCCGGGAACGGATGACACCAAATCCTACGTCGAAGGGTTTCAGATGCCGTATTACCGCATCCCCGGTTTTCAAAAAATCAAAAATGGAGATGTGGTGGTGTTTAACTGGCCGGATGAACGACTGGACAGGCCAGTGGATAAGAAAGAAAACTACATCAAACGTTGTGTGGCCATTCCGGGCGATACGCTTCAGGTGATTGATGGTCAGGTTTGGATTAATGGCGTTGCGGAAAAAGTTCCAACCATGCGTCAGTTTGAATACGAAGTGAAGACCAACGTTCCTGATCTACCAAAACGGTTTTATGATGAACACGACATTACGGATCGCTATCAATTTGATCCAAGTGTGCCCATTCATTATCTTCACTTGACCGATGAGAGCCGGAAAGCCGTTCAAACCAATCCCAACGTGGTAAGTTGTGATACCAATTTACACCGAAAAGGACAGGACGGACATGGTACGCTGTTCCCATTCAGTAAGCAACATGTGTGGAGCCGTGATTTCTATGGCCCGCTGGTCATCCCAAAGAAAGGGGTAACCGTTGCCCTTGATTCAGCCAATTATTACATCTACGAACGATTGATTCAGGTGTACGAGAATCACCCGGATTTCCAGATGCGTGGAACCAAATTCTTTATGGGTGATGAAGAAATCACGAGCTATACCTTTGAAATGAACTATTACTTCATGATGGGGGATAACCGACACAACAGTTTGGATTCCCGTGCCTGGGGATTTGTTCCGGAGGATCACATCGTGGGTAAGGCGCTCTTTGTTGCCTTTTCAATCAAGCACGATATCACCCGCCGCCCGGTTTATAACCAGTTTGGCCAAATGGTGGGACAAGAAGAAATCAAGAAATTCAAAGGCATTCGCTGGAACCGAATATTCATGGGTATCGAATGATTCCTGAGCACTGCCGATTAGTTTTTATTGGTACGCCGGAGTTCTCAGTTCCATCTCTGGAGAAAATCATTGAAGCCGGTTTTAACGTCGTTGCTGTGATTACAGCACCTGATCGGCCGGCAGGACGAGGTATGAAACTCCAGGCATCCGCCGTAAAGCAATGTGCGGTAAATCATCACATACCCGTACTTCAGCCAACGAATCTGAAAAATCCTGAGTTTCTGCAAACGTTAGCGGATTTAAAGCCCGATGTGCAGGTAGTCATCGCCTTTCGAATGCTTCCGGAAGTGGTTTGGAATCTGCCTACGATGGGCACCATCAACCTCCATGCCTCCCTCCTTCCGGATTATCGTGGTGCGGCTCCCATCAACCGGGCCATCATGAATGGTGAAAAACAAACGGGACTCACCACCTTCCGATTGAAGCATGTGATTGATACCGGTAACATTTTGAGACAGTTAACGGTTGATATCGGCGCAAATGAAACGGCTGGAGAACTGCACGACCGGATGATGCATTTGGGTGCAGATCTAATGATAGAAACACTAATGGGCGTGCTGGATCATTCATTGGTTGAACAACCCCAGGTGGTACTGCCTCACCATAAGAATGCACCCAAAATTTTCAAAGATGATTGCTTGATAGACTGGCAACAAAATGGAAATCAAATCATTAACCTCATTCGAGGTTTATCACCCTACCCCACTGCCCGATGCTTTTTTCAAGGCAAGATTCTGAAAATTTATCACGCCGAGTACGATCCAGATAGTGCGATTCAAATTGGTGAGGTGAATCTGAAAGATGATCGTCTGGCATTTGGCTGCGCCGATGGGGTAATTTATCCAACCGATGTTCAAATTGAAGGAAAACGTCGCATGTCTGTTGAGGAAATGTTGCGCGGATTGCGCTGATTACAATAAACAACCTTCCGGATGAGTTAAGTGGTGTAAAGAATTAAAACGATGAGAAATTCATTGCTGCTTGCACTGATCTCCGTTTTAACTCAACCAATCCTGGCACAGGACAAACTTACCCAACACTTCTATTTTCAGACCGACAGCTTCAACATCACCTCCGCCCATGAAGACGGCCTGAAAAGACTTCAACGTGAACTCACGTTAAATCCCTATTACCGCATCCGTATGGATGGCAACACGGACAGCATCGGAGATCGTTCGTACAACCTGGAACTCAGCAAAAAGCGCGTCACAAGCATTCGAAATGAACTCATCCGACGCGGCATTCGCGCCGATCGGATCAAGATGGAAGCCAAAGGTGAAGATTGGCCCCAGTTCAGCAACGCCACTGAACATGGTAAATCCAGAAACCGACGGGTGGATGTTTTTGTATTGCTCGACAAAGATTCCTGCTTCAAGGATGGCTGTGCTCAAACGTGCATACCTAAGGGAACCTTTGACCCTTATTTCACCTATGAGATCGACATCAAGTTCATCCCAATCACCAATGTGGAGCAAATGCGCACCAACAACATCTCCGCTCAAACGGTTGACGGTGGCTATCTATTTTCCAGTGGGATGATTCAGGTCATAGCAGAATACAAGGGCCGGAAGGTCTACCCAAAAAAGCCCGCCAAATTGCGTATTCCAGCCTATAAACTGGATGAGACCTTCACCATTTATGAAGGTAATTCCAGTGGGAATTCATCCGTAAACTGGAAGGAAAGCGCCCTAAAAGCCGCCAGAGGAAACGATGGGTGCAAGTACTTTGAATTGGACGGGTCCATCATCAACCGATGGGTGAACATCGACAAACCTCGGCCAGCCAACAACATGATCTGTTTGGATAATCCGTTTGCCTATCTGGACATGCCAGCCATTGACAGTGATACATCCAAAATTATTGATGGGGATATTGTCTTGGCCCTTCCTCAGAACTCATTTGACTCGTCGGATCTTCAGGCGCTTCAAATCAAATCGGAACGCGTTCAAACCCTTTGCCAAATGCTGGATCTCAGAATGACCAGTATCACCGAGAACTCCTATCATTTGGGACGGGATCGCGATATTTTACATATCGACAAGTTTGAAGTAAAAGGGGTGGAAGTTGAACCTCAAATGGCGGCCTTCAACCTGTATTTTCCAGCCAAGAAAATCGCCGAAGACGCCACCTTTTACGTGGCCGAGGAGAAATCCAATGGCACGATGGAATGGACAAACGCGGGCAAAGCCGACAGCATCTATGAAATCAAGGGGTGCGACTGCAAGTACGTGGTAAAATCATTTTCCTATCCCACCCGCTTCATTAATGTGAGTACGGAAGAACGACAGAATGAGGTAAAAACCTCACAACTATTGGTTGTAAAAAAACATCAGCCGGAGGAACTTTTTGTATACAACAAAAGCACAAAAACGCTGGAACTCATTGAACCCAATGATCAGGGAAAGTATTCCATTGACATCGGTAAACGCGCTGATAAACTGATCATCATTGGCCGTTATAAGGGTGATGACGGAGATTATGTGTTTGACAACACCCTAACCCGGTTTCGCAAACGATGGTTCCGAAATGAACGTGTGGTGAATGCCAAACACTATAGAAAGGTTGATCCACGCAAGGGTTTGAAACTTAAAAGTGTTTCATGCCGTACACGGATTTGATCACATGGCGGTGCAAAACACCCAATAGTACTTAAAGCTTGAATTGGGATCGAAAGCAACGCCCAACCCAACAAATTTGCTGGACTTGTTGAACATGTTCCGATTGTGTCCGGGGCTGTTGAACCATTGGTCATACGTACCTTCCGGATCGGAAGAGCCGGCCGCTAGATTTTCTGAATTCACGAAGGTTTCGTTATAAAAGGTCCGGATACGGGGAAAGGTGGTGCCAATTTCGCGAAGTTCCTCACCCACCCGGTCGTAACTGTTGTGACTGAAGTAGTCCTGGGTTGCCATATCAACGGCGTGATACCGAGCAGCTCGAACCAGATCTGGTTGCATTTTCAATGGATCTAATCCCTTTTCAATGCGTGCCTTGTTGATGATTTCCAGCAGTTTCCATTCCTCGGACTCAAAGGAACCAATGGCTTTCTCATTACCCGATGGCATTCCGAAAAATGGCCCCTTAGCGTATCCATCCACCGTAAACTTGGTTGCCTCATCGTAAACTACGTCTGCTGACGCTGGTGTTGATGCCAGTTCACTAACCTGAGCATTCTTGAGTCGGCCATACTTCGACGAGATCAAATCAAACCGTTCGATTTCACCCGAAGCCGATAGAACCTTTGCCATTTCCTGATACAGACTGTCGATCTGCTCCCGACTCTCATCCCACTTCAAGCGAGCAGTAAGACCAGCATTGCCATATCGCTCAAATTTTCGGGCGTGTGAAAGGCATCTGCTAAAATTTCGGTACGCATTTCGTGCGGAGGTGTCTGACGAAATAAGTTGAAGATAGTAATCCGCCAAATAGTAATTCGCCACTGGATTGGTGGCATTGCGAGCAATCTTTTTAGATGCGTACCTGTAGAGGGAGAACGCACCAGCCGACTTCTTTTTCTCGAATCGCTTGATCTGCGTTTCCGTGGAGGGATGCCATACAGGCCGAGGCATAGAATTGGCACCGGAATACAGCGCAACTAAAAAGACAGTTATCATCCATCTTCCGAATGCACACCGTCCTGTATGGTTTACCCTGAGTTCCATGTTCGTGTTTTCACGTCAATACCTGGATAACGGGAAACGTAAACGGTTTGTGATGCGTGGTGTACTAGTTTGAGCACCTTTCTTCGAGTTGGGTGTCATGAAATCTTTGTAAATACTTCAAACCCGCATAAAAAAAGCCTGAACACTGCGTGTCAGGCTTGAGAATCTGTGCACCCGAGAGGATTGCTCCCTCACCCATGCTCTGCTCCACCCGGTCGCGAACTGCGTTTCGAACCCCGCCAACCTTCGTTCGAACCTCTCGGGAGGAATAAAAAAAGCCTGAACACTGCGTGTCAGGCTTGAAAATCTGTGCACCCGAGAGGATTGCTCCCTCACCCATGCCCTGCTCCACCCGGTCGCGAACTGCGTTTCGAACCCCGCCAACCTTCGTTCGAACCTCTCGGGAAAAACCATAAAAAAAGCCTAAACACTGCGTGTCAGGCTTGAAAATCTGTGCACCCGAGAGGATTCGAACCCCTAACCCCCAGAGCCGAAATCTGGTATTCTATCCAGTTGAACTACGGGTGCATTGAGGGGTGCAAAATTAGTGGAATTACCATTTAATTTCTGATGAACGCTCAAATAAAAAAATCATTCTCTGGACTTGTAGCATTTGAGCATAAATCATCTCTTAACCTGATGAAGGTTTATGGTATATCCGTAGGGAATGGATTGATTTGCACCATGACAAAACGGGATCATCTCCTTGAACAATTGGATCAGAAGTATCAATCCATTGGTCAAAATACCGACACCCACCTGAGTGGCTTACTGCATTCACGCCCCATCACCTACTGGGATTACATAATGACGGATGCCCTCCTCAATTTGCAAATCACGCGTACCAACCAACCTGATGAACTGGTGTTCATCATGTATCATCAGATCAATGAACTTCTGTTCAAGATGATCCTCTCCGAGATTCAGCAGGTGGCCTTTAAGGAGGATTTAAGTCCGGAATTCTTTGCGGAACGACTGGAACGCATCAGCAGGTACTTTGATATGTTGTCGTCCTCGTTCTCCATCATGCAAAAAGGCATGGAAGTGGAACAGTACTTGAAATTTCGGGATACCCTAACGCCTGCAAGCGGATTTCAAAGCGCCCAGTACCGTATGGTGGAGTTTGCCTCTACGGAGTTAATTAACCTGATTGATAATCGGTTTAGAAAGACCATAAATCGTGATACGCCCTTCAAGCATGCCTATGACCATCTGTACTGGCAGGCTGCCGGAAAAAACCATGAGACCGGCGAAAAATCCACGCTGTTACAGCTGTTTGAAAAGCGCTATCTGGATGATTTTATCGTGTTCATGCAGACGTATAACACCCGAAATTTATGGTCCACCTACAAGGCTTTACCGGTCTCAACTCAAAATGATCTGACCTTGAAAAATGCCATGCGCCACTATGATCACACCGTGAATGTTCGATGGGTAATGGCACACTATCACGCTGCAGAACGTTACCTAGAATACGGTGGTAAATCGGCTGAAGCAACTGGCGGTAGCGTTTGGAAAAAATACATGCACCCGAAAACCCAACGTCGCATCTTTTTCCCTGATCTATGGAGTGCGGAAGAATTGGAAAACTGGGGAATTACGAATTTGGATGGGTATGAGAAGTTGATTTAACGGTTCAGAAGTTCAAGGGTTCAGAGGTTCAGTAGTTCAAGGGTTCAAGAGTTCAAGAGTTCAGAGGTTTGTGTTAGGACTCCGTACTCCGTAATCTCGAATCCCGAATCCCGAATCCCGAATCTATCCCTTCTCCTCCAATCTGCCATCCGCATGTTTGGCAAATCGCCCGCGTTCCCGGTCATGAACCTGATCTGTTCTGGGCCATGGCCAACCACCAAATTTGGTGTCGTGATAATCCTGAAACGCCTTATTGATTTCCTCCTTGGTATTCATCACAAACGGGCCATACTGAATAACCGGTTCGCCAATTGGCCTACCTTGTAGCATTAAAATTTGTGATTCATGATCCGGATTCGCGATTGTTAGATCATGTGTTGGATCCACCCGAATTTCGTGGTATTTAGGAATGGTCTCCCCGGCAATGGTGATTTGTTCACCCTCATAGAAATACAGCATTCGATTCACCCCTTCCACGGATTTTGGTAAGGTCCAGGTAGCCCCAGGCTCGAGGGTAATGTTCCAAATAGCAATGTGATTATTCACCTCAGATGCCCAGGAATTGGGAGGTGGCGATGGTGCCTTATGCGTATCCAATTTGCCGGCAATAACCTCAACGGTGGTTTTCTTTCCATTGGCATCGGTATGTTGGTAGTTGGGAATGCTATCATTCCATAGCATCTTGAAATGTGCATCCACCATTTTGTTCTTCTTCGGAAGGTTCAGCCAAATTTGAAACAGTTCCAATGGGTTGTCTTGATCCTTCTTAATGAGAGGAAACATTTCGGAGTGCTGCACGCCTCCACCAGCCGTCATCCACTGTACATCCCCATTTCCATATCTTCCGGCAGCGCCTAACGAATCGGCGTGATCCACGATGCCCTTTCGAACCACCGTTACGGTTTCAAAACCACGATGAGGATGGCCGGGAAAACCCGGTACCGACTTTCCGTGGTACATTCGGAATCCATCCTTGATGATGAAGTCGTCGCCTAAATGTCGGCCCACATGGTGCTTTGGATCCGGAGCCATTTGATCATTTCCATTTGGGAAGTAATCTTCATGATGCACGCAGAAAAGAAACGGATCCAGGGTGTCCCATTGGAATCCCAGTGCCTTCATTCCCAAAACAGATTTTTTGTTGGCATCCGGATTGGAATCATCGGACCCAAAAATCTTCCCTAAACCTTGAAAAGGTGTCCACAGTAATGCGGAGGCTCCAAGGGTAAGCTTGCTCAAAAAAGATCGTCTGTTTGCCGCCATAATCGTTTGAGGAATGTAACAAATTAAGTGAATAATTGATTGCCCAAAAGCAACACGGATTTCGAGAAAACTAACAGGCATAAAAAAAGCCCCCAATACAATTGGAGGCCTATTAAAAGATTGTATAAAAACGCTATAGGGTCTCGTCGTACCCTCCATTTTTAGGCTCCAGATCTCCGGTGATGATCATAATCAGGTCGATCAGGGTCCACACACCAAAACCACCTAAGGTGAGCAACTGAATCACGCCAATTACCGGATATCCCAGGTAGAATCGGTGAATACCCAAGGTTCCCACGAAGATACAAAGCAACAAGGCCACCAATTGACTCTTTCCTCCAGAGCTTGGTGATGACTTTTTGGATTTTACTTTGACGTCGGACTTGTTGTGCTCTTTCTTCAAAGCTCGTTTAAAGTTCTTCATCGGTGCAAAAACCTGGGCTTTTGAAGCTGCAGGGGTTTCAGACACTTGGGCCACCGGAGCCTCTGCCTGGGCTGACTCCATCTTAACCGTATTGGTTTTGATTGGTGCAACTGCCGTCATTTCAGGTGCCGAGGTAGACCGAGTCTCCAGGGTATTCAAAGCATCCTCGCGAACCGTTAAGGTTTGTTCGAGTTGCTTTTGCTTGAGCGCGAAGGCATACGTCTTCTGCTCCTTTTTTTGTTTGTGTTTGTGCGTTACGGCTTTCTCCTTGTATCGTCTGGTTTGAACATAACCGTTGCGTTTAACGGTTGAACAAGAAGCGAAGACCAGCATGGCCAGCAATAGATAGGTTAGGTTTTTAAGTTTCATAGGTTAAATGTTTTAGGTGATGCAAAATAGTAAAATGTGTGAGCAAATCACAGTGCTCAGAAGATTTTACCGGGATTGAGAATGCCATTTGGATCAAACGATTTCTTAATCAATCGCATCAAATCCAATTGCTTTTCAGATAGAACCTCGGTCATGTATTTGCGCTGGACATAACCAATTCCATGCTCCCCGCTAATGGTTCCTCCCAGCTCCTTACACAAGCGAAATAGTTCCCGGATTCCGGATTCCAGATGAGGACCGTTCCATTCCTCATCGGACATGTCATTCTTCAAGATATTCACATGAAGATTTCCATCCCCTGCGTGACCATAGCAAACGGATTCAAACCCATATTTCCGCCCAATTTCCTTCACGCCTGTCATCAATCTCGGCAACTCTGCCCGTTTCACCACTGTATCTTCCTCTTTATAGACGGACTTGGCTTTTACCACCTCCCCGATACTCTTCCGGATGCGCCACCATCGATCCTTTTGTTCGGCCGTATCGGCGAGTTGTACCTCCAACACCCGATGATTCTCCAGCATCGCATAGATCGATTCCGCATCAGGATATAAATCGTCCAATGCCTTTCCATCCAGTTCAATTAACAGAAGTGCCTCAGCATTATGAATCGTTGGATTGGCCAATTGCAGATGGTCACAGGCAATGTGTACGCCGGATTGTTCCATCAATTCCATGGCCGATGGAGTGATCCCGGATTTCATGATATCCGCTACCGCCTCGCATGCCTGAACAGCATCGTCAAATTGAGCCAACATGAGCAAATCGGCCTTCGGTTTTGCCAATAAACGGACCACAATCTTCGTCACCACCCCAAGTGTTCCCTCGCTGCCTATCATCAGTTGAGTCAGGTTATATCCTGTGGAATACTTCAAGGTATCTGCTCCGGTCCAAATCACCGATCCATCCGCCAATACCACTTCCAAATTCAGTATGTAATCCCGCGTAACGCCATATTTAACTGCTTTCGGTCCCCCACTGTTATGCGCGACATTGCCACCTAAAAAACACGACCCTCTACTGGCCGGGTCAGGAGGATAAAACAGATCAATGGCCTCCACATGATCCCGAAAAACCTGGTTGATGACACCCGGTTCAACCGTTGCCTGCAAACTGGAAGTATCCACATTGAGAATCCGGTTAAAGCGCTCCATGGATAAACCTACCCCACCAAATACGGGCAAACAGCCACCGCTTAATCCGGTTCCCGCACCTCTAGGTGTCACTGGAATATGGTGCTGATTGCAGTAACTTAGAATGGCAGACACGTCTTCCACTGAGTCCGGAAGGAGAACGATATCGGGAAGAAATTCAAGATCCTCGGTGTAGTCGCGTGCGTATACCTTTCGATCCGGTAAAGCGACCCGCACATTTTCCAATCCCAGGGTCTGTATAAACCACTCTTGATGTGCATCTGTCCAAATTCCTGATTCACTCATACCTAATCCGTCAGTTTTGCTGTGCGTTCGCACGCAAAATACGTAATATTGAAGCCAAATAAGAACGATGAAGAAGTCCATTATTTCCCTGTATCTGCTCACCATTTCAATTGCTGTACTGGCGCAGGGTACCAAGCCCATAACACTTGAAGATATCTGGATAAACGGGTCGATTTACCCAAGTACCATTGGAGGTTTTGTCAATCTCAACGACGGTAAAACCTATTGTCAGCTCGAAACAGACGAGTACCAAAACAATGTGGTGAACAAGTACGATTATGCCACCGGTAATCAAACCGGAGTTCTCATCGACGGAAAGGCCATTGCCCAGGTTAACGGCATGGATCACTTTTCCTTTGGAAGCTTCCAATTAAGTGCAGATGAACAGCAAGCGTTGATTCCCACTCAAACGAAATCGATCTATCGGCATTCCCGGGAATCCGTGTATATGCTGCTTAATCTTAAAACAAATAAGCTTACTAAAATCTCGGAGAAACACATTCGGTATGCGACGTTCAACCCACCCGGGACTATGGTGGCGTATGTGTTGGATAACAATCTGTATGTAAAGGATTTGATCAAAGGAAAAACCAAGCAACTAACCAAAGACGGCAAACACAACGCCATCATTAATGGAGGTGTAGACTGGGTTTACGAAGAAGAATTTTCCATGAGCCGGGGATTCGAGTGGAATGCCGACGGCACCAAACTGGCCTATTACCGCTTTGACGAAACGAAGGTTCCGATGTTCGATATGACCATGTACGGAACACTTTATCCCCAACATGAGCAATTTAAATATCCCAAAGCAGGTGAAGTAAATTCAACGGTGGATGTGTACATCTGTAATCTAAAGGGTAAGCGTAAGAAGCTGGAGTTGAACTCAGAGCGCGATCAGTACATCCCTCGCATCAAATGGACCGAAGATCCAAATATTTTGAGCGTTCAGCGGTTAAATCGTCTTCAGAATCACTGGGAATTGTTAATGGCCGATGCCTCAACCGGTAAATTGTCCCTCAGTATTGAGGAGGAGAACAAATACTACGTTGATATACATGACGATATCATCTTCCTCAAGGATAAACGGCACTTCGTCATGAAGAGTGAGCGAACCGGATATTGGCACCTGTATATGCATAAAATAGACGGCCCTCAGGTGTTTGAAATCACCAAAGGCGATTGGGAAGTGGAGCATCTTCTCGGCGTTGATGAAAAAAATCAGAAGGTCTACTTCACCAGTACGGAAGTGTCTCCTATTGAACGTCATGTGTATGTGTGTGACATCGATGGGAAAAAACGCAAGCGTTTAACGATGGAACCCGGTACGCATGAAGCTACGTTCAGCAACGATTTCTCGATGTTCTTTCACACGCACAGCGCCATTACCATCCCCTTTAGTTACAACATTCGAAAGAACGATGGCACTCTGTTGCGGGAAATTGAAACCAATGCTGAGTTTGCTGCTAAAATGTCGGAATTCCGCATGGGCACCACTGAGTTCCGCGAAATCGAGGTAGAAAATGGCGTGATGCTAAATGCCTATATGATCTATCCAAAAGATTTTGATCCCACAAAAGAATATCCCCTGTTCATGCATGTGTATGGCGGACCAGGCTCCCAACAGGTTTTGAATTCCTGGCGTTGGTCTAATTTCTTCTGGCATCACATGTTGGCCAGCGAGCACAACATCATTATTGCCGTAGTGGATAATCGGGGAACCGGAGGACGAGGCGAAGAATTCAAGAAGATGACGTACAAACAGTTGGGCAAATACGAAACGGAAGATCAAATTGCGGCCGCTAAAAAACTAGGCGAACTTCCCTTTGTTAATGCTCAACGGATGGGTATTTGGGGATGGAGTTATGGCGGGTACATGTCCAGCCTCTGCCTGGCAAAAGGAAGCTCAACCTTCAAGATGGCCATTGCCGTAGCACCGGTAACGAACTGGAGATACTACGATAATGTATACACCGAACGATTCATGCGCACACCTCAGGAAAACGCGAAGGGATATGACGACAATTCACCGATAAACCATGTTTCTTCCATCAAAGGGAAATACCTCATCGTACATGGTTTAGCCGACGATAATGTGCATTTCCAGAATACGGCGGAGATGGTGAACGCCATGATTTCCAAGAACATTCCATTTGATTCCGAATTCTATCCCAATAAAAATCACGGTATTTATGGGGGTTATACCCGCATCCATCTGTTTGATAAGATGACGCGGTTTGTGGAGGAGAACTTGTAGGAATAGGTTCAGAGGTTCAGAGGTTCAGGGGTTCTAGGGTAGACAGGTATCTGGTCAGGAATGCCTGAAAAAGGTGCAGAGCATATTATTTTCTCTCTTTTGGATGTAAGGATTCCAGATAACGCATCAATTTGAGTATTTTTCTTTTGAGTGCTTCTAGTTTACTGAATAGTTGGGCGCCGTCCAGTCCATATAGGCCATGTGCTATGATCAATTGAGTATCCAGCTCAACCAGTGAACCGAGAGCATAGTTCAGGAATTTCAGATACTCCTTATCTCCCTTTCTGGCCGCTCCCTCGGCAATATTAGATGGAATGGAAATGGCAGATCTTTTCATTTGGGAAGTGAGGGTATACTTTTCTTCCGATGGAAGATTTTTTGAGAATTGATAGACATCAATGACCAATTCAATGGCGATCTTCCAAATATCCAGGTTTTTGTGTGTTGACATTCAGTGAATTTCCTGGTTTGTCCGTAAAGAATAGCGCATCCCAAGCACATTAAACGCTTAGTTGGGTCGAACGATTCGAAATCGGCTTCAAACGATCCATTAGCCAAACATTTGAATAACACAAACCTCTGAACCCCTGAACCTCTGAACCACACATTGAGGTCAATGAAATAGCTTTTGTAGTGTTCAACTTTCCCCAATTCCATAGGATTTCTCATCACCCCTCACCCATCACACATCACCCCCATACGCCACACATTAAAATTTCATAGATTTGGCGTTCAATCAATTCTAAATGAGCAACTCAACGAACAAACACCCTAAGGGGCTTTACTACCTGTTCTTCACAGAGATGTGGGAGCGCTTTGGTTATTACCTGATGCTGGGTATTTTCTCGCTGTACATGCTGGACAGTGTTCAGAACGGCGGTATGGGATTTTCACCTGAAAAGAAATCAGATATTTATGGCACCTATTTGGGTTTGGTTTACCTGACTCCATTTATAGGTGGTTTATTGGCCGACCGTATTTTAGGTTATCGAAAATCCATTGTAATTGGTGGCTTGTTGATGGCGGCCGGTTATTACGGACTAGCCCTTCCCGGTGAAACAACGTTCTACGGCGCACTGCTTCTCATCATTCTAGGAAACGGATTCTTCAAACCAAATATCTCGACCTTACTAGGTAATCTCTATTCGGAGGAAGAGTATAAGGATAAGAAGGATTCCGGGTATAACATCTTCTATATGGGGATTAACATCGGGGCGTTTGTCTGCAACTTTGTGGCGGCCTACCTCCGGATCAATTATGGCTGGGGATGGGCGTTTGGCGCTGCCGGTACCGGAATGTTAATTGGAATCGTGATCTTCCTATTGGGTGCACCACACGTGAAGGCTGTAGATGTGATTAAACCGATGGAGAAAGGCGACCTATCCACGGGAAGGATTTTAGGGTTTACGTTGGTGCCGATGTTTATTTTCGGATTGCTGGGCTACCTCATTCCGGGCAACATTCTCGGATCCGATTCCAACGATGCCTTCATCATAGGCTGTATTCCAGTTGTAGCCTTTTTCATCTACCTGTATGTCAAGGCGAATGAGGGAGATAAACGCCCCATTGGTGCCCTTTTGGCGGTTTATGCCTGTTTGGTTGTGTTCTGGGCGATCTTTCATCAAAACGGTGATGCGCTAACGGTTTGGGCTGAGAACTATACAGATCGTCAGCCAACTGAACTGGTTCAGGACGGTCTAGATAAAATCAACCTCTCCCAAACAGTGACCAATGACTCGATTGCCCGTTTAAACGATGATGATTTTGCTGCCTATTCTAACTGGGTGGGTGAACAGGATTCCATCTTCAAGGCACAAGGAAACAGCGAGGCCCGGAAGGAACTATCGGGTTTATATAAGGAACAATCAGCTAGTAGATCCTATTTCCAAAATATGAATCCGGAAAACATTCCCGAACCCGGTGGAAGTTTAAAACTCATTTCAACGGAGATCTATCAGTCCGTGAACCCATTTTGGATCATCATCCTTACGCCCCTGTTGGTTGGATTTTGGAACATGCTCAAGCGTAGAAAGCGCGAACCCACTACGGCGACTAAAATTGCCATCGGTTTGGTTATTACCGGGCTTTCTGCCCTCGTAATGGTTGCAGCTGTTAAGTCTACCAACATCGCTGAAAATAAAGTCAGTCAGTTCTGGTTGATAGCCTCCTACGGTGTCATATCCCTCGGAGAGCTTTGCCTATCTCCCATGGGACTTTCATTGGTATCGAAGCTTAGTCCGCCGAGGATTACAGCCCTCATGATGGGCGGCTTCTTCCTCTCGACTTCCATCGGTAATAAATTATCCGGTATGTTGTCTGGTATGTGGGAAAGCTATGAAGACAAGTCACAATTTTTCATGATCAACATGATGTTGGCCCTGGTGGCGGCGGCCATGATGTTTGCCATTCTGCGTTGGTTAAACAACGTTATGAAGGAAAAGAATATTCATTAAAGAGACGATATCCTATTATTGCACAAGCCCGGCTCATTACCGGGCTTGTTTTTATCTAAGCAATTAATATATGAACAACGAAACCGCAACACTGGAAGAAATTCAAGCCTTCGAGGGAAAATACCCGAAGCAGCTGTGGTATCTCTTCTTCTCCGAAATGTGGGAGCGATTTTGCTTCTATGGCATGCGTGGCATGCTCACCTTCTTCATGGTTTATCAGATGGCTATGGAAAAGGATGTGGCAAATCTTCAATATGGCGCCACCCAGGCATGGGTATATGCCTTCACCTTTATTGGTGGTTTGTTTGCCGATAAAATTCTTGGATTTAAAAAATCACTCTTTTGGGGTGGTATTTTGATGATCACGGGAAGTATCTTCCTCACCATTGATCCCAAAGGATTCTTCTTTACCGGTATCAGCTTCCTGGTAGTGGGAACGGGCTTTTTCAAGCCAAACATCTCGTCTATGGTTGGTCAGCTGTACAAAAAGGGTGATTACAGGCGCGATGCGGGCTTTTCGCTGTTCTACTCCGGTATTAATATGGGCGCCTTCTTCGGAGGTATGCTGATGATTGGCGTTGGAAAGGGCGAAATATTGAGTGGTGTAATTCCTGAAAATCTTCGTTGGAATGTTGCCTTTGCGTTGGTTGCCGTGGCCATGCTGATTAGCTTGTTGATCTTCTCCTTTACGCGTCATCACCTGGGTCCTATTGGGAACACACCGATCAACTATGACGAGGAGAAGGGAAAAAAATGGTACATATACGCCGTTTATATTGGAGCGTTAATGTGCGTTCCGCTCATTGTGAAAATGGTATCAAATACCGTTTACACCGATTGGTTTATGTACATCATTGGGCCATTCAGTGTGGGCTATTTGATTTTTGAGATGACCAAGCTGGACAGAGACAGCGTTAAAAAGTTGATAGCAGCTCTGGTGTTCATCGTATTCTCCTCCTTGTTTTGGGCCATTTTTGAACAAGCTGGCGGTTCATTGAGTTTGTACGCGGCAGAACACCTTGATCGAGGTACCTTAAATGTGGACCCGAACATCGTAAATAATTCAGCGAACTCCCTGTTTGTTATTGTGTTTGCTCCGTTGATTGGAATACTTTGGTTGTTCCTACACAAACGAAATCTTGAACCCAACAGCGTGGTCAAGTTTGGAATAGGCTTTTTATTACTGGGAGCAGCCTTTTATGTGTTCGGCGCCAACAAGATGTTTGCAACCAACGGCATCGCAATGGGTGATATATTCATTCTCGGATATCTGGTTGTAACCCTTGGTGAGATTGCGCTCTCTCCCATTGGTTTGAGCTTGATGACCAAACTGGCCACACCAAAACTTCAAGGATTTATGATGGGTATGTGGTTTCTGGCCAGTGCCTACGGTCAATACATTGCCGGGCTTTTTGGAGCCGGTATTTCACCAAAAGCCGACGCCTCCCCAATGGAGAAACTGGAAGTGTACTCTGCGGGATATGAGCAATTTGCCGTATATGCCGTGATTGCCGGTGTGGTGATTATTGCTATTTCTCCCTTTGTTCGCAAACTCATGGGAGATGTTAAGTAAACGAGCTTAAAAGCATCGCTAAAACCCTGAATCTGTGCCGAATCGGATTCAGGGTTTTTTGTTTAGTATAGAGTTTTGTGTTGACAACACCTATTTTTGCGCTCGCACTGCAAATCGACCTATACGACCTGATGAAACGCCTTTCGATATTAATTTTACTGACCCTATTATTTTCCGCTTGTGGAAATAAGTTCATCTATTTTCAGATGAAAAAGGACAGTCAAAATTCGTATGACAACATTCAAGTTGTTAATCCGCCGGACATTCGTTCACATGTGGTAGAAGAAGGTGATGTACTTCAGATTCGTTTGTTCAGCGACGATGAAAAGATGATTAATTTGTTTAATCAGAATGTCCTCGACGAAAAGAACTCCATATCCGGTTATCAGGTAAAGAATAACGGCAACATCTTTCTTCCATTTATTGGCGATCTGGCAGTTAAAGGCAAGACGCTAGACCAAGCTGAACAATTGATTAAGGACTCGTTATCCGTTTACGTTAGTGCACCAAATCTTGCCCTGGATCTTACCGCATTTCAAGTAATTGTTCTTGGGGCAGTGCGTGCACCAGGTCCGGTTTTGGTTCGGACAGATAAGGCATCCATCATAGATGTTATTGCATTTGCTGGAGATCTATCTGATTATGGCAATCCCAGAAACATTAAGGTTGTACGGGACGTAGATGGCAAGAAAATGAATCGGTTTTTGGATTTGTCCGATGTTGATGTATTTAAAGATCCATATTTCTACATTGGTAGTAATGATATCATCTATGTGGAAACCCTTAAGAGACGGTTTGTTCAAGAAAACCTCACGGTTCTTTCCCTGGTATCAACCATGCTTAACGTGGTTGCGTTAATTGCCCTTCGCTTTTAAATATGAGAGAAGACTTCAATAGTTTAAATGAAGAGGAACAGAGTCGCATTAATGTGCGATCGCTGCTTCTATTGGTCAGGGTATACTGGCATCTTTTTGCCATTTCGATAGCCTTCACACTTTTTGGAGCCTACATGGTCAATAGGTATAAAACACCTAAATACCTGATGAAAAGCCAGGTTCTTCTCAGCAATGAAAAAGAAGGACGAGAAGGAATGGAAATCATTGGTGGTCAATCAATGGGCGGTGCCTTTAACCCATGGGATCCAACCTTTGTTAACGACAAAATTCAAATTATCAAGTCGTTCCGCTTTTTAGAACCGGTTATTGATCAACTGGGCTTCGTTAATTCATATTACGTGCAGGGTGATGTTAAAATTTCAGAACAGTACTCCGTACCATTTGATCTGAAGTTTGATACTAAAAATGACAAGGCACTACAATACCAATACACGTTTAATTTCCGCGAAAACGAAGTATTGGTAATCGGTGAAAAAGAATCCCGTAACATCTTTGAGTTTTCACTTAAACCCGGCCAGGTATATCAGCACAAGTATTTTTCGATGGGTATCTCACTGACAGAAGAATATGCCTCGTCCGGTGGATCCTGGAAAGAATTGGTGGGTACGCGATTCATTTTCAAAAAATCATCGTTAAAATCTGTGGTATCCCGCTATAAGAGTCGATTAAAAGTTGAATCGGTAAAGGATACCAAGGCCATCGAGTTAAGCATCGAGGAAGAGAATCAAGAAAAGGGAATAGCCCTGTTGGATTCTGTTGCGAATGCCTTTGTGAGAAAGGGATTGGAAGATAAAAATCAATCCTTTGAAAAAAGTATTGCCTTTATCAACTCTGAACTGGAACGGGTTACGACGTTTTTGAATGACCTGGAAGAAAAATTTCAAACCTTCAAACAGGATAAGCGAGCTATATCACTTACTGACCAAACTACGGCATTAATACATGAATCAGCCGAAGTAGAAGCTGAGCGCTATCAACAGTTGCTGGCCTTGAAGAGCATTGAAAGTCTCAATCAATACCTCAAGACACATGATGATCTGTCGACTTTGGCCCCCGCCACGTTTGGCATTTCTGAACCCTTGTTAGTGCCACATATCAACAATGTAGCTGCACGATATCAAGAATGGAAGGGTATATCGAATTCTTTCCAACCATCGTCTCCGCAATATCAAAAAGCACTCAAAGCACTGAATATTGCCAAGGCATCTTTGGAGGAAAATGCCCGAAACGTTCAAAATCAAATGAATACCGTTCTTGGAGAATATGACAAACGCATTCGTGAGTATGATCTGAGGTTGGAGAATGTTCCATTGATTGAACGTAATCATGCCGGGATCAAGCGACAAACAGAAATTCAGGAAAAAATTTATGTGCTGTTGCTGGAAAAAAAGTTCGAATACGAAATAGCCAAGTCAGGTAATAGAAGTGATTACTCCATCTTAAACAAGGCTTATGTAGCCAAACAAACCAGTCCTCAAAAAGGCCGAAATTATACCCTCGCGATCTTGCTGGGTTTGATTATTCCAGCTATTTACCTTTTTCTCAAGATATATTTTGATAACAAGGTTAGATCCAGAGAGCAGATTGAAAATGGATCTGATGTGCCATTTCTTGCTGCGATACCTCACCACAGTGGTGAAGAGCAACTTGTTTTTCAAACCAACTCTAAATCCATTACGGCGGAATCCTACAGAAACCTGAGGACTTCCATGAGCTATATGCTCGCATCGGATGATAAACCCAAAACAATTCTAGTTACCTCTACCATTAGTGGGGAAGGTAAAACTTTTTGTACGCTGAATATCGGCCACGTTCTTAGCCTCTCTGGTAAAAAAGTGGTGGTTCTTGGTCTGGATCTTCGAAAACCAAAACTGCACCTTGAGTTCAATCTCAAAAACAATGTAGGTTTGAGTAATTACCTGGTTGGAAAGCTTTCCTTGGATGAGATCATCTTTAAAACTCCTTTGGATAATGTGGATATCATTCCTTCAGGTCCCATCCCTCCTAACCCTTCCGAACTCATTCTGAGCAACCGGATGATAGAGCTTCATGAACAATTGAAGAATCAGTATGACTACATTTTGTTGGATACGGCTCCTCTGGGTTTGGTGACCGATGCGGTAGACCTCATGAGAATTTCTGATTTATGTGTCTACATCATGCGTGAGGGATATACGCAGGTAAATGCCATTGGATTCCTCAATGAATTTTACGTCAAAAAGGACATTAAGAACCTTGGTGTTGTTCTCAACGATAGCAAGTTCTCCGGCATCAAATACGGTTATGGCTATGGCGGTGGCTACGGTTATGGCTATGGCTACGGTTATGGTTATGGTTATGGTTATGGCTATGGTTACGGATATGGTTATGGCTATGGCAGTGGATATGGATATGGTGGTGCCAAACAGGGCTATGGGTATTATGTGGATAATGAGGAAACCTCACGCCCATTCTTGATGAAGGTATTCGACCTGCTCAAAAAGCTATATAAACGCTCGTAGACACATCAAGAATGAGTACTTTTGTTACTCATTCTTTGGGAGTGAAGTGGCGAAGCTGTACACTTCCGTCTTCCCATCATCCGAATCATGCTGGATTCACTCATCACCTCAAAAACCAGAGTAAAGCTTTTACTCCGCCTCTTCCTTAACCCAGATACCAAAGGTTATCTAAGAGGATTGGCTGATGAGTTCAAGGAAAGTACAAATGCAGTTAGATTGGAATTAAACCGATTGGAAGATGCCGGCATGTTAATTTCATCCACCCGTGGCAATAAGAAGGAATATAGTGCCAATATCAAACATCCTCTCTATCCTGACATTCAAAGCATTCTAAGGAAAATTACCGGGATAGATGAAATCATTGAACGGGTTGTTCGCCGACTTGGAGGGTTGAACCAGGTGTATCTTACCGGTTACCTTGCAAGTGGGTCAGATGATGCCTTGATCGATTTGGTTCTAATTGGCGCTGAGTTGGATTCATCCTATCTCAACAATCTGGTCTCAAAAGCTGAACAGCTTATTAATCGAAAAATTAGAACGCTCCACATAAAACCCGAAGAGTTTGAGTCCTGGAAGGAATCATGGTCTCAAAAACTACTGTTGGTTTGGTCAGCTGAATAAAACAACGACAACATTCGAATAATTCAATAAATCCTCTACATACGAATATGCAAGACGATAAAAACTACATGATCAGCCTAATTGGCCTTGGCTACGTTGGTCTTCCCCTGGCGGTTGAATTCGCCAAAAAATTCCCGGTTATTGGTTTTGACATCAACCAACATCGGATAAAGGAACTCGGCAACGGCCACGACAGCACGCTGGAAGTTGAAGATGACGTACTACAATCTGTGATTGCCCCATCAGCTGATGCTTCTCAAGGACTTATTTTTAGTAGTAATCCAGAAGATTTGTCGCGGTGTAATGTCTTCATTATTACGGTTCCTACCCCAGTAGATAAGCATAACAAGCCTGATTTAACCCCATTGGTAAAGGCAAGTGAAACCGTGGGAAAATATCTGAATGATGGTGACATCGTTATTTATGAA
Source organism: Flavobacteriales bacterium (assembly GCA_020635355.1). Lineage (GTDB taxonomy): Bacteria > Bacteroidota > Bacteroidia > NS11-12g > UBA9320 > WGNA01. Next base: position 425,197 of record JACJZW010000001.1, read on the forward strand.
TCAACCGTTTATCCCGGAGCAACTGAAGAAGAATGCATCCCTGTTTTGGAACGCGTTAGCAACAAGATATTTAACAAGGATTTTTTCGTTGGATATTCTCCAGAACGTATCAATCCAGGTGATAAAGAACATACGGTAGCCAAAATTAAAAAAGTCACATCAGGCTCTACCCCATCCATCGGAAAGGAAATTGACGCCCTCTATCAACAGGTAATAACCGCCGGTACCCACTTAGCCCCGTCTATTAAGGTTGCCGAGGCAGCGAAGGTGATTGAGAACTCTCAACGGGATATCAACATTGCCTTCGTAAATGAACTCGCTAAAATCTTCAATAAATTGGACATTGATACCCTTGATGTGTTGGAAGCTGCTGGCACCAAGTGGAACTTTCTTCCATTTCGTCCTGGATTAGTAGGTGGTCACTGCATCGGAGTTGATCCGTTTTATCTGGCACAAAAGGCACAGGAAGTTGGCTATAATCCTGAAATCATCCTGGCCGGCAGAAGGATGAACGACAGCATGGGTAAGCATGTTACCGAAGAAGTAGTTAAGCTGATGATCAAACGAGATATCCCTATCAAAGGTTCACGTGTTTTAATGCTCGGAATTACCTTCAAAGAAAACTGTCCGGATATTCGGAACACCCGTGCCATTGACATCATTCGGGAATTGCAGGAGTATGAACTGAATGTAGACGTTTACGACACCTGGGCAGATGCCAACGAGGTTAAACATGAATACAACCTTCAATTAGTTGACAACCCAATTTCAGGCTCGTATCAGGCCATCATTCTTGCTGTTTCCCATCGAGATTTTGCCAACTTGAATTTAGATTCGCTAAAAGCCAACAAATGTGTGGTTTTTGACGTAAAAGGTGTCTTGCCTAAATCTCAGATAGATCGAAGACTGTAGCCACAATCTTAGAAACAACTATTATTGAATAGCTGATTTGATAAAGTAACATGGAGTTCTTAAAAGACATTATCCGATTTGTCCTTCAACGTAAGAAATTTTGGTTAGCCCCGGTAATAATTCTACTTATCATTCTTGGGGTTTTATTAGTTATTGGTGGCGGTTCAGCCGTCGCTCCTTTTATTTACACCTTATTTTAGACACTAATGAAGGAAATTATTCAAATCCCTCAAACCAAGGCAGAAAAACTCAAAAGTGTCCTAACAGTTGTGGTGGTTTTCGCTACCCTTGGTTTATTAATTCAACGGTCCCAACCTGACTTGAGCAGATATCTAATCATCATAGGTACAGGCATTGGATTACTAACCTTGTTCAATAACCTAATTCTTGATGCTTTCATCTGGATTTGGTATTCTATCGCTTCAATACTCGGATTTGTCGCTTCCCAAATCTTACTTACCTCAATATTCTATCTTTTTCTATTTCCTATAGCGCTGCTCAGCAGGCTTACATCAAAAGACCCTCTTCGGCTGAGGAAACCTGAGCTTTCCAATTATATTGAACGAAACCATACTTATCATGCCGAGGATCTTAAAAATATTTGGTAACCAAAATGGCAAAGTACATTCTTGGCATTTCAGCGTTTTACCACGACTCCGCTGCCGTCATTCTGAAAGACTGCGTAGTAGTAGCAGCGGCACAAGAAGAGCGTTTTACCCGTAAAAAGCACGATCCATCATTTCCTGTACAAGCAATTAAGTATTGTTTAACGGAAACAGGTAAATCCCTTGATGATCTTCAATACATCGTCTTTTATGATAAACCCCTTTTGAAACTCGAGCGATTGTTGGAAACCTATTACGGCTTTTCTCCGAAAGGATTGAATTCATTCATACGATCCATGCCCGTTTGGTTGAAGGAAAAAATGTTCCTCAAACGATTAATCAGAGACGAATTAAAAAAGGTTGAAGTCTACAACTCGAAAAAGGCGCAACTCCTGTTTCCTGAACATCACCTTTCTCACGCTGCCAGCACGTACTATCCCTCGTCATTCGAAGAGGCCGCAATTCTAACAATAGATGGTGTAGGCGAATGGGCAACAGCGTCTATCGCCCACGGCAAAGGAAAAGATATAACCATATTAAAGGAATTGAGGTTTCCTCATTCCCTTGGCTTGCTTTACTCTGCTTTCACCTATTTTCTTGGTTTCCGTGTGAATTCGGGAGAGTATAAACTAATGGGACTAGCCCCGTATGGAAACCCAGACTCAGAGCGTGTTAAGACCTACATCGATATCATCAAGAATGAACTCTTACAGATTTATGACGATGGTTCACTTTGGTTGAATCAAAAGTATTTCAAATACGCAACTGGTCTTAGAATGGTGGATGATGCTTCATGGAAATCCTTATTTGGATTTGATCGAAGAGAACCCTCGGATTCTCTTGAACAACACCACTGCGATCTGGCATTAGCCATTCAAGCAATAACTGAAGAAGTTGTACTTAAGATGGCTATGGAGGCAAAACGGCTTACCGGTAGTGAATATCTGTGTCTTGCTGGTGGTGTAGCATTGAATTGTGTTTCCAATGGTAAATTAGTAAAATCAGGGATCTTTCGGGACATTTATATCACACCACCTTCTGGAGACGCTGGTGGCGCATTGGGTGCTGCCTACTGCGCTCATTTTATAACTGAACGCAACGAGCGACACATCGATCCACAAAAATATGATGCCCTCTCGGGTGCATACCTTGGCCCAGATATTACAGATTCAAGCATTCGTCAAACTATTGGTAAGTACGATGCTGTTGGAATCGAATTTGCATCCTTTAATGAATTAGCGGAAGAAGCGGCAATACTGTTGGACCGAGGGAATGTTATTGGTTTTGTGCAAGGCCGCATGGAATTTGGCCCCAGAGCCCTGGGTGCCAGAAGCATTCTGGGAGATCCTCGGAATGAGGAAATGCAGAAAAAGCTCAACTTGAAAATCAAGTATCGGGAATCATTTCGGCCTTTTGCACCCTCGGTTCTGGCTGAAGATTGTGAAAATTATTTCGACCACACTGGAACTTCTCCATATATGTTACTTGTTCAACCGGTTCAGAAGAGCTTGAGAGAATCTTTGCCTCAGGGTTATGCCTCGTTTGATCTACGGAATAAGTTATACTATAAGCGCTCTATTTTACCTGCTGTAACTCACATTGACTTTTCAGCACGCATTCAGACTGTTCATAAGGACACCAATCCTCGATATCACAAGCTGATATCTTCCTTCAAAAGTAGGACTGGCTGTGGTGTGGTTGTCAATACCTCGTTTAACGTGCGTGGAGAACCCATTGTATGTACACCGGATGATGCCTACCGTTGCTTCATGCGCACAGAAATGGATTATCTCATTTTAAATAATTTCCTATTCAAAAAAGAAGATCAATCTGCATGGGATAAGAAGGACAATTGGCAGGAAGAGTTTGTATTGGATTAAACTATGAAAAAGGTATTTCGATTGATTCTGATCAATTTTGCGGTCCTCGCAACGTTGCTGTTTCTCATTAACATCTTATGTTTAATTCTAATAAAATCTGAAGACGGAAACCCTTATCCATATAAAAACGCACGGAGGTCAGAGCTCAATAATAATGAAAAAGACAGTGCCTATAACCGACTTGTATATGATGAGTTTTATAAATTAACAACGATATATCAACCCTACGTTGTTTGGTCGAGAAATCCTTTTAAAGGCCAAACCACCACCATTGACTCCACGGGTGATCGAGTCACCCCTAATAATCCAATTAATTCATCAGATATTGAGACTAGAGTACATTTTTTTGGGGGTTCAACAATGTGGGGTACAGGGGTTGATGATCTTGGCACCATACCCTCATTCTATCAACAAAAAAACCCTAATCACCTTAGTTTGAATCATGGCGAATCTGGGTTTGTCTCAAGACAAAATTTGGCAAGATTGATCAATTTGGTTAATCAAGACATAGATATTGATCGAGTAGTTTTCTACGATGGCTTTAATGATATTCTAACTTTATGTCGAAGTGAAGTCGACATCAACTCTCATGACAGGGCTGTTCAAATAAACCAGTATATTAATGATGCTCAAGAAATAAAATCATCAAAACATCTTATTATGAAAGTATTGGATGTGGTATTTGTTCGGAATATACGTGGGTATTTCTTGAGTAAAAAGTCCTCAACATTATCGCCGAATGAGTTTTATTCTTGTTGTAGTGATAGCATGAAAGTTCAGCAAGTTGCTAATACACTTGTTAATAATTGGAGAATTGCTCATGCAATATGCACTGCTCGCAATATAGAATTTCATGCCATTCTTCAACCTTCAGCCTATGTTGGTAATCCTACATTCGACCCAAGATTTGATCAATCAAGAAATGACTGTATACCGGATGTCTCAAAAAAGATTTACTCGTTGGTTAGAAACGATTTGAAATTAGAGTCCTGGTTTCACGATTTTTCCAATATCTTAAACGATGGGAACGCTTATTACATGGACGCATGTCATATTTCTGACCTGGGAAACAAGGTTGTTGCAGATTCTATCACAGCTTTGTTTGGGAAGACATCTATTAACGAAAATTAACAAGACAATTTGAAACTACTTATCACAGGATCCGCGGGATTTATTGGATACCACCTGGTAGACCTTATGCAAGGTGAATCGAACCTTGAAATCATTGGCATTGATGACATTAATGACTATTACGATCCTCAACTTAAATATGATCGACTTACATCTCAGGGAATTCAGGTAGCGAATATTGAGTATGGCAAGCCGTTGACCAGCTCCAAATGGCCGAACTATACGTTCATAAAACTAAGTCTTGAAGATAGCGAGAAGCTCAAAGATTTGTTCGGTGGTGAGTCCTTCACCCATGTTTGTAATCTGGCTGCCCAGGCAGGCGTGAGATATAGCCTTGAAAATCCATACGCCTACATTGAAAGTAACATCATTGGTTTTACCAATATTTTGGAAAATTGTCGTCATCATAAGATTAAACATCTTGCGTATGCGAGTTCATCCAGTGTGTATGGCCTGAATCAAACCATGCCATTCTCAGTTCATCACAATGTGGATCATCCTATTTCCTTATACGCAGCAAGTAAAAAGTCCAATGAATTAATGGCCCACACATACAGCCATTTGTTTGGTTTACCAACTACGGGTCTGCGGTTTTTTACAGTCTATGGGCCATGGGGCCGGCCGGATATGGCATTATTCCTTTTTACAAAGGCCATGTTATCCGGTAAACCAATCGACGTGTTTAATCACGGTAAAATGCGTAGGGACTTCACCTATGTTGCCGATATTGTGGAAGGGATAAAACGGGTCATTCTGAATCCCGCCCAAGCAAATCCTTCATGGGACGGCAAAAAGCCCGATCCGGGCACATCGGTTGCACCCTATCGGGTATATAACATCGGCAATAACAATCCGGTGGAACTGTTGGACTTCATTAAGGCGATTGAAAATAAACTCGGAATTGAAGCTGTGAAGAACTTCCTTCCCCTTCAAGCCGGAGATGTACCGGAAACGTATGCAGATGTTCAGGATTTGGAATCCGATATGGGATACAAACCTGCCACCAGCATTCAAGAGGGAATTGATCGGTTTATAGACTGGTATCAGGACTATTACGGAGAAAAATGATTGAACTAATAGCTGAAATCGGTCAGGCTCATGAAGGAAGTTTGGGGATTGCCCATTCCTACATCGATGTTCTTGCCGAAACCGGTGTCAATACAATCAAATGGCAAACACACATTGCCAATGCGGAAAGTTCTGAATACGAGGAATTTCGCGTTAAGTTTTCGTACGAAGACCACAAGCGCATTGACTATTGGAAACGCATGGAATTCACTCCGGCCCAGTGGCAGGAATTGAAAGATCATTGTGAAGACAAAGGGTTGGCTTTCTTGAGTTCTCCTTTTTCAATGGAGGCCGTGCGGTTGCTTGAGGAACTGAACGTTGATCGCTACAAGATTGGAAGTGGTGAGATAACCAATCTTCTGATGCTCCAGCAAATTGCTCAAACCGGCAAGCCAATCATTCTGTCCTCTGGTATGAGCTCATTTACGGAATTGGATGAAACCATCGACTTTTTAAAGCCGTTTGGAAACGAACTTTCGATCCTTCAATGTACAACCAGCTATCCTACTCAACCGTCTGACTGGGGTTTAAATGTGATTCAGGAGCTCAAGAATCGATACCACTTAAAAACAGGTTTCAGTGATCATTCAGGAGATATTTACGCCGGTTTAACTGCCGTTGCCTCTGGTGCTGAGATTCTTGAATTTCACGCGGTATTTCACAAACAGATGTTTGGGCCTGATGCCAAGTCTTCATTAACCCCGGATCAAATAAGACGTTTGGCCGAAGGTGTTCGTCAAATTGAAGAAGCCCATAATCATCCAATACAAAAAGAGGATAACCAGAGATTTACTTCTCTAAAACAAATATTTGAGAAGTCACTCGCTGTAAATCAATCCCTTAAGCAAGGAACTGTGTTGTCGATGGATATGCTGGAAGCCAAAAAACCTAAGGGTAAAGGAGTTGACGCCTCGAGATTTAAAGAACTTATCGGGAAGACATTAACCACCGACAAATCCCAATGGGACTTTATCCAAGAATCTGATTTGGAGTAATATGAGAAAGATTTGTGTTGTAGTCACTGCGCGCCCGTCCTACAGCAGGGTAAAAACCGCTCTGCAAGCGATAAAAGATCATCCGGATCTGGAACTACAGCTGGTAGTAGCAGCCTCCGCATTATTGGATCGATATGGTTCAGCGGTTAACTACATTATTCAGGACGGATTTGAGATTTCTGCTAAAGTATTCAATACCTTGGAGGGGGAGAATCTCACTGCCGCAGCAAAGACCACCGGAATCGGCATTCTCGAACTGTCATCTGTATTTGAAAATCTATCACCTGATATCATCGTAACCATTGCTGATCGGTTTGAAACCATGGCAACTGCAGTTGCCGCTAGTTTCATGAACATCCCACTTGCCCACATACAGGGTGGTGAAGTGACCGGAAATATTGATGAAAAGGTGCGACATTCCATTACCAAACTAGCAGATTACCACTTCGTTGCGTCAAAAGGCGCCCTGGAGCGCGTACTTCGTTTGGGTGAACAGGAACAATTTGTTTTCAATACCGGATGTCCATCTATTGATTTGGCAGCCAATGTGTTGAGATCTCCCGATCTGGACTTCGACCCCTTTGAGAAGTATGGAGGTGTAGGGGCTAGTTTCGACCATACCGGCAATTATTTGGTGGTCATGCAGCATCCGGTAACCACCGAATACAGCAGCTCAAAAAAAGACGTAACCGAAACACTGGAGGCCATAAACCATCTGGGCATTCCAACCTTCTGGTTCTGGCCAAATGTGGATGCGGGCTCCGACGGAACCTCCAGTGGCATCCGAACATTCAGAGAGAAGTTCAATCCCAAACACATTCACTTCTTCAAGAATATGGAACCCGAGGATTTTCTCAGGCTGCTGATCAATTCCAGTTGCCTGATTGGAAATTCCAGCGTGGGAATTCGGGAATGCGCTTACCTTGGTGTCCCCGTAGTCAATGTTGGCACAAGACAAAACAGACGAGATCGTGGAGAAAACGTGCAGGATGTTCAGTACCATCGAACAGCTATTGTCGATGCCGTTACACGCTGGATAGAAAGTCCTCGTCCAAGTACCTCCATGGTGTATGGAGGAGGTGACGCCGGCACGCGAATCGCCAACAAATTGGCCGAAGTACCCTTGGTATTTCACAAGACCATTGCCTACTAATTGAAACCCTTCATCCTAATACCAGCCCGGGGTGGATCTCAAGGAATTCCGGGTAAGAATATTAAGTTACTTAACGGTAAACCATTAATTGCCTATTCCATTGAACAAGGTTTGCAAGCCAAATGTGGTCCAGTAATCGTATCAACGGATGATTCGGAAATTGCAGCTATAAGCAGAGAGTTTGGTGCACAAACTCCTTTTATCCGACCCGTTGAATTATCTACATCCACCGCTAAATCGGTTGATGTCATGATACACGCCGCACAATGGATGCGACAGTCCGATAGGCAATTGGATACACTGATTTTACTTCAACCCACAAGTCCCTATCGTCCATCAGGAGTCATTGGAAAAGCACTTGAACTATTTGAAAAATCCAAGGTAAAGTCCCTCGTATCAGTGCGAAAGGTGCCGGATCATTTCAACCCACACTGGGTATTTTTACAGACCAACGAGAACAAGCTTACGCCGGCAATGAATGATGAAGTTTTCATTTCCCGCCGTCAGGACTTACCCCTGTCCTATCACAGGGATGGTGCCATATATATCGTCAACATTGATTATATGATCACTCATCATCGCATTATTAGCGAAGATGTGATCGGTTATGCAATAGATAGCCCTGAATTGATCAATATTGATTCAGCCGCAGACTGGAAGATAGCTGAAACCTATATCAGATGATTGTTGCCATTAACTATCATTACATACGGGAAAACTTTAGTGCTCCTCATCCTGCCATTTTTGGAATAACACCAGAAGCCTTCAAAGAGCAACTACAGGAACTTGGTCGTCACGGAACATTTATCAGTCAGCAAGACCTCAGAGATCACATTGATAAAGGGCATTCCATTCCAGATCGTTCGATACTGATAACATTTGATGATGGGCTTAGGGAGCAATATGAATACGCGTTTCCCATCCTCAATGAATTGGGTATTCCAGCGGTGTTCTATATCAACACGCGCGTTCTTGTTGAACCAATTGTAACCAATGTCCATCTCATTCACTTGGTTCGTTCTCAACTACCTCCTGAGGTAATTTTAAATGAGTTAAACAGAAAAGAGATGAATTCTAATCAGCAGGTGGATCTACAAATAGACGCCCGCAAATTGGGGGTTGATCACTACAAGTATGATACACCTGATGTCGCTGAACTCAAGTACCTATTAAACTTTGTGTACAGTGCGGATTATGTTGAGCGTGTTTTTCTTGATCTGCTTTCCTTGCAAATTGGATGGAATTCGGCTAAAATCAACCAAAAGCTATACATGACAGAAGACATGATAGGTGTCTTAGGGAAACAAGCTTTCATCGGGTCTCATGGCCACGATCACCTTCCTATAGGGCAGTTGACTGAGTCCCTAGCCAAAGAACAAGTCTGCAAGGCTCAAAACCTTCTTCAAAAGATAATTGGCTACAACCCCTATTCCTTTAGCTATCCTTACGGTTCTCCCGAAGCCATTGGCAATACAGGGCCTTTGTTATCTGAACAGGGAATTTCATTCGCCTTATCAATGAACCGCGATGTAAATTACAACGTGGATACGCCTCTCTGCTTGAATCGTTTTGACAACAACGATGTTCCATTGGGTAAGGCATTTGACCAATCCCTGTTTAGCAACTTTATAAGAGGATGAGTGCATTTAGGATAGTTATCATTACAGGTAATAGTTCAAGGCACCTGAGCCTAGTTGAGCAACTTGCGAAACAATTCAAGGTTGAGCTTGTGGTGAGTGAGAAAAAGTTTAGCTATCAACAGGCATTTAAAACAACTGAGGGTGATTCTATAATAGAAAATCATTTTAACGAACGGGACACCTACGAGAACAACTATTTCAAACCTTCAACTGAAGGCGTGAAAATTGTCCAGGTGGACAAGGGTTGGATGAATGGAAACCCTGATCTGATACAACAAATCCTTGATCTACGAGTTGATGCAATTGTGTTGTTTGGCTCTTCAATTATTGGGGAACCCATTCTATCGGCTTATCCTCGTAAGGTGATAAACCTGCACCTAGGTTTGTCTCCCTATTACCGCGGTTCAGGCACGAATTTCTGGCCCATAGTTGAACTAAAACCAGAGTGTGTTGGGGCAACCATTCATATAGCAACTCCAATAGTTGATGCTGGTGAAATACTTCATCAAGTCAGACCAACAGATCTGGATGAGACAGACACTATTCACGATATAGGCAACAAGACCATTCGTGAAGCTTTAAGTCAACTGCCTGAAGTAGTTCTTCGATATCTTCATAATCAACTAAGTCCTATCCCCCAAAGTACACTTTCAAAGAAGGAATTCCGGAGGATGAATCTTACCGAACAGGATATGAAATTGGCATATCGTAATATGACCAACGGATTATTACGTGAATACCTACATAACAAACAGAACCGTGATAGCTCCTACCCAATTGTTGAACAATTGAACTAAAATCTAGTATATGAAGAGCATTGTGTTTTTCACATATCAACCCCATCTTACTTTTCCTACTTGGTTCGAGGTCGCAAAAAATCTTAAGAATTATAATAAAGTATTAATAGATGAGGGTGATGTTTCGGGACATTACACCATGACAAATCCCCAAATGTTGGAAGCAAAAAAACATTTCGATCAAGTTATTTCGATCAAAAAAGATCCCAACTTCGGTGCCATAACTGGAATATACTCAGAATACAGATATTATCTATACTCGATTAAACAGTTAAAGAAAAAGTTAGCCGGAATGGAAGTGTCTGCTTTTATTTTCCCTACTGATCTCTATTTTTTCTTTCGAGTATGTAAACTTTATTTTCCTTATTCCAAACGGATTGTTATTCAACCAGGATTCAAACGGATTTTACCTGCCGATAAATCAACCTTAAGAAGAAAAGCAAAGGCATTAATAGCAAATTATTTTCTACGAGTTCCATTGTTCCGACCACATTCCATGTTTGGCAAACAAGATACTAAAGCTCATTACATTTTTTGGACGAAAAGATGGTGTAAGTCTATCCCAAATGAACATCCCAAATATATTTACTTCCTTAATGGGGTTCCTTCAAGAACATATTTCCTTTCAAAGCAAATTGAAAAAAATAACAATCTAGTTATTAATGAGTTAAGTCAACTTGCTCAAATTAATATTGATGATCATTTTACAAACTTGGTTTGTATAGTCCTTAACAAAAGGATTTCCGTTGGTCAAACTGAATTTGAAAAATTCGCACATTTATATCTGGACCTTATTAAAGCCAAGCCAGAATGGTTCTTCCTCATTAAGATTCATCCTCTAGAGGACGCCTCATATTGCACCAAACTCTACTCCAAGAACTTAGACAATAACATTCTTGTAATCTCTGACGGTTTTCCAGTAGAACATTTGATTGAGATTTCTAGCCTTGTATTAACCCAGTGGTCAACTGTCATAATGCAATCTTTGCTTAGTTCAACTCCTACTGTTTTGGTGAATCCTGATGGAAGGCATGACATGACCAGTTGGTTCGTTGGTGATTACCCCTTCATTTCCTCAGATCTTACTTCACTAACGAAACATTGTGACCAGGCGCTAAAATCCAAATATGGTTTCGAGGTGATAGTTAAAGATTTTGTAAATGATTCCTTTGGGTCTGATGTAACAGGAGGTGCCAGTCGTGCAGCTGAATTAATTCAGAAAATTTCCTCATCCTGCCGTTAAAAATTGATTAATTAACGAACACTTATTATGATCACGAAACAATTATTAGTTAATGGATACGAATTACATAAGAATGTATTTACTCCTGAAGAAGTTAAAAAGGCTTCAAGAATATTAAGCTCAATTTTTGATAAACAGCCAAAGTTCAAGGGAGATCGTACCAACTCACCAGGAATTTTCGAGGGCACTAGGCAAGACCCTTTTAATAGTTATCCGGAGCTTCAATTTATCATTACCTCTGAAAAACTGATTTCTGCCCTCAAGACAAGCTTGGGAAATGATATCTACTTATTGCCACAAATGGCAGCTCATAAAAATGGATTTCCGGACTGGCATAGGGATACAACACGACAAGAGAAAGAGGGCCACACTTTTCATTACTTATCCCATTACAATGTGGTGAACTGTGGATTATATTTTCAACCGAATAACCTCGCCCTTGGAGGTGGACTTGATGTAATCCCAGAATCACACGTGGGCCCAGACCCATTCATAACCAAATCTTGGTATAACAAATTACCAATAATAAGAAGATTATATAACCAATCTTTATATAAAAGGTTATCAAAAAATGGAAGAACAATTTTCAACGACTCTTCTGACTTTTTAATTTTTGATCAAAGAATTTTACATCGGGCAACTCAACCAACAGAAAGATCGAGAGATAAATTCTCAATATTTTTCATGTGTTCTCCTGATTATCAGTCTGCAAGACAATATACAGACTATTTTTTTTCCAGACCTGAATCAGTTGGATTAGATCAGATTCAATACCGAAGAGAATTCATAGAAGCACTTGAACATGCTGGCCTGAAATTAATGATTTAATTAGTCCTAAACATCAAACTTGTTACCAAAACGCTACTTCTTTGTTGATCGTCTCAAAAAAAATGAGACCATAGGTCACAGTATTAATTACCTAATTAATTCTTTATCTCGTAAAGGGCTTAGAATTATATCAATTCCTGTGTACACCTATCTCCTAACTCCGTCTGATTATGGAGTATTAAACATTTTCGGTTCACTTACGGATCTTTTTGCTGTATTGCTTACCCTTAACTGCACGGTAGGCGTAGGAAGGTACTACTTTGAAAAGGAACAGGAAGATTTTGGTAGCTTGATCTTTACATCAATGATTGTTGTTTTTGGCCTTCTAGGTTTGTCTTGGTTCGGTCTCACGTACTTTTCAAATTATTTTGGCAAGTTGTTGGATGTTCCTACCAAAACCATAATCTTCATTGTCCCCTGTGTCGTGCTCATTGTTATGAGCAATTACATACTTTCAATCTTCAGGGCTTCCAAACAAAGCAAGATCATAAGAAACTATGGTATCCAACAGACTTATGCCATGTTTGGGCTCTCGGTGATTCTCATGCTGTTGCTCAAAGAAGACCGGTATATGGGTAGAATTTGGGCAAACGCCATAATTGCAGCCGTTTTCGCATGGATTGCATTCAGAAAAATTGGTCCGCTCATTCAATTTCACTTTAAGCGTAAGCACATCAGATACCTTTTGGTCTACTCCGTGCCACTTTTGCCTGCGTACCTGAGCAACATGATCTTATCCTATTTTGATCGAATTATGATCAATTCCTACCTCGGAAGTGCAGATGCAGGTTTATACAGTTTTGCGTACAACATTGCTGGTCTACAGTACATGTTTTCCAATGCCTTCATGAATGCGTGGGTACCCAATTATTTTGAACACATTAATTCCGGCGATCATAAAAAACACGATGATGAGGCCAAATCACTGATGCGCATCATCTCCTTTATTTCCATAGGATTGATTTTGTTCGGAGATTGGCTTGGCAAACTACTGAGTTCCAAAGGATATCATTCCGGTTTGGAGCTTATTCCTCTCGTTGTGCTGGGTCAGTTCTTTGTTTCTTATACCGTGATGTACAAGAATGGTATTTCATACGAAAAGCGGACATGGATATCCACCGTTGTAATCGTAATTGCTACCGTTCTGAATATTTGGCTAAATAGTATTTTCATACCGCAATACGGAATCATTGCTGCGGCGTATACAACGCTGGCATCCTATCTCGTGCAGGCACTACTCACCGTGTTATCCGTTCAATGGTTGCTTCGGGTTCACACCATTCATCCCATCAAGTTAATGGGGCCCGTCATTCTGGTTTGCGGTGCCACAGCTGTTTATTATGTCATGAATCAATATGATCTTGCCACTTGGCAGGATGTATTGATCAAAGTAGCGCTCGCTGGACTATCCGGCTATGCGCTGTTAAAAAATGAATTGAAAAAATTAATCAAGTAATATTTCCACTGATATGAATCTTGCAGGTAAATGCATTTTAATCACCGGAGGAACGGGTTCGCTTGGTCAGGCGTTGACCAGCCACATTCTGAATACGTCTCCCGATGTCAAAAAGCTCGTGATCTTTTCCAGAGATGAGCAGAAGCAATTTCAAATGGCGCAAACCTTTCCAAATCATCAATATCCGCAACTGCGCTATTTCATAGGGGATATTCGGGACTATGACCGGTTAAAACGTGCATTGAAAGGCATTGACTACGTAATCCACGCAGCGGCCATGAAACATGTTCCAATTGCTGAGTACAACCCCATGGAATGTGTAAAAACCAACATCATGGGTGCTGAGAATTTGATAAATGCCTGTTTGGAAACAGAAGTTGAGCGGGTTGTGGCCCTCTCAACCGATAAGGCAGCCGCACCTATCAATCTCTATGGGGCAACCAAATTGGCTTCTGACAAGTTGTTTGTTGCAGCCAATAATATCACAGGCTGGAACCCGATCAAATTTTCTGTGGTTCGATACGGTAACGTTATGGGATCCAATGGATCTGTTATTCCCTTCTTTATCAAAAAGCGTAATGAAGGCGTTCTCCCCATAACAGACCCCAACATGACCCGATTTAACATTTCCCTTCAAGGAGGTGTTGATATGGTTATGCACGCCCTCGAGAATGCTTGGGGAGGTGAAATCTTCGTACCAAAGATTCCTTCCTACCGAATTACGGATGTGGCCACAGCCATTGCACCGGATTGCGAGCAAAAAGTGGTAGGAATTCGTCCAGGTGAAAAAGTTCATGAGGAAATGATTACCAGTTCCGATTCTTTTTACACTTGGGACTTGGGTACTTACTACGCCATCTTACCTGCAACACATCGTTGGTCACTGGATGATTTTGTAGCTAAATTCAAGGCACAAAAAGTGTCTCAAGGCTTCAATTACAATTCGGGAAATAATACAGAGTGGGAAACGGTAGATTCGTTAAGGAAACTCATCGTTGAACATGTAGACTCGTCATTCTCCGCACAATCATGAATATACCCTACGGTAAACAATCGATAGATCGCACCGATCTTGAGGCGGTTGAACGCGTTCTGACCTCCGATTTCATGACTCAAGGTCCTGAAATCGCTCGTTTCGAAGAAGCCTTTAACCAACGAATGGGAGCCCCGTATTCCATAGCCGTTTCCAATGGAACTGCCGCCCTGCACCTGGCTGTTCTTGCCTTGGGTTTGAAGCCAAATCAACGGGTAATCACATCGCCAATCACCTTTGCTGCTTCTGCCAATTGTGTTGCGTATGCGGGTGGTGTGGCAGAATTCTGTGACATTGACCCAGCTACCTACCTGATTGATCTTCAAAAGCTTGAGGAGATGTTAAAAGTAAAGCCCCATGGCTATTATGCAGGTATTATTCCGGTGGACTTTGGTGGTTTATCAGTCAATCTGGAACGTGTTCGGGCATTAGCCGACCAATACGGATGTTGGGTTCTCGAAGATGCATGTCATGCTCCCGGAGCGACTTTCACGGATAGTAAAGGAAATCAGATTACGGCCGGAGATTGCACCTATTCAGATGCCGCCATATTCTCTTTTCACCCAGTAAAACACATTGCATGCGGAGAAGGTGGTATGATTACAACCTCAAGCAAAGAGGTTAACCAGTCACTGCAAGTATTGCGCACACATGGAATTACTAAAGATTCCAACCTAATGACAGAAAACCATGGGGGTTGGTATTATGAAATGATCGAGTTGGGATACAACTACCGCTTGACCGATATGCAAGCTGCCCTGGGTTTGACGCAGCTGGCCAAGTTGGATTGGAGCCTGGAACAACGAAATCGCATCGCCCGGAAATACGATGAACTATTCAAAAAATTGGGATGGCCACACCAACTTACTCCCGGCGGTTGTTTTCATGCCTATCACCTGTATGTGATTCAACATCCAAAAAGAAAAGAATTGTATGACTACCTCAGAGAACATGGTGTATTTGCCCAGGTACACTATATCCCGGTACACCTCCTACCCTATTATCAAGATCTTGGATGGAAAAAAGGAGATTGCCCAAATGCCGAACGATACTACGATCAGTGTTTGAGTCTGCCCATGTACCCTACCTTGACGGATGAGGAATTCAATTACGTTTCCAACCTTCTTATATCATTCGATAAGCAATGAATTATACTATTCTGGAAGTTGCCAATACCCATGGCGGAGATTTTTCCTATCTCATGGATTTAATTAAACGCTATGAGACCTACCGTGGTCCGTACGGGATGAAGTTTCAGCCATTTTCGGCAGACACAATTGCCACCAAAGACTTCCCTTGGTACGATGTTTACACGGAATTGTATTTCACCCCGGAACAATGGAACGACGTTTTCTCGGAAGCTGAAAAAACCAAAGATATCTGGATCGATCTCTTTGATGAATACGGAGTTGATATCGTAAAACGTAACCTCGCCCGAATTCACGGCATTAAAATGCAGGTTTCGGTTCTGTTCAATGATGAAGTGATACAGGCACTCAGTGATCTCGATCTATCAGGTAAAAAGTTGATTATCAATGTAGCCGCTCTGGAACTGGATCAAATTGAACACTTTGTAGATCGAATTTCAAACACCCTTCAGGTTGAGGAACTTCTGCTCGAATTGGGCTTTCAGGCAAATCCAACTGAATTGGTAGACAGCGGCATCAATAAAATTCTTGAAATCAAATCCAGGTTTCCTTTTCGGGTTGTATTTGCAGACCACGTGGAAGGTACGGATGAATATGCCATACTCTTGCCTGCATTAGCCATAGCCCGTGGTGCCGATGTGATTGAAAAGCACATCATGCTGGATCGTGAGACGAAGTATGATTTTTACTCATCACTCACTCCCCAACGGTTTGAAACCATGATCGGCCATCTCCAACAACTGGCTCAATTGGAGGGGCAGCCGTTCATTAATGACAAGGAACGTGAATACCTCCAGAAATCCTTGATGAAGCCGATTTTGCGCCACGCCAAAAGCGCTGGAGAATTAATCGATTTTAATAAGGATCTCACCTTCCGACGATCCGGTAAGGATGGGCTGAACATTTTGGAGATTAAGGAATTACAAAATTCCTTTCACGTTTTAAGGACATCCAAGAAGGAAGGTGAAACGCTTGTTCGTTCCGACTTTAAAAAAGCCACAATTGCAATCATTGTAGCAGGCAGATTAAAGTCGTCCAGACTGAAGGAAAAGGCTCTAAAACACATTGGTGATTTATCTTCCATTGAATACTGCCTAAGAAGTGCCTGTAGGTTTGAGAATGTGAATCATGTCATATTGGCTACATCTGACCTGGAAAGTGACTCAGAACTAAAAAATCACACGTACAATGATTCGGTTGTCTTTCATCGCGGTCATCCTGATGATGTGATTCAACGATACCTGGACATCATAAACCCATTGAAAATTGATGTGGTTGTCCGGGTTACTGCCGATATGCCTTTCATTGACAACGAAATCGGTCAAATCCTATTGAAATCACACTTCGAAAAAGGTGCCGATTTCACCTCAGGTTCCGAAGCCGCCGTGGGTACCAATGTTGAAGTGATGAATGCCCATGCACTTAGACGGATTAAACAGCACTTTCCACTTGCCGATTATTCCGAATACATGACCTGGTACTTTGTGAACAACAAGGAACACTTCCATGTGAACCACGTTGAATTCCCAAAAGATTTGGTGCGCAATTATCGTCTCACCTTGGATTATCAGGAGGATCTGGAGATGTTTAATGAACTTCATACGGCTCTCGCGCCGAAGGGAGAATTTACTATCCGTGACGTATTTGAATACCTCGATGCCCATCCCGAAACCGCTGCCATTAACGGCCACATGACGCTGCGCTATCGTACAGATCAATCTTTGATTGACACCTTAAACAAGGTAACCAAGATTAACTAGATCAGTTGAACCGGCAGCTACACGTCTTCACCATGGGTGGCAGAAAAACAGGTTTTGGGCATGTGGCTCGAATTCTTCCTATCATCCAAGCTTTTGAAGCCAATGATATTGAGGTGGAAATACACGTAGATGGTGATGATGCTGTAGAAGCGCTATTAAGTCCAAGAAACATTTACATAAACGATTGGCCAAACGAATCCTGCCCCACCCTGCAATCTTCGGACATCGTTTTAATTGACACCTTGACATTTCCCGCATCCTTTGTTCAATCAGCTCAAAGCCAAACACCACAGGTTTATTTTGTATCTGATGCAAACGATAGCAATGAATTACCGGTACATGTTCTAAACTGGCGCCTAAAGGCCGAATTCGATGCACCAAACAGAGCTTATACCGGAATCACAGGCGCGAAGTATGTTCCAGTGCGCAGTGAATTGTTATCCTGTCAGAAACCTGTTGAGCAACGAAAAAAGGAAGTGGTTATCAGTATGGGTTCCGGAGATGTGTTAAACCTCATCCCTTCCACCATAGATTACTGTTTGGACTACTTGTCAAACAACTATTGCATCAAAGCCATCGTTCGCTCGTATCACCCTCAATTCAAGGAGTTGGAGAATCTGCAATCTGAACGAGTTGAACTCATCGTGGATGTATCATCTGATGTTTTGTTTGAAAAAATGTCGACCTGCGAATTTGCCATTGCATCTGGAGGCCATAGCATATATGAATTTGCCTATCTGGGAATTCCGGTGGTTCACGTACTAATAGCTGAGAATCAAAAGCCAGCTCAATGCTGGAACGAAACTGGTTTCACCTACCCACTGAACCAATATGATGAGAAAACATACGCCAATAAACTTAAGGCAGGTGTTGAATATTTCATCGATAACGATCGAAGAATACAGTCAGCAATTATTGGTATGCAGCTAATTGATGGCAATGGAGCCATCCGAACCGCAAAAGCACTAATGGAATGAATCTAGTTTCTGGAGCTCGTGCCTCAACTGTTCTCTTTAACTTTTTGAAGAGTAATGATCAGGAGATCAAGAAGGGTAAGATCTTGTTGCCAGCCAACGTTTGTCCAATTGTTCCGGCAACGATTCAGCGGTGTGGATTAGAAATCTTAAGCCACCCTGATTCGGCATTGGATACCTTAAACGAAAAAGAACTTAGCTACCGAAGACGAGATAAAGTAGTCATGGCCAAGACCGCACTCAAAGCAGGAACAAGGCTTACGGAAGAACACCTAGTGAAGAAAATGAGCGGTACGGAACTCGGTCACCCACATGTTGCGGATTTTGTCGGTAGGGTTTTAAAGGTCGACCTGCAACACAATCAGGTACTCGAAGAAAAGCACTTCCAATAAGGTGAAGAAAAGCGTAGGATTTCTTGCTGATTTTGATGAAGGAGTAGGTTTTGGGCATCTGATCAGATGTTTGGCCCTGGCCGACATGATCAAACAACATTTACATCCGGTAATTCATTCTTACCAAACCAACGACCTGGTTCGTCAAATGATCGATGAAGCCGGTTTTGATGCCGGTTTGAGCTACATCACTGAAAATGGTCAGAATCAATGTGTGAAACACGATGCATTGGTATTTGATGGCTACCGCTTCGATTACGGTTTCCTCGATTCCTATGCCGGCAAAACGATTCGTATTGACGACTTTGGCAAGGTTGATTGGACATTCGATGGCATCTTGAACCATGCGCCAAAGGCACGGATTAACACATCGGAACTGCCCATTCGGAAAGCGCTTGGGCTAGACTTTGCGATCTTGAGAGAACCATTTCTCCAATCAGCATCAACACCGAAGAATCAAGGCCCCTTCGATAAGATTTTCATAAGCTTTGGTGGAGCTGACCCCAGTGGGTTGACATTGAACACAATCAAGCTGATCAAAGCGCATTATCCGTCAGTTGAACTTCATGTTGTTATGGGTGGTATGAACAAAGATTCCGAAACCATTTATGGATTATCTGAATCAGATCAAAAGCTTGCAGTATACGGAGGATTGAACGCTACTCAGATGATCGATTTGATGAATTCCTGTGGTATCGGAATTGTGCCCTCCAGTTCCCTGTTATTTGAAGCCCTTTGTTCGTCCATGGCAGTAATTTCCGGTTATTACATAGACAATCAGAGAATGATTTATGACGGATTTAGCTCGTTGAACTGTTTTATTGATGCCAAATCATTCGCCAACGATTCGCTGTTGTCAGCCATTGATTACGCCATGGATAATCAGCCAAAACCATCTGAGGTCATTGACGGAAAAAGCCCGGAACGGATACGTGATCTGTTTGAATCCCTGATTACATGAAACTTGCCATAGCAGCTTCCGGAGGATTAGGCACAATATGTCTTAAGCATATCCTGAAAAGTCGGGATATTGGATTGATATTAACAGATGGTCGATCCACCGAAATACAAGCAATTGCCAGGCAAAAAGATATTTCCCTCTTTGTAGGGAATCCAAGAGATGGAAGGTTGCTGGATTTTATCGGAACTCAAAACTTTGAGTTGTTGCTGTCGATAAACTATCTGTTTTTGTTCGATAGCGAAAGCATGAAGAACTTCAATCTTGGCATCAATTTTCATGGAAGCCTGCTTCCAAAATACAGAGGAAGAACACCGCATGTATGGTCCATCATCAATAATGAAAAGGTTGCCGGTGTAACAGCTCATCAGATTGATCTTGATTGCGATACAGGCCCGATTGCACTTCAGCATGAAATCCAGATTACCTCGCACATGACAGGCGGACAATTACTCGCGGCCTACCATGAAGTTTATCCTGAAATGATCGACAGGGTATTAGATGCCTACAGCACCAATAGTTTATCCTTCGTTGAACAGGATGAAGAAAAAGCAACCTTTTATGGAAAGCGTACCCCGGAAAGCGGGTTGATCAACTGGGATTGGAGCAAAGAGCGGATCCATAACTGGGTAAGGGCGCAAGCCTACCCATATCCTGGTGCCTTCAGCTTTTACGAAAATCAGAAAGTAATAATCGATGCTGTGGAATATTCGGATCTGGGATATCACTTCGAGGTTCCAAATGGGCAGATTATCGGATTTGATGACCGGAAGCCGATCGTGAAATCCACTAATGGCGCATTAAAGCTAACCCAAATTCGCACAGAGAATAACTTTCAACATGGCTCAAAATTCAATAACGATTGACAACTTTGAGTTGTCGGAGACTTCAAGTGTCTTCATTGTAGCAGAATTATCTGCCAATCATGCCGGCGACAAGCAAGTGGCGATCGACACCATCCATGCTGCGAAATTGGCCGGCGCAGACGGCATTAAGCTTCAAACCTACACCCCGGATACATTGACAATTGATTGCGACAAGGACGACTTTAAGATTAGCCAGGGAACGTTGTGGGATGGCCGAACGCTGTACGATCTTTATGCCGAAGCCTACACTCCATGGGAATGGCATGAAGATCTATTTAATGAGGCACGAAAGGCAGGTTTAGTGTGTTTTTCGTCGCCATTTGATCATTCTGCGGTAGATTTTCTGGAAGAACTTAATGCACCGGCATATAAAATTGCCAGTTTCGAGATTCGTGATATTCCCCTCATCGAGTACGCCGCCAGCAAGAGGAAGCCAATCATTCTCAGCACAGGAATTGCCACAGAGGAGGACATTGAACTTGCTGTTGAAACGTGTAAATCGGTTGGTAACAATCAAATCATGGTTCTGAAATGTACATCTTCGTATCCGGCTCCAATTGAATTGGCCAATATCAGAACCATGCAGGACTATGGTCAGAAATTTGGAGTTCTTTACGGACTATCCGATCACACAATTGGTAATACTGTTCCGGTCACAGCAACCGCAATGGGCTCAAAGATGATCGAGAAACATTTCATCCTGGATCGTAAGTTGGGTGGACCGGATGCGGATTTTTCTCTGGACCCAACTCAATTTAAAGAAATGGTTGATGCCGTTCGGATTACGGAAAAAGCAATGGGTTCAGTCGATTATTCAATAAGCGAACGGATAAATAAGAATCGAATCTTTGCGAGATCCTTGTATGTGGTAGAAGGCCTTAAAGAAGGAGATGCATTCACGGAACAAAACGTGAAATCCATCCGCCCTGGGTACGGCATGCATCCCAAATACCTAAAAGAAATTCTTGGCAAGAAGGCTCGAATGAGCATTGAACGTGGAGAACGTCTCATTCCTGAAATGATCGAAGACTTTGTTGAAAAAGGGTACAAGTGAGATCTCTGCAAGATATCAACCGGGCTGTAGGAAATCTTCCAGCATAAAGTTAGGTGATTGATCAAAAATCCATAAAGGAACTTACAACGAATCTGGAGTCAATTTCATTCAGAGGAGTTGGATATGACGCGTTGGTTTGTACGTATATTGATATTTGCTATGGTCATCGGTTGCAAACCATGACCATATCGAGGTTGTTAAAGGAAATTCTGTCGTTCTCCAAGCAGTCATTACTGAGCAGAATCAAACCGAATTCACCACCAAGGTTCATTTCCGACAAACCATTATTTACTCGTATTTCTTCCAGACCTCATCTAAAAAAAATGACGGAAGAAATCTTTGCGATCATCACAACGGAATTCAGTACTTTTTCATCTTATCGTGCCAACAGTAAAAGCAAGGTCGAAATACTAAAATCAGATCTTCAAGGCACTCCTTCAAGAGGAAGGAATGATGATGAAAGGAAGGCGTATCGAATGGCGATCAAAACCTTCCATCAATTTTTAAAGAAAGAAAAGTTAGCTGCATACCGTTTACTACCGTTCATCATCCACATCCAGCGTCAAATTGGATGGGTAGATTTATTTGAACGGAGCTTTCAGTTTTCAACTCCGTCAGTAGTTGTAACCGAATACGATCGGTACAATGAAATTACCGCATTGATTATCGCTGCAAACCAGAATAAAATTCCCACCATAACCCTTACACACGGCCTGTTAAACTTCAGATTTGCATATGCCCCATTAGTCGCGAATGACATTCTGTGCTGGGGAGAAGCACAACGGGAAATGTTGCTCAATTGGGGTGTATCTCAACATCGGATTCACATAACAGGGGCCGTTCAATTAAGGGATACGCGAAATGAAAAGGGGGTTTTGAAAGGCTTGCCCGAATATAAACCCGGAAATCATAAAGTACTTCTTCTCGCCACCAATCCCATTGAAGCCGTAAGACAAGACCTAATATCCTTCTTTACAGAGGTAATTAATTGTTTGAGCGATGATTGGATAGGTCTTATACGACTTCACCCTTCCGAATCAAGTCAAGACTACCTCCCCTACCTTGTAAGTGAACGAACAACAATCCTTGAATCAGATAAGGTATCGTATGATGAATCGATGGCCACCGCGGATGTTGTTGGTGTATTTAATTCTGCATTTGCCATAGATTCAATGATGGTTGGAATACCAACTGTTCAATTTGACATAACCAAGCAGTTTGAAGGAGCGGTAAAAGACATGGTTCAAAGAAACCTCCTTAAGGCCTTTAGTAACCCCAAACAATGTGCTGAATATGTTGAAGCCCTAATGACTGATGGAAAAACTAAAGATGAGTGGAAAAGTCAAAATAAACGGTTTCGCAAAGATTACTGTGTCGCATGTGGAAGGGAAGCTGCACGAAACGTTGTGTGCGAGATAAACAAAATACTGAAGAATAAATCTCATATTGAATTTGACGAATCAGTTCCTGTCGACCTATAGATTGACATCATCTGACCATTTGCCAGATACTCTGAAATATTATCGCACAACGAACTGGAATTCACTAAATCCTGCGCTTCGATGGATTCCTGTTCTGAACTTTTTCGTTTGTGAGAATTGGTCACAGTAGACGCTCAACGAATACTTTTGAAAACCAGAGTATTTACTGACCCCAACAACTGGATGAGTTCAATCAGGTCACAAGAATCAAAAAATTGAAAACCTATCCTTTGAGCATTAAGAAATACTATAAAAAATGAACAATGTACTAGTTACCGGCGGAGCCGGCTTTATTGGAGCTCACGTTGCAGAACACTGCTCCAAATTGGGAATGAATGTCGTTGTACTAGATGACCTAAGTGGTGGTTTCGAGGACAACGTCCCTTCTGGATGTACCTTTATCAAGGGAAGCATCACCGATCACGAATTGATTGATACCCTCTTCAACCAATACAAGTTCAAGCATGTGTATCACCTGGCGGCATACGCAGCTGAGGGTTTATCTCACTTCATTCGAAGGTTCAATTACACCAACAATGTAATTGGCTCACTCAACCTCATCAATGCATCAGTGAATACCGGAACTGTTGAACGCTTTGTATTCACAAGCTCCATTGCAGTATATGGTGCAGGTCAACTTCCGATGACCGAAGCCATGCGTCCTGAACCCGAGGATCCATATGGTATTGCTAAGTATGCCGTTGAAATGGACCTGGCAGCAGCACACGAAATGTTTGGTTTGAACTATACCATCTTCCGCCCTCACAATGTGTATGGTGAAAAGCAAAACCTTGGAGATCGGTACAGGAACGTAATTGGAATCTTTATGAATCAGGTGATGAAGGGTGAATCCATGACCATTTTTGGGGATGGAATGCAAACTCGCGCATTCAGTCATGTGGATGATGTTGCTCCTCTGATTGCTAAATGTGTTAATATGCCGAAAACAACCAACCAAATCTTCAATATTGGTGCAGACAAGCCCTATACGGTTAAAGAGTTGGCAACCATAGTATCCAAGGTGTTTGGAGTTGAACCCAACATCAACCATCTTGAAGCACGAAATGAGGTAGTTCACGCTTATTCAAGTCACGACAAAGTGATCGAATTTTTCGGAGATCAGGATTTCATCACATTGGAGATGGCATTGGTCGAATGGCCGATTAGGCAAAATCAAAGACCACGAGAAAGTTCTATTTTCTCCGGAATTGAAATCTTAAAGAACCTACCACCTTCCTGGGCAGGTGTGATGAAAAATAATTCATAGTCTATGTCTTTTAAGACACTTCTGGTTACTAAAAGTTTTCCGCCCGTGGTAGGTGGAACAGCCTACTTGCTATACGAATTAACTCGACACTTCAAGACGGAGGAATTGTGTGTAGTACATGGTATCAATGATCCACATATTGAATCGATCAAATTCTCCCTTTTAAGCGAAAACAAGTGCTTTTTTTCGGATCAGGCATCAATACCTTACAGCTAAACCGATACTTTCCGAAGTTGTATATGGTTTTAATCCGACTTGAAATTCGCAAGGCCATAAGACGTGAGAATCCCGACTGCTTGTATATCCACTACCCCAATGGAGCCTTTTCTTCGGCTGCATATCTTGAAGCAAAACGAGCCTAAACTCCCCTACGTCTTTTATCAGGATATTTATGGAAGAGCGTAGGTCCGGTGCGGAGTTGGACTTGGCTAGGGAATATGAGGCTGCCGTAATTCAAGATGCAAAGACCTGCGTAGCGATCACAGAGTTTGCAGCAGAACACCAATCGAAAAAACATGGCAAGGAATTCATAACGATTCCTCACACGTTGGATGCTGATGAAGTGCCGACATCCGTTGACGAACGGCTGAATGACGTTCCGGTCATTCACTTTGCCGGAGGTATCTATCCCCAAATGAATCAAGATGCTGTAGAGCGGATGATTCAGGCGGTTAAAAAAACAGGGAGGAAGGTGGAGTTTGAATTCTGCTCTCCAGATGTACCACAATCTCTGAAGGATGAACAGATTATCTGGAAGTACCTTTCCAAATCGGATTTAATCAAGGCACAACGATCCGCGGATATCCTCTTTCTTCCTCAAGCTTTTGAATCCCGTTCACAGCAAATGATCGCTCATAATTTTCCAACAAAAACAATGGAATATCTGTGTTCAGGCACCCCCATACTGGTCCACTCACCTTCGAATAGTTATTTAAGTGACCTATGTCGTAATGAAGGTTTTGGGGTACTGGTTGAGGAACCGGATGTTGATCAACTGGCAAGCGCGATCATCAAACTTCTGGATTCCGAGGAATTACGGCGAACAAGTGTTGAACGCGCCATTGCCCTGGCTCACAAACGCGATAGCCGTCATTGGTACAAGGTTCTTCATAAACTTCTAAGTGACGCGGTTACAGGCAACTAATCTTTTTCTTACAGCCTAATGAAATCAAACGTTGTTATTCTTGGCGCCGGTAAATCAATGGAGCGTGATTTCCACGCTGGTTTACTTGAAACCTCAGAAGGATTTATCGTATTGGATTGGTTGGTACGCGCCTACGATGAACTGGACACCGATATACAATTTGTTGGCGGCTTCAAGGTGTCTGAAATCGAAGAACGATTTAATCAATTTCGCTTTCAGATCAATCCCAATTGGAAAGAAACAGGAGCCACGGGATCCTTGTTTTGCGCAGATTTGCCAAATACGTCAGAGCTTTTTGTTTCCTACAGCGATATTCTTTACCGACGAGATTTGGTAAAACGCCTTTCCCAATCAAAAGCAGATATTGCCGTAGCAGTAGACAGTTCCTGGAAGGATCGCTATCGAGGACGATCCAAAGAGGACCTTGACTCTAGTGAAAAGGTCAACCTGGTGGATCAATTGATTACACGCCTTGGACCTGACATCGATTCTCAATTTGCCCAGGCAGAGTTCATCGGACTGGTTCGATTCAATGCAACCTCAGCGAAAGCGTTAAATGCCGCGAAGGCACTCAATCACGTGAACCTCTCACAATCAAAATTATCAACCTTCGTTGAATACCTCAGAGCTTCTGGACTTTCAATCGAGGCGATAGATGTTCAAGGTGATTGGGCGGAAATGAATGATCCCAGAGACCTTGCCCACTTCATTCTGGGAACAAAGGCTCAAACACTGGACAGGCTTTCAAGTCTCGTTCAGAAAAGCACCATTCTGGACCAATATGCCTTTGCAGTTGAACATTGGATGGCCAATCAGGATGCCGTTCTTAAGGGAATAGAAGAAGCATTCAATGGAAAACGTATCGTAATTAGATCGAGTGCTCTCTCGGAAGACGGATTTGCTACTGCTAATGCCGGGGCATACGATAGCGTCTTAAACATCGATTGTGATGACAGGTCAGCTGTTCGTGCTGGTTGTGAACAGGTAATAGCATCATACCCGGATAAAGATCCAAGGAATCAGGTCTTGGTTCAACCAATGGTTGAACAGGTGAAGATGTCCGGAGTAGCCTTCACTCGTACGTTAAATCATGGATCGCCGTATTACGTGCTGAATTATGATCAATCCGGATCTACCGATGCCATCACGAGTGGTGTTAGCAGGGAACATAAAACGTTTATTCTGAGAAAGGATAAATTGGCCGAACTCAATCATGTGCCGGCCGAACTAATCAATTTGTGCCAGGCCTTAAGAGAAATTGAGTTGTTCGTCAATTATGACTCACTTGACATTGAGTTTGCTATTAATTCAGACAATGAGGTATACATCCTGCAGGTGAGACCAATTGCAGTTGATCACTCAGCCTGGGATACCTCGGATGCGGATTTGATCGAGTTCGTAACAGAGGCCGAAGAGCGGTTTATCCGACACAACCAAACTACTCCCGTGGCGCTTGGTGATTCTGCCATTTTTGGAGTGATGCCTGATTGGAATCCTGCCGAGATTATCGGAACAAACCCGGGCAGACTAGCCATCAGTCTGTACAAAAACATCATTATGAATACCGTCTGGTCTACGCAGCGAGCTCAGTACGGTTATCGCGATGTTCGTCCGGTACCTCTTTTGGAAACCTTTGCCGGGCATCCGTATGTAGATGTTCGCGCAAGCTTTAATTCTTTCGTCCCCAATTCGTTATCTGAAGATCTGGCAAAACGGCTCATTGACTTTAATCTGAACTACCTAAAAAACCATCCTGAGCTTCATGACAAAGTGGAGTTTGAAGTGGTACCCACCTGCTTTGATTTAAACTTTGCCAAATGGAAACAGCGGTATGAATCAAGCCAGTTCTCATCCAAGGACATCGACGATTTAAGATCTGGGTTGATACAAATAACTCAACACGCAATAGGTCAGAATGATCAATATCTCTCTCAAATTGACGTGCTGGATCGCAAATTCAACGAGGTGATCGATGCAGAGCTTCATCCGATTCGAAAAGCCGACTATTTGTTGCGTGATGTAACGGAATATGGCACCCTTCCTTTTGCCCATTTGGCCAGAAGTGCGTTTGTTGCGGTTTCATTCTTGAAGTCCGCCGTAGCAACACAGGTCATTGATCAGGCTGCAATGGATGATTTTCTGAATTCCATTCAAACCGTTAGTCACCAGTTCACTAGGGATATTGAACGGCTAGCTACCGAAAACCTGTCGATGGAGGAGTTTTTATCGGTTTACGGACACATCCGCCCGGGAACCTATGACATAAACTCACCGGATTATGCCGATGACCCCAATTATTACATCAAGCCCATTTTGGATAACATTTCGAAAGAAAGTATTCAAACCAACCATGAATCTGGTCATAAATGGAAGGCCTCCCGCTCCCAATTTACGGATGCTCTTCGATCCGCTGGAATCAACGTTGATGAAGAAGAGGTTGAACAGTTCATGCGCGGAGCAATTGAAGGCCGGGAATATGCCAAATTTATGTTCACCAGGAACTTATCTGCTGCCATTAATTGCTTAGTTGATTTTGGTGAGCGCATTGGTATAACCAGGGATCAACTCGCCAATCTTACGTGGGAAGAACTATACGCCGCTGCTGATCTCGGAATGATTGAATCCGAATTGAGAACCCAGCTCATCAACAGGGCTGCTGAAGGTGAGCGTTGGAAACGGTTGGGATCCGTTGTAGAATTACCGCCACTTTTGACCGCATCCTCTGATTTTTGGTGGTTCTTCTACCCAGAAACGCAGGCAAACTTCATCGGTTCTGAGTTCATCACCTCTGAAGCAATTGACTTATCGGAACAATCCAGCGAAGACCTTCAATTAGAAGGTAAAATCGTCCTAATACCACGCGCTGACCCAGGCTATGAATGGCTTTTTGGCCGGAAGATTGCCGGATTGATCACCATGTACGGAGGTGCAAATTCTCATATGGCCATTCGGGCGGCTGAGTTTAATCTGCCTGCAGCGATTGGTATTGGTGAAACCGAATATAAGCGAATAGCCTCCGCCACCGTTCTGTCCCTCAATGCAGGAAATCGAAAAATCGATATCATTCAATGAGAATTGGCATCACACAGCGGGTAGAAACGGTTGCAGGATATGGAGAAGTCCGGGATTGTTTGGATCAAAACTGGTTTAGATTCCTCGAAGCTGTGGGTGTTACCCCTATTCCAATTCCAAATTCATTGGCAAACCCGGTTAAATGGTATCAAGATGTATCGCTGGAAGCGTTGGTTTTATCCGGAGGAAATGATCTTTCCGAATTAATCGGGGCAAAAAATGTGTCCAGAGAACGGGATCGAACCGAAAAAAGCCTCCTGGAACATTGCCGCAAGATGAAGCATCCGGTCATTGGTGTATGTAGGGGCATGCAGTTGATGGGTTCCATGGACAATCAGAAGTTAGTTCAAGTAGAACACCATGCAGGAACACGACATCGTGTAACCATGAGAACAATGGAATTGCCCATCCTACCAGAAGTGAACAGTTATCATAACTGGGCATTTGATAAACTTTCAGACCAATCTGAATATGAGGTGGTGGCCACAACCGATGAAGGTCATATTGAATGCATTATGCATCATAATTTGCCTTGGATAGGTATGATGTGGCACCCTGAAAGAGAAAATTCATTCAACGAGTCCGATATCGAACTCTTTCAAAAACTACTCTTCACAAAAACAAAATGAAATCAATAATTCTTGCAGCCGGCCAAGGAACCAGATTGCGTCCTTATACCGATTCTGTCCCCAAAACCATGGTAAAACTACGTGGTAAATCATTGATTGAGTATCAGCGCGATATTCTACAATCATTCGGGATAGATATCCATGTTCTGGTTGGATATAAGAAACAGGTTATTCAAGATGCTGGGTTCCAAACAATAGAAAATCCGGAATACGATCATACAAACATGGTGGCCAGTCTGTATTGCGCCAGGAGTTTGTTTGATGGGTCTGACGACATCCTCATAACCTATGGAGACATCATTTTTGAATCACGGCTTTTGGAAGGAATCTTCTCAGATCAACATGATGTGGCCATGGTGTATGATCAGGAATGGCTCAAGCTATGGTCAGAGCGAATGGATGATCCGTTGAGTGATGTAGAAACCTTTCAGACTGATTCTAACGGCTACGTCCTTGAATTGGGGAAAAAGCCAAAACATCTCGGAGAAGTTAAAGGCCAGTACATTGGCATGATCAAGGTGGCTGCACGCTACGCTCCTCATTTCTTTGACCGATATCGGGAACTAGAACAAACGAAAGAAAAATTGGATGGTCAGGATTTTAACAACATGTATATGACCTCCTACCTGCAATCATTAATCAATTCCGGCATACAAGTCAAAGCCGTTCCCAGTCAAAATGGTTGGTTGGAAGTAGATTCCGTGGAAGATCTTGAGCGCTATGAAGAATTGATCGAATCAGGAAAAATGTCCAATCTGTGCAACCTCTTTTAACATGAAACATCCTCATTTATTCTGGATACTCATTGACTCTGCGAGAAACTACCAGACCGATGAAGACGATCGCGGATTGCCGCAGAGTGTGGTTGACTTTGCTCAGGAATCACATTTTTTTAAGAATGTGATCACGTCTGCTCCCAGCACGGTTCAATCCATTTCAAGTATGATGACGTCCAGCCCAAGTTATTTACTTGCCCGATCCTACAACAACTTCCGAGGCCAATTGAGTTGTTTTGACTATTTCCCAAACATGCTCAAAAAAGAGGGATATGACGTTTTCGGGGCCATTTACTTTAAGCATGGACGAGAAGTGATGTCCAACATGTTTGGTATGATCAACAAGTCCTATTACCCGAACAATCTTAGTCATCGAAAGGAAGTATGGGAAAACCGGGATGTTTATAATCTATTCACAAACATTCTGGACAAGCATCACTGGAAAAATCCAACCATGTGCTACCTACATTTTAACGTACGGGTTGACGTAAACATATCTGAGGTTGTACAGGATACGTTGGATCGAATTAGAGAAAAAGGACTGATGGACGATTCTGTTGTGGTGATCAACTCAGATCACGGATATCCATCAGCGGATAAAAATTACAATTTTGAGGAGGGTCTTAAGCAAGGTTGGGGACACGACAAATATTTGACAAACGATAATATCCTCACTCCATTGGTGCTTCATTATCCCGGGGTTAAGCCAGCGGTTGTTGAAGAATATGTGGCAACGATAGATATCGTACCAACCCTATGCGAACTGATGAACATTACCCCATCAACTAAGTTTCGGGGAGGGAATATCTTGCAACCAGCGGAACATTTAGCCAAAAGACTGCACCGCACCGATAATCGATACATCGGTCAGTTACCGTCTTTTACCTCATACATCCTCGACCAGCTTAAATGCATCATCGAGAAAGACAAGAATAACTATGAGACTTATTCTTTTACATCATTATTGGATGACCCCAAAGAACAAGCCTACCGTTCATTCTCCGAGGAATTTGGACTGTTCCGCCAGGCCATCCTAAGCGATGTTCAAAAACTGAATAACTTTCACCGTGACTTTTTGAAAGAATGCTGGGGGAAAAGCGACAAGATGCCGCATGCAAATTCCCTTAAAACCGCCTGCATTATAATGAGCAGCACACCTGATTTTGAAAGGATTACTCGTGAAGCACTACAAATTATATACCCTGAAGTCACCTTTAACTTCACCCGTGACGCGTCTTCTGAGGAATTTGATTTTGCATTTGCCATTCTGGAATCGGAAGTTCCATGGCACTTTACTACCTTAAAGAAACTGGTTGCTGGAGTTAAATCCAGAAAGACATTGTACCTGGATAACAACGGAAAGGTCTATTCAGGATTTGTTGGCTTGAAACTCTACCTCGAATTCTTCCGAAAGAGAATTGCATTAGTCAAGCACGACAAATTGTTCTTATTAGAACTCATCAAGAGAATGTTTAAGAAAAAGTTGCTCAACCCAATACGTTAAGGAGAATGCACGGTTTCATTCATCGATTTCTTGTTCCCATATTCTTCGTTTTCATTCTCTTGGATTTGAATGAATTCTCTGCACGTTTTACAGGAATTGATGCATTTCTGTCCAATATCATTCTGCTCATTGCAATAGTGATCCTGATCTTCACACGAACAAAAGTTCATGTACAAAACAGGATATATAACAACTTCTTGATAGCCTTGGTTATCTTTATCACATTGGGAGGTTATCTATTATTCCTCAGCTCGGGCTTCAACGCTGTGTACAGTGAAATACGCTATTACGCTCCCTCCTTTCTGATCTTTCTTGTAGCTTATCGGGTAGCAACGTCATCATCCAGTTGGAAGCAGTTCAACCGCAATGTGGTGTTAATCAGCGCTCTTATTGCCTTAAATGGGCTCCTGATATTAATTTCTATCACCCTTGATATTGACTTCCATGGTGATGAAACTGGTGAAATTGATCGTGCGGTAGGTCTGTATTCTAACGCGAACCGCGCAGGGTATGTTAGCTGTCTTGGCCAGGCATCTTCACTGTATATGGTAATGACACGGGTCAGAAATAGGCGCTATATCTTCATGGGTTTTTATGTGATTTGTATGGTTGCCGCTTTATCAACGTTTTCCAAAGGTGCAGCAACCGTTACACTCTTCATTCTGTCCGTTTTTCTATTTAATTCATTCTCTTCACCTGAAATGATGCGACAAAAAGTTGTGAAACGATCCATCAATTTTTTATTGCTGGGATTGGTGTTAATTGCCGGATATGCGCTACTCAACATCAATCAAATCATTGCAGGATTTACCGCTGAACAGGCGCAGCGATCAGAAGAATTGATTCAATTTTACCACGGCGAAATCAACCAGGCCACAACCACCAACCGTTCTGAGTTGTGGCAATATGCACTTGAACAAATTTCCGACAGTCCCATTTTAGGATTTGGCTTAGGTGAATTTCACGTCATGGACATTGGTGTTGGTGTACATAACATATATTTACTCCTTTGGGGTGAAGCAGGTATTTTGGCCTTACTCGCATATGTAATTTTTCTCATTACATGGTTCAAAGGATCTTTCAAGGTAAGAGAACCCTCGGTTCGCTTTTACCTGCGAAATGTTTTGCTGGTGGTATTTCTTTCAGGGTTTGCGGCACACACCCTATTGGTTAATAAATCATATATGATCGTTTTAGGCGTTTTAATAGGCGGATTTGCAGTAGACAAGCATCACATCAAGTTAGATCGAATCAAAAGGTATATGCAATCAAAGTCCGAATCAACGCAAGAAGAATGAAGACTTTTGGATTTTTCGTTGGGGAACTTGGTGCAGGAGGTCAGGAAACTCAGCTTGTTTATTTGTTGACCGAATTGCGAAAAAAAGATGTGTCGTGCGCTTTAGTTGTTTGGGATTATCAAAGCAAAACAGACCATAAGGCACATGCCGATCTCCTAGAATCACTTGGAGTAGATATACTTTTGCTGTCCAATCAATCCATTCGATCCAAACTTAAACTGTCGCGACAATTTCTGTCCAAGACAACTTGTTCATCCCTGCAGTGTTTTGCTTTCTATTTAAATTTTTATTGCTGGCTGATTTGCCTATTGACTCCAATGAAACCAATTGGTGGCATTCGAAACCGACTAGCTCAATATCGCACCTCTGGATTTATTAGGTTTTGGTTATGTTCCCTTTTTCCTGTATTAAAGATCAGTAATAACAGAAAATATCAAGTTGGATTTGCGAACCCAATGGTAAAAGTCATTTATTCCAGAACGGCGGTTGTAACCAATCAAATTTCCGTTCCACCAATTAAGCCAGATAGAGACTTCACATCCGACCAAGTTTTTCAGTCGGTTTCCGTGGCAAGACTATATCCTGAGAAGAACATACCATTGTTGCTTCACGGTATTGCCAATGCCGTAAATGCTGGTGTCCAAATCAATCATGTACACGCAGGAACTGGTGCATTACATGATGAATTGGTTGAATTACGAGATCAATTAGGTATTCAAGATCATTTCAGATTTCTTGGTGAGGTTGACAATATACCTTCATTGCTTTGTTCCAGGAACCTATTCATCCATTCTTCAAGATACGAAGGGTTTCCAAATGTAATTATGGAGGCTATGTGTTACGCTCTTCCTATAATTACCACGCGTTGCGGTGATGCAGAAGAACTTGTGCATAATGGCGTTAATGGCTATTTTATCAGCATGGTTGACCCAATGAATCTCACTTCTAAATTGGTTCATGTGCAATCAAACTGGGATATATTGTCATCATTCTCGGAAAACTCATACAATATGGCGAAAGAGAAGTTCGGACTTGAAAAACTGGCAACACACACCATGGAGGCCTATGCAATCTTATTACCTCAAAACCACTCTTAAATGACAATCAACCAACAGCACAACGCCAGCGTCAAGGAAAAATTTGATGACACTAACGCCTACGTTCAAGGTAATTCCACTATTAAGACGAGGCAGATTCTCGTCAGACAACTCTTGGATAAAGAAGCGTATCGCTCGGTTTTGGATTTGGGTTGTGGAGATGGAAGCATCGGTGTTGGCTTAATTCATCGTGATGATCAACAATTGACATTGATGGACCTATCCGAAAACATGATCGAACGCGCGTCTCAGAATGCCTCCAGATCAGGCATCACTGGAGTAACTACATTTGTAGACGACGCATGCACATTTCGATCCGGTGAAGAATATGATGTGGTGGTTTGCCTCGGAGTACTGGCACATGTGCCGTCCATCCAACAGGTGATCAACACCATATCAGCGCATGTTAAACCAGGTGGTCACGCACTGATACAATTTACAGAGGCAAACAGTCTTCAAGGAAGAATTATCTATTCGTTGTTCAGCAAAGCATCCGAACAGTACTCCGTTAATCGAACAGGGATTAAATCCATTCTACCCATGATTCAAAGCAGTGGTCTGACATTGATCAAATCAAAGCGCTATTCAGAAAGCGCACTTGGCTTTGGCCGATTAGGCTTTAATACCGCTGTTAAGTTCAAATTATTTAGCTCCCGTTTAGGCATAGTAAGCAAGCTTTTCTCCGGGTCACTTTTGTTGCTTAAGAAGGCATGAAAGTCATGATGGTACATGTTGGCAATAGGGTGCAACTGCCAGATGGCGCACCTGAAGGTCAATATTTACAGCGATTGGATCTACTTTCAGGACAAATGGTTTGGTTTACCAAGCACGATATTATCAACGCAGACACTCAAATGCAGTCGTTAATAGATGCGGGAATTGATATGGTATATGGCCACTTTTCGGAACGAAAATCCATTCGATCATTATGGGATTTCTACCGAAAGATCCGGAAGATTTCGAAGGAAAAAGAGATCGACTTGATTCATGTCCTCTGGGGTTCCACTACGGGCTTGATAACCACCTTGGCAGCCCGAAAACCTGTTGTGATATCGTTTTGTGGGAGTGATTTACTTGGCAATAAAACCGCCTCAGGTAGTCTCACCCTTTCTGGAAGAATTAACCGCGTGCTTTCGTCCTTTGCTGCCTTGGGCGCCACGCGTATCATTACCAAAAGTGAACACATGCGGCAGGCGCTTCCAAAATCATGCAGAGCTAACGCAGTAGCCATCCCCAATGGAGTTAATCTTGAACGGTTCGCTCCGATTGATCGACTAACAGCACGTCAGAAAATTGGCTGGGACAAGGACGCCAAGTATATTTTATTCTTTTATACCGAAGGCCAGGTGGTAAAAAATAAGCCCATGGCTGAAAAAGTTTATCAAAAGGTATTGAGACAACATCCGGATGCGGTCCTTTTCTTTGCCACAGGAATAAAACACGAGGATCTGATTTACTATTACAATGCAGCGGACGTTATGATTTTGACTTCCCACCATGAAGGTTCAAATAACTCCATTAAAGAAGCTATGGCTTGCAATCTTCCTATTGTAAGTACAGGTGTGGGTGATGCACCGGAACGACTACATCCTGTGGCAAATTCATGGGTTGTAACCGATTTTAACGTCCAGGAAATGGCAGATCATGTGAACCACATTTTAAGCAATCAACATCGTAGTAACGGGGTAGACCATTCGGTAGAAGTGAGCATAGAGTCCGTTGCAGAAAAGGTGATCCGGGTATATCAATCAGTCTTATGAACGTTGCAGTAATTGATTATGGAATGGGGAACATCGGTTCCATCATAAACATGATGAAAAAGATTGGACACCAGGGTACTATCGTAAACAATCCAAATCAACTCGATGATTTTGATCGCATTATCCTACCTGGTGTAGGATCGTTTGACAACGCCATTACTAAATTGGATTCATTGGGTTTCCTGGAAGGTCTTTCACGTACAGTTGAACGAGAAGACATGAAACTGCTTGGCATCTGTCTTGGCATGCAGTTATTGGCCACAGGTAGCGAAGAAGGCACCATGAATGGCTTGAATTTCATTCCCGGTACGGTCAGAAAATTTCAACTTAGTCCATCGTTCAAAGTTCCACATATGGGGTGGAATGTAGTGAGACCAAACTCCCACAACCCGCTCTTAAACGGTTTGGAAGTCAATAAATTCTACTTCGTTCATTCCTACTATTTTGAACCGGATAATCCTGAAAATGCGATTGGATACACCCCATACGAAGTTGATTTTGTGTCCATGGTAAATTCAAAAAATGTGTCTGGGGCACAGTTTCACCCGGAAAAAAGTCATCGGTACGGCATGTTGCTGCTGAAGAACTTTATTGAGTTGCTATGATTCAGAATCGACTTATTCCTGTACTCTTATTAAAAGGAGAAGGTCTTGTAAAAACGGTTAAATTTAAAAAGCCGGTCTACGTAGGCGATCCGATCAATGCCGTCAAAATATTTAATGATAAAGAGGTTGACGAACTGGTGTTCCTCGATATTATGGCATCTAAGGAACGAAGGGGTCCAAACTTCAAACGCCTGCAATCCATAAGCACGGAATGTTTTATGCCCTTGGGTTACGGCGGTGGAATTACCAAAATCGAGGAAATTGAACGCATTTTTCAAATTGGGATAGAAAAGGTGATACTTAACCATAGCGCATTGGAATCTCCCCAATTAATAAAAGATGCCGTAACGTTATCCGGAAGTCAAAGTGTAGTTGGTTCCGTTGATTATTCGATAGGCCTTATCGGCGGTAGGAAATTATATGATCATGTATCGGGTAAGGCGATGAAACAAAACCTGATGGATCATATCAATCGGATGGTAGAAGCCGGTATTGGTGAACTTATGCTGAACTGTGTCAACCGGGATGGAATGCGAAACGGGTATGATGTGGAATTCATCAATGAAGTTGCCGCTCAAATTTCGATTCCGGTGATTGGAGCAGGTGGTGCTGGATCGGTTGAAGATATTAAATCCTTGTTAAAAGACGGTCATGTATCTGCCGCAGCAGCTGGGTCTATGTTCGTATTTCATGGTCCTCACAAGGCAGTTCTTATCAATTATCCAAATCAAGAAAAAATCAAAAACATCTTTTCATGACAAAATCAAATTCAACGTATCAGATCTGTGCGCAATGCGTCATGGATACCGTTGGAAACCCTGAAATCACCTTTGATGACAAGGGTATTTGTAACTATTGCTACGAATATCAGGAAAAGGCCAGTATCAGATTATTTGATCGGGATGATGAACGAAAGACTGCCATGGATCAACTCATCGATCGGATCAAATCATCAGGTGAATCCAAACCATACGATTGCTTGATTGGTGTAAGTGGTGGAGTGGATAGCACCTACACAGCTTATTTAGTGAAGCAGCTTGGTTTGCGCCCACTTGCGGTACATTTCGACAATGGATGGAACTCCGAATTAGCTGTATCCAACATTGAGAAAATTTTAGACAATTTGGGCATAGACCTTCATACGTTTGTTGTGGATTGGGAAGAATTCAAAGATCTCCAACTGTCATTCCTGAAGGCATCAACACCCGATGGGGAGATTCCAACGGATCACGCCATACTTTCAACACTCTATTCTACCGCGTCCAAGTTTGGAATCAAATACATCATCAGTGGAAACAATTTTAAAACCGAGGGAGTAATGCCGCGGTTGTGGGCTTACGGTCATATCGACTGGAAATACATTCGAAATGTACATAAACGCTTTGGGACAAAGAGACTAAAAACATTTCCCCACCTGTCATTGGCCAAGTTTGTCTGGTATACCTTTATTAAAAGAGTGAAGCTGGTATCCATCCTCAATTACACGGATTATGACCGTGAATCAGCCATGAAATTGCTGATTGATAAACTGGAATGGCAGTATTACGGTGGCAAACATTATGAGTCGAACTACACGAAGTTTTATCAGGGATATATACTGCCGGAGAAATTTAAAATAGATAAGCGTAAGCTACACCTGTCAGCCTATATCCTCGCCGGATTAAAGTCGCGTCAGGAAGCATTGGAGGAGTTGAAGGCTCCTATTTATCCACCCGAGCGAATAGCAGAAGACACCGAATACATCATCAAAAAGTTTGACATTCCAGATGAGGTCTTTAACGATATTATGCAAGCTACGCCAAAAACCTTTCTGGATTATCCAACGAACTATCCGCTGCATTCCAAATTGCGAAACTTCTTGAGTACGTTGAGATCAAAAGGCTTATACCACAGATAATGTCAAGAAAAACACTCTGGGTTTTCAATCAATTTGCCTCCACACCTGAAACCAACACCGGTGCAGGAGAACGACATTACCATTTGTCTGAGTTGATTTCAGAGAAAGGGTGGAATACGTATGTTTTTAGTGCCTCATACAATCACCTGTTTCTAAAAAACCCTTCCCGTAAGTTTCCGTATTCCATCCAGAAAATTTCCGACCATGTTTCTTTTTGTTGGATGTGGGTGAATAAGTACAATTCAGACTCCGGATTACAACGCCTCCTGAGCTGGTTAACATTTTGCTTTTCATTACTTTTCATTCGTCGAAAACGATTTGGAAAACCTGATGTTGTCCTGGTTTCGTCCATGTCCATATGGCCAGTGATCAATGCTCTTTTGATCAAACTATTCAGCAGAAACGTCAAATTCATTTTTGAGGTAAGGGATGTATGGCCGCTAACGCCGATCTATCTGGGGAATATGAGCAGGAATAATCCGGTCATTCGAATCATGTTTTGGCTGGAAAAGCTTGCATTTAAATATGCCGATTCAATTGTTTCCGTTTTACCGGGTGTTGGAACTCGAATTTCTGAAGTTACACCTGGTTTGGAACATAAATTCGTGTGGATACCGAATGCCATCACTCCTGAGCTGAAGCCAGTTGTGTCTACCAAGGAAACGTCCAAGACATTTGATATCATTTATGCCGGCGCGATGGGCACTGCAAATGCGCTTGATGCATTTGTTAAGGCTGCAATACAGTTAAAAGATTCGGGCATCAGGTTTCGACTATTTGGGGATGGCCCATTGCGTTCAACTTATGTGGCTCAAACCAAACATCAGGATCACATTGAATTCCCTGGAAAGGTACCCAAGCATGAGCTACAGAAATATATTGCCAGCAGTGATCTCGGATTTATAGCTTGGGAGAACAGCCCTTTGTATGATTATGGTGTTTCGGCTAATAAATATAATGATTATATGTTGTGCCAAATACCAATCCTGTCAGTGGGTAAAATACCCAAAGATCCGGTCAAACTAGCCAATGCCGGATTAACGTTGGAAACCAACTCTACGGATTTGATTATCAGTGCCTTGATTAAATTACAGAACACAAAGGAAGAAGAATTAAAAGCCATGGGAATGGCTGGATTTGATTATGTTATGAAAAATAAAACCTATCCAGTCATTTCAAAGTCGTACATGAAGCTTCTTGAAGAGATAACCGCTCCTTAAATATGCAGAGTTATATCATCTTACTAGCCCTGGCAATCATCTCACCGGTTGTTTTTATTAGACTTGCCGATGGATCAAATCTAATGGATATCCCAAATGAACGAAGTTCTCACAAGACAAAAACTTTACGTGGTGCAGGCATTATCTCGGTAGTGATTTTCCTGATTGGAATATCACTGTTTCAAAAACCTCAATGGTGGCTGATCAGCGGATTACTTTTAGGTGCCACCGCGGGTTTTCTAGATGATCGATATTCCTTGCGGGCATCAATAAGAGCTGTGCTATATGGCATAAGCACACTGCTCATCTTTTATCAACTTCACCTAATTTATAACCTATCCCTTACCATTCAATTAGTTGTACTTTTCACAGTTTCATTGGGTACGGTAAACGCCTATAACTTCATGGATGGGATAAACGGCATAACATTAATATATACTACCATCTTCCTTATCACCGCCCTGGTTTTAAGCTCTTTGGGCTATATCGATCAACAGATAACATCCCCAATAGTCTTTTTTCTGATAGCCCTATTACCGTTATTTTATCTTAATCTTAGAGTGAAAGCTCTGGCTTTTTTGGGCGATGTTGGAAGCGTCTTCATTGGCTTCTTCGTAGTCTACCTTTCTGGCTTAATTTTTTTAGAGCGATTGAGCTTACTCCCTTTCGTATTTCTACTAGTATATGGGGTTGATTCTGTTATCACTATCGTTCAACGTTTGTTAAAGGGCCAAAATATTTTCCAAGCTCACCGAATGCATTTGTATCAGTTATTGACCAATGAAGGAGGTCATAATCATTTGAAAATTGCTCTGTTTTACGCCTTAGTGCAACTCCTTATCAATTTACTCACAGTTGTTGCCTTGCAATACGCTATTCCAGATAATTTGATTGCACTTGTGATGGCAGTAGCGGCTGCCTTATTCTATGTAATCTACAAGTTTTTCTACGTCTTGCCAAGCCTAGAAAAAGTTAATATTCAATAATGAAGAACATCAAATTTGCTATCTGCGGTTTTGGTCATATTGGACGAAGACACACAACCATTGCCAATGAATTTCACGGGACTGAGGTAATTGCAGTCATAGACACTAATGAAGAACTTGCTAATCATGAGCTGATGCCCGTTGGCGCCCAATTCTATACGTCCATTGACGATTATTTGTCTTCCGGTGCACTGGCCGATGTTTTGACCGTGGCAACACCAAACGGGTTGCATATTCCCTTTGGACTGAAAGCCATTGAACACAATCATCATGTGGTGATTGAAAAACCGATGGGATTATCCCGTGTCTCATGTGAGCAACTCGTGTTCCTGGCATTGAATAAGAACCGTCATGTTTTCGTTGTAAAACAAAACAGATACTCCCCACCTAGTAAATGGTTGAAAGAAGTTGTTTCTCAAAAGATCATTGGTGACACTCTTATGGTACAGGTGAATTGCTACTGGAATCGGGATGATCGGTACTACAAACCCGGTGGTTGGAAAGGAACCAAGGACCTTGACGGTGGAGTCCTGTTTACTCAATTCAGCCACTTCATAGATATTATGTTCTGGGTGTTTGGGGATATCACGAATATTAAAACCAATCTAAAGAACTTTAACCACCAAACTAATACGGAGTTTGAAGATTCAGGAAATACCATATTTGAATTTGTAAACGGCGGAATGGGTTGCATCAATTTTTCAACTTCGGTATGGGATACGAATATGGAAAGCTCCATTACGGTAATTGGCACCAAGGGTAGTCTAAAAATTGGTGGTCAGTATATGAATGAAATTGAATACTGCCATATTGATAACTATGAAATGCCAACGCTTCCCCCAACCAACCCGCCTAACGACTATGGACCATTCAAAGGAAGTGCGGCAAATCACCACTACGTGATCGAAAATGTTGTCAATACTTTAAATGGCAGCGATTCCATCACGGCTAACGCCCTCGAAGGACTAAAAGTTGTTGATATCATTGAACGCATTTATCAGGCGGCCAACTAAACAATCCTCCCCATCACCATTTCCATATTTATCGCTTCGGACTTTCCGGAAGGTGTGTCTAAAAATGCCCGAATAAAGGCCTATGCTAAAGGTTTGAAGGATTTGGGTCATAACATTAAAATCTATGTTGGTTTTGCTTCTTCACTTAACAAACACCATATAAACAAAGAGGCCACGGGAACATGGAACGGTTTGCCGTATGAATACCTCAGCGGTACAAGCCGATACTCAAATGGTAAGTTCAATAAGTTATTCACCATCCTTGGTTTTTGGAAAAACTTGAACCTCCTTCTGAATGGAAAGAATTACCAAGCAGATATAGCACTTGTATATGGTTCAACACTTTTTGATTTCCACTTTTGGCTGCCAAAACTAAAACGTCGTAGTGGCCACTTGAGCGTTATTTATACGGAACTCCCTTCTCTTTTGAACCCAAGTAGTACTCAACATTGGATTGAAAACAGACTCGCCAAATATGCCGATTCACTCCTGGTGGTGAGTAACAACCTGGTTGGTAAATTCAGCCCAATAAATAAGCAGACCCGACTGGTTACACCTATAGTCGTGGATTCTTCACGCTTTTCATCTGTACATTATCATGCTTCCTCAACGATTGGCTATTTAGGAACGTTTGGTGAAAAAGATGGGGTACATTTTATGGTGAATGGCTATCTAAAGGCTAAAGAATCACTTCCAAACCTAAAGCTTACCCTTATGGGATTCATTGCAGAAAAGGGCATTGAGGATTACCTAATTCAACTAACTGAACAGTACCCGGATATCGCGTATTTAGGAGCATTGGAATCGGACGCCATTCCAAGCCAGTTGGCGGCATGTGACACATTGATCATGAACAGGATCAATACGCCATACGCCCGGACGGGTTTCCCAATTAAACTCGCTGAATACCTCGCTACCGGGATTCCAACGCTGGTAACCAACTTTGAAGAATATCATCCTTATGTGCCCTCCGATTGGGTGTATTACTACCAACCCGATGATCTGGAAGACTTTACCTCAAAAATCATTGAACGTTATGAGAATGAAGACGAAGCCGTTCAGCGTTCATCACGCGCTCGTGAACAAGTAGACAATGTATTTGGACAGGACAAGGCCGCAACCGAATTAAATACGATTTTTGAAGAATTGATGAAAACCCATGATGCAAGATAAACGCGTACTTATACTAGGAGGTGGTGGATTCATTGGCCACCATTTATCCAAATCATTGGCTCAACAAAACTACTTTGTTCATGCCGTTGATCTGGTTAAACCTCAATTTACCGATACAGCTGCGCATCAGTTTACCATTGGCGATCTCCGAAATCCGGTTTTACTGGATGAACTGGCCACGGAGCATTATGATCGGGTGTATCAACTGGCAGCCGACATGGGTGGAGCAGGCTTCATCCTGTCTGGTGAAAATGACGCGGATATCATGCACAACTCCGCCATGATCAATCTGAATGTGCTCAACGCCTTCAAGAACAGTACGGGCACACGAATCTTCTTTTCCAGCTCGGCATGTGTCTATCCTACACACAATCAAGAGAACGCCAATTCACCTAATTGTCGGGAATCCATGGTGTATCCCGCCAATCCCGACAGCGACTATGGATGGGAAAAACTCTTCAGCGAGCGCGTGTATCAGGCCTTTGCCCGGAACTACAACATGGACATCCGCATTGCGCGTTTTCACAACATCTTTGGCCCTGAAAACGTGTTTGACGGCGGCCGTGAAAAGGCACCGGCAGCTATTTGCCGAAAAGTAGCCCTGGCTCGTTCCGGAGACCAAATCGAAATTTGGGGCGATGGACTGCAAACCCGGTCTTTCCTGTACATTGATGAGTGTTTGGATGGCGTGGAACGACTGATGACCTCCTCATCCATCAAGCCCATTAACATCGGTTCGGATCAGATGATTACGATTAATGATCTAGCCCGAAAAATCATTGACATCTCCGGCAAAGACCTAAAAATCAAAAATATACCTGGTCCTGAAGGGGTGCGCGGACGAAACTCTGATAACCGGTTGATCCTTGAAGAACTCAACTGGAAACCGGTAAATAATCTGGATTACGGGCTTCAAATTCTATATCACTGGATAGCTGAACAGCTGGACACCAGTGCATCTGATTTTCTCAATGACCTCTCTGATTCTATGAGGTCAAGCGGTGAGTGAGTTGTTCATAATG
This sequence comes from Flavobacteriales bacterium, assembly GCA_020635355.1. Lineage (GTDB taxonomy): Bacteria > Bacteroidota > Bacteroidia > NS11-12g > UBA9320 > WGNA01. The sequence continues at coordinate 469,034 of JACJZW010000001.1, forward strand.
GGCAACTCCATCAATTCCTGATACCGCTCACTCCGTTTAAATTCTGTTATCAACCTGGCGTGTCCCATGTGGTGGATGTCGCTCCCCAGGTAATGGATCATTTCATTGTTCGCAATGAAATCAGCCGTTTGCTTGATTTGAGGTGAATATTTGCCGGTGAAGGATATCAGATTCACTTGAAACTTCACTCCTGTGTCGAACAGCTTTTCAATGCGTTTATGCTGGCCAATCAAATAATGATAACGCTCAGGATGAGCTAAAATGACCGTATATCCATCAATCGTCATGTCAAAGATCGTTTGCTCCAGATATTCCGGTTTCTCCACGTAATTGGTCTCAATGAGGATGGTTTTATCATCAAACAACATCAACTCATCTCCACGCTCAAGAAGCGAGAGGAAATATTCATCCAGATAATACTCGGCTGCGGGATGAAATTCCATGTCAATTCCTTCTTCCTTCAGCCTGCTTTGAACCTTAGCTTCCGCTGCTCGAATGGTTTCCGGGTTATTGGGATATAAGTCACCCAGAATGTGCGGCGTGGTAATGATCTTTTTGATGCCCTGATATTGAAGCTCACGAATCAGTTCTATGCTGTCTTCAACGGTTTTAGCGCCATCGTCTATACCGGGCAGCAGGTGTGAATGAAAGTCAACCGTGATGGTCCGATCTGGTTCTTCGGATAACCTTGGTTTACGTCTGAAAAGCGAAGCTAATCCCATGGCCTCGAAGGTATGGATTTGTGATAAACCAAACGTTATCGGGCAAAGCGGCGCATTTCCCGCTCCTGATCCTTTGATTTCAGATCCTCCCGCTTATCAACTGTTTTCTTTCCTCGGGCCAGCGCGATCTTCAGTTTCGCATAGCCGCTTTCGCTAAAAAATACTTCAACAGGGATCACGGTATATCCCACATCCTTCAGCTTACCTCGAATCTTTTTTAGTTCCGATTTGGTTAACAGCAATTGCCGATCTCGATGAGGTTTTTGTTCCACATAACCCGCATTTTTAAATTCTGCGATGTGCATCCCTCGAATCAGCATACCAGTATCGGTCATTAAGCAATAGGCTTCTGTAATGGATGCCTTTCCATCCCGTACCGATTTGATCTCCGGGCCGGTGAGCACCATACCCGCATCAAACTCCTGTTCAAGGTGGTAGTCAAAGGACGCGCGACGGTTACGGATGCGCTGGTCGGATTTTCGTTTAGCCATTGATCGAATCCACTAATTGATCAATCTTTTGGCGCAACAGAATCTTTTGACCGGTGGTTCCCGTTGCAATCAAACGATTTCCCACACGAGCCTCATAGGAACACTCCACACTATTGCGCTCAACCCGTTCCAAGGTTGCAGTGATGTCTACGTCGTCCCCCAGCAGGGCTGGGGATTTATGCTCAATGGTCAAGTAGGTTCCGATCCCCTCCTCTCCTTCTTCTTTCATCTCCAACACAAACAATCGTCCTGCCCATTCGGCGTCCCTTCCCAACGCAAATGTTGCATAAAACGGATGTACCAATCCGCTTTCAAAACGAGCAATGTCTGCCTCCGTCACCCTGTGTCGATAGGTCTTTTGATCACCCGATTTGAAAGGATTCTTCATGCGGCAAAGGTACACTTTACGCCAGTTCGATAATGCTCACCCCATCACCACCGAACTCAAAGGATTCATAACTGATTTTTCGAACATACGGACTGTTCTGATAGTAGTCCCGAATCAGTTTCTTTAAAATGCCGTCACCCTTTCCGTGGATTAACCTAAGCTGTTTGCTTCCTACAATCACCGCCTGATCAATCCACTTGTCAATTTCCTTCAACGCTTCAGGTCCCCGCAATCCTCTCACGTCTTTCTCCATGGCGAAGTCGGCTCGCCGATTGATCATATCCACATTAATCTTCACCGTTGGCTTGACGGGCTTGCGTTTGGATACCTTCAATTGATCGAGCGGATAGGTTGATTTGATGATACCCGCCACTACAACTGCCTTCTGACCTCTCAATTCGATGATTTCACCCACTGAACTTGAATTGGGAATGAAGACCTGATCACCCACCTTAAGTGGTGTGTCTTCCTTCTTTTCGGGTTTTACGTTAGAGGTTTTGTCCATCAAGCCCAACGACTTTCGATGATCTACCACCACGTCCTTCATCTTTTTCCGACTCTGGCGGATCTTACCTTTATCACCCTTCGATTCCTGGATCTCACGGATGGTTCGTTCAACAGCCGCATTTCCCTCTTTCAATATTTGTAGCGCCTTTTCACGGGCATCATCAATTAAGCTGCGCTTCTTATCGGCCAATTCTTCCTTGAGTGATTGATACTCACCTCGAAGGGTTTCCAGATGGCGTTGTTCCTTTTCCAGCTTCTCCCGAATCTCACGGACATTTCCTCGTTCACTTTCCAGTCGCGCCAACAATTCATCGGTGCGTTGCTCAACGGTGTTGGACCGTTTTCTGGCTCGCTTGATGATCGCATCCGGTAGGCCGATGTTCCGTGCCACCTCCAGCGCAAATGAACTACCCGGTATGCCGGCTTGAAGGCGATATAATGGTTTGAGTTTATCGGTATCAAAAGCCATGGAACCATTCATCATCCCTTCCGTTTCATCCGCTAATTTTTTGATCGCACCGAAGTGTGTGGTCACCATGCCCAGCGGTTTTTTATCATGGATCGCCAGCAGGATCGATTCGGCCATCGCTCCACCAAAATTGGGATCGGTTCCACTTCCAATCTCATCAATCACTAAAAGCGTATTGCGATCGGCATGTTGAATAAAATGTTTCATGGCGGTGAGGTGGCCACTGTAGGAACTCAAATCGTTCTCAATGGACTGACTGTCGCCAATATCAACCAATATCTTCTTAAATATGCGTGTTTTGGAATCCGGAGCACACGGTATGAGCATGCCGCATTGAAGCAGGTATTGATTGAGCGCCAGGGTTTTGATAGAAACCGATTTCCCACCAGCATTGGGGCCGCTTACAATCATCAACCGTTCCGACTCACTCAAGGCAATATTCATGGGAATCACGTCCTTACCCACCTTGCGGTGATGCATATCCAGAATGGGGTGACGCATATTTTGGAATTCGATGTGATCCGACGAATGAATTGTGGGTTGATGAGCCTCCAGTTCCAAGGCCAATCGGGCTTTGGCCCGGATAAAATCTAACACCCCCATACGATGATCCATCGTTTGCAGATCATGGGCATAAGGCGCAATCAAACTACTGATCTTGGCTCGGATACGATGCATCTCGCGATCCCGCTCCATTTCAAGTTCTTTCAATCGATTGGTGGATTCAAGGACTTCGATGGGTTCGATGTAGAGGATCTTCCCACCTCCGGATTCGTCATGAACTACGCCTTGTATCTTACGCTTGTGCTCCGCGATAACAGGAATTACCAATCGGCCTTCCTTGACCGTTAAACCGGTTTCAGCTACCCAACCTGACGACAGTCCTTTTTCATACGTTCTGGACAGGCTTAAAAACACCTTGCGTTCAATGCCATCCATTTCGGAGAGGATGTCTGCCAGTTTTTTAGATGCCGTTCGCTTCCATCGGCCATCTTCATCATATACGTCATCGATGGTGGCTAAAACAGACGATGGAGGTAACTCAACGGCTACGAGTTCGTTTAATTCAGGGTAGATTTCTTGTCGACTAGCGAAGTATTCGATCAGCTCTGAAGCCAGGCGGATAGCGGATCGCGTCAACATAATTTCATCGTCGTTCAAGACATTATTGGCAATCCGAAGCTTTTCGGTGATGGCCAATATACTCTCTGTTTGTAGTGATGGCTGACTGGACGCGCCAATTACGCCAGTATACTCCACCACCTGATCCAGCCATTTTTGGATTTGCCTCCGGTTGGATGATGGGGCCATTTTATCCACCCAGGATTTTCCCAGATCGCCTCCACACTGTTTGTGTAGTGCCGCACGAATTTGATCAACACCTAATATTCGCTCGATGTCTTCCGGGTAACACTTCACGGTTCCATTTGATTGAGCCGATCGAGAATCTCCGCACTGAATTTATCCATCCATACCGGCTCATGCGTGTAAAAATCGTACGAACGACGCACTTCTTCCGGCGTTACCTGATGCATTTCGTATACCAGATGATAACTGCTATCGGTCAGGTTTTCAATTCGGATTCCTGAATGTTGAAGGACTTTTTGATTGGCCTCGGCCAGGCGTAAATCAAAAAGAATATCTGAAAATTTATCCGGGCCAATCACATTGCCGGGTACCTCAGGATACTTTGGCATGCAGCCAAAGACCATAGATACAACAACGAATACAACAAGCCCTTTGAATTTCATTTCTTTGCACGAAACTGCACTGCAATGATACGTGAAAATATCCGGCGGATACGGGGAGAAATCGGTGAAACAGAGCTTATCGTCGTTTCAAAAACTCGAAGTTTGACCGAGCTGAATGAAGTCTATGAAAGCGGCGAACGTCACTTTGCAGAAAATCGGGTACAGGCTTTATTGGAACGTATTGATCAACTACCTGACGATATTCATTGGCATCTGATTGGTCATTTGCAAACCAATAAGGTGCGCTCTGTTCTGCCTCATGTGGTTCTAATTCACTCGGTGGATAGTTTCAAATTGCTGGATGTCATTGAAAAAGAATCTCAACGGCTGGGTAAACAGACTTCGGTGTTGCTACAAATAAAGGTTGCTACGGATGATTCCAAGTACGGCTTTGACCCCAAAGAACTTCTCAATCAAGTTTTGGAAGGAGCCTTACGCCAATATAAGTGGATATCGTTCAGGGGGGTGATGAGCATGACGACGTTGGATGCAGATCAAATTCAAAAAGCAAATGAGTTTAAGCAAACAAAAGAATGGATGGATAAACTGCGCCCTCTTATCCCGGAACCCGATCAATTTCAAATCTGCTCAATGGGGATGAGCGACGATTATTTACTGGCAATTGAGCAAGGTTCGACCCATGTTCGAATTGGAAGCCGACTTTTCCAGTAATGTCAATCGAATGTCAGCAGAACATGACTTATCCGTCATTGTTCGACAAATGTGCATAAAATAACGGCTTTCGACCACTCAAATAGACAATATAGGCAGTCAAATACGAGTAAAAGGCTGAACTTTGCGGTTTAAAATGAGATGACGGCTCATTTTAGACCGAGTTCAACCTAAAAAAAGGAAGCTATGAAGAAGTTATTGCTTTTAATAGGAGTGGCCATATTGACCATCCCCTCTCCTTTCGCAGGTAAAATTAATTCCTCCGGAAAGAAAAACAAACAAATCGCCGAAAAAAATTTGAATGCCCGACCATCGGATCCTAAACAGGCGATTTTGTGGGTTTCTGACTCAATTTGTGCGTCTTTGGATGTGCCCGCGAAACTCATACGCGAGATTGGTCAAAACGAAAGCGGATGGCGATGTATCAAGTCGCTATCAGGCGGAACCGATTACGGAGACCTGCAAGTGGTGGAATCCACCTTCAACTTTTGGTATGACCAATTGGAACTTGAAGGAGGAAAAACCAGAGAGAACTACCTCATCGTTGGTATTCACTATCTAAAATACCTGCATGACCGATACGGAAGCTGGAAAAAAGCGCGGTTTGCCTACGCCCGAGGACACTGGCGTGGTCGTGACACCTGGACTTGTCTGGAGATCAAGTTCATGGACAAGATAGACTGGTCCAAGTACGACGTTTAGCGTTTAGCTTTAAAGAAATGGGAATAAGCCCGGCCGATGATTTCATTCAACGGCGCGGGCTTTTTGCCGTTTAATCGATTTTGTCGACACACCTCATACACATATGTCTGGTGTTTCCAAACATCCCGATAGGCCTGCTGTAGCGTAAACTCCTTATCGTATATATGACCTGGTTCGGAGGTCACACCGTTCAATTCAAAGACACGAATTCCCTCGCCGCGATTCATCGCGTCAACCGATTCAATCTTCAGATCATACCTACCATAATAGAAACCTTCAAATGGCAGGCTAATTTGGTCAAATACCTTGCTTAGTTCCGGAGTGATCAAATGATTCCAATTCACGAATTCAGTTCCAAGGCAATGATTGCCCACGGCTTCCACTACCACCAACTCCCCCATCATAGGTATGTATTCAAGAACCTCTTTTTTCTGTTCCCGCAAACGATCCAGTTGCAAATACCCCCGATCAGTCTTTTCAAGCAATTCCGCAACCGATTGTTTGCCATCGCCTTCAACCGATAAAAAGTTCTTTTTAGTGATGGAGGTTACCCGGCCGCTTGAATCATTGGGATACCGGCAATACAAGACGCCCAATTCAATACCTCCTTCAATGTATTCCTGAACCACCATGGGATAATCAACACGATTGAGATGATCCACCAATTCAGATTCAGAGCGCAGGATGGTCACCTCATCACCACGTTCACCAACATCCGGTTTGATCACCAACGGAAACGTCCAGGTACCGGTTTTAACCCAGTCCAACACCTCCATTTTGCGATGAACATCCAAATATTCCGAACGTGCTAAAAAGTTTGTTGGAAGGTGTTTAAGGATATCGTTCTTCCGTTCACCAAAAAATCCCCCGTATTCTATTCCCGGGTTAGCCAGGGTAAAATAGACGAAGGATCGAAGTCGGATCGCATTCCACAGATAAATGGGGAACATCGGTATAAAAAACAACCACCATGGCCAATACTCATATCGGAGCAATTGGATTTTAAACCGTCGTACGTTCATTGCCATACCTCATTCAGAACCTGATCACTCATCGAATCTTTTCGAAGATCATAATAGCGTATGTGATGCGTTGATCCGTAGGTGATCTGCGTAATACTGATCGTCATTACACGCCCGTGGCGCGACATCACCAAATCGTGTTGGATATCTCCCGTGCCCCCAAATCGATGGAAATTCAGAACATCCTCTTGTCCCTGAGAATGTTTCGCCAGAAAATCATCAAACCACTGTTCGCGTTGCTCGATAATTTTCTCCGGGTAGAGCGTAAAGGACGACCAAATATGTGCTTGATTCCAATTCAATCGCCTCAACTCTCGCGAAGTACCATTCCATCTAAGCTGATGCAAAACCGATTGTTGGTGATCAACCACCACCAAGGTAAATGGCTCTACATCCGTGAGATCATATCGATTATTAAAATCTTCAACACCGTCATATTCGTAAAAGTTGAGTACCACCAACCCCCTGCTGTGCCTGTAAGGACCTCGTTTTTCATGGAATCGATCGGCCCCGTTCAATAAACATAGCGTAAAGGATGATGACGTGCAAATCCACGAACCACCACCTCTGGGATCTTTAGGGAAAATCAGCTTACCACCATCGGTATCATATAGCTCAGGCGGTAAGGCCATTTCGCGATTGGGATCTTCATCCCGGTTGGATGTGAGTATGAAGCCACCGGCTTGAGGTATAAATGTTACGGTGCACATAGAGGAGATGCGCGTGCAAAATAGAATTATTAGCCTGATTATCGCGGATTGATTCCGCAACAGTTTTACGCATTTTCGGATTAATTTTGAATCGGATACGAGTTCGAGAATTCCAACCGTTATGAGCGATATGAGCGAGACACATCAAGAGCAGCCCAAGTCAAAGACCAATATTCTGTTGGTTGTTTTATTTCTCCTTTCTCTGGCCGGTAACGGATACCTCATGTATTCGTGGTATAACACCCATTACTCGGATGGAAAATCACTGACGGAAATTAACGCGGAATTAACCGAAGCCTTGTCCAAAAGCAACCTTTCCCTGGATTCCCTGCAGGAGAAGTACAATGATCTGGAGCAACTCTATCAGTCTCTCCAAATGGAATACAGCTCTATGGAGATGTCTAACGACAGTCTCACCAAGGCCATTGAGAAGCAAAAGATTGAAATCCGTCGCCTCTTTAATTCGTCCAACAGACTGGCGCTCATCGAAGCCAACAACAAGTTAAAATTGATGGAGGAAACCCTTGCTGCTGCCAGAACACAACTGGATGATGCCCAGCGAGATCGCGAAAACCTTCGTGCTTCGGTAGACGAACTTTCTTCCGAAAACGAACAATTGGTTACTCAAAAGCAGAAAAAAGACCGTCAGGTTCAGGATCTTGAAAGCAAGCTGAAACAAGCCAAATTCCAGATCGATGAGTTGGCTGTTAAACCACTGAGAGATCGTCGTGGCCGACTGGAAGAAACCACCAAAGCCAACAAGATTAAGGAAATAGAAATCTCATTTGTGGTTGTTGAATCGGAACTGGTGGAGCATGGCGATAAGGAAATTGTGCTTCGCATTCTGGGTACCAATGGAGAAGTACTTGGTGCCAATAACGACGTCTTGTCCGACTCTGATAAACTCGTGAGTATGACGGAAACCTTCAAATTCACCGGACAGTCTGAAAAAATCAAGTTCACCTATAATCAGGAAGCCACCTATAAAAAGGGTGGATATACCGCAGAAATTTGGCATGACGGTGAACGACTTGTCCGCACCCAGTTCAACCTGGATTAATCCAAATCCAGACATCTTGTACATTTGTATAAGATGAATGTCGGTTGTAAATACCTTCTCTGGCTCCTAATCGGTTTGATGCCGATGTGGTCATTGGCCGACAATCCACGGAAAGTTAAAAAGAAGGAGAACTCCTTTCTCCTTCACACCATTAGTAAATATGTGGTTATAGACTACGCCAAAGGACTGCTCAATGATGTTGAACTATTAGGTGAGGAAAATAAGAACGCCTGGATAAACCGCAGCTCACATGCTACCGTAGCAATCTTACTTTATGAGTTCGCCTCTGGTAACGGCCCGGCTGCACGCTATTTCTATGACGAACATCCCTTCACAAAGGAAATTAGAACCGGTCCGGCCATGCGGTACGTGCTACATGAATATGTACAGGATTCCCTCAAACCCATTACCGATCTACGTTATCAGTTCAGCCCACTCTATGTCCCATTCAAACCGGGTACATGGCGATTTGGTTTTCGGGAACATTATCGAACCTTGCATGAGGAAAACCTATCACAGTTTATGTTAGGTAGTTTTAATGCCTCCGTTGAATTCATTAACGGCCAGCATTTGGTGCACATCTGGAATACCACCTCACACAAATCACTGTTTTGGGGATTGGGTAAACGCATTCAGCGACCATTGCCCTATGGCAACATTGAGCAACACATCTATTTACTCTATTCCGATGATGAAGTAACTGAGATGGCCACCGAATATACCTCGAAATTTTAGTCACAAAAAAAGCGCTGCCAACGGCAACGCTTTCAACTTTTTTATTGGATGATTAGGCTTCGGCCTGATCAACGTGAACAAAAGATCGATTCTTCTGCCCTTTCTTGAACACAACAGTACCATCAACAAGCGCGAACAATGTGTGGTCTTTTCCAATTCCAACGTTGTCTCCTGGATGGTGTTTGGTTCCTCGCTGACGAACAATGATATTGCCGGCAATGGCTTTTTGTCCACCAAAAATCTTAACGCCCAGTCGTTTACTGTGCGACTCTCTTCCGTTTTTAGAACTACCTGCTCCTTTCTTGTGTGCCATGGCTGATTATCCCTTAATTCCTTCGATTTTGATTTTTGTATAGTCCTGACGATGTCCGTTACGTACACGGTATCCTTTACGACGTTTCTTTTTGAAGACGATTACCTTGTCTCCACGTACGTGTTCAACAACACTGGCAGATACGGAAGCACCTTTAACTTCAGGAGTTCCAACTTTGATCTTTCCATCATTATCTACCAACAAAACCCGACCAAAATCCATTTTGTCTCCAGCGTCACCACTCAGCTTGTTAACAAATAACTGCTGATCGGCTTCCACCTTGTATTGCTTACCTGCTATTTCAACGATTGCAAACATTGTCATTTTTTAGGGCTGCAAAAATAAAACTAATTGGTATACAAAACACTGATTCCAGTGCAATTATTAACAATAATCCGAAAGATTGTACATCGTTCTGCTCACTGCGCTTCTCTCTGCTGTTTTGATAGATTTGTGTGCACGAATGTCAAGTCCGTTTAACCAAAACATTTTCAGGCAGAAACACTCCATTTGGAGTGTGTGGTTGGTGGCCTTGGTGCTGATATTTCAAACATTTGCGCAACATAAATGGACAACCAATCGGGTCATCATTCACGACGTAACTGGGTATTATGGCTACCTCCCCGCCCTATTCATTCATCACGATCTCGATTTTAAATTCCGACACAGCCTTCCCAAATCCGAACCGGACGAAGGCATTTGGGTAAATATCGAGGGCGATACCACCTTCCTAAAAACCGGAGTGGGGATGTGTTACTTCTACATGCCAACTTTTTTGTTGAGTCACCTGTATACTCAGCTATCCGGGAAACATAATGCGAACGGTTTTTCTGAACCCTATCAATTTGGTATGGCGATGAATACCCTGATCATAGGCCTATTAACACTTATGCTAATGCGCCTGATACTTATTCGATTCGCATCCGACACAGCCGTGGCTATTGCCCTACCGATTTTATTCCTCGGCACCAACGTGCTGTATTACATCGCCTATGAACCGGGAATGACCCACATATACGGCTTATTTCTCTTCTGCCTGATCCTGCTCATTACCTTGCATATGGTAACCCGTTTCAATAATGTTCTCTTTGTTCTGATGTGCTTTCTCTGCGGCTGGCTGATCGCGGTTAGACCCACCAACGTTATTCTTCTGATGGTACCATTAGGCTATGTGCTGCATGCTCCCATCCGTTCCATGTTTTGGAATCCCATTTTGAAGCGACCAGCTCTGATGGCGGGCGCGATTGTAGTTGGATTGTTACCCTTGATCCCCCAATTTATGTACTGGCATCAGGTGTTCGGAACCTGGATATCCTATTCCTACACCGGTGAAAGATTCTTCTTCCATAAACCTCATATTCTGGATGGGTTATTTGGTGCGCGAACCGGCTTATTTCTCTACACCCCACTGTTACTTCCCGGTCTGTTTGGTATACTCCTACTTCGTACCGGCACCCTTCGCCGATATAGTCTCATCACCTTAGCTATTTATAGTTATGTGGCCTTTAGTTGGTGGTGTTGGTGGTATGGAGGTTACAGCATTCGCGTAATGATTGAAACGTACTTGCTGCTGGGAATCGGGTTATCGTTGTTAATTGATCGAATATGTAAATCGGTTCGTGTTGTTCGATTCAGCTTGTTGATCATCACCTTATTTTTCATGTGGCAGAATTATCGGTTCACCGATTTGTATGATCGGGGAATTATCCATTGGGATAGCATGACCTGGTCCAACTACAAGGCTATTTTTTGGAACAATAACCTTCCTTCGGATTACTTTGATCACTTCAAAGCCCCCGATTACGAACACGCTATTCGAGAAGGAGAAGATTTTTAGAACATCAAATCTTCATCGTCCATCGGCGGAAGATTCATGTCGTTCAACTTGGAACCAAACGTGATGCTGCTGTCCGGTTCTCCGCCAAAATCACCATCCTCGTGATACTGAAGATCCTCAAACTTGGCAAATTTGCTCTTAAACGCAATTCGGGCTTTTCCTGTTTTACCATGTCGGTGCTTGGCGATGATAAACTCCCCTATCCCGGTGAGGTCATTCCCTTCAGCATCCACAGTGATGTCGTAATATTCCGGTCGGTAAAGGAAACCAACAAGGTCGGCGTCCTGCTCAATCGAACCCGATTCCCGAAGGTCAGATAGAATAGGAATTTTATCAGGTCGTGATTCAACCGCTCTACTCAACTGTGCCAAGGCAATCACCGGTATATCCAGTTCCTTGGCCAAGGATTTCAGCGATCGGGAGATGTATGAAATCTCTTGCTCACGATTGCCGGATTTGCCGCCATCATCACCCCGCATCAACTGCAAGTAGTCAATGATGATCATCTCAATTCCTTTGTTTGACTTCAACCGTCGAGCCTTGGCACGCAGGTCAAAAATGCTCAACTGAGGTGTATCATCAATATAAATGGGTGCATCACTGAGCGTTTGTACCCGGGCATTGAGTTGTTCCCATTCATAATCGGCCAGTTTCCCGGAACGAAATTTCTCCGCTTCCAGTTCAGTTTCGCCGGAAATCAAACGGGTAACCAACTGAAGGGAGGACATTTCCAGGGAGAATACCGCCACCGGTTTCTTATGATCAACTGCCGCATTTCTGGCAATACCCAACACGAAGGCAGTCTTACCCATACCCGGACGACCTGCCAGAATGACCAGATCCGATCGTTGCCAGCCATTGGTGATCCGATCGATGTTGGTAAATCCGGAAGGAATCCCCGTTAATCCACCAGTCTGATCCTTGAGCGATTCGATTTGCTTGATGGCTTTGTGAATGAGGTCATCAATGGAGTCGTAGTTCTTCTTGATGGTATCATTCTTAATCGCAAAGAGCTTCTTCTCAGCATCATCCAGCAGCGAAAAGGCATCGGTGGTATCCTCAAAGGCATCTCGGTTAATCTCACCCGAAATGCGAATCATTTCGCGTTGAATGTATTTCTGAAGTAGGATTTTAGCATGAAACTCAATGTTTGCCGAAGAGGCCACCTTGTTGGTTAATTGGGTGACATAATATGCTCCACCGGCGGCTTGTAATTCGGCAGCCTGTCGAAGGTTTTCGGTAACGGTAAGCAGGTCTACCGGCTCTCCCTGATCAAACAATCGCTTGATGGCACGGAAGATTACCTGATGTGCATCATGATAGAAAACACCTTCCATCAACACGTCCAACACGCGTACCGGAGCATCCTTTTCCAGAAGCATGGCCCCCAATACGGCCTCCTCCAATTCCAACGCCTGCGGCGGTTTACGTCCTAACTTCGCTTCATCCGATAGAGTAAGGGTTTTGCGGGTTAGTTTGCGTAAATCGTTCTGCTCTGCCATATCCACTTAAGGGTTTAACTCCTGAATTTTTGAGTGTGGCGAAGTTAGTTTTGAAATGACACGGTGTGATGACCGACCTTGATTTTTATCTGCTCAATGCACACATGTCATGTGCATAAATTCAGGATAAAATGTTCTTAACCTGCTTAAGGGTTTAAAAGTGTGAAATTTAGAAATCAATCTCTGCGCTAAAACAAACCAGATCAGCCCAAAAATCGTTGATATTTAAAATGGCTCTCAACCAACCGTAAATTCAGCTTTCTGCAATAGTGGTCATTTTGGCAGACGTGGGCTAATTTTAGCGATCACGCACACATTTTGAGACTATATTTGTTCAGTGAGCTTCGGGGTTTCAGCCTCATCGCAGCATATTTTTTAACGCACCATATGGAAGCAAAATTTTCACCCAGAGTAAAGGAAGTAATACAATTCAGTCGGGAAGAAGCCATCCGTCTTGGACACGGCTATATCGGGACTGAGCACCTTTTATTGGGTATCATACGTGAGGGAGAAGGCAAAGCCTTGCTCCACCTGAGAAATTTGGGGATTGACCTGCTCAGACTTAAAAAGTCCATTGAAGACAGTATTAAGGATACTGCTTCAAAAACAACGAATCTCGGCAACATTCCACTCACCAAGCAGGCTGAAAAAGCCCTTAAAATCACCTACCTGGAAGCCAAAATTTTCAAGGCTGATGTAATTGGCACCGAGCATTTATTGTTGAGCATCCTTCGGGAGGAAGACAACATTGCGAGTTCCATCCTTCATCAGTACGGCGTAGACTACGATGTCTTCAAAAATGCCATTGAAAACAATGCCGGCGGCATAAAGGCGGATATGGGGACCGACTCCCCGGAAGATTTCTATCGCGAAGAAAAGAAGAGCAGCGAAAGCAAAAAGTCCACGTCCAAATCAAAGACACCGGTATTGGACAACTTTGGTCGCGACTTGACCAAACTGGCAGAACAGGACAAATTGGATCCCATCATCGGCCGGGAAAAAGAGATCGAACGCGTTAGTCAGATTTTGAGCCGACGTAAAAAGAATAATCCCGTTCTCATCGGTGAGCCCGGTGTGGGAAAAACGGCCATCGCAGAAGGACTGGCCCTGCGCATTGTGCAGCGAAAAGTATCCCGGGTTCTGTTTGATAAACGCGTGGTTACCCTTGATCTGGCATCGCTGGTAGCGGGAACTAAATACCGCGGCCAGTTTGAGGAGCGCATGAAGGCGGTCATGAACGAATTGGAAAAATCCAAGGACGTTATCCTCTTCATAGACGAAATACACACCATTGTTGGCGCGGGTGGCGCTTCCGGAAGTTTGGACGCCTCCAATATGTTTAAGCCGGCTTTGGCTCGAGGCGAAGTGCAGTGCATTGGAGCCACTACGCTGGATGAATACCGGCAGTATATTGAGAAGGACGGCGCTTTGGAACGACGATTCCAGCCTGTTATGATTGAACCCGCTTCACCGGAAGAAACAGAGCAGATCCTTCAAAATATCAAGACGAAGTATGAAGATCACCATAGTGTGACCTATACAGACGAGGCCATCAAAGCATCGGTATCCCTGAGCGTTCGTTACATAACAGATCGCCATTTACCGGACAAGGCCATTGATATCCTGGATGAAGTTGGTGCCCGTGTACACTTATCCAACATCCACGTTCCTCAGGAAATTCTTGATCTCGAAGAGAAAATTGAGGAAATCAAGGAAGAGAAAAATCGTGTGGTAAAGAGCCAGCGATACGAAGAAGCAGCCAAGCTTCGCGATAAAGAAAAAACCCTGCTCGAGCAATTGGACATTGCAAAAGCTTCCTGGGAAGAAGAAACCCGCAATCAGCGATATAACGTTACAGAAGAAGATGTTGCTGAAGTAGTTGCGATGATTACCGGTGTACCAACCAAACGCATCGCGGAAAGTGAAGGCGCCCGGTTGTTGAGTATGTCGGACGACTTGAAAAAGAACGTTATCGGACAGGCCTCAGCGGTTGAAAAACTCACCAGGGCTATTCAGCGCACCCGTGCTGGATTGAAAGATCCGAACAAACCCATTGGTTCGTTTATTTTCCTTGGACCTACCGGAGTAGGTAAAACCGAAATGGCCAAGGCATTGGCCGAGTATCTCTTTGATAAAAAGGATGCTTTGGTGCGAATCGACATGAGTGAATACATGGAAAAATTCGCCGTAAGCCGATTGGTGGGAGCCCCTCCGGGATACGTAGGATACGAGGAAGGCGGATTACTCACAGAGAAAGTTCGTCGTAAGCCGTATTCCGTCTTGTTATTTGACGAGATTGAAAAGGCTCACCCGGATGTATTCAATTTATTGCTTCAGGTGCTGGACGAAGGATTCCTGACCGATAGCCTCGGACGCAAGGTGGATTTCCGCAACACCATCATCATTATGACATCGAACATCGGTTCACGTCAACTCAAGGATTTTGGAACAGGAATGGGCTTTGCCACAACTGCCAAGGTGGATGCCTTCAGCAAAGAATCGAAAGGTGTGATTGAAAATGCTTTGAAGAAATTCTTCTCTCCTGAATTTCTGAATCGGGTTGATGACGTCATTGTATTCAATACCCTTCAGCGGGAAGACATCAATAAAATTCTCGAAATCAATGTCCGAAAGTTGGTCAACCGCATCGAAGGAGTTGGATTCTCCATCAGCTTAACAGATGCAGCTAAGGACTTCCTGGCAGAGAAAGGATTTGATGCCGATTTCGGTGCACGTCCGCTTAACCGGGCCATTCAGAAATACCTTGAGGATCCATTGGCGGAAGAAATCCTGAAAGCCAAGATCAATGAAGGAGATGAAATTCAGGTTGACGTTGACAAAGGTGGGGAAGCCTTAAAATTCAGCTATCCCAAAAAGCGTAAAACGCCAGCCAAAAAGGAGGAATAATTAAGATTCTGAAGAGCTGATCGAGTTGATCAACGTGATCAGGACATCTTTCGTTGTGTAATTTTAGGCGCCTTTGCCGGTGCACTTTTAGCGGATGCCTTTGCCTTTGTGGCTGCGGGTTTCTTTGGTTTGGCGGCTGATTTGGGTGCCGATGCCTTTGATTCCTTTTCTGAATCCGCTTCGTCCGATTTCTCAGGCTTTGCGTTGAAATCCAAATGATCCTTCAGGATGGCATACCAGCTACACAGCTTGATGATATCCGAATTGTAGACACGTTCCTCATCAAACGTCGGGAGTACCTTTCTGAAAAAAGCCCGAATGTCGTCACCAGCGGACTTTTTAGTAATCAATTCAAGACCACCTTCCACCTCTTTGTGAAGATTACGCAAGACGTCCATTAACGGCGCATCACCTTCTTCTGTGTACATGGAGATGTCGGCCAGAATCGAAACCTTCTGATGAATGGATGTTGGAAATCGCTTTCCGCTTCCGTCCAAAACCTCAACAATCAATCCGTTAGGACGTTGTCCTACAATTTTGTTCAACCCCGGTTTTCCGGATATTGAAACGATGTCTTTTAATTCCAGTGATGCCATAAATATGTCGTGCGAAGTTAGTGTTTGTCTGAAATCTTATCCCAATACAACGTTGGGAGAAATTCATCATCGTTCGGTAATACTTCTCATAGATGTCAACAATCCCTCTTTGATCTTCGAGGCATGCGATGGATTGTATATGCTTGCTCTACCGGGTTGTTCGCAACAGCGACCGGTCAAATCACAGATTCCAACTATGTCCAACCCGGTTACGTTCAAACCACTTCATCTTCCATTGGGCAGCACATCCGCCTGCCCCAAATGGAACAAGGGCATACAGTCCTATTTGCCGGAAAAACCATTCATCGGTACGATAATTTCCAACCAGGTCATGTTCAAGATTATCACACAACCGTTCATTTCCCAATATTTGGAAGCCCCGAACAACCGTTTATTTACACCTTAGGCGACTCTTCATTTTATGTAGATACCACACACAATCATCAGAAAGATCACCTTCAAGCCCGGCTCCAGATCGTATCCGATGGACGGATTTTGCATCAGGAACCGCTCTACCGGTTTCATTATATCCCCGACACCCTGCTCCGCGTTCCGGTGTTTAACGTCAATCCGGTGGTTTCCAGCGGACATATGTATGGCGGCTGGCTCTCTGATCGCATGGACACCAGGAACGATACACTGGATGCTGAAATGATGTGGGTTACCCTCCCGTTCCGTTATGACTCTGCGGATTACTTATATCCGAATACGACCCGTTTCCGTTTCGGACATGTTTCGCCACCCAATGATGGTTGTGAGCGATTCAAGGTGAATCAGATTCCCATTAACCGAAGTTCCAAATCGTTTGAAACGGTTCAGGTATTTTATCACCTAAGTCAATTCGTGCAGTTCCTGCAAGCGATGCAATTCCAGTCCATACCGGATTCCATACTCATCGATACACATGCTTACTACGGGCGGGATATATCATCGTTTACAGGCTATACATCCCCACCCCGACTCGAGTTTGGATACGGTGGGGTGGATGATGCAGAAGATGCGCAGGTGGTGATTCACGAATTTACCCATGCCCTGATTGATCAGGCTGCGCCCGATACCTATCTGGGAGATGATCGAAAATCAATGGAAGAAGGATATGGAGATTATCTGGCAATGAGTTATTCCGAACACCTCACCGGAAAAAAAGAAACCGATGTGTTCTCCTGGGATGCGCACAATGAATTCTGGGATGGATTTATTGTCAACTCTCCCACCACCTATCGGCTACGCACCGGAAAAATGAACCACGACCGGGAAATCTGGTCGTCCTTTTTAACGATGATCGCCGAGCGGATTGGTCGAACCACCACCGATGAACTGGTGCTGGAGTCTTTGTACTATCTGCAACCAAACATCACGATGCCCGAAATGGGTTCCATCCTTCTTCACTTAGACACCGTACTCCATTTAGCACGGAATAGTGACGTGATTCAATCGTGTATGATGGAGAAAGAATTTCGGGTTTCCAATCCCGGAACTTCAACGAATGATCCTGCCTTTTTTCGAATCCGGAATTCAACACCCATATCCGGTCATCCGCTGACCATTGAATGGACCGAATCCGGAACAGTTGAAGTGTGGATAGTAGACGTGGCAGGAAGGTGCTTATTCAACACGCGCGGAGCTAACGGAAAGTTGGAAATTACACGCCCACCAACATCGCAACCCGGCATCCTACGTCTGCAACACACGGATTTACGGGGAACTCAACATGAATTCCATTACCGTATTTGGTGGTGATGCCACAAATGATTTGTCATTTTTTGGAGCCGATAAAATATCTAACCACCCTCGCCGTTTTTTTGGTGGGGTAAATTTGAATTAATTGGTTAGTTAATTTGGAGCACAAGGCCGGAGCAATCCGGCCTTTGTGTTTTATGCAATTTAGAGATCATCCACAACCGCTTTCAACCGAAGAAGTGACTCCAGCAGTGGGCGCAATTGATGGAGGGGTAACATATTGGCACCGTCGGATTTTGCGGTTGACGGATCCGGATGTGTTTCAATAAATAATCCGTTTGCTCCGGTTGCAATTGCCGCTCGGGCAATCGTCCCAATTAACTCCGGCTTTCCCCCCGTTACACCGGTTGAGGAATTGGGTTGTTGCAAACTATGGGTAATGTCCATTACCACAGGATAGCCTAACCTAGCCATTTCTGGTAGGTTCCGGTAATCAACGATTAAGTCGCCGTACCCAAACATCGTACCGCGCTCCGTTAACAGAATTTGATTATTACCTGATTCCTTCACCTTATCTGCTGCGTATTTCATAGCCGATGCCGCCGCAAACTGACCTTTCTTAATGTTCACAATCTTCCCGGTTTTTGCCGCGGCAACCAACAAGTCGGTCTGACGGAACAAAAAGGCTGGTATTTGTAATACATCCACATACTCTGCTGCCATCTGGGCTTCGTGGCTTTCATGAATATCTGTGACTACGGGAACATCAAATTGTTCGTGAACCTTTCGCAGAATCCCCAATGCCTTTTCATCACCAATACCTGTAAAGCTATCCAGCCTGGAACGGTTAGCCTTGCGATATGAACCTTTAAAAACCAACGGGACACCAAGGTCCTGGCAGATCCCGGAGACCTGTTCGGCGATGCGCATGGCCATGTCTTCCCCTTCAATGGCACAGGGACCAGCCATCACAAAAAACTTCCCTTTTTCCGGATTAAATAAATTGGTCATAGGATCACTTTGATGCAAAAGTAATATGCCCAAGGGACGTCACCGTTTCATTACATACCCTAAATTGGAATCAGCGTTGTCTGTTTCTTCCGATCTTTGCGACTAGTATTCCGTGAGACCGTTGCTGAGCATACTTCTTCTATTTTGCTTTACACATATAGTTAATGCACAGGACGAATACATCATTCGGTTTGATGTTACCCGTTCCGCCAACCGGGTAGTGATCGAGTTTGTGACATCGGCAGAATTCACCTGTGAAAATCTATCCGTCCTGCATGGGACAACCAAGGAATCCATGACCGTGATCCATCTTTTTCCGGGAATTTGTGGTACCATCGGCACGGAAGAACACTACCTTCATGTCGTGTCCAACCTGGATCCCAACCGCCATCATTTTTTCGCGCTTGATTTGGGCAGATATGGTCAAACAGATCCGGATTCCGTCTACATCAGCGGATCTGAACTCGCTCTTTCTGCAAATCCTGCCACCGCAGCCGCCAACATACTGATCGATAATCCATTACAGGAAATGGTAAGATTGAGTTTGATAGATGTAAACGGATCCGAGATTTCATCCCTTTCCACGCGCCAATCCAGTGTTCCACTCTCCCGTTTCAACGTATCAAAATCAGGGCTGTATATTCTGAAAGCAGAGATTGCCGGCCGATTGGTTTACGTAAGATTCTTTTACCTTGGATGAGTTCTGATTGCGGGTAAATACATAAACTTGTACCCAACATTTTAATCATCTTTAGGAATGGGAAATCAACTTTTAGCTGGTAAAAAAGGAATCATTTTCGGTGCGTTGGATCAAAACTCCATCGCCTGGAAGGTGGCCGAACGATGTCATGAAGAAGGCGCTGAGTTCATTCTGACCAATGCCCCAATAGCTCTTCGTATGGGTGTGATCAATGAATTGGCTGAAAAATGCAACGCCGATGTAGTTCCATGCGACGTTACACTTAATGAAGACATGGCCTCCTTGATCGATGCCGCCATCGCCAAATTTGGCAAGGTTGATTTTATCCTGCATTCAGTTGGAATGAGTTTGAACATCCGCAAGAAAAAAGCGTATACCGATCTCAACTACGATTTCATGCACAAGACGTTGGATATTAGCGCCATGAGCCTCCATCGCTTGCTACAAACGTGCTATGAAAAGGACGCGATTAATGAGTGGGGCTCTGTGGTTTCCCTGACCTACATAGCGGCGCAACGGGTATTCCCGGATTATGGAGAAATGGCAGAAAGTAAGGCCTTGTTGGAATCCATCACCCGAAGCTTTGGATATCATTATGGCGTGAAACGAAAAGTACGTGTAAATTCCATTTCACAATCGCCTACCATGACCACGGCTGGTTCTGGTGTGGGTGGATTTGACAGCTTTATTGACTATGCCAATAAAATGTCACCACTTGGAAATGCAGATGCCAATGCATGTGCTGATTACTGTGTAACGATGTTTTCGGATCTAACACGAATGGTCACCATGCAGAATCTCTTCCATGACGGTGGGTTCAGCTATACCGGTGTAAGCAAGGAAGTGATGGACAAGTTTGGAACGAATGCCTGATCAGCGTTCTTCGCTGGGAACAATCACCCTATTTCGCAATTCGTGGGCGTTTTTGCGACGATCGTAAAACAGATCGTCAAACAATACCCAAAACCCTTTACTGAACTTCAGATAACTGTAACTACCATCGGGTAGGTAGTATTCGTACATCCCTTTTTGCATGGGATTCACCGGAACCGTATTGGCGTACACCACCAACTTCTCCTGCTTGTCGTATCGACAGAGCAGAACCGCCTGTTCCGCGAATTTGAAGATCATCCGACTTTGAATTTCATCGTCCACGGCAAAAACAGGTGCACCGAATTGAGGTTTATCGTCCTCATCAAACCAGAGTACATCAATGACCTTTTTATTGATAAACTCATCTTCCCCATCCCAACCAAACAGCATGTAGTAGCTCTTTCGTTTGTATTTATAGGGATGAATCTGATAGTACAACGCACCTACCCAATGACGGTTGTCGAAGGTCTCGTATTCCACATCCTTGAGATAGTCTGAGCTGTCGTACAAACCATAAAGTATAAGCGAATCTGATCGGTTCATCTGCAGCGCGCCGAAGTACATGTAACGGCCACTGTCCAGGAGTAAATTCCAGGTGAACAGTCGGAATTTGTCATCCGATGGTTTTAGAATGGATACCGTCCTCACCTTGTTGAGAAGCGGAAACGAGTACTCAAAACTGTTCGGTACCTGCAGCGCTTTTTTCAAGGTCTGAATGAAGTAATAGCAGCTTGTTACCCGCTCATTTTCATCCACTCCATTGATGATGTTGAAACTCAATCCTTCCAGTTGATATTCAATGTTACGGATGGAGTCCAGGTAAACGGAATCCCGATGCTGTCCCTTTGAAACCAGCGGGGAAAGTAGAAGTAGGATGAAGCTAATCCGGAATTTGTGCATCACTTTCATAACTCAAAAATGTTGCCATTCCGTATATAACGTCTGCACGTTCTCACATCTCAACGACGAGTGCACTGGCACCGCCACCGCCATTACAGATACCTGCCGCTCCACGTTTGGCTCCGTTCTGCTTCAACACATGCAGGAGGGTAACGAGGATACGAGCCCCGGAGGCTCCCAGCGGATGACCTAAAGACACGGCACCTCCATTGACGTTCACCTTGTCCGGATCCAGATTCAATAATTTATTGTTGGCCAGACTCACCACGGAGAAGGCCTCATTGATTTCGAAATAGTCAATGTCTGGCAATGAACAACCTGCACGCTCAACGGCAATGGGTAACGCCTTGGCTGGTGCGGTGGTAAACCATTCTGGAGCCTGTGCGGCATCCGCAAAACCGGTGATTCGCGCCAATGGTGTTAATCCTAAGGACTCTGCTTTTTCTTTGCTCATAAGCAACAGAGCCGCTGCGCCATCATTCATGGTACTTGCGTTTGCAGCGGTTACCGTGCCATCTTTCACGAAGGCCGGACGCAAGGCAGGGATCTTGTCAAAGAATACATTCTTGTATTCTTCATCTTCCGTAACCATTACCGGATCACCCTTTCGTTGAGGCACCTCTACCCCAACAATTTCCTCCGAAAATTTACCGGTTTCCCATGCCGCCGCTGACCGCTTATACGATTGAATGGCGAAGGCATCCTGCTCTTCACGGGATATGTTCATTTCCGAGGCGGTGTTCTCCGCCGCATTGCCCATCATGTAATTGTTATATACATCGGTGAGGCCATCATGCGCCAGCCCATCAATGGCTGTTACGTTGCCGTATTTATAGCCTTTTCGCGATCCCGTTAAATAATGCGGAACCATGCTCATATTTTCCATTCCTCCGGCAATCACGCAATCATTGTATCCCAATTGAATGCTTTGTGCTGCCAGCATAACCGACTTCATCCCGGATGCGCATACCTTGTTCACAGTTGTACATGGCACTTCCGGAGAAATTCCCGCAAAGATGGAAGCCTGACGAGCAGGAGCCTGCCCAATACCCGCTTGCAGCACATTACCCATAAACACTTCTTGTACCTCTGAGGCATCCACCCCGGCTTTGTTCAACGCGCCTTTAATGGCCGTTGCGCCGAGTTTTGGCGCTGGAATATCACTGAACACCCCCATAAAGCTTCCCATTGGAGTACGAACAGCGGAAACGATATATACTTCTTTCATTTGGTCGATTTTGGCGCAAAAATAAGGCATCCAAAGGCATTTGATTTTGCCCGATCATTAATCATCTTTGTCCGGTGAAAAATCAGATCGAAGTCATTCTGTCTCCCCTGCTCCTCCCCAACTTTACGCTGGAAGGAAAGGTGGTTGTAGTTATTGATATTCTACGAGCAACGAGTACCATCAGTGCGGCCATATTCAACGGTGCACATTCCGTTATTCCCGTGGTATCCACCGAGGAAGCTCTCGGGTATGATCGCAACGAATTCCTGATTGCCGGAGAACGGGAAGGACAGAAAGCGCCCGGATTTGATTTTGGAAATTCTCCACTGGAGTATCGGTCCGAGGTAGTTAAAAACCGGGAAGTTGTGCTCACTACCACCAATGGTACCCGGTGCATTCATGCTTCATCTGATGCCGATGCAGCCGACATACTGGTAGGTGCCTTTACCAATGCTTCGGCAACAAACAACTACCTCAGAACATGTGGTAAGGATGTCGTCTTGTTTTGTTCCGGATGGAAGAATCGGGTTAATCTCGAGGATACGCTGTACGCCGGCTCCGTGATACACGCTCTTCAAGATGTGTTTGACGTACAAGACGACTCAGCAGAATTGGCACATGACCTGTATCAATGTGCCAAGGATAACCTTCTATCCTATCTCAAAAAGGCCTCTCATCCTCGACGCTTTGAACGTTTGGGAAACACAACCGATCTGCCCCACTGCTTGCAAACTGATATTTACAATATTGCCATCGGGTATCGGGCAGGAAAATTAATCCGACTCTAATTCAACTGAGCATAAAAAAAGGGGCACGCGGCCCCTTTCAATGTAGTTGAAGACGGAGAATTAGTTGATCTCAATCACCTTTACTTTTCCGTATCCCAATTTATCCAAACCTGGCTTGATCTTGTAGGCATGCCCTACTACTACGATCAACATGTTTTCGGGTTTGATGTATTTGGTTGCCAAGGCATTGATTTCATCCTTGGTGATGTTTTGAACAATCTTCGCCTGTTGATCCGTATAATCTTTTGGCAGATTGTACTCGATAATTCCGTTCAGGAAGCCCAATTTCTGGAATGGCGTTTCGTAGTTAAGCGCCTTGCTCAACAAAATTGAACTCTTGGTGAATGATAATTCATCGTCGGTAATCCCTCCTTTTTTGAATCCTTCCAGCTCCTTCATCAGCTCCATAATGGCACTGTCCGTAGCTTCCTTCTTAATGTTGCCACTGAACCCGTATTCACCGTAGTAGCTGTTTCCGGAGAATCCTGTTCGGGCACCATAGGTGTATCCTTTGTCCTCTCGTAGGTTCAAGTTAATACGGCTGCTAAATGCACCACCCAGAGAAAAGTTCATGATGGTTGATTTATAGTAATCCCCGTTGAAATCATATTTCATGGATGGATAGCCTGCAATTACCAGCGACTGTGGTGCATACGGCTTGTCCACCAGAATAACGGTTGTTTGAGCTGGCATCACTGCCTGCGGAACTGCCGGTACAGTTACATTTTTATTTTTCCATGTTTTGATCCAGGTAAGCGAACTCATCACTTCCTCCTGAGATACAGGACCTACCACTGAAACGCTAGTGACATTCGGTGAATAGAATTGGTTGTAGAAGTCAATACAGTCATCAACCGACATCTTTCCAACCGACTTAGCATCACCTGAAACATCCTCCGCCAAAATGGTTCCAGCATAGAGAATTTTGTTGTATTCACTCGCCGCCATCCAGTTTGGATTTGATTTTCGGCTGGTGAAACCTTCCATATTCTGTTTCTTGATTCGTTTGAAATCAGCGGGATCAAAGCGAGGGTTGTACAAGCTGGATTCCAACAGTTTCATGGTTTCCGTCATCTTGTCCTTGAAGCATTGAACGAAGATTGTGGTGGATGATTCGCCACTTGAGTAGGAAATACGACTACCCAATGTTTCAAGCGCTGCCGTAAACTCTTCAGACGTCATTCCTTTTGGACCTTCATCCATCATTTGAGCCGTCATGGAAGCGGCACCTGTTTTGATTTTTTTGTCTGCTTCCAGCAGGTGACCACCAGCCATCTCGAAGTAGAAATATACCTTGGGAGATTCATCGGAACGGCTTCCAATTACCTTAAGACCGTTATCAAATTTCGTTTGGTAATAATCCGGAACAATGATGTTTTTACCGGCTGGAGCTTTGGGTTGAACGGAACGATCAAAGTTGTCTTTTGGTGGGTTGTATTCCAAACCAACGTATTGCGGATCGGTCTTTTTTGTTTGACCCGCATGTGGGTTCACACTTTTGGATTTCTCATCGTCTCCTTCTTTTGGAGCCTCGCGAGAAACATTCAAAATAACGGCTTTGCGGTTTTTAATGTATTTGTTGAATACCCGCATAACATCTTCCTTGGTCACCTCGTCGTAACGGGCCAACTCATCGTTGAGATTGTAACCGTTACCCTTCATCATATTCCATTCACTTAACAAGAGCGCCTTGCTTTGAACAGAATTGGCCTGATCAACCAATGACGACTTGAACACGGTTTTGATACGCGCCAATTCGTCATCGTTGATGCCGTTCTTACCAAATTCTTCCAAACTCGCACGAATACGACCTTCCAATTCGCCATGTGTTAAACCACCAAAGGTTCCCACCGCAGTGAAGCCCATAAAACCAGAAAGTTCCAGTGAATTATGACCGGCGCTTGCCTGTACGGCTTCTTCGGTTTTTACCAGATTCTTATAAAGGATGGAGTTGTTTCCACCTCCAATGGCTCGGGCCATGATGTCCAGGGCAGCCTGATCGCGGTGATAGGCCGGAACAGTTGGGAAGGCCATTTGTACCAAGGGTAACCAAATATTATCGGTCATTGGTACGTAGTAATCCGTTGGGAGGATTGGATCCGATGCCCGTGGATTTCGAACCTCAGGACACTTATTGATGGTGCTGAAGTATTTACTCACCCATTTTTTAACTTCCTCTGGCTTAACGTCACCGGATACCACCACTGTGGCATTATTTGGTCCGTACCAACGGAGGAAGAAGTTTCGCAGGTCTCCAAAACTGGCATCGTCCAAATCATCCACATACCCAATTGGCGTCCATTCGTATGGATGATTGGGGTACAGGCTCTTGAACAATACTTCGCTAACCATACCATACGGTTGGTTATCGTAGCGCTGACGTTTTTCATTCTTTACTGCATCGCGCTGATTGTTGAATTTTTCTTCGGTAAAACCATCGAGATGGGTCCCCATCCGATCGGCTTCCAACCACAACAAAGTCTCGGTAAGATTACTCGGAGCTGTGTTGATGTACACCGTCTTGTCAAATGACGTAAAGGCGTTGTTGGTTCCCCCCGCTTCGCTGATGATTTTGAAGTGTTCCTCATCCGCTACGTTCTTCGAGCCCTGAAACATCATGTGTTCGAAGAAGTGCGCAAAACCACTGTTTCGGACACTTTCCCGTGCCGACCCAACGTGATAGGCCACTTGTACGTGAACAATCGGATCAGAGTGATCCTCATGGATAATCAAGGTGAGATCGTTGCTGTCAAGTTTGTACTTAACATACGGGATAACGGTGTTCTCCTTGTTTGGTTTAACTTCTTCAACCAGGGTAAACTGAGCAAATGCTGATGAGGTTAAAACCCCCAACAACATGGCAAGACATACGTTCTTTAAGTTCATACGGTGCTTTGAATTTTTAGCAACCGCAAAAATACCCGTCTTATAATGTTACGGAAATGAAATCGATTAAGGGTGGCCTCAGAGCGATGATTTACTCATCCTTTTCCTGTGCAATCCATCCGGTGAGCCCATTTTGCTTGGCATACTCCAAAATTTTATCGGCCTGTTCCCGGTCACGGGTGGCATAAATCCCAACCCGATAAAAGCCGTTCGGTTGTGGAAGTACTTTTACTGTGGGGTATTGCTTGCCAAGCTGATCGGCATAGGCATCCGCCCATTTGCGATCTCTCGTAGATGCCACAATGATGTAGTAATCTCCGGGTGTTGGGGGAGTGTAGTCCGGAGTTTCGCTGGATGGTTGTTTTTTATCCTCCTCCGGTTTGGTTTCTGTTTTAGGTGTTACCGGTGTTGGCTGTGGTTTTACAGGTTCAACTTCCGGCGTGGTTTTAGGTGGATTGGACTTCGGAGTTTCCGCAATTACCACTACCGGTTCACGGTTCATCAGGCTATCGATCAACACATCTTTCTGATCCAGTTGAATGCTTTGCTTATCCAACTCCAGTTGCAGGCTATCCAATTGAGCCAAACGAATCGTTGGATCCACCCAATCGTCAGGACACCCATTTTTGAGGATGCCAATTTCCGTTGGACAATCGTCATCGGCGTCAGCCACACCATCACCGTCATAATCATCGACCCGGCGCTTTTCATTGGGCTCTGACCGACGTTTCCCGATGGTTTGAATATAGCCTAACCGGTATTGTAAATGGGTATCAAAGTCTCCGCTCAACTCCTGATTAACCGCCGCCTGTAGATTTAAACTGGACCACTCTCCTATTCGAATTTTGGAGCCCAATCCGTATTCATTGGCGAAGGTTGCCGGAGCTAAACCGGCCTTTTTAAAGCCAGGACGGTAATTATAGTTATAGCCAAAATTGAGATACGGTGCAATTCGGGCATCTTGTCTCAACCACGCACCGTTGTTGAACTTGAGGAGGATATCGGCATCAAAACCCAAGCTGTAAGACTTGGAAACAAATCGGCTATCCTGTTCCTGATTGAGGATTACACCGTTTGAAACACCCATATTAAACTCCCAGAACCGGGAAAGATACCGGCCATAAGACAACCGGATGTTACTGGAAATGGATGAATCAAACCTGCCAAACTCCCTATTGGCCAGTGAAACATTGTAAACGTTGTAGTCCTGATTGATGCCAAACGCCTTTGGATTATCGGCTGTTTGAGCCGATGCCATCGAGCCAAGCATGGTAAAAACCATCAGTCCCAACCACTTCCATTCGGTGTAATTCATTTTCATAGCTGTACTACAAACTACCTTAACCACCTGCGGAACCGAAAGTTGGGATGTTAACACTTTGAATTTAAAGGCGAAAAATATGTACAATTCAATGCTTTGGCGCAATCCATTGTTCAGAAGACAGGGAATATAAGGTGTCTGTAAAAAGACCGAGATCAACGAATTGTTTGATATCCCTTGTAGTCCAACTGGCTTCACCCAAATAGGTATAACCATGGCTTCCGGATCGGTTGAAATGAACATCGGCTAAAGAGGTGTTTAATTGCCGAATTTGATTGACGTCATCCTCGTTCAACATCCGGATGTTGGTGTAATGATGGTTGCCTCGCTCCAACAAATATACTTCCCACCATCCATGCTCCGTTTTGCGGTTAATGAGCAGATGGTGAGGATCAATTTTACGAACCGTAAAATCCGGAGTTAGCCAATGAGCTGTTATCGACTTTCCCAGACCAAACAGCGTATCCGGCGCATTTCGAAAGGCTTGCCCGGTTTGGAATTCCCCTTCTTTTAATATGTATAGCAAGTTGTTGTGAATGAAGTAATTCACTCCGGAATCCAATTCGTTTTTAGGATAAGCCGATTCGTATGATTCTGTGTAGAGGAAACCATTGGAGCGGATTTCAAACCGATTGAAACTATCCCCCCAATGCCCCGTGAAGGTGCTTGGAATGGATTTCAGATCCGATTGATCGATTGGTTGAGGTGTGGTAAAATTGATGGTGGAACAGGACGTCAGCACCAACAGGAGCATTGAAACAATTAGGGTTGTTCGCATAGTGAACCAACGCCCATCGTGACCGGTTCGTGTGTGAGCACCGATTAACTGAAAAGTGAAATCGATTAAATCAGGGATTTAAGCAGCCTTGGTGAGCCACCTGCATGGAATCTTTCCAATGACCACCATTTCGAAGAAATAATCGAGTGTTTACGAAGGTATTGATCACATCGGCTGAGGTTTTTTGTCGTAATGACACTACGCATCCCGCGACCCGCTTTTCACACACACCATACGAATGATCTATGGAATCCAAACAGCTTTGAGTGACCGTATCCGCTCCAAAATCAGGCATTCCATACATCCGATATGTGGCGCACCTGTGGATGCAACCGGATAAAAATATCCCAGTCAACAAGGGTAATAAATAGATGGACAGATGCTTCAAGGATAAACCTGTAATACTTTTTCAAGTTATACCTTTATCTTGGAACCTGATACCATGAAAACGAAATCCTTCCTTCTGATCGTGCTGTTCATGAATCTGTGGACCATTCAGGCTCAAACATTCCAATTCGATTCATTGCCCAACGGATCGTTCACCGGTATAGCGGAGCATCGGGGATCCGTTTGGTTTTCGTTTGACGGGAATGGTGGCATCGTTGAGTTTTCACCCGATCAAGGCACCTTTTCTATACGTACCAAGGGTATGAATCGCAAAACAATAACCAGTTTGTGTACGGTGAATCATACGCTGGTTGCCACCCATAAATTTGAAGGGGTATTTCGTTTTGACGATGTTCTGAATGAATGGATCAATATCACACCGCGAGCCGTTCAAAAGGATTCCAACTTTTTTGTAAGCGAGGCTCATCAGGACACCTTGATGGTGGGAGGCGCCAATGGTTATTTGTTCTGGACCAATAATCTCGGAAAGTCATGGAACCAAATAGATGTGCCCGGAAAATGCGATGTGAGTTCCCTGCGATTCATCGGTACATCGTGGTTACTAGGGAGTACCAACAACCGGATGTTTCGCATCAACCGCTCGCTCGATCGCATTTATCCCGTTCACGTATCCAACGTTCCCAAAGGTCTTTATGAGTTTCAGGACATTGATGTTTTGGGCGATACCCTGTTAACCATGAATCGAGGGGATGGATTGTATTATTCCCATGATGATGGTATTACATGGCAAAGATGTTTGCTAATGGATACTCTGGCCTTTGCCTGGGATATTCAACTTCGCAACCATGCGGTCCAGCTCTACGTGCCCACCATCGGAAGCTTTGAAGTTCCCCGGCTATCGAATGATCGTTGGTATCCTGTAAAACCTGTTTATCTGTTGGAATCTAAAAAGGTTCGGTATCAGAATGAGATTCAATCGTACGATTTAACCATCACCTTTCAACCTACCACCATCTACCTCGATAAACGCACATCTCCCCCATCTGCGAAGCCTTAATTATGAGGCACAAAAAAACGGAACAAGTCACTGACCTATTCCGTTTTCATTCTTCTTCGGGGTGGAAGACCGGGCTCGAACCGGCGACCTCCTGAACCACAATCAGGCGCTCTAACCAACTGAGCTACAACCACCATTTTTGAGGGCTGCAAATATAATTTGTTTGTGGATGAATCATCCAACAGATTTTTTCGATTTTTTGGAGTTCACGCATAGAATTATCGCCCCGATCTATCCACAACTGTGCAGAACAAAATACCAAAGAGGCTCCATGCCGAGTTATTTTTGAACGATATAATTTTAGGTTCATGGTTACCCCATTGAAGGTACGATCCAGCATACAACGCTTCCTGTTCAGTTCCGGCCTGATGTTACTGGCCTTTTCGTCCTATGCCCAAAAGACTCAAATCTATGAGCAAGCCGAAGAAACGTTCTATCACGGCATCGAACTCTATGAGAAAAAACAGTATGGTGCATCCATTCAAACGTTTGAACGGTTTCTGAAGCAGGACAAAACGGATCACCTGTTGGATCGACAGGCCGAATTATATATCCTGATAGGCCATCTTCAGCTTAATCACTATAACGCCGACAAAAACCTGGATAAGGAATTAAAGCGAGGTCCGAAAACAGCGCTGGACAACCTGGCCATCTTTGAGTTGGGCAATTATTACTACCGCACCAAGAAGTTCCGAAAGGCTGCGCGGATGTATGAAGATCTCGACATCTCCAACCTCAACAAGGAGTTATGGGCTGAGGCGAGTTTCAAAATGGGTTACTCCTTTTTTATGAGTGACGATTACGATCAAGCCAAAACACACTTTAACAATGTGCGCAACCAGCCGGGTACCTATTACGTGGAAGCTAATTATTATTACGGCTACATCTGCTATGCCAGCAAGGACTTCGACTGTGCTCTCAAAAGTTTTAAGCGAATTGAAGGTCAGGGTCCTGAAATCGTAGACCTTTATATCGCCCAGATGTATTACGCCGAAGGAGGCTATCAACAGGCGCTGGATAAATGCGCAAAGAGCAATACGGAAAAGTACCCGGAGGAATACAACCTGTTGCTTGCTAAATGTTATTTCCAATTGGAAAAGTACGCCGAGGCCTCCAAGAAATTCGCTGCCATTGACTTGGAGTCTGAGTTGCTTACCACCGAAGACATTTACATGATTGGTTACAGTAACTTCTTGGATGAGAAGTATCAAGACGCCACGAAGGCCTTTGTTAAGTTATCCGGTCAGGAATCCGCATTGGGCCAACTAGCCAATTATCAGTTGGGACAGAGCTTTATCAAACTGGACGACAAACAGAAGGCACTGAACGCTCTGGGAGTTGCCAAGCGAATGAATTTTCATGCTGAGATTCAGGAAATTTCGCATTACAACTATGCCCGACTTTCATACGAATTAGGCGCGAAAAACAGTGCCATTCAAACCACACAGGAATTCATTGCCAATTATCCTGAAAGTGAATACATCGACGATGCCAAGGGGATGATGGCCGATATGCTGGTTACCACCAACAATTACACCCAAGCCATTCGTTACCTGGATGAAATCAAGAGTTTCACGCCGCGTACGAAGGATGTCTATCAAAAGATCACCTATGCCTGGGCCGAGTCCCTATTCATTGATGGCAATTACGAGGAAGCCAAAACCTACTTTAAAAAATCACTTCGATTTACGCCCAATCGGGTAAAAGAAGGTCAGGCTTATTACTGGTTGGGAGAAATTGCCTTCGCCAAGGAGGATTATCCGGCTGCCATTAACAACTATACCCGGATGATGAACAACAGTTCAGCCTCATCCAGTCGGTACGCCAACTTTGCCCTGTACAATCTTGGCTATGCCTACTATGTTCAGAAGGAATACAGTCGGGCGTTGAACTACTTCCTTCAATTCCAGAGTAAGTCGTCATTCAGCCAAAACAGGGAGGTTTATGCCGATAATGAACTACGACTGGGCGATTGTTACTTCCTGAAGAAGCAGTATGACAAAGCCAAACAAGCCTATGGTCAGGTATCCGGTGGAAAGCACCCGGGAAGTGATTACGCCTTGTATCAACAAGGGATCATCTATGGTTTGCTTCGCGATCCTTCCAATAAGATTTCGTCCCTGAAGCGCATTCAGACGGATTATAAATCGTCCATTTACCTGGATGACGCCATTTATCAGATTGCCGAAACCTATTTGCAGGATTTGGGCAACCCTGAAATGGCCATGAGCATGTACAACCTGATTGTAAATCAGCACGAAAACAGCATTTACTATCCGGCAGCACACGTCAAGATTGGATTGATTTTCTTCCAAAAAGGCGACAATGAAAAGGCTCTCGACTACTTCAAGACGGTGATCTCCAAATTTCCACGAACCAAGAGTTCTCAGGAAGCCATGTCATGGATGGAAAGTGTTTATGTAAAAATGGGTAAGGTGGATGAATACCTGGATTATCTGGCCTCGATTGAAAACGGCGACATCCGTGTTACCTACAGCGATTCATTGCTTTACCAAACCACCCTTCAAAAATATCGCACCAATGATTGTGAGGGGGCGGTTAAAGGATTTAATGACTACAAGCGTCGGTTTGCACAAAACGGGTTCTTCCTGATTCACGCCTACTATTATTCCGGTGAATGTGCATTCTATCAGGAAAAGTACGACCTGGCAGCCGAAAATTACGAATATGTCGCTGCACAAAGTCAGAATGAATTTTCCGAGGATGTCAACTTCAAATTGGCGGAGATCTATTACTATCAACGTCGATACGACAAAGCGTTGCCGTTCTACAGCAAGTTGGAGCGCCTGGCCAATTCCAAAACCAATTACGTGGCGGCTCTCATGGGTCAAATGCGATGTAATTACACCTTAGGAAACATGGAGGCCGCCAAGAAAAATGCCACCGCCATTCTACCTATTGAGAACATCGAATTGGAGAAACTCATTGAAACCAACCTCATCCTTGGTAAGATTCAATATGATGCCGGCAATTTGCTAACGGCTATGTTCCACTTCGACTATGTGGTGAAAGAATCGAAAACAGAACGAGGTGCTGAATCCCAGTACTACCGTTGTCAGATTCTGTTCAAGCAAACGAAATACGACGAGAGTCGCAAAGAGATCTTTGCACTGGGCGACAAATACGCTCCCTATGAATATTGGGTGGTAAAAGGCTTCGTCCTACTGGCGGATATCTACACGGCAGAGGAAGATTATTTCCAGGCTCGCGCCACACTGCAAAGCATTCTGGATGGTTATGATGGAGATCAAGGCATCATTGATGAGATCAAGCAGAAACTGGCTGAATTGGATATTCTGGAGAAAAGCTGATAGTAGTTCAAAGAGCAAAGAGCAAAGAGCAAAATTCCGAAACCCAAATCCCGAATCCCGAATCTGTACTGTCGTTCGCTTTGCTCAGTCAGGGTAAACGGGTAAAGATCAAAACTCAAATGGTGAAGGGAAAAGTGTAAAAGCTAATAGCCAGTAGCTAATAGCCAGTAGCTAAACATGCAGCGCGAGTGTTCCGAACGCAGTGAGGCCACTTGTGCTTGAATCCTTTGGAATATGGTTGATCAAGTGTTCAGACGGCAGGAGGGTCACTTGAGTTGAGTTCAAAGTTCAAAGAGCAAAGTTCCGAATCCCGAATCCCGAATCCCGAATCTATACTGTCGTTCGCTTTGCTCAGTCAGGACAAACGGGTAAAGATCAAAACTCAAATGGTGAAGGGAAAAGTGTAAAAGCTAATAGCCAGTAGCTAATAGCCGGAAGCTAAACAAACGGGAACAAAATATCTCATCCCCCATTCCTCATTCCACATCCCCGTCTGACGACGCTGAACCTGTAGCTCACAACTCACTTTTGTACTGCTCGTACAGGGATCGAACAATACCATCGGAAAGACCCATTTTAGGTACATAAATCCGTTCGGTTCCCGTAATACCGATGATGTCCAGGAAGATTTGGCACGCCGGAACAATCACGTCTGCACGATCCGGATTGAGTTGGTAGTTGATGATGCGCTGCTCATCACTGAGATCGGAGATTTCCTCGTAAAACGATTGTAGGGCATGTGTGGTGATGTGATAATCCGAAACCCGTCGGCGCTTAACCTTGTAGATCTTATTGATGTTACCACCGGAACCCAGAATAGGGACCCCACTGTCCTTCACCCCAATTTTACTCAACCAGTCGTGAAGATCATTCCAGGTCTGTGGTTCCACCATATCGTATTTGTACCGGATGGTTCCGATGTTGAAGGATTCCCGGATGATCTCCTTTTTCGTATAGAAGGTCATTTCAGTGGATCCCCCTCCAACGTCTACGTATAGCATCTTCTTCTTACGGACGTGCAGAAACTCCGGGATTTTATCGCTTGAAATCACATCGGCTTCCTGCTCTCCGGAAATAACGTCGATTTGAATACCGCACTCACGCGCAACATGTTCAACGATGTACGGTGCATTAGCCGCATCCCGCATCGCAGAAGTTGCAAAGGCCTTGTATGCCACAATATCCTGTGTGGCCATCAGATGTTTGAAGCTGTGCATCGTATGAATAAGCTTCTTTTCCTTTTCAATGGAGATACGACCGTGCCGGAAGGCATCGTCCCCCAAACGAAGGGGAACCCGAAGTAACAGGCCCTTCCTGAAATAGGGTCCATCCTCGGTTTCAAATACATAGCTCAACAAGAATCGAATCGCGTTCGAACCAATGTCAATCGAGGCAAACTTCAGATAATTCAAGCGGCTAACGTTTGCTCAAATATTTATAAAATTGGAACTGACTTCTAATCTTTTTATCCCCTGATTGTCGATAAGAATTCGACATCTCGCTATCAAAGAAGCGGGCCTTCACGTTATCGGAAAGTTGAATTTTAATGAAATGCTGAATTTCTTTCTTCAACCGTGGATCGTACACCGGGGTTGCCACTTCAATCCGATAATCCAGGTTTCGCGTCATCCAGTCGGCCGAGGACAAATAGTATTTCCTCCCGGCACCGATGCCGAACACGAAGATGCGGACATGTTCCAGGTACTTATCCAGTATACTGATGGCGCGAATATTTTCGCTGATCTTTTCCTCGCCCGGCACCAAACCACATATTCCACGAACAATCAGATCGATTTTTACGCCTTCGGCCGATGCCTCATACAACTTGTTGATCATGGTTTCATCCACCAGACTATTCAATTTGAGGAAGATATAGCCCTGCTTACCGCGTTGTGCCTTTCGAATTTCTCCATCAATCAAACCGATGAGGGCGTTGCGCATGTAGATCGGACTTACCAGCAAATGCTGGAAATCAACCCACAAATAGGGCTTTTCGATAAAGCGGAAAACCTTCTCAGCTTCATGCGTGATCCGATCATCTGAGGTGAGTAAGGAGATATCGGAATACACATTAGCCGTACCCTCGTGAAAGTTACCGGTTCCAATGTGCGCAATCTTTTTGATCTCACCATCGAATTTGGATTTGATCAGGATTAGTTTGGAGTGAATTTTCAGACCCGGTACACCCAGAATGAGGCGAACACCTTCATCCGTCAATACCTTGGCCCACTGCAAGTTGGCTTCCTCATCAAATCGCGCCTGAAGCTCAATGACTACCACTACATCCTTTCCGTTCTTGGCAGCATTGATCAGCGCATTGATGATCTTGGAATCATCTGCCAACCGATACAACGTAATTTGAATGGAATCCACATCCGGTGAAATGGCGGCTTCCCGCAACATATCAATCACATAATCAAACGTCTGATACGGATAATGTAACAGTACATCCCGTTGATAAATGGCTTGCAAGATGGAGGTATTCCCTTCCAGATATTTGTGCTTCAGCGTCCGGTTTCTCGAGAACTCCAACCCCACCTTTCCCACATTCGGGAACTTCATAAAGTCTTTGAAGTTGTGGTATCGCCCGCCGGGAATGATGCTCTCCTCCTCTACCAGTTTAAAGCTCTTCATTAAAAATTTCAGGCAATGTTCAGGCATGTCCTGATCATAGATGAACCGAACCGGTTCGCCTTTTTTCCGATTTTCCAGACTCTTTTTAATCTTATCATAAAAGCCTACGACAATATCGTCGTCCAGGTCCAGCTCGGCATCCTTCGTGATCTTGAACACATGGGCATCAATGTGTTTGTAATGGAAGATGTTGTAGATGCGCGAAAGATTCACGCGAATCACATCGTCCAGGTAGATGATGTATTTATTCCCGTTGTGCTGGGGAAGAACAATAAACCGACTCAATTTTTTCGGTATTTCGATCAAGCTGTACTGGATCGATTTGCGTTTATCCACCCGATCGAAGTGCACCAAAAAGTAATTGGCATCGTCGCTCAGCATGTTGATCTTCACCGATTTACGCAACATGATCGGGACGATGTGCGGTTCTACATGATTCAGGTAGTAGTTGCGCACATAATCCTTCTGTTCCGGCGTAAGCTCCGATTCATCAATGATAAAAATCCGCTCACGCTCCAGTTCTTCAATAATGCCGTTATAGATTTTATCAAACCTGCTTTGGAGGGTTACCACAATGTCGTGAATGCGGTTGAGTATTTTCTGAGGTGACTCCGGAAACGAAACATCACTTTGCTTCTGAATCTTGAGCAATCGGCGTACAGTGGCTACCCGAACCCGGAAAAACTCATCCAGGTTATTGGAGAAAATTCCGAGAAATCGCATGCGCTCCACCAACGGGTTGCGCTTATCCTCGGCTTCCTGAAGAACGCGTTCGTTGAACGACAGCCAACTGATTTCGCGGTTTATGATGTGTGACGGCATCACCGACAAAAGTATAATTAGTCGGTCATAACCGCGGAACGAAGTATGTTAAATCTTTAGTAATTAAGCAGGTAGGACACACACATTCGGAACGACTGTGATTTCGTACGACCGGACGTGATGTTGCCGTTGGCATCTTCCAAGGCATTGCCGAACCGATCATAGTAGTACTCTTTCGTGGAACCGGCCCCGTATTTCAAATTGATTTCAACCGGATTGTAACCTCTCCAGAAGTGAACGCTTATGGAAGCCACCGGCATTATCCAGGCTCTGTTCGCAGCCGAAATGGAACTGGTTTCCTCCATTCTCAACAAACCCACCTTATTCAATTCCATGCCGCCACCTACGGAAAGACCAAAGTCTTTCTCACTTTTATAGGTTGATCCCGAACCTATGTATAATTTCATCAAAAGAGGAAGCTGAAACGCCCCAATACCTTCTACGCCCAGTACATCCAGATTGGACGGATAGGATTGCCCCAAACCGATGGTGAACGGTGCAGAAACGGCAAGCGCCGAATTATCGTCGAATTCCCGAAGGTTGAATCGCGGCTCAAGTCCAAATGAAAAAATATTGATGTTGGCTGTTTGAACAGGGGCATCAACGTATTCCTTCTGACCCGTGGTGGGATCAATCACATTGCCCGATGGCACATTCTGAAAGCGCAAGGGCGACCGAACAAAATCCAGATAGGTTGATGAGTGGAACGACATGAAGAATCGGTCTTCCAACTCTTCATTCGTCTGGGTAAAAGCAGGAGCGGCCAACAACACCAGCCCCAATACGGTTAGAATTAGCGGTTTTTTCATTCTCTTTCAAATATACAACGCAGCCTGCGGTTCATGGGTTTGGTTGCGTTGTCAATTTTCGAACATACTTAGACGTTAATCGATTGACTCCTGTGGAAGAATTGACCCCAACAGGAACAAACTAACGCCCATCATGCCCAACTGACGCTCCAGCCAGGATTCCAGCAGGAATACAAAACCAAAAAGGACCAAGCAGGTCAGCGCATAAATGGATCGCCGTCCGGACACAAACCACATCACGAAAAAGAGGAGGATGAGGATGAATCCAAACCACCCGTATTTGGCTCCCGCCTCCAGAAACTGATTGTGAGGCCCGATTCGATTTTCAGGATATAAGGAAGTGTTCATAGTGGTATAGGCTTCCTGTAGTGCCGGTTCAAAACCACCATCACCTACCCCTGAAAACGGATGCGTAAACCACACGAAGGTAGTAGCCTTCCAGGCTTCCGCCCGCATGGCAAAACTCTTGTAATTGATGTCTTCACCCGTTTGAAATGCGGTAAAATCCTCGATGGAATTGGCCACCTTATTCTGCAATGAAGAAGACGCTACAAAGGCCAAAACCGGTACAAGCACCAGACCCGCCACCGCCCCGATCAGCATGCGCTTATTGAGTCGACGCAATACATCGAACAACAGAATAGAACCGGAAAGGTATAATGCAACCAGGCCTGTTCTGGACGATAAGATGTGCATACAAATGAAGAGGATCCCAGCCAATGTGATCCAAAGTGACCGCAGGGAACCAACCCGCACCATCCAAACCGATAACCAGATGCAGGCCGCCATGAAGACACCAAAATAGATGTGATGAACACCACCAATAACCGGAACATGTTTGGACTGCAACAGCAAGGCATCAATCTCCGTTTGATGCATAAAATAGTTCACGGTACTGAGCAGCGCCACTACTGCCGTAACACCAGCCAAATAAGCAGAAATGAGTTCATTCCGGGCCCAATTAAATCGGATGGCTACCAGATAGCTGGGAACAATCCATAAGGGTGCTTTTAAGATCAGTTCATCCAGCCAATGCTCATCACCGCGAAAAAGCCCTGTAACAGGTAGGATGGCATAACACAACAACAGCAATAGCAAGATCCGGATGGAGCCCCCAACGGTTTGAAGGTGTCGGAATCTGAGAACGGTGGTGAGGGCCATCAACCCCATGGACAAGGATAAGATGGCTGGTGAAAAAAACATCCCGCTAATCGCAATGATCAGCGGGATGTGATACCAATTTCTTTTGACCTGAAGGACGAGTTTATCGAGCAAAGCTGATCTCTACGGGTTTACCTGAGTCCAAACTTATGTAATCCCGTGCAGCTTGCGAAAGCTCGATGATCTTATTTTCAGTTTCCGTATTCAATGGATGATTCTTCACCACTTTTACAAAGACCGCCTTGTTGTTAGCCGGGTTGGTTACCATAATGGTAGTCCC
Source organism: Flavobacteriales bacterium (assembly GCA_020635355.1). Lineage (GTDB taxonomy): Bacteria > Bacteroidota > Bacteroidia > NS11-12g > UBA9320 > WGNA01. Next base: position 508,026 of record JACJZW010000001.1, read on the forward strand.
AATTTCGGCTGAATGATGCGAACAAATCCGACGCTTATCGGCTTCGTCAAAAACCAAATCACCGGCCACACCTTTTTCCCAAATCTTTTCGATATCGAATTCGGTGAGTTTCTCCACTTTTCGCTCGTAGTCACCATTTACAACTTTCCCCATGGTTCCCGTGTTGGCTGTATTGGAGTTGTCGGTGACTTTGGCCACATCCTTCTTCAACGTATCGGCCTTTTTGGGCGGATTGTCGGTGGCAACGGCTTGATCAGTATCCTCCGAAGGAACCATGAGTTCCTGTCCCGGAGATAAGGCGTCCGATTTGAGGTTATTCAAGCTTTTCAATACATCCACCTTCGTGTTGTATTTTACGGAAATGGAATACAGTGTTTCGCCGGTTTCAACGGTGTGATAGCGTGCAAACGTAGACTTGCCCTGACTTACATCGGCCACAGGCTTAGTTTGTCCGCCACTGAAATAATCCACCACTACCTTTTCTTCAAAAGGAGCATCCTTACCCGTTGGCACCAGAACGATCTGATCAACCTGCAAGTTTTTATCTGCCCCGGGATTGTGCTCCAGAATATCGCTCAACGGAACACCATAACGTCTGGAAATGGCAAACAACCCTTGCGCCTTTTCAACCTTATGCATAATGAATATCTTGCCATTCTTCACCTTGGTCCCAATGGAATCAGCGGGTGCTGCCTGAGCCAACACGGCGAGAAACAGGGCCATTACGATCAATCCTACTCTTTTCATGATTTCTTTTTTTATCAGCTATACATCTTCTCCCTAAAAGGCAAACGATCCAGCCTAACAAAATTATTATCGCCCCCGATGATTTTGAGGTATTTTGCGACTTCAATATCCATAGCTAACGCGTCATTGTTGGATAAATGAAACACTTTACCCTACTTCTATACTCCCTCCTACTCGCTCTGAATGCCTTGGCTCAGAATGAAAAACCCGTTGTTGTAATCTTTGACATTAAGGAAGATATCTCCCCCTCGGCCACACGAATGGTGGAAAAAGGCATGAAAGAGGCCCGTGACCGGAAGGCCGACCTGGTAATCATCGATATGGATACCTACGGTGGATTGTTGTCCGATGCCGATTCCATTCGCAAATCCATCCTCAATGCTGAAATGCCGGTTTACGTCTTCATTAATAAAAATGCCGCATCGGCTGGAGCGTTGATTTCCATTGCATGTGACAAGATTTTTATGGCACCCGGAGCCACCATTGGCTCGGCTACCGTGGTGGATCAGGCGGGTGAAGTGCTCCCCGACAAGTACCAAAGTTATATGCGGTCCATCATGCGATCCACCGCAGAAAGTCATGGAAAGGATACGGTGATTGGCCCCAATGGTGATACCACCTACGTGTTCAAACGAAATCCCAAAATTGCCGAAGCTATGGTGGATGAACGCATTGTGGTACCAGGCGTGGTAGACAGTGGCCGGATTGCTGCCTTCACGTCTTCGGAAGCCATCGAAATAGGATACAGCGAAGGCACGTATGAATCAATCAGCGAGATTCTCAAAGCAGAGCAAAAAGACCAGTATCAAATTCACCGGTTGGAAAAGACCGGTATGGATAAGGTCATTGGATTTTTGTCCAGTCCGGCCATTCGAGGCGTATTAATCATGTTCATTTTCTGGGGCATCTTCTTCGAAATCAGAACGCCCGGCATTGGATTTCCGTTGCTGGCAGCAGTGATTTGTGCTTTGCTCTATTTCGCCCCGTTGTATTTGGACGGATTGGCCGCCAACTGGGAAATACTGCTGTTTGTGGTGGGCTTGATCCTCATTGGTTTGGAAATATTTGTCATACCGGGATTTGGGATTGCAGGAATATCCGGCATTGTTCTGACCGTCTCCAGTCTCATTCTCAGTCTCATACGAAACGTCAACTTCGACTTCTCCGTCACCTCCGGTGATGAGGTAAATGGCGCCTTGAAAATTGTATTCCTGGCCTTGGTGGGCTTCGTGGTAGGGTTGATTGTGTTTGGTAAAGGACTGATGAACTCGCCGCTCAGCAAACGATTGGTATTGAGTGATACATTGCGTGATGCACGCGTTGGAACGGCCCGTGCCGGCGCCGATCAACAAAACCTAACCGGCTTAACCGGCATTACCCTAACCGCCATCCGACCGATGGGTAAGATGGAAATTGATGGGGAAATTTATGAATGTAAGAGCCTCACCGATTTCATTGATAAGGGTGTTGAGATTCGGGTGACTGGTCGGGATTTGGGTTATTGGCTCATCGAAAAAGCGGGAGCTTGAAGGTTCTTGTCATTCGGTTTAGTTCCATTGGTGACATCGTCCTAACTACTCCTGTGGTTAGGTGCCTCAAGAATCAATTGAATGCCGAGGTGCACTATTTAACCAAACCGGGCTTTTCATCCCTGCTTGCAAATAATCCTTACGTCGATCAGGTTTGGACGTTGGACTCACCCAACCTCCGGGAAGAACTCAAACGAGCGGGTTTTACCCTTGTAGTTGATCTTCATAATAACCTCAGATCCAGAAAGATCACCTCCGGGCTACGAACAGACATCCGACGATTCAACAAAATCAATATTGCCAAGTGGCTGGTGGTGAATAAGCTCAGCCGTAGCCTGCCTGAATGGCACATTGTGGATCGTTATCTTCAAACGGTTGAGCACCTTTCGGTGAAAAACGATGGTAAGGGGTTGGATTACTTTCCCGCCCCGGACGCCAACCTGAAAAATCATTCGATTCCGAATTCCCCTTTTGCTGTCTATGCTATTGGTGGTCAGTGGCAAACCAAACAGCTTCCCAACGATTTGATTTCTGATTTATGCGCGAAGATTGAGCATCCCATCGTCTTAATTGGGGGAAAAGATGACGCCACAGTCGGAGACCAATTGGAGCAAAACCATTCACATGTCATCAATCTTTGCGGAAAGTTATCATTGGATCAAAGCGCTCTGGTCACACGGCAGTCGTCCTTATTAATCAGTCACGATACCGGCATGATGCACATCGGTTCTGCTTTCGGAGTAGATGTGTTTTCGATTTGGGGTAATACCATCCCTGAATTTGGTATGTATCCGTATCAGGCCGGAGAGCAATCGATCCAATTTGAAGTTCCGAATCTGGGCTGCAGACCATGTAGCAAGATTGGATTTAACCAATGCCCCAACAGTCACTTTCACTGTATGCGGCATCAGAACATGGATCGGATCGCCTCAGAAGTCAACCTCCTTTTGCGCCGGAAAGATGATGGAAAGTAGGATGCTTACACCCAGGATGCCCGCCACAATAATAAGCGACATCTGATTATCGATTCCCAGTACGTCCACAAACCAATGATGCATCAGCATCTTCAATCCAATAAACGTAAGTAATACACCCAATCCGTATTTGAGGAAACGGAAGACGTGCATGATATTGGATAAGAGGAAGAACATGGACCGAAGACCCATGATGGCAAATATGTTGGAGAAAAACACAATGTAAGGATCCTTGGTCACCACAAAAATGGCCGGCACCGAATCTACCGCAAAAATCAAATCCGAAAATTCGATCACGAACAACACGATGAATAATGGGGTAACCCATAACCGACGATCTTTCCGAATGAAGAAATTCTCACCCACGTAACGCGGGAATACCGGAAAGAGCTTGCCCACCAGTTTCACCACTGGATGATTCTTTTCATCAATGGTTTCCTCCTCCTCGCCCTTCCATAAAATCCGTACACCACTGTATACCAGAAAGGCGCCAAACACATAGAGTACCCAACTAAATTGTTGAATGATGGCTGCCCCGGCAAAAATGAAAACAAAGCGCATGACCAACGCACCCAGTACCCCCCAAAACAAGACGCGTTTGTAATACCGCTCCCGTACCCCGAAGGTGGTGAAGATGAGAAGCATCACGAAGATATTGTCCACACTTAACGCATACTCAATGAAGTACCCGGTTAGATATTCAAGTGAAAGGTTATTGCGGTATGCCTGAAGAAGCTCTGGATATGTACGGCCTTCTGTCTCAACAGGATGGTGGAATTTGTCAATGATCTCCCGAAGCTCGTCCAGGTTCTGGGGGCCGTGAATCATGTGGCCACGATACTTCAGCAAGAAGTAAAACCCAACGGCACAGGCTACCCAGGTCAGGGACCAAATGAGTGCTTCCCGGAAGGTAACAACCTTATTCTCTTTGGAGAAAACACCCAGATCGAGCAGGAGCACGAAAAGAATGAATACAATGAAGAGGGAGAAAAAGATGAGCTCACTGGAATGAATGGTGAGCAAGAGGTTACCTGTCATGCCTGAAATCGGCCACAAAGATAGACCATTTCACACTGCGGTTCACCTTATGTGGTTTAAAGGAATCAATGGGTGAATACAATAGAATTAATTTTGAACGCGTAATAACAGTGCATGCAACGAATACTCACTTCCATTCTGCTCATTTTAATTACAATCCATCTGCCGGCACAAACCACCAAACGAACGCCGTTTGAAAAACTGGTTAAAAAGGGAGATGTGTACTACCTGGACAATGTCTTATTCACCGGCATAAGTTTATCCTTCTTCCCTGATACAGAAACCCGGCAACGCTGGCAGGAAATTGAATGGGCAAATGGTAAAATAAACGGCTATTTCAAGACGTGGAACCAAAAAGGTCTGTTGGTTCAGGAAATCTATTATCAAAATGGCGTGCGTCATGGCAGCTACAAGGGATGGTTCCCAAACGGTAAGCCGTATATCGTCACCAGTTATAAAAATGGCGAACGACACGGTATGTATCACGAGTATTACAATACCGGACAACGCAAGCGTGAAGTGAATTTTGTGGATGGAAAGGAAGATGGAAAACAAACCCTATGGTTTGATAACGGGACCATCGAACAAACTTCCAGCTTCAAAAATGGCGTACCGGATGGTGTTGTCTCGTCCTATTCCCGACACGGAAATTTGCGCAAGCAAGTGTCCTACAAGGATGGCTTACGAGACGGCCCCAGCCTCGTATATCACATCAATGGAACGGTTGGTGAGCGGGTTGACTATAAGGAAGGGTTCCGCCATGGTGAAAAGGTTGTTTATGACCAGGCTGGAAAGGTGCTGATGTCAGAGAAATACGAGAAAGGGCAGCTGGAAGGTCCATCGGTTCAATACGATTTCAACGGACTGAAGCTGGAAGAAACCAACTACCACCTGGGGCAGAAACACGGCACGTATACCAAGTGGATCGACAATGTGATTGACACCAAAGGTGAGTATGTTCATGATCAGCGTCAAGGAGAATGGGTTGAAAATGCCAGTAAAGAAGAAACCAAATCGTACGGCGCTTATCTCAATGATAAAAAACACGGTCCGTGGGTTCTGGGTAACACGCGTTTATTTGGAAAGCAGGAAGGGAGTTTTCACGAGGGATACAAAGATGGAACCTGGACCATTTACGACCATTCGGGAAAAAAAATACGGGTTGAAAAATGGGACAAAGGGCAACTTCTGAATGTTTCGGAATGACCGCTTTTGTCGCTTGCAGATGAGGTGTGATTGGGCTACTTTTGGCCGAAATTAGAATAGAAGCGATGAAAAAATTACTCTACGGCGCAGCTGCCATACTTTTCCTGTCTGTTGGTGCATATTCCTGTAAAGACGATGGAGCCAGCTCAACGCCCAATACATCAACTGGTAAGATCACAGACAGTCAAAAAGCCAAGTTGTATGATAAGGAGTGGTACTACTCCGGTGGAACGGGCATTGTTCACGAATTTCTGAACGATGGAACCCTTCGTTTGAGCAAGTCATTGGACGGCCGGTGGAACTGGGTAAACAAAGGTGACACCATGGACATTAAGGATCATACCAACGCCCGTTACCAATACCTGTTCATCTCCATTGATGATCACACCATGTCTTTCAAGGCAAGCGTAGACAACTTTTCAGGTACCTTCAACTACAAAGACACCGAGTAAGGTTCATTTTCCTGCCAGAATAACCGATTCAGGAGCTGGCATAGTTTTTTATCAATGGCTGTCGTAGTTCGTCGTATGACGGATTACCAGATATACGGATATTATGATTAATAAGATCGTCAAGGGCATAACCGGAGTTTTTGGCAATAAAGCTCAGCGAGACCTCAAGGAACTTCAGCCCTACGTTGGCAAGATCAACTCTTTTTACGATTCCTACCGATCGTTGTCAAATGATCAGCTAAGGGCCAAGACCGATGAATTTGTCGGTCGGATCAACGATCACTTATCGGACATTGATACGGCCATAGCCGATCTCCGATCCAAGGTGAACACGTCCAAAGCGTCACAAATTGAAGAGCGCGAAAACTGGTATAAGGAGATTGATGAGTTGGAGAGCCAGCGCGACAAGGAACTGGAAGTGGCTCTGAATGATTTGCTTCCCGAAGCCTTTGCAGTGGTTAAGGAAACGGCCCGACGATTTACTGAAAACGATACTGTTGACGTAACCGCAACCGATTACGATCGGGATCTGGCAGCAACCCGTCCACACATTAACATACTGGGTTCGTCCGCCGTATATGACACCACCTGGGAAGCTGCCGGAGCTACCGTGGTTTGGAACATGATTCACTACGATGTCCAGCTCATTGGTGGGGTAGTTCTGCACAAAGGTAAAATTGCCGAGATGGCTACAGGGGAAGGTAAAACCCTGGTTTCAACACTACCGGCCTATCTCAATGCCTTGGGAAAACGTGGTGTTCATGTGGTAACGGTGAACGATTACCTTGCCCGCCGGGACTGCGAATGGAATGCTCCGATCTTTCAGTTTCATGGATTGAAGGTAGATTGTATCGATTACTATCGACCCAACAGCGAGGATCGAAGACGAGCATACAAAGCGGATATCACCTACGGAACCAACAATGAGTTTGGTTTTGATTACCTGCGCGACAATATGGCGCACTCTCCGGAAGATCTGGTACAAGGCAAACACCACTACGCTATGATTGACGAGGTGGATTCGGTATTGATTGACGATGCCCGAACCCCACTCATCATTTCTGGCCCCATTCCAAAGGGCGATCAGCACGAATTCGCCGACCTCAAACCACGCATCCAGCGATTGGTGGAGGCTCAGAAACGAACCTTGACGGCATCTCTTCAGGAAGCCAAAAAACTCATCGCCGAAGGAAAGGACAAAGAAGGTGGATTGCACTTGTTCCGTGCCCATCGAGGTTTGCCAAAGTCCAAGCCCCTGATTAAGTTCTTGGGTGAACAAGGTGTGAAAGCACTGATGCTGAAGACCGAAAATTACTACCTTCAGGATCAACAAAAGGAAATGCATGTGGTGGATGAAGAATTGTACTTCACCATCGATGAAAAGAATAATCAAGTTGAGTTAACCGACAAAGGCATTGAACTGATCACTTCATCTGGAGAGGATAAAAACTTCTTCATCATTCCGGATGTTGGCAGTTTGATGGCCGATTTGGAGAAAGCCAATCTATCGCCGGAAGAAACCCGAAGTCGCAAGGATGAAGTGATGCGTGACTTCTCCGTAAAATCGGAGCGTATCCACTCGGTAAACCAATTGCTCAAAGCCTACACCCTTTTTGAACGCGATGTGGAATACATCGTTCAGGATAACAAGGTGAAGATTGTGGACGAGCAAACCGGTCGGGTGATGGACGGAAGACGCTATAGCGACGGCTTGCACCAGGCTATTGAAGCCAAAGAAAATGTTAAGGTGGAGGCTGCCACACAAACCTTTGCCACCATTACTCTCCAGAACTATTTCCGGATGTACCACAAACTGTCGGGTATGACCGGTACAGCAGAAACCGAAGCCGGGGAATTCTGGGAAATCTATGAGTTGGACGTCACCGTGATACCAACCAATAAACCCATCATTCGGGACGATAAAGAAGATCTGGTATACAAAACCAAGCGAGCGAAATACAACGCCGTAATCGAAGAAATTTTAAGACTTCAGGAACAAGGTCGGCCGGTTCTGGTTGGTACTACTTCGGTGGAAGTTTCTGAAACACTCAGCCGAATGCTCAACCTCCGAAAGTTGAAGCATAATGTGTTGAACGCGAAGCATCACCAGCGTGAGGCTGAAATTGTTGCCGAAGCCGGTTTACAAGGTGCGGTAACCATTGCCACCAACATGGCTGGTCGGGGTACGGACATCAAACTGAAACCCGAAGTTATACAAGCCGGTGGTTTGGCCATTCTGGGCACAGAACGACACGATTCACGTCGAGTGGACAGACAGCTCAGAGGGCGTGCCGGACGTCAGGGTGATCCCGGTTCGTCTCAGTTCTTTGTTTCGTTGGAAGACGACCTCATGCGGTTGTTTAATTCCGATCGGGTAGTGAAAATTATGGATACGCTGGGCTATGACGAAAGTGAAGTCATTCAGCATTCCAGCATCACCAAAACCATTGAGCGATCACAGAAGAAGGTAGAGCAGAATAACTTCGGTATTCGTAAGCGCTTGCTGGAATACGACGATGTGATGAATAAACAGCGGGTGGTGGTGTACAGCAGACGTAGACACGCTTTGCACGGTGACCGGTTGTCTGTTGACATCAACAACGCCTTATACGACTGGGTAGATGAAAAAGTTGCCCAATTCCAGGATGTATCGGATTTTGACGGCTTCAAGTTGGAGTGTCTCCGAATCTTGGCCTATGAACCATCCATCTCGGAGGAAGATTTCCTCAATACAGGTGGCAATGTGACTCAGTTGGTTTTTGATGAACTTCAGGAGCATTATCAGCAAAAGAGTCAATTCATCATTGATCAGGCCACGCCCGTGCTTAAAAACATTCACCGTGAACGCGGTGAGAATGTTCGCAATGTGTTGGTTCCGTTTACCGATGGAACTAAGGCCATTAGTGTACCGGTAAGTCTGGAGAAAGCCATTGAAGATGAATCGTTTGAGTTGATAAATGCCTTCGAACGATTAATGGCTCTGGCCGTTATAGATGATAATTGGAAAGAGCACTTACGTGAGTTGGACGATCTGAAACAAGCAGCCAATAATGCCTCGCTTGAACAGAAGGATCCACTGTTGATTTACAAGTTGGAAAGTTTCAACCTGTTTAAGGATATGGTGGCTAAGATGAATGAGGAAACCCTTTCCCTCCTATTCCGCAGCTATATTCAAAATCAGGATCCGGATCAGGTTAAGGAAGCCCGTCAAGTGCAACGACAGGAGCCTAAACTCACAGCTAGCCGGTCTGATGTTGGCGGCGGACCTCAGGAACAACAAGCTCAATCAGCTGGTCCACGAGAGCGAACACAACCACTTCGAACGGAGAAAAAAGTGGGTCGAAATGATCCATGTCCGTGTGGAAGTGGAAAAAAATACAAGAAATGTCACGGTGCCGACGTTTAGTTTCGTGAAATGCGAACGCTCTTAGCACTTTTCGTTTTAACCGTTGGGTTCACCTTCGGAGCTGCAGCTCAGGTTGAGATAATCGGCGGTAGCTCGGTTCAGGCGATGATCGACAATCGAGTTATTCATGCCGACACAACCAATATCAGTGGGTATCGGATTCAATTATTTTTTGGAAATGATCGCGCCGAGGCGCAAAAGACTCAGGCGAAGTTTAACCAGTTGTTTCCGGAATGGTCCGATGAATCCTACATCGTATACTACGATCCCAACTGGCGTGTTCGTGTAGGCAACTTCTACCGAAAAATTGACGCGCAGCCTATGATGAAGACATTGCAAGCTGAGTTTGGAAACGTCTTTTTGATTCGGGATAAGATCACCCTTCCTGCGTTGGATTAACGACAATCAGCTATCAACTATCAGCTATTAGCTATTAGCCCGCGACGCTCGTTTCACTCGGTCAGGATAAACGGTTAGCGAAATCCGTAATCCCGAATCCCGAATCTCGAATCTCGAATCCGAACCTATTTGTTGAACAACAACTTTAAATAAAATCGCGGGTCCCGAAATCTGGTGCGCAGGTCTACGTTTTCAAACATGGCCGTTAACGTGGTTCGGAATTCCTTACTTTTTTGCCCTTTGTTTACCACAAAATTAAAGAGCCAGGGATAGTTTACCATTTGTTGGAGTTTGTGACTCATGGCCAATTCCGGTCCAAGATGATGGTACACATGTTCATCGTACTTGCTGAGAAAATCAGCATCATAGCGCTCCTGTTGGGTGGCGTCCACGGCCATTTCCGCAGCATAATATCCACTGATCATTCCGTTGCCAATACCCTCACCGGTAAACGGATCAATGAGGGAGGCCGCATCACCGGTTAATATCAATCGGTTGAATGAAATTTGTCGGCGTTTCGAACCCAACGGCAACCCCCACCCTTTTGGGCTTTCGAGCGGCTCTGCCGATTTGAATCGTTTTGAGATTTCCGGGTGTGTTTCAATGATTCGCGCCAATTCATTTTTGAGATTCACCTTCTTATCGGACACCTTGGAACTCAACATGCCAATCCCCACATTTACCCGGTTGTTGGTCATCGGGAAAATCCAGAAATAGCCAGGCAACACATCCTTGATGAAGTGAAGTTCTATAAATCCATTGGGATGTAGTCCTTCAACTCCCTGCCAGTATTGCCGTAATCCGGCACAATGATGGTTTTTATCCACCTCGATTCCGTATTCTCGAGCAATCCGTGAATGTGCTCCGGAAGCATCTATGAGCATATCGGCGGTAACCACCTTTCCATCCGGCATGGTGATCTCAATTCTGTCTTCATGAATACGGATGTGTGCATCCGTACCCAAAACCAAATCGGCGTATGCAGAAGCAGCCGATTTCACTAAAAAAGCATCGAAATCCATCCTTGTGGCGATAAAACCAGGTGCCATTTGTTCCGGTGATGGATTCTGCTTGAACGGTACCTGAAGGGCTTTCCCATTCGGTGCATAGAATGAAATGCCCCAACTGGGAAGAAATTCAGTGGAGATGGAAGCCAGCTTTGCCGACAAACCGGGGGCTACGCGATTTAAAGCATAGACCACTTTACCACTGAGTGCGTCACCACAAATTTTGTCTCTTGGAAACGTCGACTTATCAATCAGGAGATGATGAACCCCATTCTGGGTAAGATGAAGGGAAGCCGAACAACCTGACGGTCCTGCGCCCAAAATACATACCGGATAGTGACTGCGACCCAATGCCTTTTCTTGAGAGCGCAAAGATGTTTAATCTAGTTGGAATTCTGGGGATTAGGGAATGGTGGAATAGTAGAATAGTGAACTAGAGGAATAGTGGACTAGGATGTATTATCCTAAAAAAGGTTGACAGTTTTTCTGTTATATACTGTTCTAGGTTTACATGGTTAGTTTAACACTGAAGTTGGTTTACAACTCAAATGTACTGATTCAGGAGTTTTGTATCCAATACTTTGATGTAACCTCATCTCATTGTATTTGACAACCGCCTTTTGGACCCTGATTTTTGCATGCTGGATGTCATGTAGTTTGCCGAAGGGATAGATGAGCTCATTCTTCATGATTCCATTTATTCGTTCGGCTATGGCGTTGTCATAAGGACTACCGGTTTGGGTCATACTGACCGATACATTGTACTTTCCAAGCTTTTTGATGTAGCTGTGGCTGCAATACTGGATGCCGCGATCAGAATGATGTATCAGTCCATCGGTCACTGGATTTTGATCAATGGCCATTTGAAGTGCCTTAAGGGCTGATGAAGTATCCAAACGACGGGACACTTCATAGCCAACAATCTTTCGGGATACTGCGTCTGTTATCAAGAATAGATAGCACCAATACTCACCCAATTCCAGATAGGTAATGTCCGACACCCAAAGCTGATTAGGTTCGGTAAAGGTTGTATGTTTGGTTAAATCAGGATGCTTCCTGAGCCAATGATTGCTCCAGGTAGTTTGAGGCTTGGAGCGTCTATGCTTACGTTGTAGCAACCCACGCTCTCTCAATAAATTGAAGGTCTTATCCCGCCCGATCTTAATACCTTGTTTCTTCCAATTTGCTTGGCAGTGCTCTAGGATTTTAATCGTCCCGGTTTTAGGTAATTCTTGACGGATCTCCTGGACCGATGCAAGGATCTTCTGGCTCTTGATCAGCCACTCAGATCGAGAACGAACCTGTTTGTAGTACGCCTGACGGCTATACCCCAACACGTCACACAATACACTTACTTTTTGTTCTTGTGCTTTTCGTTGGACGGCTGGGGCCCATACTTTTTTCGAATCGGGATATGCAACTCTTCTTCGGCAATGTCGATCATCGTCTCCAACAACTCGGATTTGAGATTCGCTCGCTCAAGCTTCTTCTCAAGTTCGGCTATTCGACGTTGAAGTTCTTCTGAATCCGTGGGCTTAATCTTTTTCATATCCAAGTCCAAAAATAAATCCTCTGATTCAGACGATTCAACCATTAAAAGTGGGCCATATTTCTGAATCCAACGATCTAGTCCCGTGTAACTTATGCCAAAGGTCTGGGTAATCTCATTCTTGGTAAATCCGCCAGATAAGTACATCTGTACGGCGCGATGTTTGTCCGATTCCTTGAATCGGTTACGAGGTGAATGTAATCTGTGTAGTTCCATAAGTTGACTTTTTGTGTCAACCTATTTCAGGATAGGACAGGAGAATAGTGGACTAGTTTCCTATTCCTCTAATTTCCTATTCCTCTAGTCTTCTATTCCCCTAGTCTTCTAATCCTCTAGTTTTCTATTCCCTATCCACGACCTCTCCTAGTGAATAACCGTAAATTTCGTAGTGTACCAGGCATTTCCGGCTGTTACCCGTAGGATGTAGATACCGTTGGCCAGCGAAGAAACATCAGCAGCCTGATCGTTGATGCATACGTTGTGCTGAACCCCTTGGAGGTCAAAGATCTGAACAACTGATTTCGTTGGTAAGTCCTGAATGGTGAGTTGCTGATCCACCGGATTGGGATAAACCCGCAAGGTTAAATTTATCTGAGGTACCGTAACACTCAACGGATTGCAATCTTCCGATCCACGCATGAACTGGATCCCTCCTCGTGAATTACCAACCATGATATCCTGCTTGCCGTCGTCATTCAAATCGGCGATGGCGGCAATTGAATTGCTTCCCACCGTGTAATTGTAGCACGTCATGGTCTGCGGCAAGTAATTAACGTATTCAAAGGCTGTAAATGCTTCTCCGGTTTGATACGATCGGATGTCCCGAACAATTTTAAGTGTTCCATCCTCTCCTCCCAGGATAAATTCGGGATTGTCGTTTCCGTCCAAATCCATCAACTTGGGGGAACTGTATCCAATGGAGAAATAAACCAGGCTGTCGTATAATTCCTCCTTTTCAGCATTCCAGAACACCTGAATAATTTTTCGATTCGCCATCATACCGCCAAACGTATCGGATACCAGTTCAAATTCCGGTACGGTGGTAGTTGAGGTATTTTTATAGAAGAAGGTATTCCCTTCATAACACCCGATCAGTAGGTCATTGTCGCCATCACCATCTACATCACCAATAAACGGTGCGCTGCTGCTGCCGGCATCAATGTTAAACGCATTGTCGGACACCTTGGAAGCTGATGCAGTTTTCCCGGATCCAACGATGTTATATAGGATCAAGGTTCCATTTACTTCTCCAATCAACAGTTCCGGCTTGCCGTCCTTGTTAAGGTCTCCGAACGTTGGAACCAGGCGTTGAATCGAATCTTTTTCCAAACCGAGATAATCGTCAACAGCGTGTTTGAAAATGGCCTTGGACTTCGTCCCGATGTTTTCATACAACACCAATTTGTCGTGCCGATCGGCGGTTAGACCCCAATCGCCATTGGTGGCAATGATCAGATCCTGATCGCCATCTGCATCCATATCCCAAAATACCGGTGCCGTGTGAGATCCCAAGTCCAACATATCGCTTACCAGGAAGGTGGAATCCTGAAAATTGAATACTGGCTTATTGTTCTTTCCTGAGTTGGTGTAGTAAAGCAGCACACCCGATTCTCGGAAGTATCCGCTGGTTTTATCGGTATAATTGACCCCAACTAACAAATCGTTGATGCCATCTCCGTTCACATCCTGATAAAATGCTGCCGGAAAAGTATTCAACTTGGCTTGGCGGGTATTGGAAGGAAATTTAGGATCATAGGAAATCATGGTATCGAACTGTTTGCTCGCATCCAATCGTCCATTTTCCAGGTAGATCAAATTGGAAAAACCGGCATTCCCCAGGACCAGATCCATATCGTCGTCCTCATCTCCATCAATCAATAATAAAGAGGAGCCACCAGCATGTTTTTTCAGCTTTTTATAACAGAACTGATTTCGTCGGAGGATGATCTCGTTGGTGGCATCTCCTTCAATGAAGTCGCCCCAGCACACATCCGCTTCAATGTATACCGGCGGATCCAGTGGCAGATTGTTATCGGCTGTCACATTCCGAAACAGCGTAATTCCCGATCCAAATTTTTGCAAGGTCAGAAAGTCGATATCCCCATCGCCATCCACATCTTCCACTGCCGGTAAATTGGCGGCATCGCAATACATATCTGACGTATCCAGAGGCGGAGAACCGTGATTATAGGCCCGAAGGGTTTGATTCACGAGGGTTAACTGGATATGGTTATCCGTGGACGTAGTGGTGTTGCGGAAGAGCGAAACCGATTGATTATCATCGTCTCTTAGCCACAGATCGGGCTTTCCGTCCATATTGTAATCCTTGAAAACACACCACGACGTAATCTTTGGGAAGATCTGATCGTAGCGGGGCTGATGTTGGTATTTCCCCGTTGCAATTTGAATGAGGGAGGTAACCTTCTTACCGGATCGATCAAAAACAAATAGATCATTGGTGCCGTCGTTATTGATGTCAATCACAAATAATTGCGGCTGATTCAACCCACCGGTTGTTGCCAGTGTGAGTACCTTGCCATTCGCATCCTGAAACTCAGGCCCATTTTCAACCACAAATGAAATCTCGTTCTGAGCCGATGCCAGAACCGGTAAGAATAATAGGATGAAGATCATCCGAATGGGTCTGATGAACATAGAAGATCGGTTTATAAAAGGATGCAAAATCAGTGCTTTACGCTGCATGGGATTTCGAATAAAACACACAAAATTCTAAAAGCCGTCATTAATTCGTAACACTATCCACCTCTAATCGTTAAAGGAGTATGCGTCTAAACTCACTGATCATCTTTTTGCTCTTGAGCGGCTCAGTGAGTGCACAGGTTTCCGTTCGCGGCCGATTGTTGAGTAAAACCGATTCGATTCCGGTTTATGGCGCATTGATTCTAGATTCGTTGGGCCATCAAACCCTCACCGACACCAATGGTATCTTTACGCTGCGTACTGAGCTTCCTGCCAAGCTGGAGTATTTGCATATCAATCACACGGGATATTTGTTAATCCCCGATACCATCTTTCGCGATTATGTCATCACGGATAACGATTACCGATTGCAAACAGCCATTATCCGCCGGTACAACCAAATCAAATTCAATCGGGATTTTGTGTACAATCCGCCGGTTGACACCAGCTTGATTTTGCATGACCGTTGGCACCTCGAAACCGTGGATCGCACGCCTAAAACGGACGGAATTGAATTGGGAAGCCCCATTACCTATTTGTACAACCGATACAGTAAAGAGGCTAAGCGACGCATGGCGTACGCCGACCTGATGATGAAGCGAAACCGGGTTGACCGGCTACGGGCGATGTTAAATCAACCTCGTTTGCTTGCCCTGCTCGGGACCGAAGACACCACCCAACTCACGTGCTTTTTCCTGTTCTGTTCGCTTGATCCGTTGTTAACCGAATACCTCAATGAAGCGCAGATTCTGGAACAGGCACGGGCCTGTGCCCTGGAATATGAGCACGTTGCCCCATGTGGTTATGACACCGACCTGTATTTTGTTCGATAGAAATCCGCTGTGGGTGGTGGGGTAAGTGCGTTCCGTTTTTGTGTTCTACCTTTCCACCGAAGATGATGATGGAAGAACTTTATCGGCTTTTCAACGCATGTGACCGGCGATTCACCACCGATACCCGCACGATTTCGGGAGGTGAATTGTTCATCGCTCTGAAAGGAGAAAAATTCAACGCCAATACCATGGCGCATCATGCCTTGGAACGAGGGGCTGCCTATGCGCTGGTGGATGAAGTTCACGGGAGGGAGGATCCACGTTTAATTGTGGTGGGTGATGTGTTACAGACCTTTCAGGAATTGGCGCGATATCATCGGCGGCAGTTTAACATCCCGGTTCTGGCCGTTGGCGGAAGCAACGGAAAAACCACCACCAAAGAACTATTGATATCCACGCTTTCGGAGCAGTTTCGGGTGCACGCCACTGCGGGAAATTTTAACAATCACATAGGCGTTCCCATTACCTTATTGCAAATGCCGTTAGATTCTGAGATTGCCGTCATTGAAATTGGCACAAATGCCTTCGGTGAAATTGCGACCCTCTGCGCCATCGTAGAACCGTCACATGGCGTGCTTACGAACATTGGGAAGGAACATCTGGAAGGATTTGGCGATCTCGAAGGCGTAGCCCGGGAGGAAAGTGCCTTGTTTGATTATCTCAACAAACACCACGGATTATCATTTGTAAACAACAGTGATCCCATACTGGCCAACATGGGTAAGAGGCTTGCCAATCGTCGAACCTATGGGATAGACATACCGGCGGATGATTGCTTTGAGTTGGAGGCCGAACTACCGGTGGTGCGATTGCGTGAAGCGAATACGGAATTCTCTTCCAATTTGCAAGGTTCCCACAATGCTCAGAATATCGCCTGCACCATTAGTATTTGCCGAACGTTTGGCATGGATAACACCTCCATTCAGCATGGCCTCTCACGATATGTACCATCGAATAACCGTTCCCAATTAGTTCAAAAAGGATCCAATCAAATCCTGCTGGATGCCTATAATGCGAATCCGAGCAGTATGCTCGCGGCGTTGAATACCTTTGACCGAATTGAGGAATTACCTAAGTATGTGTTTCTGGGGGATATGTTTGAATTAGGCGACGTTTCGGAAGAAGAGCATCTGGCCATCGCAAAACGGGCCTTTGAACTTCAACATACCCACGTTTATCTGGTTGGTGATCAATTCAGTAAAGCGGCCAACCAACTGGGACACAAGGGATATGATCAATTGGAAGCTGTTATAATGCATCTGTCGCACCATCCACCATCCAATGCCTGGATTCTGATCAAAGGTTCCCGTGGAATGAAGATGGAAAGCTTGCTGGAGTCCTTGTAGGCTAAAGAGACTTTCGGTACATCCGAATGAGGATGGCACCTAAATTCTTGTGGGGCTCCTGGTAGTCCGCAAAACGTTCCACAGCAGTTTTATTCCACTTGATGGACGTATTAACCGCTTTCCACACGTTGTCCCATTGGATGTTCTTACCAGATCGCAAGTCCTCACAGATGGTAAATATCAAGGCATTATTGACCACCATGGTTCCCACCTGTTTGCTGCTGATGATTTGTGCGTTTGGAGAATAAGCCAATACCCTTGAAATGTTGTTATATCCCCCACAAGAACCCAAAATGACCAGTCCGGCGTTGGGTGTCAAACTCTCAATAGCGGTGGAAACGTAGTAACTGTGCCCGCGATGAACCACCACATCCGGAAAATGCCCATGGGTCTGGAAATACATTCGGATGGCATCTTGTCCGGCGTATTCTGCCGTAGGTTTATTGGCAAATAGTCGGATAAACTTTCCACCGATTGATTGAACAATCACATAGGTTTTCTGATCAACAATGGTCCATCCGGGTTTACCGCTGAAACTGCTCAAAAACGAGGCAAAGCTGGCATGGCCGTCGTCATCATCAAAAAAGAAATGCTGTTGAATGTGCCCGTCTTTGCGGAAGAGCGAAGCATTTGACAGGCCGGATAATGCGGATACGTCTTCTTGCAGATCAGGGTTATTCCCCGAAATGCCGAGCAACTGCAACAGGGTTTGGTAGAGAATATTGACTCCCGGATCGGTACGTTGTTGGGTTTCGTATTCCTTTTTTAAGGCGGCTGAAAAAATCTCCCGATCTTCTGCTGATGTGAGCGAACCGTATATATCGGCTACGGCAACAGCCTCCTGTAGCGGATTATCCTCCTGCCCCAACCCACCAACAATTCGATTGAAAAGGGATCGTTTTTCCCAGGCCGACATCTTGCCCAAAAATTGGGGTAAGGTGTTGTAACCGGCACACATTCGAATGAAGGTACGATAGCGGTTCATTCCAACCGAGTGTAGGAATTCATAACTGCCGGGTGATCGCATCCGTTTCATCAGACGGTTGAAGATTCCCAAAAACGACGAGGTAAATACTTCGTCTTCACCATACACCAGCATGGTATATAGTTCTTCCGAAGGCAATGGAATACTGTCGATGATCCGAAACCGGACGTCGTCATCTTCTTCATGTAAATCATTGATGTATCGGATTCTACGGGATGAAGTGTACTGCAGTTCCACATCTATGGAATGCTCGGCAAATACATCGCTCTTCTTTCGTACATCAATCAGATAGCGGAATAAGCTATCCCTGTCCTTTACCATTTCCCGGGCCTGACTGAACAGGATCCTGTTATCCATCAATCGATCCAGCAGCAGGTACACACGGGAATTAGACCCCACTTTACGGTAAATCTGCATCATGGCCTGAATGGCCGGATAGCCGTTTTCGTCCAAGGTGGACATCACCTGAAAAACTGAATTATTGGTCCCCATATAATAACTCACATGCATGGGTGCCCGGCTACAAATAGCTTCCAATACCTCGGCGGCGTACCGATGAAAGGCAAACTCACCAAACTTGCTGAGCAGTAAACTGGGTTCAATAGCTGCGGCATGTTTCAAGACATCCGGCGCATATGGCTTGTGATCGAAAAACGGAATGACCTGTAATGCCGTAACGATGTCGCTGTTGAGTATGGCCTTAATGCGTCGCTGATCCACTACCTCCTGGATTCGGGTGATCATGGTGAACCGCAAGGCTGTTGCACTAAACAGGTAGTAATTTGATCGATCATACTCGGCCAGAACGCCGGCCAAATCGGTCAATAAACGTTTCTTGTCCAGTGCCTTTAAATTGGGATCGTTGTTAATATTCTTCTGGATGCGATTCACCGTGAAGATGTATACGTCGGTTGCCTGACGTGTTTGTTCCGGGGATTGCAGTTCGATGGAATTATCCCGTACGCTGTCTATTAGATCCAATCGTATCTGATGTCCGTCTACCAGATCATTCGCCTGTTGCACCATATCCTGGGCACTGGACCATTGAGTAGAGGTCAGGAGTAGAAGAAAGAGGTATGTTGTTTTTAGGTTCAGGGGTTCAAAGGTTCAAAGGTTCAGAGGTTCAGAGGTTCAGGGGTTCAGGGGTTTGTGTTATCCTAAAAAAGGTGGACTCCTTGGTGGCTATTCGTTTTGCGTTATTCGCTATCCGTTATTCGTTATTCGTTATTCCTTATTCGTTCGTTCTTCCTTCCCGCAAGCTCCCACAACACAATGCCGGCACAAACCGAAATGTTGAGTGAATGCTTGGTTCCGTACTGCGGAATTTCCAGGCAGCCATTACAGGCATCAATTACGTTTTGATCCACCCCGTCCACTTCATGTCCCAGCACAATGGCAATTTTGTTATCCGTTGGAGCGTCGAATGAGTCCAGTGAGATGGTATCGTCGGTTTGTTCCACGGCGTAACAGGTGTAGCCTTGAGATTTAAGCGTTAGGATGCGTTCCAAGGTAGATGAATCGTATGTCCATGAGACAGCAAGTTCCGCGCCAATAGCGGATTTGGTGATATCACGATGCGGTGGGGTTGGGGTAATACCGCACAGAAAGAGATGTTCAATGCGGAAGGCATCACAGCTTCGAAATACCGAGCCAACGTTTAACATACTTCGGACATTGTCCAATACAACTACGACTGGCTGCTTGGGAGATGTTCTAAAATCATCCACATTCAGACGCTGTAACTCGATATTTTTTAATTTGCGTGGCACAGAAAGAGGGAGTTGGCAACAAAAGTAAAGAAGGACAAAGAAACGCCGTTGATGCGTCAGTATCAGCAAATTAAGACAAAGTACCCCGGTGCCTTAATTTTATTTCGCGTTGGGGATTTTTACGAGACCTTTTCCGAAGATGCGGTGAAGGCCTCAAAAATCCTGGACATCGTCCTCACCAAGCGTTCCAATGGAAAGGCATCCCATGTAGAATTGGCCGGTTTTCCGCATCACGCGCTGGACAATTACCTGCCGAGATTGGTCCGCGCCGGTTTGCGGGTAGCCATTTGCGATCAGCTTGAAGAACCCCAGAAGGGGAAAAAGCTGGTTAAACGCGGTGTGACGGAATTGGTAACACCGGGTGTGACCCTCAATGACAAAGTACTTGAATCCCGGAGCAGCAATTACCTGTGTTGCCTTTCCCGCGAGGGTAAGGATTTTGGCATTGCGTTTCTGGAACTTTCCACCGGCGAATTCATGGTGGCTGAGGGGCAGGACGCCTTTATGGACAAGCTTCTTCGAAGTTTGAAGCCATCCGAAATATTGTACTCCAAGAATGATCGAAGTCAGATCAATGGGCTCATTCGGGAGGATGATCACACCTATGTGCTGGATCCCTGGATCGTGGATGCGTCGTTTGGAAGGGATCGTTTGCTTCAACACTTTAAAACGGCTAATCTGAAAGGTTTTGGTGTGGAAGACATGGGACTGGCGTCTGCCGCTGCCGGAGCGTGTTTGTATTATTTGGAACAAACCCATCACAATCTGGTAGATCACATTTCCTCTATCAGCAGGATTGATGAACGGAACTACCTGTGGATGGATCCGTTTACCATTCGAAATTTAGAATTGCTTCGCTCCAATCACCATGAAGGAAAAGGCTTAATAGACATCCTCGATCAAACCTCCACGCCCATGGGTGGACGACTGTTGAAGCGATGGGCCGTTCTACCTTTATTGGATCCTCAGGCTATAGAAGCGCGTCATACCGTGGTGGCTGAGTTATTCTCTGATCCCTCCTTTCGGGATGAGGTATCCGCAGCACTTCGGCCAATGGGTGATCTCGAGCGTCTGGCGTCCAAGGTGGCCACACAACGCATATCCCCCAGAGAACTTATTCAACTCAAACGAGCCTTGATCTGTGTTCGCGAAATTCACCGGTTAGGTACCGCAACCACTCATCCGGCCTATACCTTGCTCGCAAAGGAAATTGAGAATCTGGATGACGTCATCGATCGCATAGATACTGAAATTGAAGACGATGCCCCTCACCTTACCCACAAAGGAGGAATATTCCGGGAAAAGGTGGATGAGGAATTGGATGAGCTTCGGAATATTGCCTTTTCCGGCAAGGATTACCTGGCTTCCATTCAGAAACGCGAAAGCGAACGAACAGGTATTCCTTCTTTAAAAATTGCTTTCAACAATGTGTTCGGGTACTACATTGAGGTAACCAATACCCATCGGGATAAGGTCCCGGCTGAATGGATCCGCAAACAAACCCTCGTAAATGCTGAGCGGTACATCACCGAAGAACTCAAGGAATATGAGACGAAGATCCTTACTGCGGAAGAACGCATTAACCAGATTGAAACTAAACGATACGCTGATTTCATCAACAGCTTGTTGGAGAAGGTAAGGCCCATTCAGCAAAACGCCCAACTGGTTGCCCGAATAGATTCTTTACTCTCATTCGCATTGGTATCTGCTGAAAACAATTTCTGCAGGCCAACCGTGGACAACAGCCGAGCGTTGGCGCTCCATGAATGCCGGCATCCGGTGATTGAGCAACAACTCCCCCCGGGGGAAGCCTACATCCCGAATGACCTATTGCTCAATACTGACGATCAACAACTCATCATCCTAACCGGTCCCAATATGTCGGGTAAATCAGCCTTGTTGCGTCAAACCGCCCTGGCAGTGATCATGGCACAAATGGGTTGTTTCGTTGCCGCCAAACATGCACAAATTGGCATTGTAGATAAGGTATATACTCGAGTAGGTGCCTCGGATAACATCAGTCAGGGTGAATCCACCTTTATGGTTGAAATGACGGAAACGGCAAGTATTCTTAACAACCTGTCGGACCGCAGCCTGATACTCCTGGACGAGATTGGCCGGGGTACCAGTACATTTGATGGTGTTTCGTTAGCCTGGTCCATTGCCGAGTTTCTTGCGGGTCATGAGACCCGTCCGAAAACACTCTTTGCCACCCACTACCACGAACTGAATGAGTTGGAAAATAAACTCGAACGGGTAGTAAATTACCATGTTACGACACGAGAAGTTGGGAAGAAGGTCTTATTCCTTCGTAAAATTGAGCGCGGTGGAAGTGAGCACAGCTTTGGTATCCATGTGGCACGGATGGCCGGAATACCGAACTCCGTCGTGCGCAGAGCCGATCAAATTCTGGCTGAATTGGAAAAAGATCGCATGAATCTGGACGGTCGGGAAAAACTGAAGAAAATGCAACAAACCGAGTATCAACTCAACTTGTTTAGCATTGATGATCCACGGGTCAAAGAAATTACAGAACAACTGGGATCCTTGGATACCAACACGCTTACACCCATTGAAGCCTTACTCAAACTCAATGAGCTTAAAAAAACGCTGGAGGCCTAACTTTTTTGGTCTAATCATCCTTCTTTCAATGGCAACCGGCCTTCAGGCCCAAACCCATCAATGGTTGTATTTTAATGCCTCGGACACCGTCTCGCCCAATCATCGGATTTCACAACTGGGGAATAAGGGCTTTCAGGTGATGGGCTATTCAACGTGGTTTAATGCCGTTTGTGTAGCCATGGATACCAATCCATTACCGGATTTCATTGCACAATCGGCTCCTCTTCCATCCTATCAGGTGCACAAATCTCAAATCCATCAAACTCAGGAGACCTTTTCCTATGGCGGAAGTGACTGGCAATTGAAAATGTTGGGCTTGGATGAATACCACCGGCGAGGATTCACCGGTAAAGGCATCACGATAGGACTGTTTGATGCCGGTTTTTTTAAGGTGGACAGCCTGCCGGCGTTTGATACCTTGCGTAAACGCGGACAAATCCTGGCGGAATGGGATTTTCATTATAACGATACGAACGTCTATATTCAGGATGGACACGGCATGTATGTGCTGTCGATTGCCGGTGGATATTGGCCCGATTCAATCATGGGAGCGGCACCCGACGCCAACTTTTTACTGGCACGAACTGAAATCGCCAACCGGGAAATACACGCCGAAGAATTGGCCTGGGTAAAGGCGCTTGAGTGGGCCGATAGCATTGGCGTAGACATTATTCATTCCTCCCTTGGATACTCCCTGTTTGACACCCTGGAAGGGGATTATTCCTATATGGATATGGACGGTCAATCCACCATCATCACCCGCGCCACGGATTCTGCCGCCGCCCGAGGCATTTTCATCACCAACAGCGCAGGGAATGAGGGCGAAAAAGAGTGGCATCATATTACGGCCCCTTGCGATGGCCGGCATGTCCTGTGCGTGGGAGCCGTTGATTCCAATCAGGTACATGCACCGTTTTCCTCTTACGGGCCTTCGGCCGATGGACGTGTTAAGCCGGATGTGGTGGCCATGGGTGCCGGGGTCACGTATGTAAATAAAGAAGGTTTGATTCGTACCGGAGGTGGAACCTCATTTTCCGGCCCATTGATCGCCGGTATGGCCGCCTGCCTCAAACAAGCCTGGCCCGATGCCACCAATGAACAACTTTACCAGTCCATCATCAAAAGCGCCGATCGGTATCTCAATCCGGATACGGCGTATGGCTACGGTTTGCCCAATGTTTTGGTGGCAGATTCCATTTTGAAAGAGTATGTGTTATCGGCCCGACAACCATTGAACTATTCATTTAACCTGTTTCCCAATCCAGGGAAAGGTTCTGTGCGCCTTTCAGGCCATGATGCGATTCAATTGGTTCGCGTGAGCGATGGTTTCGGACGACCAATAAACGCCATATATCATCAGGATCTACGGGAGATTGAATTCGCATCAGCTTCACCCGGAATGTACGTCATTGAAGTGATCACAACTGATGGTAAGAAGGGTGTTCAGTCCTACCTGAAACTGGAATAATTTTTTTCGATTGTATTTGTGTCAAAATACAGTTTATCTATCTTTGCGCACCTCAAAAAGCCATGGTAATGGTTTGAGAGACAGGCGAAAGTAGCTCAGCTGGTAGAGCACGACCTTGCCAAGGTCGGGGTCGCGGGTTCGAATCCCGTCTTTCGCTCCAGAAGGAGGCCAAGTCGGTCTCCTTTTTTTATGCAGATGATGAAGGCATTTTGCCTACAACAAGTACTTTTGCAACACCATCAGCCTCGGTGGTGGAATCGGTAGACACGCAGGACTTAAAATCCTGTTCCCATTGCGGGAGTGCGGGTTCAAGTCCCGCCCGGGGTACAAGAAAAGCCAGCAATCATCCGCTGGCTTTTTTTTATTAACTTGGATGTTGCTTCAAAATCATCCAAGCCTCTTTGAATACTTTCAAATTATTCAATTTCCCGTGAGGAATCGAACATTCATATTCTTTAAAATAGACCAAATATCAGATTGTCAAACAAGCGGGCCTGCCTGCCGGCAGGCAGGTTCAAGTCCCGCCCGGGGTACAAGAAAAGCCAGCTTTCATCCGCTGGCTTTTTTTATATCCAATGAAAAGCATGTACGATCGAATATCTACTAAGCATGAACAATCAACGATCCTAAGCCACCTCAATTTTGGTAAATCCATTGTGGTGCTCACAGCGATTGATAGATTCTTTTGGCCGATAGAGTTCGTTGGGATAAAAAGTCGAACAGTGTATGTAGGACATATTTCATTGGATTGTACAATGCACTCATGTTTTATGTTTATGCCATTCGTAGTCTAATTAAGAACTACATCTACGTAGGTTTAACGAAGGATGTTGAAGAAAGAATTCTTAGACATAACTCAGGATATGAGAAAACCACAAAGCCGTTCAGGCCTTTTGAACTAATACTCGTGGAAGAGGTACTCAATCGAGCGCAGGCAAGAACTCGCGAGAAGTATTGGAAATCAGGCATTGGCAAAGAAAGGCTACGGTGCGTAAACCATTGATTCAACATTGTGCGGGCCTGCCTGCCGGCAGGCAGGTTCAAGTCCCGCCCGGGGTACAATCAAATGAAACGGCCAAGCTTTACTTGGCCTTCTTTTTTGCGTGAGATTTGGCCCAAGCTCGCTTGAGAACGAATCGATGCAAAAAAGAAGCAATCCCGGAGGGATAGGAAGTTTCCTTTGCAGGATTACGTCGAATGGGACTCGCTGCAGGCAATTCCCGGTTTGTAGAGTGAGAGCAAATGCAGAGCAAGAGCAAATTCATAGAAAGTGATTGCCTCGTAAATCATTGCTCCGCTGCTGATTTACTCGCAATGACTTTTTTCATTCAATAGTGAACCTTTTCCAGTCCACCGGACAACTTTAAATTGGTAGCAGTTAGAGGATAGCAGATAGCAATCCATATTGACAACATTTTTCAATGTAGTTGCCTAACCCCCAACAGCTAGAAGCTAATAGCCAGTAGCTAAAGGCTTAATTATAAGCCCAGTCCACCAAGAAAAAGAGCAAATTCGGAGTGAAAGTGATTACCACGTAAATCATTGCTCCGCTGCTGATTTACTCGCAATGACGTTTTTCATTGAATAATGAACCTTTTCCAGTCCACCAGACAACCCCTTAAACCCTTGAACCCTTGAACTCTTGAACTCTTGAACATTTGAACATTTGAACTTTAGAGCAAACCAACCTCAAATCCCAATATATCCTACTTTGGTCAAAGATTTTCGTAATCAGATTTCCGTTCTATCGCAACAAGGTTACCGTACCGGAATAATCCCGTGTTTTGTTATCCATCCCCACGAAGGCAATGGTATAGAAATAGACGCCTTGCATGGCCAATTTATCCTTTTTACCCAGGCGTCCATCCCAACCCATCTTGGGATCCTGCGTGCAAAAAATGAGGTGTCCGTATCGATCAAAAATCTTGAGTTCGTAGTTCCCATCATGAAAATATTGGGGATCTTTCACGAAGTAATCCACCGGATTGAACACGTCGTTTCCTACCTCTGATTTGGGTCGGAATGCCGTAGGAACATAATTTACCGGTGGCACATCAAGGCATGTGGTGGATGATCTGCTGGTATCCATCTCGCCTTCGGCTACCACAACAAAACAGTTTAAGGTATCCGGATCGTACGAAATCATTAGTTTTTCGGATATCCGCGTTCCATCCACACGCCTCATCAGTTTCAAAACCGGGTCATCCCCGTTTCGTTGATAAATGGCATAGGTTGACACCGGTGTCTTCCATTCAAAGTACGGATTCCAGTTGAGCTCCAGAAGGTGATTGTCCAACTTCTTGCTTTCAGGATAAATGGTTTGTCCCGATCTACCGGATTCTCCCAATGTGCGGCACTTGTCAAATCCACGTGCCGTGTAGAGATAGGAATGGTGATTAACATCTACAGATCCATCGGTAAAGTAATTTCCCCCTATTTCAAACACCTCTACCTCCGTCCCGTTGGTTCGGGTGACTTCGTATTTGCTGAGTACGTTGTTGGATTCCAATTGTAAGCGAATCTGATTTTCAGGCGTTACACTCACATTCCGAACATGGGTTATACTGGAATTTCTCGGCAATTCAATGGATAACGATGCCGAATTACTCCTACTCTGCAACCCCTTTTCTTCATTGGCAATGAGGTAGTAGCTGTGTGTACCGGTACACGCCAGATTATCCAGATACGATGTTTTTGAACCATAGATTCGCTTGATCAACTTGAATTCCCCATTATCCGTCTTGCGATAAACCGCGTAATCGCGAATGGTTTCCCATCCCACATACTTGGTCCATTCCAGTAAAGGCAGGCCATCCTGATTTTTAGTAACGCTGAGAAAGACAGTACAGTGAGCGTAAAACGAATCGGTTCTAAAATCACAGGCATCAACATGAGCCAAGCCGTAACACACCGTCGATTGATTGGGTTTCGCATTCTTATCGTTGATGATTTGATCATCAGGCTTACCATTCTGGATTTCAACCCAATCGGCCTCATAACGATAAAGAACTGTTTTCACATAATCTGAGGTGGGCTTAATTGGATGAATGTTTACGGAACCATTTTCCTGGACGGAGATCCGTTGAAGCAAAGCCGGTTCATTGGTTTTGACGCGTCTCAGATCAGTCACCTTGGTCAAACTCGATTCACAACCAGCCTCATCGGTCACTTTTAAGGTAACGAACATGGAATCGATTTTTGGTACACGAAGCTTAAACAAAGAATCCGTCGATAATACCCCCGGACCCAGGCCCTCCACATACCATTTTCGGGTTTCAACCGGAACATCCACCTCACTTTTATCGACTATGAACATGGTCTCTCCGGGACAGGGTGGGTTGTTTAGGTCAAAATGCACACGAGGAGGCTCAACCGCACGTAGGATTTTAGTGGCCGATGTAGTGCAGTAACTGTTACTCACCTTCAACCCAACCGTAAACTCTCCACCGTTGAGATACATGTAACTTCCGGAAGATAACGTGCTATTCTCCTTCCCATCCCCATTCAAATCCCATGAAATTGATCGATTCAAGGCGCCAATAGCCTGATAATCCAACTGAAACGGAATACACGCCTCCGTTGTACTTAGTCCTATAATGGCTTTGGGAGCCGGATAAACCCGGATGGGATCGGACAGAACGGCATTGGTACATCCTTGCTTATCTACCAAGATCGCCTTGGGCTGATATTCCTGAAGTTGCTCACCAAAGGCCTGATAAGTATGCCATTCGTTTAGATTATTTCCCAACGGACTGCCGTCTCCGTAATCGATAAACAATTTAACAATGTTGGAAGTCGTGCCGGTAAACTGCACGTCCATAGGTTCACAACCGGAAGTTTCAGAAACCTTAAAATCAATGGCAGGCCCATCAATGGTAATAAGGTTCTTTCGGGATTTCAAATCGGTACAACCGATCTTCGAAATGACTCTCAAGGAAACCGTTAACGGCTTATCCTTTCCGGTATTTTCCCGATAAATATGCGTGATTTCCGATTGTGTGCTGCGCACAAAATCACCATCACCAAAATACCATATGAAGGTGTCGGCCTGCGTGGTCTTCGCCGAAAACTGAGCGATGGCCGGAGCACAGTAGAAATAATCCTTGGACACATTAAAATCAGCTGAAAGTTGTTGAACCTCAAATACCCTGGAGAAGGTATCCGTACAAAAGTTCTGTTTACCGGTTATGATATTGAGGGTGAACACCCCAGACTCATTAAAGGTGATATCGCCATATTTAGCCGAAGGATCCGTCATCGTCGAATTGCCTGAAGGAGTAATGGTGTAACTATAGTTATCGGCGAATCCATCCGTAAAATTTTCAAATTCAATGGATTGCCCCAAACATGCCTCATAGCTTTCGAAAAAATAATCCGGATCAGTCCCCACATGCACCACCGAAGATTGAACGGTGGTTTCACATCCAAGTTTGTTAGTTACCGTTAGGGTAAGCACATAATCTCCATTCGAGTTAAACACGAATTGTGGCCTGGCCGTTGATCCTCCGGAAACCTGTACACCCGTATGTGGTTCGACAGACCATCGGTACGATAGCTCCTCATCTATACCGGAAGGGATATAATTGGTACACTTAGCGGTTGGCTTGAGTGGTATATTGCGGCATAACCGATTGGAGTTCATGATAATTTCCGCTGAAATCCCATTGACCCGAATCACATCGTGCCGGGCTTTGGAGGTTCCGCACTTACCTAAAATGGAAATCGACAGATCCACATCATAGAGTCCGGGTTTGTTCAGAATCGGAACACAATTTTCTGTCCTGTAATTTGTGTAGTACCCATCTCCAAAAATTTCCCATGTATACCAATAATCGGCTTTGGGTTGCGGTTTCGAAATGATGGGCACGGGCTCACCGGCGCATACCGACGGAGAAAGCACCTCAAAATCAGCTTGCGGTTTAATTACCCGAAAGGCATCTTCAAAACGAGCCTCACCGGTACATCCTGAATCATTCCAAACACGCATCAACACATCATAGCTTCCATTTTGTGTCGCTTTAAAACGAGGAGCCTTGGTGGTAAAGGAGTCGAGAACAACGGCACTACCTGTTTTGTATATCCACCATTTCACGTGATCGGCCGACCGGTAGCTTGATTCCAGTGTGGTCGACAAAAGTTGAACTTCCTGATTCAAACAGGCATTTTCCGGTGTTGCTGAAAAAGCCGGTTCAATATCATTTACCCTCAAATATTTTTCCAGTTGGATGGTATCGCTACACCCATTCAGATGTGTTCCAATCAGCGTAACGTCGTAAAAGCCTTTGGATTTAACGGTTAATTCCAAGGAATCACCTATGCTTCTGTGTACCACTACTTTCTGTTGATTGGACACGATCCAATCGTAGGTAACTTTTCCGGATTCGGAGCTTTTCGATGCGCCAAAAAGCAACGCATTTAACGGGGCAATGCAGTCGTAATGCCGATTGGATTGAACCTCTACATTGACATTCTCAACGCGAACAAGATCCTTCGAACTAACTTCGGATACACATTGACCATTCACCTGGGAGGCGGAGAAGGAGTAGGTTCCGGGCAGACTCAATTTCAATAAACGAGAAGTGGGTGATACCGAATCGGACAAAACAGTTCCCAAATCCCACTGAACCGGTTCTGTTCCGGATGTTCCAACCACATCAAGCTGAACCATTTGTGGTGCGCACGCAAAGGTGTCGGAAATCTGAAATTGCAAAAGGGCCGGCTTTTGAACCAACATGGGTTTGGAAGTGGTGTAGTCATACGAACATCCATTCTGTTGATGCAGCTGAAAGATGGGATAGTACTTACCGGCTTCAGGATAAAATACAGATGACGGCAAGAGTTGAGTGCTTCGGGTATTGGTGGCACCTGGAAATGTCCAAACAAAGGAATCCGTACCAGATAGATCCGGGTTCGTGTTCAGCCGATATTGCACAGCCGAATTTTCACATACCGTTGGTGTATCTAGTAAAATCTTCAAATTGGGCTTTGATCCTACGTTTGCAAGATTCAGAAAGGTTTCTGTTCTACGGCATCCTGCGGAATCCTCAACGATGATCATCACATCCTGTGGGCCAACCGATCGAAACCCCACTTGAATCGAATCATCATGACTCGAAATGATTTGTCCGCCAACTCCCCAGGTTCGGGTTTTCGCATCCTTGGTTAAGTCTCTCAGCACAACCTGATCATCGACACCACACACATGAGTTTTGGAAATGGAAATAGTGGGTTTAGGCAGAGGAAGAACTTTCACAATATTTGATTCCGTTCGTGTGCATAGGATGGTATTGCCCTGTTTCAAGCTGATGGTCAAACTCACACCTCCGGCCGATGACTGAATGAATTCATACATGGAGTCGGCCGGAACAGCGCCTAGTCCAAAATCCCAAAGAATGGCCGTATTCTCAGGAACATGGCTCAGATTAAACCGAAAAATCCCGGGAGAACACGCCCGATTGGTATCCACCGATATGTCCAGTTGATCGCATGCAGTACCGGTTTGACCATTGACCCAATTGGGTGTAAAGAAGACCAGGAACCAACCGATAAAATGGAGAATGTAAGCTGGTCGATTTTGGTTCATTGGGTCAGGGTTCTGTCATTGACAGACCGATTGAACCTTAATATCGTTGCATTCGAAACTAAAATCGAATAACGAAGAGCAAATAATATGTGTCTGATGCGGGATTCGGGATGCGGGATGCGGGATGCGGGATTCGGGATGTTGCTGAGGGATGAGCAATTCTCATTTACTTCACCTTAGCCTGCTCCCAAACCTCATCCATCTCCTCCAGAGACATGTCCGTTAGTTTTCGATCTTGCTTTCTGGCGTATGTTTCAATGGCTTCAAATCGCTTTTTGAACTTGCGATTGGTGGATTCCAGGGCATCGTCCGGGTTGATGTTCATCCATCTGGCCACGTTCACCAGCGAAAACAACAGATCGCCAAATTCCTTCTCCTTTTCAGCGCCTTCTGCCTCATTAAATTCCTGTAACTCCTCCTCCACTTTATCCCAGACATACGACTTCTCCGGCCAATCAAATCCAACCTGGGCTGCTTTTTCCTGCATGCGCATGGCCTTTACCAAACTCGGCATGGACGTGGGAACACCTGAGAGAACCGACTTCTCCCCTTTGTGCTCCTGTTGCTTAATTTGCTCCCAATTTCGCTTTACCGTTTCGGGATCATTCGCCTCTACATCACCGTAAATGTGCGGATGGCGGCGTATGAGTTTTTCACAAATCCCATTCAGCACATCACTGATGTCAAAGGAATTGGTTTCACTCGCTATTTTGGAATAAAACACCAGATGAAGTGCCAGGTCACCCAGCTCCTTGCGAATCTCATCCATATCGTTCGCCAGAATGGCATCGGACAATTCGTAGGTCTCCTCAATGGTGAGGTGACGGATACTTTCAATGGTTTGTTCCCGATCCCACGGGCATTTTGCCCGGAGATCATCCATAATCGTTAACAATCGTTCAAAGGCAACGAGACGTGGGTCGTCAATCATGCCTCAAAGAACGTTGTTACCCTTCATTTTTTCCATGAAGGTTTCCTTGAAGTTTTTCCCGATAGGAAGTTTTTTACCATCAACCTCTACCTCAGAGGTATTATAGGTTTCGATGTGTTTTAAACCAACGATGAAGGATCGATGAATCCGACAAAATTTATCAGCTGGTAACTTGCGTTCCATGTTCTTCATGGTTTGTAAGGTTACAATACGCTTCTCTGGAATGAAGATCTTGACGTAATCTGCGAATGCCTCCACGTACTTGATTTCGTCATAGCTGATCTTGATCAGTTTTTGGTTAGCCTTTACGAAGATGTGCTCATCCTCCAACTCGGATTTGTCTGCTTCGTCGCCATGCTTAATTTGAAAATACTCACGTGCCTTGGAGATCGCCCTGTCAAATCGCTCCAGTGAAATAGGCTTCAACAGGTAGTCAATGGCATCCAGTTCAAATCCTTCAATAGCGTATTCGGCATAGGCCGTTGTGAATACCAGCAACGGCGGATTTTCCAGGGTACGAACAAATTCAATCCCCGTGATCTCCGGCATTTGTATATCAATGAACATCAGATCCACATGTTGATTACGAAGAATTTCCGCGGCCTGAATGGCGTTGGTACATCGTGCGACCAATTCAAGATCCGAATAGGATTTTAGGTGGGTTTCCAGGACGTCTAGCGCCAGGGGTTCGTCGTCAACAATCAAACATTTCATAAGTCTATTTTTAAGTTCTGTTCGTTTTCAAATCAAGATGTAAATCCACTACATATTCATCCGGTTGATCTGCAATACTGAGATCATGTCGGTTTGGATACAAAAGATTTAGTCGTTTGCGTATGTTTTCCAGACCAATGCCACCAACATCCGATGGTTTCGTACCATTGAGCTTAGGTGCCTTTGAATTGGCAATGCGGAAATGGAGGTCTTCATCGCTCACATCCATCGTCACTTGAACATATCCTTCAGTGGTCTTTTGATGGATGCCGTGTTTAAAGCTATTTTCCAGAAAGGTTAGAAATAACATGGGGGCTACCTGCTTTCCTCTTATATCGCCATTAATGTCAAATTGGATTTTTAATCGATCACCGTTTCGGATGTGTTCCAAATCCAAATAATTCCGGAGATAGGCAACTTCCTTCTCCAATGAAACCCATTGTTCTCCCCCATCGTACAAAATGTATCGGAGTATATCGGATAATTTCAAAACCAGTTCAGGAGCCTTATCCGATTTAGTGAGTGTTAATGCATACAGACTGTTCAGACTATTAAACAGGAAGTGTGGATTGATCTGTGATTTAAGGTACTTCAATTCAGTTTCCATCGTGACCCGTTCCAGATCCTTGGTGAGTCTCTCCCGTTCATACCAATGCTTCACCATTTTGAGCGACATGGTAATGGCCATGGTGTAGCTTACGGATAATAGCATCGGCACAAAATAGCGTCCTTCCCAAGGGTTGCGCAAACTACCAAAGTAGTTGTGATTGACGGCGTAGATCGTCACCATCCATATTAAGCTTGCCAGTAGAACGGTAAGCAAAACGGCGAGTACATAGGATACATACAGTTTAGGCCGCAGCAGCTTATTGAAAAGAATGTAAAGATTAAAGTAACTCGCCACACCGTGAATGCTAATGGTGATGAAGGCGTTAATCAGTGAGAGGTTGAGCGGAAGCTCATTGTTATAAAAGAGGGCCCAGAAGATTAAGTAGGCCAGCCAAAATAGTAAGTGGTGAAGCTTTAAGTCAGATACCTTTTGATACCAGTTGGTATTTACAAGCGACATTCAGAGGTTCCGGTTGTTAGCCGCAACGATCAGTTCTTGGTCTCGTACCGGAAATATTCGAGTAAAGAATATCCCCAGTTCAATACCTGCCATCCGGATTCAACGATGTTTTTATCCTGAACAGCATGATTGGATGTGGGCTGAGCGTCAACGGATTTGAAGTATGAATTGGCCAACCCGATTAGCAACAAATTGGCGATGAACAATAACCCCAATATGCTCAGTGAGTTTTTTCTGGTCTTGGTAAGCAATAACTTTTTCATATGGTATATGGTTGGTACATCCTTCACAAAGAGTGTACCATGTGCATATTGGTTGTACGAAGTTAACCGAAAAAAGTTTCAGCGAAATTTCAACCGACCAAATCAAGGATTGTTCCGACAAGTTGACAGTCCATTCTCGGATATCCAGCAACAACATAATACCTTTGTCAACGATATGGTTCAGCTCATTCTTATTCTGTCGATTTTAGCCATCGCCGCGCTGGCCATGGCTGTTCGAATGCTCTTCATCAAAGGATCAGAAATGCGGGCAGGATGTGCTGGTAAAAATCCCATGCTTCAGGAAGAGGGCGTGGCTTGCGGCTTATGTGGCGCCAAACCCGGAGAAGAATGTAAATCGGACGAGCAGCCGGCTTAAGGACTCGTCAGCTCAACGATCCGATACCCTTCTGGCAGAGCGTCATCTACCACAATTAATATAGCCTTTACACCAACTGATTCTCGGAGGATTGTCCGAAGACCTTCCACCCCAACCACCATTCCTGCCGTAGCAAGGGCATCGGCAATCGCACATTCATTCGCCACAATGGTGGTGCTCAACACTTCATTCTGAACCGGATATCCCGTTCGTGGATCAATGGTATGGCTGTACTTCTGCCCATCATGATAGAAAAACTGGCGGTAGTTCCCCGATGTTGCCATGGCTGAGTTGGTGAGCTCCTTAACCACAGCGTAATCATCCACCGATGCTCCTTCAAACGGTCTGTTGATGCCAATTTTCCATGCCTGATGTTGTGGATTTAATCCTTTTACAGACACTTCCCCCCCAATTTCAACCATTCCATGGGTCATTCCCGTAGCCACAAGCGCCTCCATCACCACATCCACCCCGTAACCCTTAGCGACGGCATTAAAATTTACCGGCGGATATTCGATTTCATTCAGATCGGAAGACAAACTGAGGTAGCGAAAGGGAATTCGGTTCCTGGCGGCATCCACCTCATGCTGGCTGGGAAAATTCTGACGCTTTTCTTCTCCAAATCCCCACAGATTAAACAGTTCCGAAGCCGTTGGATCAAAGGCTCCATTGGTTTGCAGATATACCCCAACCGATTTGGTCCACACCTTCACGAAGTGTTGAAATGCGCTGGACACCATCAAGCTGTCCAGATTGAGGGGTATTTCTTTCCGGTTAAATAGGCTGATGAAGGATGTGGTGTCATACGTACTCAGCGCGCGGTTTACCTCAATTAGAGTTGAATCAACCACATGCTTGGCCTCTTCCTCATTTAGATTGGTTAGCATTTTTATGTGATACGACGTACCCATGGTAGCGCCTTCCAAATAGACCCACTCTTCACCAGACTGTTTACTTCCACATCCGGAAGAAAACAACAAGAACAAAAAAGTCGCCGGCAGGAGCACGGCGACTTGTATGTTTTTGAGCCGATTAGTCATCAGCCTCCAAAATCGTCAAACGATACATTCTCTGGTGGCACGCCCCAGTCGTCACACATTTTCAGGACGGCCTGGTTCATCATTGGAGGTCCACAGAAATAGAATTCAATATCCTCTGGTGCATCATGCTTGGAAAGATATTGATCAATCACTGCCTGGTGCACAAATCCGGTAAACCCATCGCCTTCTTTATCGTTTACATCGGTCTTCACCTTCCAGTTATCTTCCGGAAGTGGCTCAGACAATACCACGAAGAAATTGAAGTTAGGAAATTCCCGTTCGATCTTACGGAA
This sequence comes from Flavobacteriales bacterium, assembly GCA_020635355.1. Classification (GTDB taxonomy): domain Bacteria; phylum Bacteroidota; class Bacteroidia; order NS11-12g; family UBA9320; genus WGNA01. The sequence goes on from JACJZW010000001.1 coordinate 543,325, forward strand.
GTGTTCCAGATAGAACAATTCACGCTTGGATCGTCCACCATACCAGTAGGTTACCTTTCGATTTGTTTTCAAGGTATGGAACAAGTGGAACAGATGCGAACGCATCGGAGCCATTCCGGCACCACCACCAATGTACAGCATCTCCGCATCGGTTTCTTTGATGAAGAATTCGCCGTAAGGACCTGAAATGGTTACCTTATCACCTGGTTTGCTGTTGAATACATAAGAAGAACAAATACCCGGATTTACATCCATCCATTGGTTGTTCTTACGATCCCATGGCGGGGTTGCAATACGAATGTTCAACATGATGATATTGCCTTCTGCCGGGTGGTTGGCCATGGAATAGGCGCGGAAAATGGGTTCATCGTTCACCATTTTCAGCGACCACAAGCCGTATTTATCCCACTCCGATTTAAAGTCCATTGGATCTCGTCCGTCAGCAACCAACTCAGGGTGAGCGGTGATGTCGATGTTCTTGAAATCAACGGTAATCGCCGGAACGTCAACCTGAATATATCCACCTGCTTCAAAATGCAGGGTTTCACCTTCCGGAAGTCGAACCACAAATTCCTTAATAAAGGAAGCCACGTTGTAGTTGGAAACTACTTCACACTCCCATTTCTTGATTCCAAAGATTTCTTCCGGAACGCCAATTTTCATGTCGTTCTTCACCTTCACCTGGCAAGCAAGTCGCCAGTGCTCCTTCTGCTCCTTACGCTTGATATGTCCGGTTTCTGTTGGAAGGATGTCTCCCCCTCCTTCAAAAATCTGACACTTACACATGGCACAGGTACCTCCACCACCGCAGGCAGATGGAAGGAAGATGGCTTGTTCAGATAGGGTGGACAGCAAGGTAGTGCCCGCCGCAACCTCAACTTCTTTTTCACCGTTAATGGTAATCTTCACGCTGCCCTGATTCACCAGGCGCTTGGCAGCAACCTGAAGCATCAGAACCAATAACAGGATGATTACTGCCAGCACAATGGCTGACGTGATGATTATCGCTGGATTTATTTCTGCTAAAATCATGTCTTAGTTTCCGAATGGTAGTTTAACACCGATGAAGCTTAGGAAGGCAAATGCCATCAGTCCAACAGTAATGAACGTAATACCCAGTCCGCGCAACGGTTTGGGAACATCTGAATACGAAAGTTTTTCGCGAATCGCTGCCAGTGCAACCACTGCCAGGAACCAACCAATACCAGAGCCTAATCCGTAGACGGCAGATTCTGCGAAATTGAATTCCTTACCGGGTAAGAACAATGCTGCCCCAAGGATGGAACAGTTTACCGCTATCAGTGGAAGGAAGATCCCCAGAGCCGTATACAAGGCTGGTGAGAATTTCTCAACCGCCATCTCTGTCAACTGAACAAAGGCTGCCACTACGGCGATGAAGATGATAAATTTCAACACCTCGAGATCAACCTTGGAGAAATCAGCAAATTCCTTGGGAACACCCAAACCATTCAACCAGGTGAGGGCTCCTTCCTTGATGATGTAATTGTAGGCCAACCAGTTCAACGGTACGGTCATGAATAACACAAAGGTTACTGCCATACCCAAACCAACAGCTGTGCTGATCTTCTTGGATACTGCCAAGTAGGAACACATACCCAGGAAGTAGGCGAAAATCATATTGTCGACGAAAATCGACCGGATTCCAATATTTAATAAATTTTCCATCTCAGACTCTTTTTGATTTATGCTTCTTCACGATAGCCGTTTCGGGCGCGTTGTGCCCAAATCAGCAGACCTAACACGATACAGGCTCCAACCGGACTCATCATTACACCGTTTCCAGTGTAATTTTCGCCCAGCACCTTAAAGCCGAAAAGCGACCCGCTTCCGAGCAATTCACGGAAAAAGGCAACTGAGATCAGGATCACTGAGTAACCCAGACCGTTTCCAACCGCATCTAAAACAGATGGCCATGGCTTGTTGGCCAAGGCGAAGGCTTCCAACCGTCCCATGATGATACAGTTGGTGATGATCAGTCCAACGAATACCGACAATTGCTTGGAAACATCGTACGCATACGCTTGAAGAACCTGATCCACAATGGCCACCAACGAGGCTACGATCAACAGTTGAACGATGATCCGAATACGGGATGGAATCACCTTTCGAAGCATGGAAATCGACAGGTTGGAGAAAATCAATACGAACAATACCGAAACACACATCATGATGGTTGGTACCAACTTAACGGTTACGGCAAGAGCCGAACAAATACCAAGGATTTGAACGGTAATGGGGTTATCGCCGTCCAGCGGATTGCTGATCAGCTTTCTATTTTTCTTAGAGAATAACGGTTCCGATGCCGGTTTAGCCGCTACTTCCTCATTTACAACTGCTTCCGTGCTCATGACTTACTTGTTTTGTTTGGCTGATTCGATATATGGACCATAAAGACGCAGGTAGTTTTCCATCATGTTGTTCACCCCAACTGCGGTTAACGTTGCGCCTGACATACCGTCAACGGAATGAGGTTTGTTGGAATAGTCATTCCCCTCTCCCTTTTCCATCTTTACTGAGACAATGGCACCCGATTCATCGGCTACTGTCTTGCCTTGATAACGGCTTTGAACTTTTTGTTCTGTGATACGAGCACCCAAACCAGGAGTCTCTCCCTTGTGATCCAATACCACCCCTTGAAGGGTATTCAAATCACTTTTGAGAGCTGCATATCCCCAGATGTTATCCCAAAGTCCGAATCCGAACATCGGCATAACATAGTATTGAACGTCTTCTGAATTTTCCGCCTTTACCAGGTAGATGGGCAACTGGATGTTTTCACCTTTCTTAATCGTGCCGTTTTTCTCGAGCTTCTTATACTCTTTACCCAACACGACCTGATTCACGGAAACGCCATCAATGGCCTTTCCATTGGAATCCAGTACCATCTCTTCAACCCGCTTTTCATAGAGGGCGGCGATGTCTTGCTTGGTCATCCCGCTGATCTCGTCACCAAGTGACGACTGAAGGATGAACTTTTTACGTTCGAGTTCGCGTTCCATTTGCTGCTTCTCAGACAAAGCCCCGGAAACGGCTGCCAATAACACCCCACAAACGAGGATGACGAGAAGGGCGAACCCAAAAATGTATCCGTTAGTATTCTTATTAAGCGACACGACTCAATCTTCGTTTAATGTTAGACTTAACTACGTAATTATCAATCAATGGAGCCATCACGTTCATAAACAGAATCGCGAACATGATTCCTTCCGGATAGGCCGGGTTAAATACCCGGATCAACACCGTTAGAATACCAATCAAAGCTCCATAAATCCATTTCCCTTTGGCTGTTTGCGCAGCCGAAACGGGATCCGTTGCCATAAAGATTGCCCCAAACATGAAGCCGCCGATTAAAAGGTGATTGATGGCTGGGAAATCATAGTAAACATTTCCACCAACTGCATTAAGAATGAAGCCCATACCCAGTGCTCCCAATATGGTGCTGAGCATGATTTGCCAACTTCCAATTCCAGTCAGAACCAGAAAGGCACCTCCAAGCAAACAAAGCAATGCCGATGTTTCACCAAAGGATCCCGGAATGATTCCGATAAAGGCATCCCATGCGCTAACCGACATTTCTTTTCCAGCTGCCAGCAAGCCTAAGGTTGTTGCTCCGGTAGATGCATCTACGATACCCGCACCTTCTTTTAAGCCGGTTACCCAAACGAGGTCGCCGGACATTTCGGCCGGATAGGCAATGTACAGGAATACCCTTGCGGTGAGTGCCGGATTCAAGATATTCATTCCGGTACCACCAAACACTTCTTTTCCAACAATGACGGCAAATGCCGTTGCTATAGCCACCATCCACAATGGAATATCCGGAGGCAAGCAGAGCGGAATCAACAATCCGGAAACCAGGAACCCTTCATTGATGGGGTGTCCCTTAATTTGGCAGAAGGTAAATTCAATTCCCAAGCCCACTCCGTAGGAAACTACGATGATGGGAAGCGTTTGCAGAAAACCATAAAGGAAGTTGTCAAACCAACCATTGGTTACACCGGTAGCAATGCTGTGCTGGTATCCGATATTCCACATTCCAAACAACGTACATGGAATCAAGGCCAGCACTACGATGAACATCGTACGCTTCAAGTCAATACCATCCCGGATGTGTGTTCCGCTTTTGGTGGTATGATTTGGGACAAACATGAATGTTTCCAAACCATCGAACACCGAATGCAGGAAGCTCAATTTCCCACCTTTCTCGAAGTTGGGTTTAATCTTATCTAGTGTATTTCGTAAGAACTTCATTATGATAGACTTCGAATCCTGTTATCCTTCTGATTCCATTAGTGTTAATCCGTCACGAACAATGTTCTGAACATTGATTTTGGACGTACATACAAACTCGCACAGCGCCAGATCTTCCTCAATTACCTCGTAAATACCCAGGTTTTCCATGGCTTCCAGATCCTGAGCAAGAATCGCTTTCAAAAGTTGAACTGGCATGATGTCCATAGGAAGTACTTTTTCGTACTGACCTGTCACTACAAATGCCCGCTCTTCCCCGTGAAGATTGGTATTTACCTTAAATCGCTTTTTAAGGTATTTGAAGATCGGGAAGGAATTGCTGATGGTTGGACGAGGATACGTTGGAATTAACCAGCCCATAAACTCGTACTGATCGCCTTCTGGAATGACGGTAACCACATTATCAAAGAAGCCGAGGTATCCGTTGGCTCCAATGTTCTCTCCGGTTAATACGTTACCACTGATGATTCGGTTGTTACCGGATGTGGTACGGCCATCAATCAAGGCATTGATAGCGGTGCCGGAAATGGTCTCAACGTATCCGCTTTCGGTGATTTCTGAACCTGACAGAGCAACGCGCTTTCGCATATCCACCTTACCACCATTGAGTAGCCTACCGATGTAAATAACCGTTTGCACCGTCAATGTCCACACTACTTCACCTTTGTTGATGGCATCAATGTGATGAATTTGAATTCCGGGAAGTCCGGCTGGATGTGGCCCCTTGAATTCATTGTGAACGGCATTGGCAACAGATGTAAATCCTGCATTCGTTGAGCCGTGCTTATGGTTGAGGTGAACATCACCATCGGTAAGTTTCTTCAGGGCTTCAACCCCTTTGGCAAAATTGGCTTCCTCACCTTCGGCGATGAAGGAATTATCCTGCGCCAATGGTGCTGAATCAAAGGTTGAAATATGAATGGCTTTGGGTCGATCTTCCGGATTGGCGATGGTCCCATAAGGACGTTGAGTAATTCCAACCCACAATCCTGATTCAAGCAGGAGGCTTTTGATATCCGCATTGGTATCAAATGCTTTGTGCTTAATCTCTTTGTCTGCCAAAACCCGAATCTCAAGAATGGCTCGTCGATCGCCCCGAACAATCTCAGCAACTTCACCACTAACGGGTGAGGTAAATTTGATCTCCGGACGGTTCTTATCGTGAAAGAGAACATCTCCTGCTTTCACTTCGTCACCTGACTTAACTTCGAGTTTGGGTTTAATTCCTTTGAAGTCATTTGGTTTAACCGCCACCGTTGAACCGATGGCTGTTCCCAGGACTTGATTGGCAGGGACACCTTCAAGCTGAATGTCCTTTCCCCGCCGGATCGTATAAACGTTGCTCATGGATAAATGTGCGTGTTGCAAACGGCTGCAAAATTAGCGTTTTGATAATATCTCATAGAGATAGCGGGCTTTTTTTACAACGCGTTATCCACGTGCAATGCGCCACCCATCAAGTGCTTTCGCACCAACCTCCTCGGATTGTGTTATTTAGAATCATTCTAGACGAATTTTGCCTCTTTCCACCGGTGTCTCAGCAGAAGGATTAAGGCAGCCAGACCAAGCAACAGCGTAGAGAAAAACGCCATGGGAAGATTTTCGTATTTGTTCTGATAAATCCAACCGGGAATAGCCGAACCGATGATGATACCAAACTCCAAACTGATGAATAAGGTCGAGATCGCCCGACCAATCGCTTTTGGATTTCCCAAATCGATCACCCAGGCAAAAATGGTGGGCGAGTTTAAGCCGGTAGCGAGACCAAAGGTAGCCGCCGACAAATAGAATAGGACAGGTTCCTTGGCCAGGATTAGCATCACATCGGCAATAATGAGCAACACCAAACCAATGACCAGCACAAATGAACGACCTTTTATATCACTCCACTTACCTCCAATAAATCGAACCACCAGTGATGTACCGGTTAATACGGTGAAGAACAATCCCCGGCGTTTGATGCCCAGAAAATCGCAATAGTCCGGTATCAAGGTTAAAACGGCCCCAAAGCTGGCCACGGACAAGATCATGATCAGACTTTGTAGAGTTACGCGAGGTTCAAACAGATCCACCAACTTGAGCCGGAGAAAGGCCAACCTGAACTTTCGGGTTGATTTCTGAGTTTCCGGCAGTCGGATTAACAGCAAGAGTGTTACAAATGAAAAAATGGATGCGGTGAAGAACATGGTAGCATTATCATACCGAAGCGCGACCTCACCGCCAAAAGCCGGCCCAAGGCTCATACCAAGATTATTAGCCATTCCCAACAAACCCATGGCCTCCCCTCTTCGGTCTGACGGAACTATATCTGCTACATAGGCTGTAGTTCCTGTGGGTGTACATCCGGCGGAAAAACCATGAAAGAAGCGGAGTGTCAGAAAGCCCAATACGGATCCGGCAAAGGGATAGGCAAAACAAATTACAGTAGAAATGATTACTCCAGTTGTGATGAGCGGTTTACGCCCAACCCGTTCGATCAGCTTACCACTGAAGGGTCTGGTGGCTAAAGCCGACAGTGCGAATAGGGCAATCACCAAACCTTTAAGATGTGCCCCTCCCAAATTTGAAATAACATCCGGGAGTTGCGGGAGGATGAGATTAAAGCTAAAGAAATAAAAGAAGGAGCTAACACAAAGCATCCAGAACCGATCATCGTATGATCCCAGCAACTTCTTCATGGGTAAAAAAAAAGAGAGTACACCAGGTACTCTCTTCTTAAAATATCCTGTTTAAACCAACTAGTTTAAGTTCACCTTTTCGTACTGCTTACCATTCCAGTAACCAAGGAATTCAATCTCTTGCTTGGAATGACGCATTAGTTGTTTGATTTCAGCCTTGGTATCCCGACTGATCAATACGTTGCTTGACGTATTATTCATGGTATTCACCACCTTCACGTTTACATAATAAGCCTTGCGCTTCTCAACCGGTTTAGTGGCCGGTCTCCCCTGTCTTGACTTCTTTTCTGACATAATTAGCGTCTATAAATCATATTAGCTTTATATAACCCTCTGATACTAACAATGCAAACATATCAAAGTTTGCCTAAAATCAAAGTGCCGTTTATTCCACCATTCACAACGCTTGGATGTCCGTTTTAATCGTTGTGATAAGGCTCCCCTTTAAGGATGGTGAATGCCCGGTATAATTGCTCCAAAAACAACAAGCGTACCAGTTGGTGGGAATACGTCATTTCAGACATTGAAATTTTCGTATTCATCCGCTCATACAACTTGTGATCAAACCCGAATGCCCCACCAATCACAAACACCAGATTGGAATTCCCTACCATCCAATCGTTCATTTTACCGGCAAAGGCCCGGCTGGTGTACGATTTCCCTTTTTCATCCAACCCAATCACAAAATCCGTTGTTCCAATTTCTTTCAAAAAAGCATCGGCTTCGAGTGCCTTTAATTCCATATCGGTTGAGAACTTGTTCTTTCGGATGTCCGGTAATTCTGTCCAGTTGATCCCCCCATATTTATTCAGGCGTTTGAGGTACATCCCCATTCCTTCGGTAAGGTAGCTGGTAGATGTCTTCCCGATGGACAGTACCCTAATAGCCATTATTAAAGAACTATTTCCTCTTCGTTCTCGTCAAAGAAATGATACTCTCCGTAATGGTAATTCGGGTCGGCAGAAATCTTCACTCTGGTTTTATACTTCATCCACCATTTCCAGGGCTTATTAAAGAATCCTTTCTTAAAGTAAGCTTCCAAAAATGGGTGGGTAGTTAGTTCCAATTGTTTATGCTGGCTTGATTTAACAATCTCAACCAACTTGTGTTCGATCTCATCCGTGATGAGAATCGACGCCTCTATCTTCCCTTCACCATGGCACATTGGACAAACCTCTGTGGTGGTGATATTGGTCTCCGGTCGAACGCGTTGTCGGGTAATTTGAACCAAACCGAATTTCGACATCGGAAGGATGGTGTGCTTAGCCCGATCATTACTCATGGCGTTCTTCAACTCCTCGAGTAATTTGCGCTTGTGCTGAGGATTTCTCAGATCGATGAAATCAATCACAATGATTCCGCCCATGTCGCGCAGTCGCAGTTGACGCGCAATTTCGCGAGCCGCCTCAATGTTCACATTCAGCGAATATTCGGCCGTGGTGTCTCCGCGCTTTTGCTTGTTACCACTATTCACGTCAATTACGTGAAGTGCTTCCGTGTGCTCGATAATGAGGTATGGTCCTCCTTGTAGAGCCACAGATTTGCCGAAGAGCATTTTGATTTGCTTGTCAATGCCGAACTGCGAAAAGATGGGTTCTTTTCCCTTGTAAAGCTTTAAGACCTTTACCAACTCGGGCGACAGGTTCTGCAGGTACTGCTTCAGCTCCTCATAAAATCCTTTGTCATTGGTTACAATGGCCGAGAACTCCTGACTGAGCAGATCTCGAAGCACCAGCTGACTGCGTCTGTTTTCACCCAAAACCAAATCACCGATTCGGGCATTTTTCAGGTTCTTGATGGCCTGATCCCACTTGGATTGTATCTCAAGGAGATCCTTGTGAAGATCCTGTGCGGTTTTACCTTCAGCGGCCGTGCGGCAGATCAATCCGTAGTTCGGACTTTTCAGACTAATGGCCAGGTTTTTTAACCGGTTGCGTTCTTCGCTGCTTTCAATCTTTTTGGATACGGTAACCGATTGAATAAACGGCACCATGATAAAGTACTTGCCGGGTATGGATAGCTCCATATTCAGCTTCGGCCCCTTGGATGAAATTGGCTCTTTAGCGACCTGAACAAGAATTTTTTGACCCTTTTTTAGTTGTTCGGTAATCCGACCGGTCTTGAGGGTTTCCTTCTCCAGTTTGAAATTGGTAAGGTCTCCTGATTTCAACCCTCCCTGGAGGGCCATTCGGGTGAGCTTGTTCAGCGACCGAATGTTTGGGCCCATGTCCTGATAATGCAGGAAAGCGTCCCGTTGATGCCCCACGTCAATGAATGCGGCATTCAATTCTTGTTTAAACTTCTTTACTACCCCCAGGTACAGATCACCAACTGAGAATTTGGAGGAGAAATCCTCCTGATGTAATTCAACCAGTTTCCTGTCCTGAAGTAGAGCTATCTTTTCACCCGCAGAGCTGAAATCAATAATCAACTCGTTTGCCAAGGTTCAGATATTATTTTTTCTTGTGACGATTTTTTCTCAATCGTTTTTTGCGCTTGTGGGTAGCGATCTTATGTCGCTTACGTTTCTTTCCGCTAGGCATATATAAACAATCTTTAATTCTTCTCGTTTTCCGGTACTACCTGATTATCAGATTGTAACCGCCCATCCAGCATATCGAGTTGTTCCCGGTATACTTGATTTTGGGGCTGCAAAGTTAGCAATTTCTGATATCTTTCCCTCGCTTTTTCTAACTGTCCACTTTGAATCGCTAATTCCGCCAATGTCTCCAAGGCCGGAATGTTATTTGAATCCTGTTGGATGATGGAAAGAAGCGATCGTACACCACCCATTACATCTTCATTTGAGCTGGCCAATTCAATCTTGAGTCGGGCAGCTGCGACTTTCTCCTCATCGGTTAATTGTCCGGAACTTTCCAACTCCTTGAACACTTGCAGTTGAGAAACAGGATTCTTCTGTGCGAAAGACGGATCCCGCAGTATATGAAGTAATTCATCCTCACTACGAACTGGTTCAACTTCCTGTTGGTCAGGTGATGGATCAGTGGGTGAAGAGGATTTGGAATTAAAGCCACGAATCGACAATGTGACCATCAAAACCAGGGTAACCAAGATGGCTACCAGATAGACTTTTTTCAATGAAATCGAAGCTTAGAAAGTGAACTCTACAGAAGGCGCTTTACTTCCTCGCTCTTCTTGATCTTGTCTACAAATGTCTTTGCAGGCTTGAACTTTGGAATAAAGTGTTCCGGAATGGTGATCTGGGTGTTCTTGGATATGTTTCGAGCAATTTTTCTGGCCCGCTTTTTTAAGGTAAAACTACCAAAGCCGCGGAAGTAAACATTCTCACCGGTAGCCAGCGAAGACTTCACAACCTTGAAAAAAGATTCTACAGTTTGCTGGACATCATTCTTTTCGATGCCGGTGCGTTCTGCAATTTCATTGATTACTTCTGCTTTGGTCATTGCCTTGTTGTTTTTTATCCAATATTTGCCCCGAGTTACTCATGCAATTATAGATAAATATTTCATAATCAAGTCATAATTGCTTTCAGAAATTAAAATTGTCTCCTCATTACCAACTACATACCGACCTGTTGAACTGGTATCGGCACAATCATCGAGAATTGCCGTGGAGGGAAAATTCGTCCCCTTATCGTGTCTGGTTGAGTGAAATAATTCTGCAACAAACTCGGGTTGATCAAGGCCTCCCCTATTACCTGAAATTTGTGGATCATTACCCAACCGTTCGCCATTTGGCTGAAGCCGATTTGGACCTTGTACTCAAGGACTGGCAGGGACTCGGATATTATTCCCGGGCCCGAAATATGCACCAATGCGCTCAGGTTGTGATGGATCAATTCAACGGTGAATTTCCAAAATCAGCCTCTGAATTAGCTAAACTTCCGGGAATTGGGCCTTATACTGCATCAGCCATTGCCTCCATTTGCTTTCAGGAGCCCACCGCGGTGGTGGATGGAAATGTATTTCGTGTCGTTGCCCGCCTCACCAATTCCAACATCCCGATAAACAGTACGGAGGGAAAACGATACTTCGCCACCGAAGCTCATCACTTGCTGAACCCCGTAGATCCCGGTACGCACAACCAGGCAATGATGGAGTTGGGGGCGTTGGTATGCACACCAAGGAACCCCAGTTGCCCAGTGTGTCCCCTTCGTCTGTACTGTGACGGCCTCAAGAATAATCGTGTTGATGAACTCCCGGTCAAAATGGGGAAGTCCGTTCGCAGGACCCGATATTTCAACTACCTGGTGGTTCAAACCGACTGTTTATTCATCCGTCAACGTCTGGATCGGGATGTGTGGTTCATGCTTCATGATTTCCCCTTGGTTGAGACGGAAGAAAAGGTGAACAACTGGTCTGAAGTCATCAGTCTGTTTCAAACCAAGTACGATCTTGATTTAGGGAACGATACCAACTTATTGGACCCCGTTCATGAAAAGCACATTCTCAGTCATCAGACCATTCAGGCGACTTTTTGGCGATTACAACCAAAATCCATCCGGTTTGGAGCAGATTCGAATATTTTTGAAGCTGATTTGGAAGATATTGAGGAACGATATGCCGTTCCAATATTGATTAAAAACTATCTTAGTAATCTCAACGCGAAATAATGTCGGTTAATAAAGTCATACTCATCGGAAATCTTGGATCTGATCCGGAAGTACGCTATATGGATGGTAACCGGGTTGTGGCAAATTTTTCACTCGCCACTAATGAAACATATACTGATCGGGATGGTAATCGGGTAACCCAAACAGAATGGCATCGAGTTGAGATGTGGGATGGCCTGGCCAAGATTGCTGAAAAATATCTTCGAAAAGGAAAGTTGATCTATCTGGAAGGTAAGATCAAGACCGATAAATGGACGGACAAAGATGGTCACGATAAGTACATCACCCGAATCCGTGCGAATACGATGCAGATGTTGGGTGGCTCAGATCAATCATCCGGCACAGGAACTGAATCGCAAACACAAGACAACCATACCGATTCACCGGCATCATCCCAACCATCCAATGAGGAAACAAACACCTTTGAGGATTTGCCTTTTTAATGCACACACTTGGAAGGAGAACCTGAACAACCGATACGTTTTATTTTAGCCACCATCGCAGATTCTGCGGATGTCTTAAGTACGTCTTCTCTGATTGCCTACGGGCTTATTATCCTGTTCCTGATCATCCTTTCCGGATTGATATCGGGCTCGGAAAATGCCTACTTCAGTCTCTCGGCCTCGGATATCAGTCAATTAAACTCAGATGATAGCAAATCATCAAGCTTTGCTCTGCGGTTAATTAATGAGCCGGACAGATGGATTGCCAGCCGACAGCTGTTGGCCACCATCCTGATTCTGAACAATTTCATCAACATTACCATCATCATTCTTTCCTCCTTTGTAATGGAATCGCTGTGGCCGGTTGATGTAACCTACCCGTTCTGGTTAACTTTCTCGGTGAACGTCATTCTAATCACCTTCATCCTGGTTCTTTTTGGTGAAGTAATACCTAAAATTTATGCGACGCAGAACAACTTACAATTGGTTCATCTAACCGCTGCCCCATTGTTCTATGCCCGGAAAATTCTGAAACCCTTTGTATGGTCGCTTACGAAAAGTACGTTGTTGATCGATAAGAAGATCAGAAAGACACCGGATAACGTTTCCCTGGAAGAATTGAATCAGGCCATTGAAATTGCATCGGAAGACGACAACATTGAGGAGAAAAATATCCTGAAGGGAATTGTAAACTTCGGCAACATTAGTGTAAAGCAAATCATGCGTCCACGCGTGGATGTGTGTTCGCTCGATCTCACCACGGAGGATGATGAACTCTTCCGTCAGATCAGGGAATGGGGGTATTCCAGAATTCCGATTCATCGGGAAAATTTTGACACCATTGAAGGTGTGCTCTACATCAAAGATCTGTTGCCCATCATTGCCGGCAAGACTAAACGGCCGTGGCAGGAATTGATTCGCCCGCCCTTCTTCGTACCGGCCAATAAAAAAATCGATGATTTGCTTGAGGAGTTTCAGGAGAAACGCATTCATATGGCTATCGTGGTAGATGAATATGGCGGTTCATCTGGTCTGGTAACCATGGAAGATGTCTTGGAAGAAATCTTTGGAGATCTCAAAGACGAGTTTGATGAAGACGAGATAATCTACTCCAAGCTCGATGAGAACGAGTACATCTTTGAAGGAAAGATCCTGCTCACCGATATGTGTCGGATCTTTGATGTACGATCGGATTACTTTGCCGAAGTAAAGGGTGAAGCTGATACGTTGGGCGGAATGCTTATGGAGGTATTCAAGGATATCCCCAAGCGCGGCAGCGAAACCACGGTTGAGGAGTTTCATTTCAAGGTGGAAAGTGCCGACTCACGCAGAATCAAACGTGTAAAAGTGGAATATGCCGAACAGCTGCCATCGTCAGAGGAAGAAGAACATAATGACCAAATTGAATCTTAAACTTACCGTTTATTCACTGATACTTCTCGGTTTATGGGGCTGTACATCGTATACACCCAAACCACATGGTTATCCGAGAATTGACTTTCCGGAACGTGAATACCAAACCTTTGATCCAGACTGTTCATTCTCGTTTGAAATCCCCACCTATGCCAGGATGTATCGCGACACCCATGAACGTGCGGAACCGTGCTGGTATAATATGACCTTTCCCGTGTTTGATGCGACCTTATATCTCAGCTATAAAGCCGTAAACAGTCCGGAACATTTGGATACGCTTAGCGAAGAAGCCTATAAACTGGCCATGAAGAATAACATAAAGGCCGATGTGATTAACGAAACGGAGATTTTGGACACGTCATCCGGCAATTTCGGAATCCTGTATGATCTCTACGGTGAAACGGCTACTCCGTTCAACTTCTACATTACAGACCGAAAAGATCACTACATCCGAGGGGCGTTTTACTTCAACGAACACACCAAAACAGATTCAGTAGCCCCAATCTTTGACTTCATCAAAGATGATTTGTTACACTTGATTAATACCTTGGAATGGAAGGCGAATTAACGAATTCGCAAACGCTGCCCAACACGAAGTGTTGATGTACTTCGAATGCCATTGAGTCTACAAATACGGGTTACGGTTGTTCCATATCTGCGGCTAATCGCCCACAGGGTATCTCCACTTCTAACCCGATGATAAACGGCCTGAGTTTTTGGCGGACTAACTGCTTTGAAGTCGGCTACCGTTAGATTCAAGGTATCCATTTTCAGCGAGCTGGAATCAAAGGCAATGATGGTATTGGGGTTGATTGGCAAGCCTTTATAGCGCACTTCGAAGTGAAGGTGTGGTCCGGTTGATCGGCCCGTGCTTCCTCCCAGGCCAATGATTTCACCTGCACGAACGGTTTGATTGGGCTGAACCATACGTTCTGAGAGATGACCGTACAGGGTTTCCAATCCGTTGTAGTGACGAATCATCACATAATGTCCAAATCCGCCGTAATTGTATTTACTGATCCGAACAACCCCGTCAAATGCTGCGTAAATGGGATCACCAGTTTCCAGATCGATATCTACTCCCTTGTGCATGCGGTAATGACGCCAGCCATAATCGCTGTTAATCACTCCTGGACAAGGATGGAAATAATCGCAATCATCTTCTGTAAGCTTCAGACAGATGCCATCGATGCTATCCCGGGCGTTCAGATTTGGGAGGTTTACGTTGAGTGAATCCCAACTGTTATCGTACATATCCGCACAGGGAATCAACTCATGGTCGAAATCCCACCAGGCAACAAAGGCTGATTCGTCGTAGAACGAATCGGTCTCAAATTCCCCTTCACCATCGATATCGGCAAACTCCAAATCCTGAGCTTTCAGGAATGGAGCGATAAAGAGCAATCCAATAATTAGACTTAGGCGCATACGTTTTTTAACAAGTTACGAGCGTTTGCTTCGTCGATTTTGAGTTGATGGATCAACCCATCGACGTTCGCGAATTTAATCTCATCTCTGAGTCTATCAACGAATTCTATGGTGATTTCTTGCCCATACAAATCGGCGGTGAAGTCAAAAATGTTCACTTCCATATTTACTTCACCATTTCCAAAGGTTGGTTTGGTGCCAATATTCATCATACCACCCAACACCTGATCCGTTGAGTACAGCTTCACGCATACGGCATAAACCCCTGTTGCCGGGGAAATTTTATAGGAATCCGTTTGGCGGATATTCGCCGTTGGATACCCCAATTTAGATCCTCGTTTCTCCCCGTGAATCACCTGTCCGGTCAGAGCAAATCGTCGTCCAAGAAGTTTACCGGCTTGCACAACATTCCCCTCCAGAATGGAGGTACGGATGGTAGAACTGCTCACCTTACAATCATCAATATCGTGTCGGGAAATTTCCTCCACTTCAAATTCGAAGATCTTGGCGTATTCCATTAAGTCGTCGATATCGCCCTCCCGGTTCTTGCCAAATCGATGGTCATAGCCAATAATGAATTTGGTAATGTTCAAATGGCTATTCAGCATTTTTACGAATTCATACGGCTCCAACCTACTCAATTCCTTGGTGAAAGGCAGAACAATCAGGTAATCAAGCCCGAACTCCCGTAACCAGTCTGACTTTTCATGTAGAGTGGTTAGGAGCTTTAGCTCATTATCATCCGGATAGAGAACCAATCTCGGGTGAGGGTAGAATGTGAGCAATACGGATTTGGCATGTGATTTTTTTGCCTCATTCACAATTCGTTTGAGAATCTTTTGATGCCCGAGATGGATGCCATCAAAGGTACCTTGCGTCAGCACGACGGGACCGTCGAACGTAAAATCTTCTAACCGATGAAGGATTTTCATGAAACGCGCGGCGAATATACGTCAATCCTGAGCCAAAATATCGGCCCATTGCTCCGGTGTATGGGCATTGGTAACCGCGTAATCACCTATTGACTCTCGCCTTAAACTTGTGAGATAACCGCCACAGCCCAATGCTTTACCAAGGTCATTTGCCAGTGATCGGATGTAGGTTCCTTTACTGCATTGCACGTCAAAGAACAACTGACCGTCACGAAGATCTGTAATGTCAAAATGATATACGGTCACTTCCCTGGATTTGATCTCAACCGCTTCACCCTTTCTCGCCTTTTTATAGGCCCGTTGTCCTCCAACTTTAATAGCGGAAAAAATAGGCGGAGTTTGAACGATGGTACCACAAAATTGACCTAGTACTGAATCCACTACTTCCCGTGTAATTCCGGCTGGATCACCGGACATTACCTCCTCTGTTTCGCCGTCATAGGAAGGCGTGGTAAATCCCAGTTTGATGGAACCTGTGTAGCGCTTTACTTGAGCTTGAATCTCATCAATCTCCTTGGTTTTTTTCCCCGTACAGAGGATTAATAAGCCGGTGGCCAGGGGATCCAGGGTGCCAGCATGTCCTACCTTCTTTGCCTTGGTAAGCCATTTCAGCTTTTTCACCACTTGAAAGGACGTCCACCCCAAGGGTTTATCCACCAACAATACCTCTCCGGCTTCAAAGTCAAATTGGGACATGGGCGCAAAGAACGTCATTCTGTACAAACCTTTGTGGCACCAGAATGTTTCTAATGGACTGCAACCAATTAGGCTATCTTTGCACGATTGAGCACAAACGAAACATCCCAACGAAAAGCCGATCACCTCGATCTGGCCTTTGAAGCTCAGGTAGCTCAAGCCGATCCTCGGTTTTACTATGAGCCGCTTTCCGGAAATCATCCCACAGAAACCTCCAGTCCCTATTCTTTTTTGGGGAAAACCATGCATTCCCGGATGTGGGTTTCCAGTATGACCGGTGGACACCGAAAATCAGGTGAACTCAACCGCTTATTGGCCACAGCATGCGGAAAATACGGAATGGGAATGGGATTGGGATCATGCCGGATCATTCTGGAGGACGATGAATTCCTCGCTGATTTTAAGATGCGTTCCTATTGCGGACCAGATGTTCCGTTATACGCTAATTTGGGCATTGCTCAAATCGAGGAGATTCTTCGAGACAATCGAATTCACGTGATCCAGGAACTCATTGAACGAACAGAGACTGATGGCTTGATTGTCCATCTCAATCCGATTCAGGAATGGGTTCAACCCGAAGGCGATCGCATTCATCGCCCCATCGGGGAAAGCCTGGAACAGCTTCTTGGTGAGACCCAGTTTCCTGTAATAGTGAAAGAGGTAGGTCAAGGAATGGGACCGGAAAGTCTTAAGAAATTGATATCGATGAAGGTTGCTGCCATTGATTTTGGCGCCTTCGGAGGTACAAACTTTGCGTTGCTGGAATTACTTAGGCAGCAGAATGTGGATAATGCACATCCGCATAAACCTTTGGTGGGTATAGGTCATACAGCCACCGAGATGGTTGAATTTTGCAATGACTTGCTCCTTCATACACCAAAGGAAGAAAAGCCCAGTTTTATTCTTTCCGGTGGCGTTCGCAATTACCTGGATGGATATTATTTAACCTCCAAACTTCAGGCACCTTCGGTATATGCTCATGCATCTGCTTTTCTGGCAGCTGCTCAACAGGGCGAAAATCACCTTCACCAGTTCATTGAATCACAACTTCGTGGATTTGCCTTTGCCAATCAATTTTTAACAGTTCGAACATGACGTCAACCAATCCGATTAAAGGATTTAGTAAGCTCACCAAAGAAGCCAAAACCGAATGGCTCATCAGTAACTATTTTGAGGAACCAGATCGAGCCCTTCAACTTCTCAAAAGCTATTGGCATACCGATCAGAATATTCAGAAGCTTCACGATGAATTCATCGAAAACACACTAACGAATTTCTACCTCCCGTTTGGTGTAGCACCGAACTTTTTGCTGAACGATACCCTCTATTGCCTGCCAATGGCCATTGAGGAAAGCTCAGTGGTAGCTGCCATGGCAAAGGCCGCGAACTTTTGGCTGGACAAAGGTGGATTTAAATCTGAGGTGGTTTCAACCAAAAAAGTGGGGCATGTTCATTTTGTGTGGCGAGGTGATGATGCCACCCATCTCCATCGATTTTTTCAGTCAATCCGCGATCGATTTTTCACAGATACCGAGAAGATAACAGCCAATATGCGCGCCAGAGGTGGTGGGATATTGGATATTGAACTGATCGATAAAACGTCACTTGAACCCAATTACTACCAGATAAAAGGCACGTTTGAAACGTGTGATTCCATGGGTGCTAACTTCATCAACACCATTCTGGAATCATGGGCTTCGATTCTTAGGGACGAAGTTCTTCTTACCCAACACCTTAACGATGCGGATCGGGAAATTGAGGTGATCATGTGCATCCTTAGTAACTACACACCAGAATGTCTGGTGCGTTCGGAGGTATCTTGTTCTGTAGACCGTTTGGTTGAGGGCAGTGATATGAGTGCTCGTGAGTTCGCCGAAAAATTTGAACGCGCCATTCATGTTGCGGAAATAGAACCCTACCGGGCGGTAACCCACAACAAGGGAATTATGAACGGAATTGATTCCGTGGTGATAGCCACCGGGAATGATTTCAGAGCCACAGAGGCATGTGCTCATGCATACGCTGCGAGAAACGGCCGATATTCCAGCTTAACCCATTGTGAGTTGGTTGGAAACGACTTTAGGTTCTACATTGAAGTACCCCTGGCCCTCGGTACCGTTGGTGGTATCACCAGCTTGCACCCGATGGTCAAATTTGCGAGTGAATTGTTGGGAAGACCCAATGCAACAGAACTGATGCAGATAATCGCATCAGCTGGATTGGCCCAGAATTTTTCTGCCTTGCGATCACTCACAACAACCGGTATTCAGAAGGGGCACATGAAAATGCACCTGTTGAATATCCTGAACCAATTGGAAGCCACTGAAGCCGAAAAGGCGATGATCGTGAACTATTTCAAATCCGATGTGCCCCACTACAATACCGTTGTAGAGGTTTTCAAGCGTGTGAGAGGTGGAGAAGTCCTTTCGTAGGGCTTCTATAGTGCTTTATCAACTAACCCGATCAAATCGTCCCGCTGGTTACGTCCGTTCTGAATGAGTTCATTTGCTGCCGATCGAAGGCGGTTTGCATCATCCTCTTGAAGATCTTTGGCATTGATTAAAACATTCATCCTTGCTCCTTCCATCGCCGTTAGGATGCAAAGTACCCCCACACCTGCGTCTGTAATGGAATTAGGATTCCCGTGCGTCACCATGTAACGTAAGGGCTCAAAACATGTATAGGCTGTTTGCATCACCTCCAGAGGTACTTCTGCAGCATAAACAGACGCCTTATTGATGGCTTCCTTGCGAAGGGCTTTCTCCTCGGTGGTTTCCTTGGGTAATCGCAGGGCTTCGATAATTCCGTTAAAGGAGCGGGTATCTTCATCCACGAGAAAAAGCAATTTATCTTTAATCTCCTGAGCTTTTTGAGCCCAACCCGAAAACTCCTCTACCCGATCTTCCCAACCTTTTTTATTGGCACTCAGGTTGGCTACCATTGCCGATAACGCCGCACCCAGGGTGCCCACATAGGCTGAAATTGACCCTCCACCCGGAGCCATACTTTCTGATGCCGTTTCATCTGCCAATGCGGCACACGTCATGTTGATCAGCGGGCTATCGCTCGCGTTTCGCATAGCATATTCAATGATCTTCTTTTCCGGAACAAACGGACCAAGCTCATCCAATCCCAGGGATTTAACCGCAATGTGAATCAGTTCCTTTTCGCTAACGCCAATGGACCGTTCCTGCTTTTGAAGAAAATATCGTCCGGCGTCCAGCATAGCTTTTAACGGCACCAATCCAACTAATTCACTTCCGGTTACCCGAATGCCGCGCTCTGTTGAACTTTTAACCACCTCTTCAAAGAATGTGTGTATAGACGTAATGTTATAATTGATCAAGTTGGCAGAAATCTGAGCAATACCATACTCCTCAATGTACCAACCAACCGCCTTAACGGCCTTACAGGATCCCGGAATGCGGATTGGTTCACCTTGATCGTCACGTGCAATTTCACCGACATATTGATTTCCGATACGCTGAACCCGGCCGGCTTCCCGCACGTCAAACGCAATTCTATTGGCGATTCGGGTAGACTTAGTGTTCAAGTTCACGTTGTAGGCTATTAAGAAATCTCGGGCTCCAATCACGGTAGCTCCAGCCTGTGCATTCATCACCGCTGGTCCGTAATCCGGTTTCCATTTATCTTCCTTTATCTTCTTGAAGAAACCCTCGTATTCACCGGATCGAATAATCGACAAATCCTTCCGATAAGATTGCGGCTGAGCAGCACCATACAGATAAACCGGAATGTCGGTATGATCTCCCACTCGTTTGGCCAATTTAACGGCATACTCAGCGGTTTCCTCCAACGTGATGCCGGATACCGGAATTAGCGGACACACATCCGTTGCGCCCATGCGAGCATGTTCTCCCGAATGCTTGCTCATATCGATCACTTGAGAGGCCATCACAATGGCTTGATAGGCCGCTTCAATCACGGCGTCCGGAGCGCCCACGAAGGTTACCACCGTTCGGTTGGTTGCCTTACCCGGATCGACGTCCAGAAGGGTTACCCCCTCAACATTTTCAATGACCTGAGTGATTTGGCGGATTGCTTGTGGATTCCGGCCTTCACTAAAGTTTGGCACACATTCAATGATTTGCTTCATAGTTGGAAAGTTGGGGCGAAATTACCATTATTTCCATCCTTCGATAATGGATAACAATGCGAAAAAGGCTTCTCAAATGAGAAGCCTTCCATTTTGTATTCCACAAGAACACAACCTGCCGATCATCGTTTGCCGGCCATTCTGCCCCGGTTGGTATTTTAAGCGCTTAGTTTGATTGATGAACCACCAGTTTTGAACGGAAAGAACGAACTTTCTTGGGGGAAGGGGTAAATACATCCCTAACGAAAATCTAGCTATTCATCGTCAACGTTGGGTTAGATGATCTTGCGTTGAGTTTTATTAAACGATTGTCCCAACTTGGTGGGCTAGTTCAATGGGTTCTTCAATGGTTCTCCCAACTTTCTAAATACCCAATTCTACCCAATGGTAAACGTGATGGTATTCAACCGTTTTCTTCCATCCGGACCTCGTGCGATGATCTCCGCTACTATGATCTGATCTCCTTTTTTGGCTCCCATCACGATATCTTGAAGTTGCTTGTCAATACTCCCTCCTCGCTTATCCAACACCGCTGTGTTACCCTGGCGCTTTGGAATAAAAATAAATCGAAACTGTTCGATAGAATAGTTCACACCTTTCCCATCAAACGCGAAATCCTCTCCCATGTTGGCTAAAATGTATCGCTGCGTAAGAAGGAGCTCTTTGGGTACCGTTAGGCTGGTATTATTGACGGAACCCCAGGTAGCTTCCGGTTTGGGAAGATTTCTAACACGATACTCTGAACGCCCCATCAATCGGGTTGTTCCATTACTCAACCTTGCAGAAACCGAAATAGTAGAACGTCCGGACGAGGTCACTTTGGCAACATAATTATTCCCATTGGCGTGCGTCAATGTTCCGTTGGAAATGGATACCAACACATCCTTGGGACTGATGCCGGGAACGGCGATGGTAATGGGATTGTCCACACCAATGTAAAGGATGTTCATGGCATCCGCCGATATTGCTGCTTGACCATTGAACACTTGATATTCACTTTCAAAGGGATAGACTTCTTCTCCGGAACGGCCCTTTACACGAATCACTCCTTTAAATTGCCGGGATCCTGGTGAAGTAGGCCGAACAGAAAATTGTCCAACCCCATTTTCAATGGAGAGGGTATTCCCATTTTCCATTTCATACAGGTTGTTCTCGGAACCGGCGGTACGAGCAGCTAAAAACACCTCTGCCTTGTATTCTTCACCTAAAAGAATGGCACTGGACTTAGCACGAACTACGGGTACCAATTCCTCAATCGGTACGGGATCAATCTTGCCTTGAGCCAATTCATCTATAACCTGCATTTCCAATGAACGTGCATCACTTTGAATCTTCGTTAAGAGTGAAATAACTGCCGCAAGCGGACTATTTTCCATATACTTCTCAGCCCACGAATTATAGTGATTCTGATCGGCCTCGGCCAGCTCGGCCCGAAGCGCTGAGGTTTGCTCCAGTTCCAGGGATAAACCTTCCTTCAGTTCAACTTCCTTACCATTGGACTTGAGCAGATCTACTAGTTTCTTACGCGTAGAATTAATACGATCTTCCAATTGCTTCCCACGCCAACCGGCTGTTCCAGTTGACTTATCGACCAGGAAATAATGGGCATGTCGCTCCATATTATCTGCCTGAACCAATTCAGTTTTATCGTCACTTTCGGCTCTACCCTCTTCATCCGCTTCTTTTCGTCCACCATTGAGCTCTTCCAACTCTCGAATCACATCATCTATGTAGGATACAAATTCATCGGTTACCTGGTGGGCTTCGGTTGCCCGCTTGAAATAAGGAATCAGCACGGGTTGATTTTTACTTTCCTGTTCAAACGCCATCAACCGGTCGGTGATGTTAGCTTGAATGCTTTTACGGGATTGACTAAAGCTAACCTCAAATAAGTGGAATGATTTTAAAATTTCATTGGACACATTGAGTGCGAGAAGTGCCATCAACACGAGGTACATCATGTTGATCATTTTTTGTCTTGGAGATAACTTACCAGTTGCCATAATTTCAGTTTTTAAAGTGAGAATTAGAATTCGTGAGGTAAACTGAATTCACTGGTATCTATGTACGCCCAATTCCATCCCGGAGGTTCGTACGACTAGTTCAATTAAGAAAATGGCAGATGAAATGAATGTAAACTGAAATCTCAATTCACCTTTGCTCAGCCAAAAAACGGGATAAAAAAATGCCCTGATTTTTTAGGTCAGGGCATTTGAAATTAAGGTTAAGTTCTTTCGATCAGTCGATCAGTATTCCCAAACATCATGTTCGAAGATGAAGAGGTCATTCTTGATCTCCTCTGCTTTGAGCAGAGCGGCGAGACCATCGTCTTCAAATTCCTCGAACTTTTTGATGTCCATATCCCAAACGTTTGATTCTTTAACGATGTAGCTGGAGAACATTCGCATTTCAAACCAATCATCAAACGACAGTCGAGCTGCGTCATTAAATGGGTTGAAGATTTCCTCGTTTACAAGGATTGGTCGAAGTTCCTCCATTCGTACCCAGAACAATGGAATCTCACCAAGTTCAGCACCGGAAACAACCAGATTGAACATTGGAGCGATTGCCTTAATCGTTGGACGGAAATCGGAATAGTTATAATCAAAGATCCAATCTTCCATGATCCGATACTTTTTAATCAAATCCGGTGTAAATGGGATTTTGATGGTTGTATCAATGAAGTCATACGGGTCATCCGGATTCATTGGGTTTTGTACCTGAGTAACAAACTCACTTCCTCCACGATCCAATACTTCTTCTTGTGTGTAGAAGGATCCGAGTGTCAACGAATCACTGGTATACGGAGTTACAGCTCCTTCACTTCCTGGTGACGCAGTGGCCGCTTCATAAATGATGTTATAAAACGGGTTACGTGGCCAGTGCATTGGAAGGTTTTGCTTCTCACGCGTATCAATAATCCGGTGGATACGTTTGTGATACTTCACATTTGCTTCCCGGGTGTAACGGTGTGGAATAACTTTTCTTTCCATCACAGCCGATTTCTTATACGGCCAGTCTTCCAGCTTACTTTGAGCAACACCAGTGCTCGCAAGTCCCAGAAACACAGCGATTAATAAGAGCAATTTTTTGTTCAACATATCCATCTTCTTTCGACTGAATAACGCAAAGTTAGCGTTTTTTATTATTGAACCATGATTGCGATTGGGCTCAGGTTACGAACACCGTCCGGTCCCTGTGCACGAATCATGTCAACAATTACACGATCGCCTTGTGAGGCGCGTTGCAGAATACCTTTGATCTGACCGTCAATCACTGGTCCGTTCACTTTCTTCACAAACGGATCTCCCTGACGACGTGGATCAAATACAAACTGGTAGCTCACAATACGATAGTTTACACCATCAAAGGCAAACCCTTCTCCCATACTGGCGAAGAGGGCATTTTGAGCCAACAAGGCTGCCTTTGGTACAGGCAATCCGTTGTTCTCAATAGCACCCCATCGTGCTTCCGGTTTTGGAAGTCGGCGAACCTTATACTCGGTACGACCCATATTTCGGGATGTTCCGTTACTGAGTTTTGCTGAAACACTAATGGTTGCTTTTCCTGACTGAGTCACTTTAGCAACGTAGTTGTTTCCACCTTTCTTTTGCAGGGAGCCGCTTGAAATGGTTGCAGTTACATCATTCGGGCTAACACCAGGAACGGCAATAGAGATTGGGTTTTCAACACCAATATACAACACGTTCATCGCGTCAGCAGAAATGGCTGCGTTACCTGCAAATACCTGATACTCTGCCGTGAAGGGATAAGGCTTATCACCTTCTTTGGTCTTCACCTTGATCACACCACTAAAGGAGTGAGTTCCCTGGCTTGAGGCTCGAGCTCGATACATTCCAACACCATCTACTTTCTCCAGTTCTCCACCACCATTCAGTTCAAAGGTGTTATTCTCTGAACCCGCAGTTCGTGCAGCAAGGAAAATTTCCGCTTCATAGTCTTCCCCAACCAAAACAGCGCTTGATTTGGTTTTTACAACCGGGATCAACTCTTCAATGGTGAATTCGGTTGTTTGACCTTTGGAAAGCTCATCAATGATCAGACCCTCCATAGCACGGGCATCGCTCTGCATTTTAGTAAGCAGGGTTACAACCGCTGCCAATGGGCTATGCTCGAGGTACTTAAACGCCCATGAACCGTATTTTTTCTGATCTGCTTCGTGCAATTCTGCGCGTAATCCGGATGATTTTTCAATCTCCTCCATCGCGCCAACACGGATGTCTACGCGAGGAGTATCCGGCTTCAACAGTTTAGCCAGTTCAAGGCGTGTATTATTGATTTTGTCTTCGAGTTCTTTAGCCTTCCAACCCGGAGCACCGCCAGTTTTATCTACCAGGAAGTAGTTGGCATGTTTCTCCATGTTATCGGCTTGCTTCAACTCCGTTTCGTATTTATCCTTAACGGTTTCTCCGTCTTCAGGATCTTTACGTCCGTCCGTTGCCTCTTCAAGTTCTGTGATAATTTCATCGATGTACGCTACAAAGCCATCGGTGATTTCATGTGCTTTTTGAGCACGCTCATAATAAGGTTTGAGCGTAGGTTGGTTGGCACTCTCCTTTTGTAATGACGCCAATTGAAGGTCAATCTTCGAGGAAAGGTTATTTTTTGCCTGGTTAAAACTCACCTCAAAAAGGTGAAATGCTTTCAAAATTTCATTGGATACGTTCAGCGCCAGAAGGGCCATCAACACGAGATACATCATGTTGATCATCTTCTGCCGTGGACTTAATTTACCACCCGCCATAATTCTTCAAAATTTAGGTTAGAAATAAAAAAATTGATCGAACGGTAAATCGTTACTTAGGACGCATTGCGCTCAGCATACCACCATAGATGGAGTTGAGAGCCTGCAGATTCTGATCCAATTCAGCCAAGTTGTTATTTACATTCAAAATGGATGAAGTTGAAGACTTAAATGCTTCTGTTGAATCGGCTAATGAATCCAATGCCTCGATTGCACGGCTGTATGAGTTGCTCATTGAGCCAAGTGCCGTACTTGCCTTAGAAATATTTTCGGCGTATTCCTTGGTTGCTACAGTAGCTCCGGAAAGATCAGCCATGTTTCCAACGTTATCGCTGAGTGAGCGAAGACCTGTTCCCAATCCTTCGATCAATTCAGGACCTACTTTGGCATTCGCCAACATGGAATCAAGCTGTTGTGAAACGGAAGCAGTGCTATCTTTTGATCCTTCACCTTCCATACCGGCTAATTCCGGATAAACAAGGGTCCAGTCCAGTTCTTCGTGTATAGGTTCGAAGGCAGACAGGAAGAAGATAACAGCCTCGGTAGTCATACCGATGATAAGCCAAAGGTCAGCACCTTTGATGTGGAGGATTTTAAACAACGCACCGATAATTACGATGGATGCACCCCAACCATAGGCATAGGCCATGATTCTCTTCCACTTTTTACTTTCAAATACACTTTTACTCATTGTACTACTTTTAGAAAATTGATTTTGATTTAACTGTTTAACTTAGTGATATAAAGGTTGGCTCAGAAACCCCATCCGGGTTTACTTCGTGTCAAGGGCCGAACGACCGATGAACGTCTGAACACATCTAAATCCGATGTATGATTTGCAGGTATCCTGATACTCATAGCTACGCGATCCATTTTGGATAAAGTAGGCAATGTCTTTCCAGGAACCGCCGCGAACAACTTTTCTGGAAAGCGTCAGGTAGTCTTCTCCGTCTCTCAATGGATCAGCGTCATAGCGGTAATCCGGGTTCAAGTCGTGTGAGAACTGCATAGTTGACTCGGCATAGGCGTTAGAGGTCCACTCAGACACGTTACCGGCCATATTGTACAAACCGTAATCATTAGGGAAGTACGAATCGGCACGTACCGGGTACAAGCCTCCATCGTCCATATAATTACCTCGGTTTGGTTTAAAGTTTGCCAGAAAACAACCTTTAGAATTTCGGGTATACGGACCGCCCCATGGGTACATGTTGTTGTCTCGTCCGCCTCGGGCAGCGTATTCCCATTCGAACTCAGTTGGAAGTCTCCAGTATTCTGTTAACGGCATTTCTTCACCATCCCAGTGATGTTGCATGATGCGTGTTCTCCAGTCGCAGAAGGCGTTGGCTTGATGCCAGTTCACCCCTACTACCGGATAATCATCGTATTTTGGGTGGTAGAAGTATACCCGTACCATTGGATCATTGTAGGAATACGCGAAGTCACGAATCCAAACCAAGGTATCCGGGTAAATTTTTACTTTCTTTTTCTTAATGTAGGTGCTTCGATCAAAACGCTCATTGTAATAATTAGCCTGATCACTGGCTGCCGCCTGATAATCAATCCACTGGTATTCGTAAACAAGTTTTCGGATATCAATCTCGCGACGGTGATTATAGCGCTGTTTTGGACTGTAGTACATGTCCGAAAGGTCTTCTGCGCTTTCCTCGAAATCGATTTCCTGTTCGTAGTCAATTACCTCATACATCTCCTCCGGGTTTTCCACCTCAGTGATGTATTCCAACTTTTTGGCTGCGATGGAATCAATGACATAGTAAACAAACTGACGATACTCATTATTGGTGATCTCAGTTTCATCCATCCACATGGAGTGAATACTTACCTGCTTGTTGGGCGCGATGTAGCTTCGGAAAATATCCTGATCCGACTGACCTGAGTGATAGGTTCCGGTTGGGATGTAAACCGTTCCGTATGGCTGTGGGTGGAACCACGGCCGCCGTCCTTCAACTCCCGTCAACTCCCAGGTTGAATTAGATCCACAACTGGTCAAACCCAACGCTACAATGGCAAATAAAAATACGTTTAATACGTTTCGCATACCGCTTGTTTTTAACGAACTTACAATAATAGTCATCTCTTCTAAAAATCCAACATTAGAATTTAGAAATCAGGTAGATAACGCTGACAGTAAACTGAATATTGTTTATCGAAAAATTTGTGAATTATAACCACCGTGTTCCGCGATAGAATTTATTTGGCGGAGGTGGCGGAGCATGCAATTGAAAGCAGTAAGCTACCATCAATTCATGCGTTCCTGAACTTACTGTTCGGATCTTACTCAAGGTGATATCGTAGGAATATCCTACCTGAAGTTCATTCTTGATATAACCCAGCATTACAGTGAGGGCATCAATGGTTCCCCACTGACGATAGCCCAAACCAGCCCGATAGGTTTGATTGTACTTCACTGTGGCGTTCAGATCAATCTGAAGCTTGCTGTTATACTTTACCAGGATAGCCGGCTCCAGCTCGTATGCCGGATTGGCCATGAAAATGGTAGCACCGATTGGGAAGTACAAGTGTTGATCAAGGAAGTAATTATTTGATCCTCCCATCCATACCAGATTATAGGTAGAACCATTCAAATGGCTCAGCGAGGCTCCTACGTAAAAGTCTTCTATAGTATTGGTTAATCGCTTCTGAGTGTAGTAAACCCCAAATCCTAAATCAAATTTGGATTGACTTACTCCAGTACTTGGAATTCTTGGATCATTAGGCTGACGATATCTAAATGCTGGATTGATAAAACCAAAATCAGTGAAACCGGCATCAACTCCCAGAGACAAACGTCCAAAGTTTCCTTGCACGGGAATAAAGTAGGCCCCTTGAAATTTCATGCAGGTCGTACTCATGAAACCCAGTCGATCACGGAAGGCAGACACACCCCATCCTCCATGCAGTTTTTGACCTTTATTGGTTCTGATCTGACCGTTGAGGTTGAAGTTCATAGTCACCGGAGCAACATTCTCCTGGATCTCTCCGCCTTGCACCGGTGCGCCGGTATTTCGATCCACCCAGGTCCGGTCATCAAATCCCAGCCACTGCTGGTGCATGATGGCACTCAAACAGATGTATTCATCCTTCTGTCCAACCGCCGCCGGATTGTAGGCCGTACGATTGAATTTAAAATGAGAATAGTACGGATCCTGCTGGGCCTTCACACCAAAGGAGGTTCCGATCAGAATAAGTAATAATGCGCGTCTTTTTAGGGTCTTAAACATGTTACTCTGCTAGCTGTACAAATTAAACTGAATCTTATTGATTATTCAAAATCATGACGTTAGCTGACAAAAAAAGGTTGGGGTAACCCTGTGGGTAATTTCAGGTAATGAATCGATAACGAGATGGAGAAGCACGCTCACCGCAAGTGTTCAGCTCACGCGCTATGTGGGCAATTACCCCATCAGCACTTCCACATCTAGAATTCGGCGATCAATTTTAGATTTAACCTGCGCCCGGTCAGGTAGTTGGGGACACCGTACAAGTTGTTGTTCAAATCTTCCACCCAGATATACGAAGCGGTGTTATTTACCTGCAACATATTAAACACCTCCAAACTCATCCAAAGCGAGTTGAACGGGCGCGTCAGGGAATTGCGTTCTAGTTTAGATCGTGTTAGCAATTCCTTAGAGAATCCAATATCCACCCGCCTATAGGCAGGTAGCTTGAAGCGTTCTTCGTATCTGTAAGGTCCATTGAAGTAATACGGCAAGCTGGAACCAATCACCAGATTCAAGTGCATCTTAAATGTAGAATCGGTTGGCAACTCATCCTGGAAGAGGATGGAAAAGTTGATGCGTTGATCGGTTGGGCGTCTGATGAAGCCGGTTTGCTTTTCACCGTTATCGTCCTCAAAGGTGATGTTCTCTTTGGTCGTCAGAAAACTGAAGTTCAACCACGATTCCAATCCTTTGATAAATTCACCATTGATTCGTGCATCAAATCCACCTGCGTAACCATAGGAACTATTTACGGCATCGTAGCGCAGCCGGACATTATTAATGGTATACGGAATCAGGTTATCCAACATTTTATAGTAAACCTCCCCCACAAACCGGAAATCACGGGTCCAAGCTTTGAACAACAGATCGGCGCCAGCCACAAAATGAATCGACCGCTGAGCCCGTAGATCCATATTCACCACTCCACTGCTGTTGCGGAGTTCCCGGTAAAACGGTGGCTGATAATAAACCCCACTGGAAAAACGGAACACCCAGCTGCGTTTCAGGTTATTATATAATACGCTATCCAGATCCGGGAACCTGGCCATTAACTCGTCCCGCTCCTTTTTCGTTAAGTATTTGTTGTCGAACAGCAGATAGTGCGCGTTGCGGATGGTATCGTTGTATTTTTTATTGGGTTCGATGGAAAAGGTACCTCGCGGTGAGATCACATTTTGTCCATTCAAACTCCAATAGTGGCTTCGAACACCCACTGTTAAGCGCATGTCGATTGCCTTGTTCAACATGATGCGATCCTGCACAAAACCTGTCATACGGTAACTGGACAAATTGTTCCGACTGGCGAGGAACTCATCCAAAACAATTTCATCCGGAGCGTGAGGTTGCGAAGTGTGGTTATAGCCGGCAGAATCATTGTACTGCCATTCACGAAGCTTATCATGAATGATTTCGGTTTGATATTTTGTGCCCCAATCAATCAAATGCCGCCCTTTCTCATGCGTTCCTACCAGTTTCTGAGAACTTACATTGTATTCCAATCGGTTTCGGGCATTGTTGATGAAATACCCAATTCCCAACAGCGACTTGGCCTGGGCAAAATTGTCTGACCCCAGATTGTTCTCCAACTCTTCCAACCGATAGGCTCCTTCAACGGTGTAATACTCCAGTTCCCGGCTGTTGAAATTACTGGTGATGAATTTTATCCGGCTCTTCGGACTGGGTCGAAATTCTAAGGTTGCCGCATTCAACCACGTTTGATATTCGGTTAATTCCTGACCGTCAAAGGCCACAAACAACCGAACCGCACTTTGCAGCGTTCCGAAACTGGTAGACCTGCTCTCCGGAATAACCAGATAGCTGTTCTGAGCGTACGTGGTGAAGTACTCGACCTTCCACATGGAATGTAAGCGATAGCTGAACAAAGCCTGTATATCGGTAAAGCGCGGCTTATAATCACCAGCTACGTCCAGCGTGTTTAACACGTACTGAAGCGTTCGATAGCGCGCACCCAGCACATAAGTAAAGCGTCCCGTCCTTCCGGGCTGATCTTCCACGTGTAATGAGGCTCCCAGCATACTGAGGCTGGCCGTACCGGCAAATTTTCTGGGCTGATTGTATTTGACATCCAGAACGGAGGATAGCTTATCGCCATACTTCGCGTCAAATCCACCGGCCGAGAACGATACTTTGTTGGTCATGTGTGGGTTCACGAAACTCAACCCCTCCTGCTGTCCGCTTCGAGCCAAAAACGGTCGGTACACCTCAATGTCATTCACATAAATCAGGTTCTCATCAAAATTCCCTCCTCGCACATTATACGAACTGGACAACTCATTTCGGCTGGCTACGCCGATGGCCGTCCGTAACAGGGCCTGTTCCACCTGCATACCCGGGAACTTCACCTGATCCTTAGGGTCGATCTCCAGAATGGGCTTATTGCGCACCTGACCGGTAACTTCTGCTGTACCCAGACGAACATTTGTAACCTTAAAGATGTAATCCTTTCTGCGCTGGTCACCAGCCTTCCGCAAGCGGAACGAGTCAAACTGACTTTTGGAATAGGCATCCACCCGAATAGATACCTCCTGCCCCACCGGAACGTCAACCTTGTAATAGCCAGCAGCATTGGATGTGCCCTTGAATTGGCTGTTCACAAAAATGGCGGCTTCCACCACGGGCTCCGATTCTTCATCGGTGATGTATCCATACACATAACCGATTTCGGTTTGTGCCGATACAGATAAACAAACGGTCAATGCCGTGATGAGAAGGGCAAATCGCACAGATGATGCTCGTATGCTCAGTTCAACGGTTGTTTAAGCGCCGCGATTGTGCTGGTTGGATTTTCTGACCCAAAAACAGTATTTCCTGCCACCAGAACAGTTGCACCGGTATGAACCAGTTTTTGATAATTATCCAAGGTCACCCCTCCATCAATTTCGATATGGCACTCGGTTTCATGCCGACGGATCATGTTGCTCAGATCCTCCACTTTTTTAAAGGTATGCTGAATAAATTTTTGTCCGCCAAATCCGGGATTCACACTCATCATACACACCAAATCAATATCCACAATGATGTCTTCCAACAGAGTAACAGAGGTATGTGGGTTAAGCGCAACACCCGCTTTCATCCCGGTAGCCTTAATAGCCTGAATGGTGCGATGTAAATGGGTGCTGGCTTCCAGATGTACGGTAAGGATATCGGCACCGGCATCGCGGAACTGCGTTATATAACGTTCCGGTTGAACAATCATCAAATGCACATCCAGTGGCTTGGTGGCCAGTTTCTTTAATGCCTTTATGACCGGGAAACCAAACGAGATATTAGGTACAAAAACGCCGTCCATCACATCTACGTGGAACCAGTCGGCCTGGCTGTTATTAATCATTTCCGCATCACGTCCGAGGTGGTTAAAATCGGCGGATAAAACGGAGGGGGCCACTAAATGACTCATCAGTATACTTTAATTGAGGTAATTGACTGCTGACCTAGAAATTGATTCACCTTTTCAACAATGGTTGATTCATAATATGTCAGATCATTTTTCAATGCTGGGGAATCAATGTACATGCACAGGACCTTGTCGCGAATCACCAGTTTTTTGGTGTTTCGGGCAATGGTTCTTCCCACCAGTTCTTCCCAATTCTGGGTAAGCCTGGTTTCGTTGAGTTTACCCGACATTTTGTAGTTGTCGAACATACTCCCCATCAAATCCTTGAGCGATCGCTCGTCCTGCATTGTACGATTGTTGATCAGTTGCCGATGGCTTCTTGACTCACCGGTTTTCTGCGTTCAATATTAAAGAATTTTTTATCGGTCTTGACGTGTTGCAGCCGATCAGTCATTCGTTCCAAACTGGTATCGGTGATAAAGATCTGACCATACCCGGATCCGGCAATCAATTCCATCAGTTTGGAGGACCGGTGGTCGTCAATTTTTTCGAAGACATCATCCAACAAAAGAATGGGCGCGCGTTGAAGCTCCCGGTTTAACATGCGGTAAATGGCCAAATTCATGGCAATGGTGAGCGACTTTACCTGACCTTGTGAGGCAAACTTACGGGCATCCATTCCATCCAGCTCCAGGGAGAGATCATCGCGATGCAGTCCCTGAGTGGTTCGTTGGGCACGTAAATCGGCCTGACGCTGATTTTTAAGTTGCTCCACAAATCGATCGGGATCCACTTCAGTGTCGTATCCCACTTCAACTTCCTCGGCATCATTGGATAACTCGGAGTATATGTTTCGCACATCTGCACCAAAATCAACCATAAACTGACTACGACCAGCGGAAATAATGGAAACCGATTGCGCCAGTTGTTGATCCAGGGTATCGAGTAACACATCATCGACATAGCGCCGTTCTGCAAATTGCTTCAGTTGTTCATTGCGTCTGAGAAGCGCTTTGTTATAGTCCTGAATAGACCGCAGGTATACCGGATCGAGCAGCGAAATACATCGATCCATCAACCGTCTTCGTTCTTCGCTTGAACCGGTGATCAAGCCAATGTCTGACGGGGTGATCATGACCATGGGAAGATGATGGATAAAATCCGACAGGCGTTTGATCAGTGCTCCGTTTCGCCAGATGCTTTTACCGCCTTCCCGATGCAGTTGTGCCTGGTGGCGATGTTGGGTATCCCCTTGCTCATAATCCAGTTCCCATCGAGCGTCGTCCAGATTAAACGGAATGTTATTCTGATCGCTTCGGGTGAAGTAACTCCGCCCATTACCCAAAAAGTAGATGGCATCAAGGATATTGGTTTTACCTGCCCCGTTCACGCCATGAAAACAATTGATATTGGGTGAAAAATCCAGCTCCATCGCCCCGTGGTTGCGAAACGCATCAATCCTCAAATTCCGGATAAAGACGTCGAGATTACCTGTGCGTTTTGCTATTTTTGCCACCTGTTTATTCACCCATGGCAAAGATAACTTTTAGCAAAGAGACCTACCGTGAATGGTACGAGCAAATGTTTCTGATCAGACGGTTTGAGGAAAAATCAGCTCAACTCTATGGTCAGCAAAAAATACGTGGATTCTGCCACCTGTATATTGGTCAGGAGGCGGTCATTGCCGGGACCATGAGTGCCATTACCAAGGACGATAGTTTGATCACGGCGTACCGGGATCATGGTCATGCCCTGGCGGTTGGAATTCATCCAAACGAGGTGATGGCGGAACTCTACGGAAAAGCTACCGGTTGCACCAAGGGTAAGGGAGGCAGCATGCACATGTTTAGCAAGGAACATCGATTCTATGGCGGGCATGGCATTGTGGGCGGACAAATTCCATTGGGTGCCGGTATTGCACTCGCAGAACAGTACAATGGAACGTCCAACATCTGCGTGTGTTTTATGGGTGATGGTGCCGTGCGTCAAGGCGCCCTTCACGAAACTTTTAACATGGCCATGTTGTGGAAGTTACCGGTTGTGTTTGTGATTGAAAATAACGAATACGCGATGGGAACGTCTGTAAAACGAACCACCAACGTATTGGATTTGTACAAAATTGGGTTGAGTTACGACATGCCGAGTTTTCAGGTTGATGGTATGCGATGCGAGACGGTGCATGAAGCGATGGCGGATGCTGCCGATCGCGCCCGAAAAGGGGAAGGTCCCACGCTGTTGGAAATTAAAACGTATCGATACCGCGGCCACTCAATGTCGGACCCGGCAAAATACCGAACCAAAGAAGAGGTTGAAAACTACAAAATCAAAGATCCGGTTGACGTGACACGTCAAACCATCATTGACAATAAATGGATGACCGAAAGCGAAGTGGAGGCCTTGGAAGAGCGCATTGAAACGATCGTGAATGAAAGCGTTGAATTTGCCGAAAATTCGCCCTATCCAGATCCTTCTGAACTGTACACCGATGTGTATGTTGAAGATTATCCATTCATCATTGAGTAAACCCTAACTATTGGAGCGTACACTTTGAGATTAATTCAGCTATAATTGCAAAAATTTTTAGAATGAGCCAGGAAGAAAACGTAGTTGCCGAAGGAAGCAAAGGAAAATTCTCCCTTGACCGATTTATCAATGAGAATCAGCGTGTGCTGATGATTGGCGGTCTTGTACTGATTGTGTTGGCAGCCGGTATCTGGTTTTACAAAGCCAAATATCAACCACAACGCGAATTGGCGGCAAATGATGCCATCTTTATGGCCGAGCGATACTTTGGCCAGGATTCACTGGATGTTGCCTTGAATGGTGATGGAAATTATCCTGGATTTTACGATGTCATTGATGATTTCGGAAGTACCAAATCCGGGAAGCGCGCCAGTTACTACGTGGGTGTCATTCTGATGAAAAAAGGTCAGTACGAAGAGGCTATTGACTACCTCAAAAAAGCAGATTTCGATGATGAAATGGTAGGACCTTTGAGCCGATGCCTGATTGGTGATTGCTATTCCGAAATGGAGCAGTACGAGGAAGCGGCTGATTTCTACCTGAAGTGCGCTAACAAACGGGATAATGACTTCACCACACCATACGGTCATCAAAAAGCAGCTCGCGTATATGAGCAGCTCGGAGATTGGGACAAGTCACTCAAATCACTGGAAGTAATCCAGAATGATTACAAGGAAACCCGTTTTGCTGAGAACATCGAAATGTTGGTATCCCGTGCTAAAACCGCTGCTGAGAATCAGTAATCCGGATGTCATCTGCGGATAAAAATCTTTCACACTTTTCATTCCCTATTCCCCAGTTGCCTTCGGCTCGTGTTGCCATTGTAACAGCCGAATGGAACACCGAAGTAACCAATGCTCTTCGACAAGGAGCGGTGGATTTGCTTATTGAAGCGGGATTTCCGGAAAACCAGATTATTCAAAAACACGTTCCCGGAAGTTACGAACTGATCTTTGGGTCGGATCAACTGGCATCCCGATCGGACGTGGACGCCGTGATTGCCTTGGGCTGTGTGGTTCAAGGAGAAACGCGGCATTTCGACTTCATCTGTGATGCCGTTGCCCATGGCATCTATCAGGTAAGCCTGAAACATCAAAAACCCGTGATCTTTGGCGTACTTACGACTGATAACCAGCAACAAGCTCTGGAACGCGCTGGAGGGAAGCACGGCAACAAGGGAGCCGAGGCGGCCTATACGGCGTTAAGGTTACTGGAAGAATTCTAGATTTTCAACTTCAACTTTCTGCAGTCTGTAGCTAGGGATGGGGCACGGTGACTGCTGGCCTTTAACCTTTTTGATCTTTGGACTAGTAACTAAACTCAAGTGAGTCTCCTATGGTCGGAACACTTGAGCATACGTTTTCAAAAGGTTTCAAGCACGAGTGACCCGCACTGCGTTTGGAACACTCGCGCTGCTTTATTCGTCCTACTTACTTCGTCCTCCAAAATCCGTACTCCGAAATCCGAAATCCGTACTCCGAAATCCGTAATCCGTACTCCGTAATCAGAACAATCCGTAAACTTCCGAATCAATTCGGCCAATGATGGAGCCGAGGTCTTCGGCATTGGATTCGAAATCCAAATCATCCACATCAATGATGAGGAGTTTGCCATCGTTGTAGGTCGAAATCCACGCTTCGTAACGCTCGTTCAATCGCTTCAGGTAGTCAAGGCGAATGGAATCCTCGTATTCGCGTCCTCGCTTTTGAATTCGATTGACCAGAGCCGGAATGCTGGCCCGCAGATAGATCATGAGATCAGGTGGTTCCAAACTGGATCGAATGCTGGTGAAGATGGATTGATACGTATCAAAATCCCGCGTACTCATTAACCCCATTGAATGCAGGTTTGGAGCAAAGATGTAGGCATCTTCATAGATGGTCCGATCCTGTATCACCGTGTTTCCGCGTTGGCGAATGTTGCGAACGTTTGTGAACCGACTATTAAGGAAATAGACCTGCAGGTTAAATGACCACCGCTGCATGTCTTCATAGAAATCCGTAATGTAGGGGTTGTTTTCAAGGGACTCATATTGAGCCTCCCAACCATAATGTTTTGCAAGCAACCCGGTAAGGGTTGTTTTTCCTGCTCCGATATTTCCTGCGATGGCAATGTGCATGATAAAACCCCTGACTTAACCGTTCAAAACTATTAATAAAAGCGTCTAAAGCCAATTATTTCGCGGACTTCTTTAAGGGTGCGTTCTGCACTCGCAATCGCTTTATCCGCGCCTGTTTGAGCCGCTTTGGCCAAGGCTTTATCATCCGACTTTATTTCCACAATTCGCTCCCGAATTGGGGCAACGAAGGCCCAGACATCCTCGGCCAGTTGTTTTTTGAGATCACCGTAACGGATGGAACAATCGGAATAGGCATTTTTGAAGTGTTGAATCACATCGGGCTTGGATACCAAATCCATGATGTCGAACAAGTTTTGAACCGGCGCAGATACCTCAGAGTTGGGCTCGGTTGGACCAGAATCTGTCACGGCCCGCATGATTTTCTTTTTAGTGACTTTCTCTTCGTCGTCAAAGAAAATGGCATCTCCCTCTCCCCCACTTTTACTCATCTTCCCCTGATTGGTTAGTCCGGGCACTTTAACCAATTTGCCGGTTCTACTAAATGCCTGTGGCTCCGGAAAACAGTCTACTCCGTAAAGGTTATTGAATCGCCGCCCGAAGGTTCGGGTCATTTCCAAATGCTGTTCCTGATCCTTTCCAACAGGGACGTAATCGGCTTTGTGAATTAATATGTCAACCGCCATTAAAACCGGATAGGTAAGCAAGCCGGCGTTCACATTTTCCGGTTGCGTTCTGATCTTATCCTTGAAGGAGGCTGAACGCTCCAGTTCGCCTTTGTAGGCGTTCATGTTCATGTAGGTATAGAGCTCAGATATCTGGGGAACATCACTTTGTATGAAAAGGGCACATTTCTCCGGATCCAGCCCCATGGCCAGATACTCGGCCAAAACCTGCCGAACGTTTCCATGTAAATCCTCCGGTGTGGGATGCGTGGTTAAGGAATGGATATCGGCTATAAAAAAGTAGGTATTGTAATTTTCCTGCATGTGCAGGAAGTTGGTAACGGCTCCAAAATAATTACCCAGGTGAAGTTTTCCGGTTGGGCGTATCCCGCTCACAACGATTTCCATGCTGATCTCTTTGCCGCAAAAATAGCCGATTCACCGGGCTAATGGCCATCCGAATTCCCTGCCAGGATTTCCTTTTCTATCAGGCCTACCAGGTTAGCATCGTGGGCTACATGACGGAGATAGGACAACCTCCCCATCGCTTCCTGGTACAAGTCGTGGTTGAGACAGAAACCAATAACAGCCAATTCATTCTCAACGGTATTCTGATACATACCCATAGGTGTTTGTGGCATCAGAATACTGCTCAACTGAGCGAAGTCTGATTTCACCGCTTGGGCACTGTCGGCTGATGGCAAAAAGAAATGGGTCTTTCCTTCCTCTCCATAGAGTTGATCAGCCACGAACCAGGCGTACGTTCTTCCGCTCCCGAGCACCAAATTCGGGTGATGTAAGGTGAAAAAGGTATCGGAAACGGAGAGCTTTAGAACGATGTTCTCATCATCATCCATCACATTAACAAAGTAGGTTTGAACGCCCTCCCGATTTCGCCAGGAGAACCGAATGGAATCGTCCAGAATCATTTGTCCGTTGATGGGCCATTCATTCAGGATTGGCCCCTCTCCACGGGTAACGCCGCCAAAGGAATGCTGGGCATCATCATGCTTGGTGGTCATCTTTTTCAGCACATAGGCGAAGTAGGTTTGACTCAATCCAACCTCCTTACTGAATCGGCTTTCCAAATCGGTTTTCTTGAGTTTTACAGGTCCGCTTACGCGGATAATCTTACCCGCCGTATTCTCGATGTAGGCGGCCTGACCGGATTCCAGATTTACGGGATACGATGAAATGGTTCCAACCTTTAAGGTTTTGGATCCACTCACATAGAGAATTTTATGCTGCGCCGAAGCCGACAAACAGGCTAAGGTGATCAGTACAAACAGTGGTAACAGGTGTTTCATCGTCTCAGTGTTTGAGAATTTCACTATGAAACCAGTTTCGCTTGTGGAGCCATTTGGCAATGGGGTCATAGAAGTAGACCAAATCGGCACAAAGCACCAGCGCAACGAATAACATGGTGAAATTCAGTTTAACATGGTATACATGCATAATCCAGATAGAGACAAAAAGGAAAATGACTCCGGCAAAAAGCTGAACCAGTTTTGACATTAGATGAAACCACCGTGCCCGATGAACGTAGTAATGAATGATGAGCCAAGCTGTTAGGAAGGTAAACAGGATGGTCAGAAACCATTCAACAACTGGTGAACCCATCCGGATGTAATCCTGATGAATCAGCGATTGCAAGATGGACGCATGAATATAAATGCCTTTCATATCCGGCAAGGATTTCCCCGCCATCTTCACGTTCATGGGGGTAAAGTGCTGATCTTCCACATCATATGGGTTTTCCGGACTTCCGGTGTATCCCATCAACACAAATTTGCCGTTGAGCAGGGATCCATCGAATTCGGGATCGAAGAGTTCATACGGCTGCAAGGTGATGAACGATTCGGATGATCGGTAATTGATTTTCTGTTCGCCATGCGGCAAGGTAACCTCACCATTCGGATGCGCATTCACCAGCATCTGGGCCGTAAAACTTTTAATCCAGGAGGTGTCTACCTTCGTCATCGCTGCAAAAGACCGGATCACCTTGGTGGGCTCTTCTTCTCCATACAGATTGGCGTAACCCGAAGTGCGGAATTGAAAGCGATCCAATGATTGAATCATATCGTGTTCGTGCATCTTGCTAATGCCTACGACGGCATGTTGACGCAATACGTCAGCCAACAAGGCATCGGATAGGGAATCCTTGGGTTCTGTGAAGATGGCATCCAAACCAACCACCTTGGGTTGAAAGGAATGAATGACTTCAATTTGATGGGCAATTTCTGCCCGGTTCAAATGGCCGATGTTCACTACCACAATATCGGCACTGACCTCCGGTTCCTTTTTGAGTTTACTGAAATAGAAATCCGTGTAATCAAAGTCGGAGAACGCGTCTTTAATAGGATGGAATACCTTAAGTTTTAAGGGAAAGAGTACACTTACCAGAAAGATGAAGAGAAAGACACAGGCCGTTAACAGTGCAGCGTCTATCAGGATGGGGCGTTTCCGAAACATGATCCGACAATTATAGAGAAAGGAGGGGAATTATGGAGGACGGAGGACGGAGGACGGAGTACGAATTTTGGGGACGTGGGATGGGGTAAACAAGGTCCGTAGTCACCTGGTGCTAGCCGGGATCCAGACTACGGATAGTTGAGAACTGGCGTAGTCATCCAACCTGGTGCTGGCCGGGTTAAAGACTGGGGATCGCTGTTACAACTTCTTGAATTAACATTAGTCGTTGAATATCACATTCCACTCTTCGTTGTTGTTGGTCTTAAATTGTACCACCCCAAAGGCACTGTCAATTGTTAATTCGAATAAACAACTATTGGGAACTCTAGGATCCAAAAACGCCTTGTTCGACAACCTCAACAAGTTTCTGAACGTAGTATCGGGGGTTACTAAACTATCCAGCTTAGTCATTTCAATACTAACATCCGAATTTATATCCTTTTCCATGTAATAGGCAAAGTCGAAGGTGTTTTTCTCCGTAACTCCAGTAGTTAAATTTAAGACGTAGTTCGCCTCGTCCAACGAATGAGTTGAAGTTCGTTGTGTGAATTCAAACTTTGTATCTTGTTCATGCCTATCAAAGTCAAAGCTAAAACCAGTACCATAATTTCTGAACTCCATATATCCATGTATTCTGTTCTCTCGAATGTCCACACAAGAGTTACCTTGATCTACAGTTTTCACATAAGTTGACTTTAGAGTTGCCCACATTGAGATTTCTTCTTCAACACCTTTTGACGAAAGAATCTTGTGTTTATGCTCCATGGATTCCGAAGTCTTCGGGAGTATTTCCCACCCAGTCAACAAAAAGTCTTCTTCTGAAATACAGTCGTCCTTTGAATTGCAAGCTAGTAAGGCGACAACACAGAATAAATAAGGCAAGGTTTTTATAATCTTCTCCATACTATGCTGTCGTTTAAGTAGTAAGCCAAAATCCCACTACCAATTGAGAAAACCATACCTTGGCTCATCCGTGTTTCTTCGTCCGTTCGCCACAAATGATAGCAATTCTGAAAGTGGCCGCCGAATGTGTCGATGTCTTCAAAATAATCCAAAACAAACGGCTTGCTTACGGTCATATCACTTAAGTTAACAATGGAAGCAAGATCACCTATCCTTAATTGCAATTGGGCAACTCTTCCACGGCCCAACTTCGGTTCTAAGAAAGCATTCATGCGCCATTCTGGAGCAATAGATTCGGCTTCAAATTCTCCGGACAAATATTCAATTTTGTCTATTGTATCGCAGTTGCCTTGTTCGAAAAACCTCTGGATACCACCATAACTCCTATTGTATGTGATTCTGTCATTTCTAGAATTGATTATGGAAAATGAGTTAAAATCGCCATTA
This sequence comes from Flavobacteriales bacterium, assembly GCA_020635355.1. Classification (GTDB taxonomy): domain Bacteria; phylum Bacteroidota; class Bacteroidia; order NS11-12g; family UBA9320; genus WGNA01. Next base: position 584,347 of record JACJZW010000001.1, read on the forward strand.
TACCATAGACTTGATGAGACACTGTCTGGAAGTTCAAATACATTTCTCACATGTTCATCGCATTCTATAATCGTTTCCCCCTCATAACATGAACTGACGATCAATGTCAGACAAAGGACAATCGGTACACCTCCAATTGACTTAAGCTTCATAGCTGGCTGATTTATTAGATGATTACGAATATACTTATTCAACACAACCGACTAACCAGCGCATTATTATTACAGATTACTGAGGTATAGAAATTGACTACAGCAGAGGGAGCTATGATTAATGCAAACACTATCCGAAGTCTGTGGAGTTGAAGGTGCGAACGGGACTTCGGATGTTTGTTAAGAATGTCCGTGGCTGCGCTCGCAATGACCTTGAAATCAACATTAAGGTCAGAGGAATTGTGTCAGATTAAGGATATGCTATGGTCTTCGGATGTTTGCCAATAAGGTCCGCAGTCACGGCCCACAAACCCTGCTCCAGATTTAAGGTTTGCTGTGGACTTTGGTAGGTTGCCATTAAGATAACGAGACATAAAGTCCGCAGTTGCCTCGCTCGGGCAGGGCTACAAACTGCGGACAGTGTGCACTACGCCAAGTGCGAGGACGGAGGACGAAGAACGGACGGCGAAGAAACTAGTCCCCTAATCCTCTATTCCACTAATGAACCATCCAGAACCTACGTCAATTCAGCGATTTGCTGCTGTTGGAGCAGTTCGTGATAGGCACCTTCGGCCTTGACCAAATCGTCGTGATTTCCCCGCTCCAGGACATTGCCTTTTTTGAGAACCAAAATTTCATCAGCATTACGAATGGTACTCAAACGGTGGGCAATCACAATGGACGTGCGGCCCTTCATCAATTCTGCAATGGCTACCTGAATGAGTTGCTCGGTTTCGGAGTCAACGGAAGAGGTTGCTTCATCCAGGATGAGAATTCGGGGATTGTACGCCAGGGCGCGGACGAACGAAATAAGCTGACGTTGCCCAACCGACAAGGAACTTCCTCGTTCCATCACCTCATAGTCGTATCCCCCATCCAACTTCTGGATAAAGGTGTGCGCTCCAATCCGCTTGGAGGCCTCAATCATCTTTTCTTCAGTAATGTCAGGATTCATCAAGGTGATGTTATCCCGTATCGATCCGGAGAACAAAAAGACATCCTGCAACACAAAGGCAACTTGTGATCGCAGGTTACTCAGATCCCATTCAGACAGTTCCACCCCATCAATCAAAATCTCACCTTCGTTGTAATCATAGAATCGTGTAAGCAGATTCACCAGCGTTGATTTGCCTGAACCCGTTGCACCAACCAAAGCCAATGTCTTACCCTCCGGCACATCGAAGCTGATGCCTTTGATGATTTCTTCATCCTCATTATACCCGAACCGAACGGTGTTGAACACCACTTCGCCACGGACACCTGCCCGATGCTTTCCGGAAACTTCAACCTGATCCACATCGTCCAGAACCTTAAAAATTCGCTCAGACGCCACCATACCCATTTGCATCGTGTTAAACCGATCCGCAATCATTCGAATGGGCCGGAAAAACATATTCAAATAGAGAATGAATGCCACAATGATTCCAGGACTGGTGGTGCCGGACAATGCTCCGCGCGAGCCATACCAGATCAGCAAACCTATGGCCGTTGCCGTGATGATTTCTACGATCGGGAAGAAAATGGCATAATGAAAAATGGATCGAATGTTGGCATCTCTGTGCAACCGGTTGATCTCCCGGAATTTCTCAAATTCCCGATTCTCCCGGTTAAAGATCTGAACCACACGCATGCCCGTTATGTGCTCCTGAACAAAGGCATTGAGTCGGGCAATCTGAGTCCGCACATCCTGAAAGGCCTTCTTTACGCCTTTTCGAAATTGATTGGAGGCGTAGATCAGGAGGGGTAAAACCGACAAACAGATCAACGACAACTTCCAATCGGTTACGAACATTAGGATCGTAATCACCACAATTTGGAGCATGTCGCCCGTAATGGTGATGACCCCTTGTGAAAAGATATTGGCCACCGTTTCGATATCCGATACGGATCGGGTTACTAAGGTTCCAATGGGTGTTTTGTCGTAATAACGAACCTTCATCGACATCAAATGTCGATACACCCGAACCCTTAAATCATTGATTACCTGTTGTCCCAAATAATTGGTAATCCAGGTGTTGAAGAACATGACGATGGTTTGCAGGAGCAGTAATCCCAGCAAAATGGTGATCATCCTGATCAGGCCATCGGCATCTCCATTGGCCACATGAACATCCAACGTGCGTTGAATCAAAATGGGCTGCAGCGGAGAAACCACGGCCATAAAGATGGTGGTAAAGATGGCTAGGAAACCATATTTCTTATACGGTTTGGCCAGACGAATGATGCGTCCGAGCAAATGAAGATCCAGGACATCGCCTGTTTTTGATGATTTCTCGCTACTCAATTTTCGTCTTTTATACGCCTCCAGTTTGTTCGGTCATAAACCACATCCGATAGCATCAATCCCTTTGCCGGCACCGATCGTCCAGCAGCAGACCGATCCTGTGATCGCAGAATGTGATTCAGGTCGGCCAAAGTTATCTTATTCAGTCCCAAGTCCAAAAGGGTTCCAACCATGGCCCGAACCATATTGCGCAAAAAACGATCTGCCCGCACGGTAAATCGCAGTTCGTGCCCTGATTGCGTCCACTCCGCATGACGAACATCACAACGGTTGGTTTTGTTTTCGCTGTGCAGTTTACAGAATGCCCCAAACTCAGTGGCTGATTTGATCAGTTCACAACCTTCGTTCATGCGCTTCACGTCGTAAATCCGACGATCCAGATACATCAGCTCTCCTTCAAACACATTTTTGATCGGGGTAATGCGATAGTGATATTCCCGCTCCACTGCATCAAATCGTGCGTGAAATGAATCAGCTACCTGATAGATGCCATCCACTGAAATATCGTCCGGAAGCAAGCCATTGATCCGGCTTTGAGGATTTTCAGGAAGGTGGGCAGCATCAAAATGAGCGACAAAGTGGGTGGCGTGAACGCCGGTATCGGTTCGGCCACAACCGGTTAGTTCAATATTTGCTTGTATAACCGTGTTGACTGCCCGGGTAAGTTCTTCTTGCACGGATGTGGCGTTATTCTGCGCCTGCCAACCGTGGTACCGACTTCCCAGATAAGATATTTCCAGCGCGTATCGCGTCACCTTAGCAGCGCTCGAAAATCACGGCTTTGCCCTGTCCTACTCCAACGCACATGGTTGCCACCCCGTAGCGAACCTCACGCTTCTGCATTTCATGTAGGAGGGTGGTGGCAATTCGCGCCCCGCTGGCTCCCAATGGATGACCAATAGCAATGGAGCCTCCGTTAACGTTAACGATGTTCGGATCGAGGTCCATTTCGTTCATACAAGCGATGGCTTGCGCGGCAAACGCCTCATTGAGTTCGAACAATCCAATATCCGACGTGTTAAGTCCGGCGCGTTGCAAGGCTTTTCGGGTGGCTGAAACCGGCCCAATGCCCATAATGTCCGGATGCACTCCTGTGGCGGCCATGGAAACCACCCGTGCCATTGGTTTTAAATTCATGTCCTTCACGGCTTGTTCTCCCACGATAAGCAGTGCAGCGGCTCCATCATTAATGCCGGATGAATTACCCGCAGTAACGGTTCCATTTGCCCTAAAAGCCGGTTTTAACGTTCCTAGTTTTTCTACCGAACTAAGTCTGGGGTGCTCATCCTTATCAAATACAATGGCATCGCCCTTGCGTTGAGGAATGATTACCGGTGCCAACTCATTGGCAAATCGTCCGGCTTCATGAGCTGCCTGATACTTTAATTGAGTTTGATGGGAAAATTCATCCTGTTGGAGTCGGGTTACCTGGAATCGCTCCGCTACATTTTCCGCTGTTTCGCCCATGGCAAACGGATAATAGGCTTCCGCAAGTTTGGGATTGGTAAATCGCCAACCGATGGACGTATCATAGATTTCCGGAGTCCTACTGTAGGCTGATTCGGCTTTAGCCATGACAAATGGGGCGCGCGTCATACTCTCCACGCCTCCGGCAACAAAGGCATCACCCATACCACACATGATGCCTTTTGCGGCATCCGAAATGGATTGCAGACCACTGGCACACAAACGGTTAACGGTTACTCCGGGGACTTCCACGGGAATACCTGCCATGAGTAAGGCCATTCGCGCAACATTCCGATTATCTTCTCCGGCTTGATTGGCCGCCCCAAAAATGACATCCTCAATTCGTGTCAGATCAAGATTAGGATTGCGCTCTATGAGTGTTTTGATCACATGAGCTGCGAGATCATCGGGGCGCACCGATGCAAGGGTTCCGCCAAAACGTCCAACCGGCGTTCGGACCGCATCGATTACGTAAGCATTATTCAATTCCATAGTATGGGTTAAGGGGGCACAAATTTATCCCTTTAACATCTGAATCCCTTTTTAGATTTGGGGTTGAAGAAATCCCTTCACGAACGTGAGGTCAACTCCTGATTCGAGTAATTTTGTCGCATGATCCAGCGCAAACAATCCATCTACCTCTTTTTGATTGTCATTCTCTCCGTTATTTTGGTTCAGTTCGATCCATCGTTTTACAAAACACAGGACCCCAACACAGAGCAGGTGATTCAAGTTGGTTACTCCACCACCACCATGGGGGCCGAGGTGGTTGGCCAAAATACCGGAATGATTTATCTGTTTTACGCCGTTGCGTTGCTGTCCTTAATTACCATCTTTCTTTACCGTAACCGCAAGCTTCAAATGAAATTGATCATGGGCGTAATTGCCTTTGGCATTGTGGTCATGATTAACATGTATCACTACAGCATCGGAATGAACTATTTCGAACAGGGAACCACCGAGTTTACCTCCTTTGCGATTTCACCAGTAGCCATCCTACTTTTGGGGATTCTGGCGCTTCGAGGGGTTCAAAAGGATGAAAAGCTGGTTCGTTCCGTGGATCGAATCCGATGAGTACGCCCCTTCTTTCCGTTGAGAATTTATCGGTGTCCTTCCCGAGTCCGGAAGGATTCAACACCGTTGTAAAACGATTTGACCTTCATCTAAACCGGGGTGATGTGGTGGGCATCGTGGGCGAATCAGGTTCTGGAAAAAGTGTGAGTTGTATGAGTTTGGTCCGGCTCATTGAGCAGGCCCAACTATCCGCAGAGGGCATACAACTATACGACGAAAATGGCCTTCCCACGGATCTTCTTAACTGCGAAACTTCCAACCTCCGCACGATCCGCGGAAAACGAATTGCCTACATTTTTCAGGAACCCATGACCGCCCTACACCCGCTTTACACCTGTGGTCATCAATTGATCGAAGCCATTCGTATTCATCAGAACATGGATAATCGATCGGCCAGACAGAAGGCCATCCAGTTGTTCACGGAGATGGAACTTCCCAATCCGGAAAATATGGTGGATCGTTATCCGCATGAGTTGTCGGGCGGACAACGACAGCGCGTTATGATTGCCATGGCCCTGTGCAATGATCCGGATTTGCTCATCGCCGATGAACCAACTACCGCTTTGGACAGCATTCTGCAGAAGGCGCTGATTGAACGGATGGTAAAGAGCTGCGCTGAACGCGATGCAGGATTGATTTTGATCTCGCACGACATCCACCTGGTGCGTTCCTTCACCTCGCAGCTGCTGGTGATGTACAAGGGTGAGGTAGTGGAACGCGGATCAACCAGGGAGGTGGTGGATCATCCTCAGAATCTCTATACCCGAAGTTTGTTGATGTGTCAGCCCAGCTACCAAAACAAGCGTTCGGTGCTACCTACACTGGCAGAGTTAACCGAGGTTTCAGATGATGGATTTTCCGAAAAGTTATTTCAACCATCCTACTTTACCTTCCCTCCCATTAATCAGGATGAGCCGGTCTTGAGCCTTTCCGGACTGCACAGATCATTTGAAAAAGACGGAAAAACCATCCACGCGGTTAGTGATGTCTCCCTGGAACTTTATCGTGGCGAGACCCTGGGCTTGGTAGGCGAGTCGGGCTGCGGAAAGAGTACCTTATCTAAATTAATCATTGGACTGCTCCAACCCGATTCCGGTTCCATTCGCTTCAGAAAGCCCACCCGAAACCGAAAGGAATTTGCCCGGAACGTACAAATGATCTTTCAGGATCCGTATTCCTCATTGAATCCTGTTCTATCCGTAAATGACATCATTGGCGAGGTCCTGGATGTTCATGGACTGGCTTCCTCCAAATCGGATCGAGTTCAACGCATTGAAAAGTTATTGAATGAAGTGGGTCTTTCACCTACTGATCGGCACAAATACCCGCATGAATTTTCGGGCGGACAACGCCAGCGGATCAGTATTGCCCGAGCATTGGCAGCGGAACCGGATATTCTGATTTGCGATGAATCGGTTTCAGCGTTGGATATATCCGTTCAGGCTCAAATTCTCAATTTGTTTAACCAGCTGAAGATATCCCGAAAGCTTACGTACATTTTCATCACCCACGACATCCACGTGGTTAGCTACATCAGTGACCGGATCATGGTTATGCGACGAGGAGTTGTGGAGGAAATGGGCCCTGTAGAAGCGATTGTAGAACGACCCAGATCGGAGTATACCAGGAGTTTAATTGGGTAGCCCGTTGTAGCGGCGCGAGTGTTCCGACGTTAGCAGGCTCACTTGAGGATAGATCAAAGATCAAATTGCCAAGAGCAAAACGGGGAGCAGTTAGCAGGGAGCGGGGAGCCCGTGACGCTCGTTTCACTCGGTCAGGGTAAACAGTTAGCCGTAGTAAGCAGCGCGAGTGTTCCGAACGCAGTGAGGGTCACTCGTGCCTGAAACCTTCTGAAAACGTTTGCTCAAGTGTTCCGACGAAAGGAGGCTCACTTGAGTTTGGTTCGAAAATCAAAGTGCAAAGATCAAAACGGTTAGCAGGGAGCAGTTAGCAGGGAGCCCGTGACGCTCGTTTCACTCGGTCAGGGTAAACAGTTAGCCGCAGCGGGTGGCGCGAGTGTTCCGAACGCAGTGCGGGTCACTCGTGCCTAAAAACTTCTGAAAACGAATGTTCAAGTGTTCCGACGACAGGAGGCTCACTTGAGTTTGGTTCAAAAATCAAATTGCAAAGAGCAAAACGGTTAGCAGGTAGCAGTTAGCGGGGAGCCCGTGACGCTCGTTTCACTCGGTCAGGGTAAACAGTTAGCCGTGATGTGCGGCGCGAGTGTTCCGAACGCAGTTCGGGTCACTCGTGCTTGAAACCTTGTGAAAAAGAAGGCTCAAGTGTTCCGACGTTAGGAGGTTCACTTGAGTTTGGTTCAAAAATCAAAGTGCAAAGATTAAAACGGGTAGCGGGGAGCACGTGACGCTCGTTTCACTCGGTCAGGGTAAACGGTTAGCAGTTAGGGGTTGTTCGGGACGATATTCAGGATTAATGTGTGGTGGTAATCATTAAAATAACGTAGCCCTTAGCCCTTAGATTTTAGCTATTCGTTATTCCCTAGTCGCCCCTCCTTTTTGTCCTGCTTTTTGTGCTTCCTGAATATTTTTCAAGAGCGTTTCCGTTGCCGTAACATTTTTATCCTCAGCCTTTCCCATTTTGATGGCCGTTTGTGCAGCCTTCTCAGCCTTGTTGAATTGCTCGGTTTTAAACAAAAGGCATGCGTACGTATCCCATACATGCCAGGAGGTTTCGGAATTAACGGTGAGATGTAGCCATCCAACGGCCAGATTTAACACTTCCGGATCGGTGCACTTTTCGTAAATATTCCAGGCATAGGTGTTTAAATAGTCATCCGTGATGTACTTATCGTACGAATGAAAGACCTCTTCAATGGCATAAGCCAGTTCTTTCCATCGCTCACATTCATTCAGGTAATGTATTCGGTACATGAGAGCCATTCGCTCCGGTTCTTCGGTAAAATTGTACTGCACCAGACTGATGGCCAGATCAGCCAGTGTATCGTTTTTGAATTTGGAAGCTTGTCGGATCCAACTCGAAGCAATATCACCCATCAGTTTATCAAACTCATCGGCACCAAATAACTGTATGAAGACATCCTTCTGACTGGTGATCATCCGTGTTTTATCGTAGTCCAATAAATAGTAATACCGATTGATGGTTCGCCACGTGGCTTCGTCAGCGAGGTTTGTAACGGTTGCGTACCAGGCTTCGAAAGCCGCTGAATCGGCAAATGCACGTTTGTTTTTTTCGGCGAAGGCTTGTTTATAAATGGTTGGATAGCTGATAAATCCATCGGCGTAGCCGGGTTTTTTAAACTGATTTTCAGGGTTTAGCGCTTTTGTTAAAGCCTCCTGAAACCGGGGAATGGTATGGTACCCCACTAATTTGTACACCAAACGTCCATCGGTATTAAAAATTAAAAAGGTGGGAAAGGAATTAATACCATACTTCATGGCGATCATCCGGCCGGTTTCTGTTTTTTCCATTTCAATCTTGGCCGTTACAAAAACCGTATTCATGCGGTTAAAAACACTGGAGTCTGAAAAGGTCTTCTGATCCATCACCTTGCACCAACCACACCAATCCGTATAAGCATCCAAAAACACATAGGATTTGTGATTTGCCTTGGCCTCATTCAGGATGGCCTGCCATTCGGTTTGTTCTGAAACCATTAGCTGGGCAAAACTGTTAAGCGGGGTACAAAGTACCATTAGAACAGATGCCCATAAAGCTGCAAATTTGGTGTGTATCATGTTGGGAAGATAACGTAAATACAATCCTCAAATGTACCTCCCGGATTTCTTGACATCTGCATCACAGCACTTTTATACCTTTGTTGCCTCTTGAAAAAACGAAAATTCAAAAAACGATCGACCAAAAAGAAGAACGGGCCTTCTTATCTGTATCGGCAGGTACTGGAATTCTTTCGATCCAATCCCAACAAAACCTACAATTACAAACAGGTCTCTCATAGCCTGGATATCCAATCCATGGAGAAGCGAACCGAAGTTATTCGGATCATGAATCTCATGGAAAAAGAGGAAATTATTGAATCCATTGCCCCCGGCAAGTTCAAATATCTACCTGATTTCAAGTGCTTTAACGGCAAGATCGAGCTCACCTCAAGAGGAGCGGCCTTTGTGATTGTAGAAGAACTGGCCGAGGATATTCATGTGAGTCCTTCACTCACCGGACAGGCCTTTGATGGCGATACGGTGGTAGTTGAACTGCTCCATCAAAAAAGTGGTCGACGTCCGGAAGGCCGAGTCCTGGAAGTGGTTGAACGTGCACGAACTCAATTTGTGGGAACGGTTCAAATGATGAAGAAGTTTGCCTTCATGGTTCCGGATAATTCCAGGATCCACGTGGATTTCTTCCTACCCAAAAAGGTTTTGAAAGGCTGTTCCGATGGCGATAAAGTCCTGGTTGAATTCACCGATTGGCCGGTTGGTAGTCCCAATCCCAATGGCCAAGTAGTCGAAGTCCTTGGACCGGCCGGTGAACACGAAACCGAAATGCACGCCATCGTGGCGCAATTTGGATTCCGAACAGATTTTGAACCGGAGGTGGAATCCGAAGCTGAGTCGTTTTCCGACATCATTTCAAAAGCTGAAATCAAATCCCGCAAGGATATGCGGGACGTTCTCACCTTCACCATAGATCCGGTGGACGCCAAGGATTTTGACGACGCCATTTCCTTTAAAAATCTGGGTAAAGGCAATTATGAAGTGGGCGTTCACATCGCTGATGTGGGTCATTTCGTGCAGGAAGGAAGTTTACTGGATCAGGAGGCTTATGAACGCGGTACCTCTGTGTATCTGGTTGACCGCACCATCCCCATGCTTCCGGAGCGGCTTTCGAATAACCTATGTTCCCTTCGTCCGAATGAAGATCGGTTGGCCTATTCCGTCATCTTCAATATGAAGGTAACCGGGAAGGTCAATTCCTATTGGATTGGTAAAACGGTGATTCACTCGAACCGACGGTTTAGTTATGAGGAAGCTCAGGAGGTTATCACTGGGCAATCCGAGGAATATCAAACCGAAATTCAGACCTTGAACAAGATGGCCCATAAGCTGCGTGCCGATCGGTTTAAGAACGGAGCCATTGCCTTTGAATCGGATGAGTTCCGGTTTGAATTGGATGACAAGGGACGACCCATCGAAGTGTTCAAAAAGGTTCGTTTTGATGCCCACATGATGATTGAAGACTTCATGCTATTGGCCAATCGGACCGTTGCCAAACATGTTCATACTGAATATAAAGGCCAGGCTCTTCCCTACCGGGTTCACGATGCCCCGAACGTAGAAAAGATGGTCAATTTCATCAATACGGCCAAGAAATTGGGCTACGATATTGACACCCGTTCGCCGGAATCCATCAGCGCCAGCATCAACCACATGGTAGCGGAAACCGAAGGGAAGGTGGAGGCGAACATTTTGCATCCGCTGGCCATCCGATCTATGGAAAAAGCCTTTTACACCACCAAGGATACCTCCCACTTTGGGCTGGCCTTTGACTACTATACCCACTTTACCAGTCCCATCAGGCGGTATCCGGATTTATTGGTGCACCGACTCCTTTTCCTTTACCAGAATGGCCGGAAGTACGGACGTAAGGATCAACTTGAAAAAGCGTGTAACCACAGTTCGAAGATGGAAATTCAGGCGAGTATGGCCGAACGGGCTTCTGTTAAATACAAACAAGCCGAGTACTTAAGCGAACGGATAGGGGAAGAATTTGATGGCATCATTTCCGGTGTAACGGAGTGGGGAATTTATGTTGAATTGGATGACAACCACTGTGAAGGAATGGTTCGAATCAGCGACATGCCCGGGGATTTTTATGAATTTCACGAACGCGACCTGGCGGTGGTAGGAAGACGCACCAGACGACGTTTCACCTTTGGCGATCCGGTTCGCATACGGGTTAAAAAAACCAATCTCAATAAACGTATAATCGACTTTTCACTTGTCAATGACTGATCAACGATCGTTTGAGTCCTTGCTGGACGATTACCTCACCTATTTCAAAGAGCACCCCATTAACGGTACCACCGAATTGCTCTACGAACCGGCCAATTACATCCTGTCATTAGGCGGAAAGCGTGTACGTCCCTTGCTCTGTTTGATGGGGTATCGATTGTTTCAAGATAACACCGATACCGCCTTACCACTGGCCCACGCCCTGGAGGTTTTTCATAATTTCACACTCATTCACGACGACATCATCGATCAGGCTCCGCTTCGGCGGGGAAAGGAAACGGCGCACATCCGGTGGAATGTGAATCAAGCCATCCTCACCGGTGATGTGATGTTGGTGAAGGCGTACGAACTGTTCACCGATCTTAAGACCAGTGACAGCAATAAAATCAAACTGATACGGGGCTTTAATCAAATGGCGGATGAAGTGTGTCAGGGCCAACAACTTGATTGGGAATTTTCGTCCATGCCCCATGTATCTGAATCCGATTACATCGAGATGATTCGATTAAAGACGTCCGTACTTCTGGGCTTTTGCTTGTATGCCGGAGCTGTTTTAGCGGGTGCTTCCGATCGGGAAGCAGGAATACTGTATGAGTATGGGGTGTTGAATGGCATTTCGTTTCAGATTATTGACGACATCCTCGACGCATTCGGCGATGCAGATGTAGGCAAACAGCCGGGAGGTGACATCCTGGAAAATAAGAAAACCATCCTTCTGATTGAATTGCTACATCGAGTGGAAGGCGAAGACGTCATGGCGGTAAATCATCTGCTGGTTGATGACCAAATTCAATCTGAGCAGAAAGTGGAACGCATGCTGCAATTCTATCGGGAGTATGAGATTGAAGCCTACGCCAGGGAACGCGCAGACCAGTTCCGACATAAGGCAGAATCACTGATTCAGCAATTGGAAAGCGTTGACACCACACAACTTAAAACCTTTATGGCGGCTTTACATCAGCGGATGAAGTAACATGAAACTGATTCACTCCTCGAGTCGGGATGTCTATTTTAATCTGGCGTTGGAAGAAGTGTTATTGCACCATTCAGATGACGATTATGTCGTGATCTATGCCAACGAAGATGCCGTGGTTTTGGGTAAGCATCAGAATGCGTTTGCAGAATGCCGGATAACACGCTGTGAGAAGATGAACGTGCACGTCGCACGCCGTCTGAGTGGAGGTGGGACGGTATTCCACGGATCGGGTAATATTAATTTCTGCTTCATCCGAACACTCCAGGAGGATGAGCCTTTGGTGGACTTCAAACGAAATCTGGAACCAGTGATTCTCTTCCTCAGGTCTTTAGGCCTTCCAGCCGAATTCAGTGGTCGGAATGACTTGCTCATCCACGGTTTTAAAATCTCGGGAAATGCCGAACATGTATATCAGCGAAAACGCCGACTGATCCATCATGGAACGTTGTTGTTCCATGCCAACTTGCATCGGCTAAAAGCCACCACCGAAGAAAAATCCACTGTTTCTTTTGAATCTCACGCTGTACAATCGGTCCGAAGTACCGTTGCCAACATCATTGACTATTTATCCGAATCCACAACCGAAGTGGGGTTCACCCAGCAGTTGATGCGGTATCTGGCGAATTATTTTGGTGCTGAGATCTGTGAACTAACGGATCAGCAAGTAGAACAAACCCAGACGCTGGTTTTGGAAAAGTATCGGACCTGGGAGTGGATTTACGGCTATTCGCCGGCATTTAGGATGATAAGTGATCAAGGATCGATACGGGTTCGAAAAGGACACATCGAAGAAGTTGTTGGGTTTGAAGGAATTGAACCAGGCAAACCGCTTAATCGTTCCACCCTGGAAGGTATAGCTGGAATGACGGAGAAATTATTGGATGATTGGTACTAGAACCTGGACGTGAGCCGGATTTCACCACCCGAGTAGTGATAGGTTTGTCGCGATTTTCCATAAACCACGAATTGCTTACCCAAATGAGCGTAAGTACCCAGAAAGATGGAACGATGATCCAGAACACGGTACTCCAAACCCGGTGAAAAATCCACATTGGTGGCCAGGTAGAAAGGTTGAGCAACCAGATCCTGAGCTTGAATGCCACGATCCTGAAATCTCGTTTCCTGATCGACCTCATCTCCCACCATCCTGCGCTCCACGTTATATATCAACTCGATTCGCTCAAAAGCTGTTTTCAAAGGCGCTCCAAGTCCGAGTTGAAGTGCACCATTCACATTCCATCGTCGGTTGAGGTGATGCTTAAAGGTGATTCCGGGCTGAATCAAAATCAGGTCGTTAAATTCCGATACAGCCAGGTAGGACGATTCAAAGGTTTTCACGGAGTTTACGGAATCGATTTGAACATGCTCCAGCAAGTTTTCCGATTTTCCAGTGAAGAGGTGTTTGTGTTGGAATTGTCCGGTGACCGTGAGATTAAAGAACCATTCAGATGCCAGGTTTCGGGTTCGGATTAAATGTGTGGCGGCTCCAAAAGAGTAGGACCGTATCACGGAGTTCATTTGATTCCAATATTGATCGGCATACACCGCCTCTCCCATTTCCCGGCCAACTAAAGGTCCCAATTCACTTGAACTATAAGACGGTGTTTGATGATTGGTAAATAGGCTAAAGGAAATGTGCGTCTCTACAGGCTTTATACCTTGCTGAGCATGCACGGAACAGGCAAGCAGGAGGGATAAATTGAGTAGAAATACACGCATGCAATCAGGGAGTGAATACATTTGAAACGGAAAATACTTAAAATAATTTTACGCGCTCCCAGCAGCATGAAAAAAGCAGAGAAAGTTGCATTCATTCAACAGGAATTAGACAAACGATACCCGCATCCGCCAATCCCGTTACAACATACCGATGCCTATACCTTGTTGGTTGCCGTGGTATTGTCGGCACAGTGCACCGATGAACGCGTCAATCAGATTACCCCGTTGCTCTTTCAGCGTGCCGATAATCCGTACGACATGATGAAATTAACGATTGATGAAATTGCCGACATCATTCGCCCGTGCGGACTCAGTCCGATGAAGTCCAAGGGCATTCATGGCTTGAGTGAACTCATCGTTAATCAGCACAATGGCAAGGTGCCCTCCACCTTCGAAGAATTGGAAGCATTGCCGGGAGTGGGCCACAAAACGGCGTCAGTGGTCATGTCTCAGGCTTTTGGGTTTCCGTCGTTCCCGGTTGACACGCACATTCATCGACTAGCCTGGCGATGGGGCCTGAGTAATGGTAAGAGCGTCGTTCAAACGGAACGCGATCTGAAACGCCTTTTTCCGGAATCATCCTGGAACAAACTCCATCTTCAAATTATTTATTTCGGTCGCGAATTTTGTCCGGCTCGTGGGCATGATCCCAGCTCGTGTCCAATCTGCTCGGTTGTGGGAAGAAAATCCATGTAAAGAATCGACCATTGGAAACAATGAGAACTCAATGATGTTATAACTTTGACGACCTATGAAACGATTATTCTTCACCCTTTTGACCGCCTCCGTCCTACTGACGGCTTGTCAATCCGATAAAACATCCGATCAATCTACTGAGAGCACCGAAACGACTGATGCTTCTCAGGAAGGATTTGTATTTCAACCCGCCTTTACTGACCTCACCTGGACGGCATTTAAAACCACTGCCCGCAAAGAAGTTAATGGCACGTTTAAGGAAATGGAAATCAAACCCGGAAGCGAGGCTGGGCACGTGACAGATATCCTGAACGGTTTGACCTTTTCCATGAAAACGTCATCGGTGTTTAGCAATGATGCCGGACGCGATGCGAAGTTGATTGCTAATTTTTTCGGCACGATGACCGGAACCGAGTACATCAAAGGTAAAGTTACCTCCGTTGAGGGAAACGACGATGGAGGAACCGCCAAAATCGCCATCACCTTGAACGAGGTTGAACATGAGGTGAGCGCAACGTATACACGGATGGGAAAGGTAATTAGTCTGGAGACATCATTGGACATGGCTCATTGGAATGCCACAACCAGCATTGAAGCCTTGAACAAAGTTTGCGAATTGCTTCACACAGGAGACGATGGGGTTAGTAAGCTTTGGCCGGATGTAAAAGTGGTTGTGAATTCCACGGTGAAAGGTGACGTCCCGGCGAGCTGATCACAGCCGATCCATCCCCATACCTTCCCGAATAATGACCGCTTCATTTTCGGTACAATCCAAAACGGTACTGGCAATATTGCTACCGGCACCGCCGTCTATCACCATGGAAACCTGATGCTGCCATACCTGGTAGATTTCTTCCGGATCAGTGATGTAGTCCAGAATCTCATCCTCTGAGTGAATGGAGCTGGATACCAGCGGCATGTTGAGTTCAGAAAGGATGGCGTGAACGATTTCACTCTCCGGCACGCGTATTCCCACTGTTTTTTTATTGGATCGAAAGCGCTTCGCTACTGCGTTAGTGGCATTCAGGATAAAGGTAAACGGCCCCGGAAGGACGTGTTTCATGAGCTTAAACACCGGATTGGGAATTTGTCGGCAGTATTCCGAAAGATCTGATAAGTCCCGGCATAACAACGATAAGTTTGCTTTACCCGGCTTTTTACCCAACAACTTGCAAATCCGGTCGATTCCATCCCGGTTATCCAGCGTACACACCAAGGCGTAAACGGTATCGGTTGGAAGTATGATGACCTGGCCGTTCTCCAGTTCCGCAACGATCTGCCTGATTCGTCGTTGATCAGGATTGGATTGATGCAGTTGGATGAACTCGGCAGCCATCAGGAAAGAACGTGCTTCACCGCATCGGCGGCTTCCTGAAGCAGGATGGCTGAATGGACTTCGAGTCCGCTCTCGTCGATGATTTTCTTTGCCTCCTCGGCATTGGTTCCCTGCAATCGAACAATAATGGGAACCCGGATATCTCCGATGTTTTTATAGGCATCTACCACACCTTGAGCTACGCGATCGCATCGAACGATTCCACCAAAGATGTTGATCAGAATGGCTTTTACATTGGGGTCTTTAAGGATGATGCGGAAACCTGCTTCAACGGTTTCGGCACTGGCGGTTCCCCCTACATCGAGGAAATTGGCCGGATCACCTCCGCTCAACTTAATAATGTCCATGGTGGCCATTGCCAAACCGGCTCCGTTCACCATACATCCAACGTTTCCATCCAACTTTACATAATTGAGGTTGAATTTTTTAGCTTCAACTTCTGTTGGATCCTCCTCAGACTCATCTCGAAGATCAGCCAGATTCTTGTGCCGGAACAGCGCATTATCGTCCAGATTTACCTTGGCATCTACGGCAATGATTTTATCATCGGATGTTTTCAACACCGGATTGATTTCGAACAAGGAAGAATCGGTTTGTTCGTACGCCTTATACAAGGCAGATACAAATCGAACCATTTCCTTCATACCGTTTCCGGACAGACCCAGATTGAAGGCAATTTTGCGAGCTTGAAACGGAAGCAAGCCGGTTGCCGGATCAATCCATTCTTTGTGAATTTTGTCCGGATGCGTTTCAGCGACCTCTTCGATGTCCATCCCACCTTCCGTAGTATAAATAATAACGTTCTTGCCCAACGCACGATCCAGCAGAACGCTCATGTAAAATTCTTTTGGCTCTGATGCCCCAGGATAATACACGTCCTGTGCAATGAGTACCTTATTGACCTTCTTACCTTCCGGTCCGGTTTGAGGAGTTATTAATTGCATGCCTAGAATATCGCTGACACGCTGTTTGGCTTCATCCATTGATTTGGCAAGCTTCACACCACCACCTTTACCACGACCACCTGCGTGAATTTGCGCCTTCACCACCACCCAGTCGGTGCCAGTTTTATCCTGCAATTCCTTAACCGCTGCTTCTGCGTTTTCAAGTTGGTCAACTACCACCCCTTCCTGGATGGCAACTCCGTATGATTTCAGGATTTCTTTCGCCTGATATTCGTGAATGTTCATGCCAAAATTTTGCGGCAAAAATAGCAATCTCATTCTATGGATCGGTGAATAAATCGGTGACTTATTCGATTCCGTCTCGCTTGTGATTGGCTACGTTCACTTATTTCCCCCACCGTAGAAATGTCATAATTCCAATTTTTAGATTTTTTTGTCCATATATTGGAATTTTAGTTACATTTGTCTCGTGATACGAACTACTACTACCTTTTCACTCCTCTTACTATGCACTTTTTTTGGATTTGCACAATCCATTGAAAGTTCGCGCACGACATCCTGGAAGGAGTCTATGCAAGGACATATTACTCAACCAGAAGGAGAAATCATTAATCTTCATGCGTATGGAGTTGATCGTACCGGCGAACAACCGGCAGATCCGGCCATCCTGAATGCCATTCGAAACCTTGGAGCGGCAGGAGGATCCATCTACCTACCTGAAGGAACATATCGAATCACTCAAACCATCGAACTCCCATCCAACGTATGGATTGTTGGGGCCGGATCAGCAAAAACTTCTATCCTACTTGATCTAACCGGATCGGGACATGGTTTTCTGGCAAAAGGCTCGGTATCCAAGGATGAGATCGGACTCAAGAATTGCGGACATGTGGGAGCCAATAAACTTGAACCCGTTTCGGGCACGTTTGAGCCGGGCGACCTCATTCAGGTCACTCAAAAACTTAACGCCCCCATTACCAGCGACTGGGCGAAGGAATCAATTGGACAACTTATCCGCATCCAATCCGTTGAAAATGGCGTCATAACCCTGGAACGTCCGCTTCGCTTTGACGCCCACGTTTCCGATGAGGCCTATATCTCTAAAGTTGATCCGGTTGAACATTGCGGGATTTTGAATCTCTCCATTAAACGCACAGATGTATCATCTACCCAAACCGACAACATCCATTTTGAATACACCTCAGGTGCAGTGGTTTACGGAGTAAACTCTCAACTCACCAACTTCGCACACATCAATAATGTGTTTGCCCACGAGACGTATGTTTATGGCTGCCACTTTTCCGAATCGCATGATTATGGAAACGGTGGAAAAGGATACGGTGTGGTGCTTTCGTTCAGCTCATCCGACTGCGTGGTGGAGAATAACATCTTCAACACCCTTCGTCACAGCATCTTGTTTCAGGCTGGATCTAATGGAAATGTGATCGGCTATAATTACTCGTCCAACGCGCATTGGACCGGTACCTCGTTTCCCGCCAGCTTTGCGGGTGATGTGGTGATGCACGGCAACTATCCGTTCTTCAATCTCGTTGAAGGAAATATCCTGCAAAACCTTGTAATTGATAACAGCCACGGGAAGAACGGTCCAAACAACACCTTTTTACGCAACCGCGTTGAACACGCCGGTATTTATATGAACACCTCCCCTGCTTCCGATGCTCAAAGTTTTATCGGGAATGAGGTAACCGGAACGGGTACGGAGTCAAACGGCTTCTTCTCCTTTCCCAAAGGTTTGTATTCCCTCGCCGGTGAGAATCATTTTGAGTATGCCAACAATGTTGGAGGCACGCTCTTGCCATCGGCGCAGCAAGTGGATGTTAGCTCGATGTACTACAGCGTTAAGCCAACATTTATTCAAGGCACATGGCCGTCTATTGGCTACCCCAATGACGTAAACAGTCAGACCATTCCTGCTAAAGAACGCATGAAGGAAGAGGTGACTACCATTAAGTATCCGTTCGATAATCCTTTTGAAGTATCCATCATACAATTCAAGCTACAAACACATAATGACATTGCCGAACTTTCCTGGAAGGTGACGCAAACCAACACATGTAGGCAAGTGGAGGTGTTCCGCACAACAAATCATCAGAACCCTGATCAAATCGCATTACTGGAATGCGGAACATCTTCCAATGGCCAATTGTATTATCAAACAGATTATCAATTTGGCGATATCGCCCTTCAGTCAGATCAAATCGGCTATTTCGTTCAACTTTCCCTGGAGGATGGAACAACGCTAAAAAGCGAAACACTGTATGCCGAGGGACAAATGGCGTCTGCCTTTGTAAATCCAAGAAGCAGATTAATCCGTTATAACCAGTCCGATGTTGACGAAGTAGCGGTATTTGACTCTCAGGGTAGAGAGGTTTATCGATCATCCAACGATCAACAGGAGTTTACCCTTCCCGCCCATATACAAACCGGCATTTACTACTTGAATTTCAGGTACACTAATAATACAGAGCGTAGACAAAAGATCTTCATTGCAGCTCAATGAAACGTCTAAAGTGGAGACCGTGAGGTCTGTTGCTTACACGCCAGGGTTGGACTTTATGTTCAACCCTTTTTTTTTTGATGAGTGAGAGTGAGAGCGAGAGTGAATTATTTCTTTCAGGGGTTCAAGGGTTCAGAGGTTCAGACAGGAACAGATACCTCATCCCCCATTCCAGATTCCTCATTCCTCAACCTACTTTTGAGTATTCCGATACAACCACAACCCAACGAAGGTGAAGGCCACATTGGGTGTCCAAACCGCGATGACCGGATGCATGGTTCCTGAGCTTCCGAATGAGGTAAAGAACTGTATGATAAACAAATAGGCAAAGCTAATCAGAACGCCCTTCGCCAAACTCCACCCTACCCCCTGCCTGGATTTGATGGACGATACACACACCCCAATAAAGGTCAGGACCAGCATGGAAAACGGGCTTGCGTACCGCCGTTGTTTCTCGGTTTGGTAAAAAAACAAGTCTTGTGTTCCCCGCATTTTTTCCAATTCAATGTATTGATCCAACTCATCCATGTTAAAGGATTGCACATCCTCTTCCTTTCGGAAAAAGTCTTCCGGGTCAAATTCTATGAGGGTATCCAGGGCAACACCCCGTAAGATGTTTTCAGATCCGTCGGGTTTGAACTCACGTATGCGATAATTACTCACCCGCCACTTACCTACCTCAGGATTCCATTTGATCTTCTCTCCAAACAAGCGTGATTTCAGTTCGCCGTCTTCAAAATGTTCCAGCTCAATACGATACCCAAAACTGTCCAGGTAGTTGTAGTTCTGCAAGGTCATGATGGTTCCCGGCCTAATCTGACGTTTGATGTTGCGCTTATAATTGGTTGACAAATCCCGGGTGTATTTATTCTCAAACTCCACCCGTTGTTTATCGGCTCTAGGGATAATCCAGGCGTTCAGCGTGAAGCTAAAAACCGCAATGATAAAAGCCGAAATCATATAGGGTCGGAGCATCCTCAAATAGGATATTCCGCCGGATAGTATGGCCACAATCTCGGATTTGCTGGCGAGTTTGGAGGTGAAAAAAATGACGGAAATGAAGACAAAAATGGGGCTGAACAAATTCAGAAGGAACGGAACAAAATTGATGTAATAGTCCGTGATGATTTCTCCGAAGGGAGCTTCCTTTTCAACGAAGTCATCAATTTTTTCAGCAATGTCAAAAACAACGATGATAACCGTAAACAATCCCAGTGTGAGTGCAAAACTCCCGAGGAATTTTCGAATGATATACCAATCGAGTTTTTTGAGCACCTTATTCCAATTTTCCTTTGGATTTTGCGCTAATGGCAGCTGCCATGAACATTTGGGCCAATTGCAAACTCTCACGCATGAGTGGCTCTACAATGACGGAATCGAGCAGCTTCTCACGTTCTACCATCTCCAACCAGTAATGGCAACCGTGGCACGAATCTACCGCTTTGTTCAATCGTTCAACAAAAAAGGACGAGATCTGCCCGCTCATCAATCCTCGGGTTTGTATGGCTAAATCAGAGGCATATCGAACTAATTCCACCTTTGCCATTTGAACCAGTGGTTGATTGGGCTGCAATACAGCCGATACCTTTAAGCATGCGTTGCTGAAGGTGGCTGTTCGATGGTGAATTTCACTTGGATTCATACTCAAAGTCGTGTCATTAATTGCGGAACGATAGCCGCTTTCCAGGAACTGTAATCTCCTTCTATGATGTGCTGTCGGGCTTGCCGAACCAGCCACAAATAAAACCTCAAATTCTGTTTCGATGCGATCTGGCCAGACAAGTATTCACCGGCAATCGTCAAGTGACGTAAATAGGCCTTGGAATACTCCGGTGTTAATTCCGGATCCAATGGGTTAAAATCATGTGCCCAACGGGCATTGCGCAGATTTAAAATCCCCTGCGTGGTAAAAACCTGACCATTCCGGGCATTTCGGGTCGGCATTACGCAATCGAACATATCAATACCCAATTCGATACAGGTTAAAATATTCTCCGGAGTGCCCACTCCCATTAAATAGCGCGGTTTCTCTTTAGGCAGAATATCACACACCAATTCGGTCATGGCATACATATCTTCATGTGGTTCCCCCACACTTAATCCGCCAATGGCATACCCCACGGTATCGTGACGGAGAACGTATTCGGCACTCTGCTTTCTAAGCTCCGGATATACGCTCCCCTGAACGATAGGGAACAACGCTTGCTCATGTCCGTAAACTGGCTCTGTTTCACTCATTCTGGCAACACATCGATCCAGCCATCGATGGGTCATGTGCATGGAATCTGTGGCGTATTTAAGATCACAGGGATACGGTGTACACTCATCAAAGGCCATGATGATGTCGGCACCAATGATGCGCTGGGTATCCATCACATTTTCAGGAGTAAACAGGTGCTTACTGCCATCGATGTGGCTTCGGAACAACACCCCTTCTTCATTGATTTTTCGTTGATCGGAAATGGAATACACCTGATAGCCACCGCTATCCGTCAGCAAGGCACGATCCCAGTTCATAAAGCCATGCAATCCACCCGCTTCTTGTAAAATTTCCAATCCCGGACGGAGAAATAAATGATAGGTATTCCCCAAAATAATGGGTGCATCTATGTCGGTTTTCAGGGCCTCCTGTTCAACGGCTTTTACCGTGGCTTGCGTTCCCACGGGCATGAAGATGGGGGTTTCGATCACCCCATGATCCGTTTCCAACCGACCTGCTCTGGCCGATCCACTTTGATGCTCAACAGTAAATTTCATGAATTATCCTTCGAAGTGGAGGAAGAATTGAACCAACTTCGGAGAAACCTTGCTCAGTGAACTGGCGTAGATAAAAGGATCCTTGGCAAGTGCGTTCCCCATCCCATTACTGATGCGTATTTCGGGTGAAAACTTGAAATACGGGAAGTAAAGATCCAGTCCTGCTCCAATATCGTAACTAAACGTTGCCGGATACAAGGCCACAATCGGTTTGGTATTGCTTCTGTCGGTATTAATGTCCGAGGCGAAATCGTATCGGTAGGTTGCCCCACCCACCCAATAGAGTCGGGCGTTTTTATTTCGTTTGGACTTGTATTTCAACAGAAATGGAATTTCCATGTAGGTGGAATTGATTTTAGCCAGCTGAATATCCCCACCTTTAAATCGATACTCCAGATGGCGTTCTACGAATTGAATATTCACCATGGTGCGGAAGTCCCAATACTTGGCCAGGCGAATGTTCATGATGCCGCCTACTCCAAAACCCGGGAAACTCTTGGTATTGATTTGCTGAACGGTGTCATTATCCAGAAAATCCGGAGCGGTGGTGTATTTCAGTTTCCCATAGTTTCCGATGATGGAGAAACCGAAATGGACCTTTTGAATATCGTATAGCGGGTTGATTTCCTGGGCGCGTAAAGCGGATGTACTCATCAGCATCATCACCAGTAACCCTATTTTTTGAACTTTCTTCATGAATCGCTTCTACACCATGGCGGTATACACCGTGCAGATTCCAAATGTCAAACGTTTAAAATCGGCGGTTTTATATCCGCATTTCAGAAGTATTTCTTTCATTTCTTTTCCCTCGGGAAAATGCTTAACCGATTCGGGAAGATAGCGATACGCCGCCTCTGAGCCCGAAAACAGTTTTCCCCACAACGGCAAGATGTATTTGGAGTAAAAACCAAACAACTGCTTGATAGGAAATACATGCGGCTTGCTAAACTCCAGTATCACCGCCTTTCCACCGGGCCGAAGAACCCGTTTAATTTCGCGAAGACCTTTTTCCAGGTTTTCAAAATTTCGAACACCGAATGCCACCGTAACGGCATCGAACTCGCCGTCCGAAAATTGCAACGCCATGCTGTCTCCACGCTGTAGCGTAATGTTCTTGTAACCGTGCTCCCACATCTTCTCACGCCCCACTTCCAACATCTTCTCGGAAATATCCACGCCGATAATACGATCCGGATTCAGCCGTAAGGCTTCTATGGCCAAGTCACCGGTGCCGGTTGCAACATCCAAAATGGATTTGGGTTGAATGTCTTTTAATAGGTCGATGGCCTTTCGTCTCCACGACCGATCGATCCCCATCGAAAGGAAATGATTCAGAAAATCGTACCGATGAGAAATCTCATCAAACATCTTCTCAACTTGTTGAGATTTAGACCCTTCAGAACTGAAAGGTTTGACTTCTTTGCGCATGGCGCCGGTGCTGGAATCCTGCATAATCCGTTAAGTTTGCAAATATCAATTATGCCCGTTAAAACAGCAACGTTTGACCGCTCCTTTCCGGACGTAAACCGGATGGACAACACCCCGCTCCCTGAATTTGCCTTTATCGGCCGGTCAAATGTGGGTAAATCCAGTCTGATTAATTACCTCGCCAATCAAAAGAATCTGGCGAAGGTGAGTTCCAAACCAGGTAAAACACGGATTATCAATCGGTTTCTGATGGATAAGTCGTGGTATCTGATTGACCTTCCCGGTTATGGATTTGCCAAACTTTCCAAACGAACCCGCGATCAATTTGATGAGATGATTACGGGGTATCTTCAAAAACGAAAAAATCTGATCACGGCCTTTGTGCTCATCGATCTCCGCCATCCGCCTCAGTCCATCGACATGGAGTTTATCGAGTGGTGCGGCGTATCCGAAGTTCCGTTTCAGCTCATTTTTACCAAGAGCGACAAGGTCAAAAAGACAGAAGCTCAGGTGAACCTTGAGCTGTTCAAAGCCGCTATGTTTAAACAGGGCTGGGAAGATTTGCCAACATCCTTTATCACCAGCAGCACCAAACGTCAGGGAGGGGAAGAAATACTATCCTTCATAGAGGACTGTATCACCACGTAATCTGTGAACAAGTTGTGGGAATTGCCTCCTCATTTACCCCCAACTTTGCCCTTTTATGCCGCTTCCACAGGAAATCCATCTTCAAATTGCTATCGGGGTATTTGCCCTGGTACTGATGATTCAATTGTTCTATTACCTCCGATTCTTCACCGGAGTTTTTCAGACGGTTGAACCAACCAATCGCAAAGATGAAGGCGTTTCCGTTATCATTTGCACCCGGAATAATCGCCCGGGATTGGAAGCCAATCTTCCACTAATTCTCAGTCAGGATTATCCAAACTTTGAGGTAGTTGTAGTGAACGATGGCAGTACAGATGGTTCCATCGCCTATTTGGATGAGCTCGCCAAGGTAGAACCTCGGTTAAAGGTATTGCATCTGGACATTGATGATCGGTTTCATCGCGGGAAAAAATTCGCCCAAACCATTGGCATCAAAGGAGCTAAACACAATTGGATGTTGTTTACTGACTCGGATTGCACCCCGGAAAGTGATCAATGGATCCGGCTCATGACTTCCTACTTCAGCGAGTCCAAACAATTGGTTCTGGGTGTTGGCCGACATCAACGGCAGGTAGGTTTTATCAATTGGGTGGTACAACTGGAAACCTTCCATACCGCGTTGCTGTATATCAATTTTGCCCTCAAGGGAAAGCCCTATATGGGTATTGGTAGAAACCTGGCCTACAAGCGCGACCTCTTTTTCTCGGTAAAAGGCTTTGCCAGTCATCAGCACATCCTGTCTGGAGACGACGACTTATTCGTGAATGAAACCTCAACAAACACCAACGTTGCTGTTTGCCTCGACTCCGGAAGTCACACCCTATCCACCATCAAAGGAGGTTTAGCCTGGTGGGTCCGACAAAAGAAGCGGCATTATTCCACCGGTAGACTATATCGATCTGATGACAAGATGCGATTGGCCACCTACTTCTTCAGCTTGTTCTTCTTTTACCTGGCGTTTATCTACCTACTCACCACAAACGTTTGGATGATCACTCTGATTGGATTTGGCATTCGCTTTTTCGTTCAGGGAATTATTCTGTTCCGTAATACCCGCAAACTCGGATATGAACCGTATTTCTGGGTTTATCCCTTCATGGACTTAGGGATTCTATTGATCCAACTTCTGGTTGGAATTCGCGGCTATTTTCACAAACCCAAATCATGGTAATTGGTTCGTATTTCCCAGAATTAAGTACGCAGCAATTAGCGTCTTTGGCGCAATCGGAAGCCTTGTATCAGGAATGGAATCAACGAATTAACGTGATTTCGCGAAAGGATATGGATGCCTTCATGACGCGACATGTCCTGCATTCATTGGCCATTGCCAAGGTGATTCAGTTCCGACCCGGTACTCGGGTTTTGGATGTTGGCACCGGCGGTGGTTTTCCCGGTATTCCGCTTGCCATCATGTACCCTGATGTACAATTTACCCTGGTAGATTCCATTGGCAAGAAGATTCGCGTTGTGGAAACTATTGCCCGTGAACTTGGTTTAAAAAACGTGGATGCCCGTCAACTTAGAGCTGAGCAATTGAAGGGTCGGTTTGATTATGTTGTTTCCAGGGCCGTTGCTCAGTTAGATCTTTTTTGCGGATGGATTTGGAAATTGATGCCCATTGATCCGGCTATGAATGGAGGCTTGTATGCTCTTAAGGGGGGGGATCTATCCGAAGAAATTCAACGGTTTGAAGAACAATTCCCGGAGTCTTCAGTAAAAGTGCATCGGATCAGCAACTTCTTTTCGGATGAATTTTTCGAAACCAAACAAGTGATTCAGGTGAACCGGATGGCTTAAATGTCTATTGGATGGCCGGCAATCGCACCTTTACCACCCTACTTCCCGAATTTAAATTTAAGACTGTTTCTTCCTTAATCTGAGTACGATCGTAACAGAGCTCCGTAGTAAAATATGCATCACACAACTGTTCCGGAAACACCAGTCCTGCAGCTCGTTGAGGGGGCAACGACTTCATGACCGCTTTTGACACACACAAGGTGAACGGACGATTGATATCGCAACCACTAACTCCAATTTTTAAGATGATGTTTTTTTCATCGGCTGAGGCACTCAGTATCTGAACATCCGGAAAAGTCAGGTTGCTAAACGTATCACTCAACTTGATGGACGGACAGTCGGATGAAGGTTGCGTATCCAAATCCTCGCGGCTGGAGCACGACCACATGGACACGGCTATGATAATCAGGAGAACGAATCGACTCACTAGCGCATCAAATGAATGGTTCCGGATTTCTGGAAGGTTTGTTGGCGGTAATCGGAGAACTTCAAGACATACATGTAAACACCCGCCGGAGCATTTACACCATTGTACGTCCCATCCCAGGAATCAAACTGATTTTGGGTTTGATACACGCGTTCTCCCCAACGATTGTAGATTTCCAGTTGATAATCCTGAACCGCCACACTTACCGGATGGAAGGCATCATTTATTCCATCCTTATTGGGTGTAAACGCAGTAGGTACGTAGACATTGGGCGAGAAGTAAAAACAAATCTCATTACTCCACGACGTGGTGTTTCCTCCCCCATCTTCAATGGCGCGAATTCTAAAACATTGTCGGTAATCGGATGAATTCCCATCAACAAAGATGGCATCTCCAAGGGTGACTGTCTGATCAAATCGAAGCACCCTGTCGGCGTTCACGCTCTTATGCAATTCATATTGCTGTACACCATTATCCCAACCGATATACGGTGTGAAGTTTAGAATGATGGAAAAATCTTCTTCATCCTGCGTTCCGGTCAATAACACATTGGTATGCTGATCTGAAACATGTTGATTTCCGCACAGATCAGTTGCCACCACCCGGTAATCAAATGGCTCAATATCTGTGTTGATCCCGGTTTCCAGAAAACTCTTATTGGGTTCTGAAAGGATATCCAACCATCCTGGATCGGAAGCGGATGTTCGCTTTTGAATGCGGAATGGTGTGGAGGTCAAATCGTCGTAGAGCACGTCAAATTGACCATGCATTCGATCATCGGGGAAGCCAACCGAAACCACCTTTAAATCAACCTGAATGTTATTGATGTACACCGGAAGGTCCAAGGTATCTCCTACACAACCGTATTCACTGATTTCCACCACCCGAACGCTTCCGTACCCGGATTCGGCCCAATCGATCACCACACTGGAATTATTATTCTGAACAATGCTGCCGTTGGTCACCCACCAATTGAATGTTGAATTCGGGAAACCGGTTACTTCATAATTGGTTGTAAGGTTATTCGGTACACATACCACCGGGTCACCTACAATCTTATCTGAGGTAGGTTTAGGGTGAACCACCATGAAGGTGTCAATAAGTTGACCCGGACAGGAATCCTTACTCAATTCCTGTACAGAAACCGGGAACGTGCCCGGAAAATTCCAGGTCAGTTGAATGGTGGACGTTCCCTGACCGGTAATATTTTGATCGTTTCCATTTACAACCCAGTGATAGGTTGATCCAGAAAATCCGCTTACAGAGTAGATTAGTTTGTCTTCACTTTGGCAAACTTCGAAGTTACCATTGATTTTATCCGCTGTTGGAATGGGGTTGATGTTGATGTCGATGGACTTTACCGGACTCACACACTCACGTTGGTTAACGGCATCCCACGCCCATTCCTGAACGCCTACCTTACCTAAGCCGGTTGCACCCCAGGTAACCTTTATGGCGCTACTGGAATCTCCGGCAACTTGATTTCCACCGGAAACCGACCAACGGTAGATGGATCCGGAGGCTTCAACAACTGTGTAGGGAATATTTGCGTCAAACTCACAAACCGATTGATCGCCAACCGGATCAACACCGGCCAAATTGTACGTTTTGTCCACAACGTAGCGAATCACATCACTTTGACAACCAAACTTATCTGTCTCGATCACCTCGACCCTTCCAGCACCCTCATTACCCCAGTCAACTTTTATGATTGATCCATTTCCTCCCGAGACCTTAGTGCCACCAACAATGGTCCATTGATAGCTTGATCCGGGATATCCGTAAGCTTGATACACCACGCCTGAGCTATTCGGACAAACCGATCTTGGCCCAACAATTCCCGGAGCCGGTTTTCTGACATTTACTTCAAATCGGGCGGTATCCGAGACACAACCATCCGGATTGATCTCAACAACCGCGATTTCAAATGTTCCCAGCGCATTCCACGTGTGTAATAATTTTGAACCGGTATTGTTTACCGAACTGCCATCGGGCAGCAACCAAACAAAGGAATTGCCCGCGTTGGGGTTTACCGAATACGGCACATTGGACTCAAACAAACAAACAGTGTCCTTCCCTCCAATGGTTGGTTCCTGAGGTGATTGCACCAAGGTAATGTCCTTGGTTACCGTGTCTCCCGGACAGCCAAACCTGCTAATTTCAACCATTTTTAAACGGCCTATTCCCGTACCGGTCCATTGAACCTGAACGGCAGATGAATCAGACCTTCCAACAATTTTACCGCCATTGACCTTCCAGTAAAAGGAGGTGCCCGTTGACGGGTCTTTCGCATTATAGGTTGTTAAGGCAGAGCTTCCGGAACACGCTCTGTCCGGTCCCAAAATGGCATCCGAACCTTTGAACGGATTCACCACGATCTCAATATTAATGTGATCTTCTTTGGGCGGACAACCATTGTCCCGAGCTGTCATGGCTACCAGATACGGATCAACCCGTGCTTCGTCACAGGATGGCGTCCAACAAAATTCCGTGATTACATAATTGCTGCCGGTTTTTGTTGCCATCTTGGCCCTTGGGCCTTTATAACCGTTTTCACCGGTCATGATATCACCGGTGGCAAAAATGGTGACGTCCTGAGGTGGATCATCACTATTGAGACCTTCCACATTAAAACAAAGCGTTTCACCAGCTTCTATTTCAAAATGTTTTCCCGAAGATGATCTGGCCTGCGGTTTTTTATTGGGGTCGCACTTCAGTACCAGAATCTGCATATCCAGACGGACCGTACTCAATAAGATGCCATTACGATATTCCGAAACTTCTATGGCGATGACAAAACTCCCCTCATTCGGGGCAAATAATGTGGTAAGTCCATTAGCTTGATTAACGTCCGCAAAGCCATTGGCACCAAACGGCGTTTTAAATGAAAATCCATTTACATATTGAACCGGATCAATGGGCAATCTCAAGCGGGTGGGTGGTTCCGGCATGGCACCACCTTGTGATGGTTCACCTCCTTGCCAGGGCCATACAAATCGATATACGAGTGAATCGCCATCGGGATCCACCGCGCGATTCAAAAAAGTGGTGGTATCCTTGGCACACATGTAGGGACTTGGAACTCCGGAGAATCGCGGACTGCTGTTTCTCAACGCTGGGTTGGGAATAAAACAATAGTACGTTTGGCCTTGAAATGGTTTGCCATTGTCGTTAATCAGGTTGTCCTGCATATTCCGGCAACAGCGTACGAAGTTCAAATGATAACCTTCGGTGTACGCTTGTAGGCGAATGACCTTTTCGTAAAAAGCCATCTCAATTTCCTTATCGGCGTAGTAATCGCACTCAGCGTTCCCGGGAGGTTTTACATCCTTTCGGTAGATGAGTTTTACGCGTGCCGTTTGATTCTTATCGAGATTGGCATTGTTGAAGTACACGCCTAATAAAATCTCCTCGTCAAAATCAACCTCGGATTGTTCCTTATCCCGGAAAAGATAGAGGGAAACCTTGTACACATATTCATCATTATCCTTTTGCAGGAATTCATAATACATATACCCTCCGATCAAATGCGTGGCCATTACCCGTGCATTCGATGCGAGAAGTAGGATGAGAAGAATAAATATAGTTCGGCTAGCGCGCATTAATCCCTTAACAGGCAAGTTACGAAATGGTGCGCGGTTTACCATGAACTCTAGTGTTGATTCGGGGTTAGATTCGTTAAATATGACGCTAGATCAGACAACTTTGTTATCTCAGGATGTGTAAGTTTTCCTTCAAAATTCGTAGGCCCTCCTGTCACACGTACATGAGGCATGTTCAATCGTCGGGCAAATTCCATGTCCTTTTCGGAATCGCCAACCATGATACTCCTTGAAAACTGGATGTTTGGGAAGTCGTTTTGAGCTTGCACTGCCATACCGGTTTCGGGTTTCCGACAGCGAGGGTTATCCTTGGCAAGATGCGGACAGAAGTAGATTTTATCGATCCGCCCTCCGGCAGATTCAATGGCGTCCACCATGTGCTGATGTATATCGTGTAGATCCTGTTCCGTCATGAGTTGTCTGCCAATTCCCTGTTGATTGGTCACAACAACAATGGTTCCAAAGAACTGATTGAACACAGCCATCGATTCCAGCACACCTTCAACGAATTCAAATTCGCTCCAGTTCTTCACATAATCATCGACCCGAAGGGTGTTAATCACCCCATCCCGATCAAGGAACAAGGTCCAACTACCGTCGGCCGAAAAGTTCTCCAAATTCCACATTTGCCCGCTCATAATCTTCTGGAATTCCGATGTCGATAAAGTATCCTTCCTGCACCCATCCACCAAATCGTTTGGTGCGATATTCCCGCTGCAGAATCTCCGTTTCAAAGGAACACTTTATTCCTTCGGGAATGGTCATTATTAAATCCTTATGTGCCTGATATACACCGCCGTTAATCAACCCTGATTGTACGTTGCCCGACTTTTCGGCGAAGCCGATAATCCGATCTCCATCAACCTGTACGGATCCATATCGGCCTGCATCATTCACCGATCGCAAGGCTACCGACAAGTCAAACTTCCCGGATGCATGGAAGGATTCGAAGGCATGCAGATCAAGATCGAAATAGGTATCTCCGTTTAAAATCAAGAACGAATCAGAATCCATGTAGTCTGATGCCAGTCTGATCCCTCCACCGGTTCCCAAGGCATCGCGTTCAACACAATAGCTGAGTTGAATCGATTTATAAGCCGGTCCGAAGTAATCTTTAACAACCTGAGATTTATACCCGACAGAAAGCACCACGTGGTCGTAGTTAAAGCGATACAACGTTTCCAGCAAATACGACAGAAATGGACGGCCGGCAACCGGTGCCATAGGTTTTGGAACATCACTTACAACGGCTTGCAATCGGGTTCCAAATCCACCTGCGAGTATGATGGCTTCCCGACTCATTCACCAATGGTATAGCTGTATAATCCCGTCATGGCAAACTCGTAGTTTTTAACCCGCCCGTCAAATTGGGATATGGCCTCGATCACCTTAAAACGGGTATTGTTGGGACAATAGAAGAACATAAATCCGCCACCACCTGCTCCGGAAATCTTCCCACCCGTGGCTCCAGCTGCCCGTGCGGCATCGTATAATTCTTCAATGCGGGAATTACTGATACCACTGGCCATGCGTTTTTTATGTTCCCAACCAAAATGTAGGATCTCACCGATGCGATCCAGTTCACCTCGCAGTAAGGCCTCCTTCATCATGGTGCTTTGTTCTTTAACCCGATGTGTTGCCTGAAGTGCTTCTTCGGAGCTTTTCTGAATGGCCGAGCTTTGCTTCTTGATGATTTCGGCTGATTCCCGACTGGTACCGGTGTAAAACAAAACGATGTTATTCTGCAACTCGGTTGCAATCTTCTTTCGAATGCGCAACGGGTTAACAATCACCTTTTCTTCCTTGTAGAACTCCATGAAATTGAAGCCACCAAACGTGGCGGCATATTGATCTTGTCGGCCACCGGCCAACTTAAGATCAACCCGTTCAATTTGATAGGCCAGATGGGCGATGTCGTACTCCCCCAATGGCAGTTTCAACCACTCAGCGAAGGCACCGATGATGGCAACTACCAGTGTTGAAGAGGACCCCAAACCGGAACCGGCTGGTGCATCTACTGAGGTACACAACTCAAACGATAAGGGCTCATGTGTAAAATCCTTGACGATCCGATTGTAGACACCCTTGAGCAAATCCAGCGTCCCATCAATGGGCAAATTGTATACGGCGTCATATTGAACCGATTCCTTTCGATCAAAGGCTTCCAAATGAATTTTCCCATCCGTGCGCGGGCGGATGGAGGCACTGGCATACAGGTTTATGGTGGCATTGAGAATGCTTCCGCCAAAAAGATCGGCGTACGGACTTACATCGGTACCGCCGCCAGCCAGGCCCATTCGGAGGGGCGCTCTGCTTCGGATTAATTTCATGCGTTACGTAGCTCTGGGGTCAAAGATACTGACCTCTTGGGCTACCTTACCAGTTTTTTCACCGGATTGAATCGGTAACGTCGTATAATTCGTACGGATGGGTCCAGTCTGAAAAATAAGCCCGATCCTCCTCCAATTGATACTTGGTTCCGAAGTATTTATTCATCACCACCTTAAATGAGTTTACAGGACTGATGCCTGGATAAAGTTTGGAGTAATCCTGATCGTGAAAATAGTACGCATTGAGGATCGAGAATCGTTCCCGGAAATCATTGTTTTTAAATCCTTCATGATTACGCAGTTCCGATGCCGTGCCGTGATCGCCTTGAATGATGATCACATACGGTCGTTTGGAATCTGATTTAATCTTTTTGATGAGGTGGATCAGTTTGGAATTCACAAATTGAAGTTGCTGGGTATAGCCATCGATATACCACCCCTTGTGCTGTCCAGGAACCATGGGCGACCAAATATTGTAGCCATAGTCTGGCCCCATATCACGCGGACTACCATCCTTTAAAAATAAGAAGGGTTGATGCGGTGCCAACACATGACCGTGCACATAATAGGGTTGCTTCTTTTGTGGAATCTTTTCCATCATATTGAATGCCTCCAGAATTTTCTTTCGGTGAAAATCTTCCTGTGACAAGGTGTTGATGTTCTTCCGGCGATTGAATGCCCGGATGGCCGTGGAGTTGATCAACAGATTATGGAACAGACTGAGTTTTGTGCCGGCTGTTTCGTGAAATTCATCTGCCTTACTCAGGTACACTACCTCAAACATGGAGGCATCAAAGGCAATGGATTTGTATTGCTGCCGTTTCAACATTTTCAGCACCTTGGAATTATTCAATACCTTGAACATGGGCCATCGGTCCCCATTTTTCTCACCCAATACGGAAATCACTGAATCCATGTACTGCATGTTCATGGACGATGGGATGGATAAAACGGTTTGACCATAGTTGGAGATGGCACTATCGGCAACATAGAACCCTTCGTCTCGGAGAAAATTCAGGAATTCGGAATTGTCGAAGTCAAAATATTCCTGGAGGATATCGCTTCGGGTATAGGCATCCATGATCAAATAGTAAATCGTTGGACGCACTTCTGCCAGCGGAACGCTTGGAAGATCGTCATCCGGAAGTTCAACCTCCTCAGCAGAGTTCTTTATTTGAAACGATACCAGATTGAACAGCGTCATTCCCAACAACACCAACGCCACCAGGTTCACGGTGGATGTTAGCTTGATCAACTTTCCCTTCGCTTTGCGCATCCGCCAAACCACCAAAACAAGGAGGATGAGGGAAGAGTACTTGTAGAAATTATGATCCATCCGCACCCCATTGAACCAAAGAGGAAGAACAATTCCTTTACAGCTGTTTTGGTATAAGCCGTAATTGTAAAATAGCACTACAACAAGTGAGGTGAGTAAGCCCGCCTTAAGCCAGCTACCGGTAATGGGTCTTGAAAGCAGTAAAATCAAACCGGTTCCCCCAATCGAAATAAGTATGGGGAGATAGATTTCATCCATTTCGACGTATTGCAGGTTCGCCGTCAGAAGGTATAAAATGGGATATATGGCAAACACTAAGACGTGCCAGGGAAATTGTTTCATCCGTTTGCTTTCAGATGGTACATGGTTCGCTTCGTACCGCGAACAGGTTCTTTTTGAAGTATGGTAAAGTAGTTGGTAAAGGCTTTTTCAAACCCGCTTTCATCGTATTGATCAAATATGTCTTCACGCGTTGCCAGCAAGATGTTCACTTGAGAATCGCCCTTTGGTACAAATTCAATAATGAGAGTTTTACCCAGTTTGGCAAAGTATTCCGCAATACGTTCCAGCGGAACATTGTTGCTGATGGCCAGATGATGGATGATGGCCAGAGCCATAACCGTATCCGCGGGACCACGCTGCTCAAGACTTTGACGTTCCGTATGTCCCCAACCAATTGCCGGGCTGGGATTGGTGAGATCCAAGATCAGCGGAAGCATATTGGCTTCCTTGTCTTTCCGGCTCCTTCGATAATTTTTCTCCACCGCAATGGGATCAATATCCCACGCCACAGTTTTTCGGCCTTGTGCCGATGCGAGAGATGAAAAGGTTCCGTCGTTGGCGCCTAAATCCCATACCAGTGCTGGACCATCCTCGCTGAGCCAGGATTGAACGATTTCCTTTTTATGCTGAAAGGAATCGTCATTGTAGTTGGTAAATGAGTAGTAATCGCCCCACTCCGTTCCCGCCGGATTCCATTTTAATTTCTTAATGGCACCTGTAAGGTTATCGATCAACCCCAACATCCCCATCTTCGATACATTCCCGGATTTAGTGGAGTTGGTTTGTTTATCGGCGTATTTCAGCTGCGTTTTAGCATGCCAGTGAATGTGGGTAAGCAAGCCCAGATCAAATCGTTTTTTCCCTTTCAACATGGCCGAAGCCAGATCGAGGGGAACACCATCAATGAAATTCTGGAAGAGTTTGATAGACCGAACGTCTACATGGGCGGCTAATGCCAAGGGCGCCAGAAAATGCTGACAAAATTGTTTGTAGGCTACCCAAGGCTTCCCTTCGTCATACGGCTCAAACGAGAGTGTATCGATGAACACGGGACGACCATTGTGGAATTGAACGTTATACGCTGTGGCATCCTTGAGCGAGAATCCCGCTTTAAGGGCTTCCATTTGACTATACAAGGTGAGTAAGGCGGCGTCTTTAAGTTGCGCAAAACACCACTCATACGGTTGAGAAATGAAGGTAAGTTGTTCCGGCTTGATGGTGAGACCGTCACCAGCCAATGATTGATCCAGCTCTTCATGCGGAATCAGGTATTTCTTTCCAACCAGGGTGCTGTACAGGCCGGAGGCCATGAAGGCCTTATAATCCGTTAATCCTCTGGGAGTTATTTGACGATGAATTTCGCCGTTGTGCGAAAAAATAAAACCGTCGGGGTCCCGAAAAGAGGCGGCATGCTTATTCTTCATCGGCTTCCAGGAAATCGTTCTCGTTGGAAGAAGATCCCTTAAAGAAACCTACAAGTCTTTGCCAGTAGAGTTTGATGGCATATGCTCCTCCCACTGCTCCGGCAATGATCATCTGAAGGATGTAGCTTCCGGATCCGGGATCCAGGTAAGCGGAGGCGTCAAGCGTGCAAACGAATGCCAAGAAGCAGAGAATCAGGATGTTTCGTGTTTTCATAAGCCTTACAAAGGCGCAAAAGTATGCATCCCGGATAACATTTTAGTAACGATATGGTAACATATCATCCACGAGGCATCTAAAAACGCATGAAATTCTTCGATGTATTTTAGAAAAAATGTACTTTTGCCCGCCTGAAAAACAGGCATTGATTTGCTTGAATCAGGACTTGGTTTTGAGGTGGTGTTCACGGAAAAATCAGGATAGAGATAAAAGACATAAAGGTTGAACCATTCAACTTCATTTGGCGGGGTAGCTCAGATGGTTAGAGCGCAGGATTCATAACCCTGAGGTCGGCAGTTCGATTCTGCTCTCCGCTACCATTATGAAAGACAACCGATTGATTTTCAGTCGGTTGTTTTTATTTTGGTCACACATAGGTAACACAAATAGCATCCGTAACTTTTTTTACTGATTGCCCTGAATGTGGATAAACCTATAAATAGCACTCGTCAAATTCATCTTTAACCTTTGGTTGGATCACATTGATCCTAGTTCTGGCAGATGGTGTGATTCCAAACTCCTGCATCCATGCTTTAAGCTGACGTTCCTGATCCTGCCACATCTTGTAAACCGGGTTGGGCTTTATCGTCCCATTTCGATCTGTAAAGGTTCGTCCCGCTTTCTTCCAGGAACACTTTAACGCCTTACACTCTGCAAAGCTTTCGCACATTAATCCAAAGGCTGCCAAATCCAGGGTGGTGATCCATCCCTCCAGTGAAGACATTTCGTAGATCATGCGATTCCAGAAGACCGCGGCGTCCGCACCCAAATCTTCCGGCGGTTGCGGTATGTTTTGAGTGCTTATTGGATTCACTCCGATATGCTCATTCGATTGACCATGTCTGGATGGCCTGTAATATCCTTTCTGCCTGGCTACCGCCTCAGGTTGTGGTGGAATACCCCTCTTTCCCATAGAAACAACATATCATTCTTTCTTTAAAGATAAGGCTTTTCAATCAAAAGTTGCACGCGGGAAAATTTCGAAGGCATGCGTTTACATTTTTAGTTCACAAAGGTTTACTGCCCATGTACGGGTATCAAGAATGTAACTCAGGAGAAGTTCATTCAATATGTAAAACCTATTGAAGAACGCTGTCCATTGAGGTTATAAATTCATTTTCGTTTGCACTGTTATAGAAGGGCACACCAGTGATGAGGTATTTGTCCGTGTCTATCTTGATGGTTTTCTTTTCTTCCCTAATCTCTTTCAGGAAGACTTCTTTCCATTTGTCGGCTGAGGCAAAAACAGCACCTTTCGGCTCAATAAATACCTGATAGGTAAGTTCTTCTCCGTCTTTTTGTTTGCAGAAGAGGATGAAGTCAGGCTCAAAAGCACGACCCAACTTGTCAAATATTTTCAGTTCTCGTTCATTTCGTATCAGATAAATATTGGTGTACTTTTTCTCTAAATGCTCAAAACGTCTGGCGAACATTTTTACAAATTCCTTTTCTTCTCTTGTTCCATAATTAGCGTTGTAAACGTACCATTCGGGTTCGCTCACCACATCTAATTGTCCGTCTGCTCGCTCGCTATCTTTGTACACCTTAATCTCTTTGTCTTTAAAAACTTTGTGGACGTAATCTTTAACGTAGTTCGAACCTTCGTACTCGGTCAGGTTCGACTTTATCTCCATTTCGATGTTGTCAAGCAGACCATTGACGGCAAATAAATAATCTTGATGGTTGATGTTTTCCAAGCGGCTTTGCGTTCCGTTAAAAGTTATTTCCAAACCACTTAGATAATCTTCACTTTCTATGAAATTGGATAAGGATTCAACATTCGGGAAATATCTCTCCAAACTGTCGAAGTAGTAAAATGGATTTTGCGATAAGGCAAAGCGAATGATGTGTTTTGGAATGTCCTTTACCGAAATGTCCTTTTGCTCAATCTTGCCTGTATCACCGTTTTCTTCTTCTTTGGTGAATACGCCTGTCATACGTCCAACTCCAGATGAAAGGGTATAGCTGAAGTTCTTTTTCTTTACGCCCAAATCAGCGAATGACTTTACATTGTCGTAACTCTTTTCAACCTTTTTGTTGAATACAACCTGACCTGTTTTGTAAAAGTCTGTTTCTTTAAATTCAGGTTTTAGGAACAAGGAAAGCTGGACAGAATTTTCATCATCTTCATAAATTCCTGTATCAATCAACGCCTGTTTCAATTCGGAAATGTATCGGCTGTCTTCTTTGGTGTGGTAATACAATTCTTCAAGGATTTTTAGGTCGTTGGATACATCATCATCAAACTTTCGGGTAAAAGGGTCTTGACCTTCTTCCAGTTTGAAAGGGAAGTATCTTGCACCTCTACCAATCAATTGGGCTTCCGAAATTGTGGTATTCCCAATACCTCTATTACTTCCCCCTGTATTCTGCCCTTCATATAAACGCACAATATCGAACAAGTTCAAAACATCCCAACCTTCGTTCAATTTCTGAACGGCAAAAACAGCACGGATTGGATTGTTCTCATCTTCCAATGTGTTGAGCAAAATTTGATTGGTTTCTGCTTCTTCGTCATTGTTGGCGCTGATGCAGTTTTCTTCCTTAAAGTTGGCTTTGATACGTTTGGCTATTTCGGTACTAGAAATTCCTTTGGTTTCAAAAAAATGAAATGCCTTTTGAACAATTGGTACAGTAGAAGTTTGCTGAATGTTGTTCACCATTTCTGCTGAAAACTCTTCAATGAGTTGGTGAAAGTTAGTTTTGTTCTGCTCAGATTCCGCAATAGTGCGTTTTGCTTTGAACAGAATTACAGGCTTTAGATTGATGTTATTGGATGTTGCCAATTCCTGACGATACAAATTGAGAATCAAAGCCTGAATAACTCGTTCCTGTTCTTCATAGAGCGACCGAACCAGATTGATTTCTTTAGAATACTTGTCTAAACGGAATTGAGCCAAGTCGTATTTGTGAATGACCTTGTCCTGATATTTTTCGGCAATCTCCCGACTTTCATAATTCAATGTTGCGGTAAACTCCAAAAGGATATTGTCAAAGTTGGCTTTCAGCACTTCCATAACCGTACCTTCCCAACTGCCAAATAAATCTCCGTTGTTTCGAGTTGCCGAACTCAGGTGATGAGCTTCATCTGCAATCAAGACAATTTTCTTGTCCTTAAAATCCTCAATGGTGATGCTGTTCTCTTTGGTGTTGTTCAGGTCAATGTGCAGTTGCTGAATGGTTGTAAACTTGATGTTGATGTTTTCCGTATCGGCTTCTTCAAAGTTTTCAACTTCTTTGATAATTACTTCTCTGCCGTCAACCACCAGTTTATTATTGAACAGGTATTTACTGGCTTGTGGATTCAGGAAATTGTCTTTGGTTTTTTTAATGATGTTGTTGCTGTTCACAAAAAACAGAAAATTACGATACCCCTTTTCAAAGAGGTAAAGCATCAAGCCTGCCATGACCAGCGTTTTGCCGCTACCAGTTGCCATATTGAACAACAGATGCACCGGCTTATGAGGTTTCTCTTCAAAATCTTCGGTATTTACATAGATAAACCGTTTGAAGGCCTCTTCCTGATAAGGTCTTACGTTAAACTTTAGGTT
>JACJZW010000010.1 GCA_020635355.1 Flavobacteriales bacterium
ACTCGTCGGACCGAAACCCGCCCCTGTGGACATTCAAATTCACCATAGACGGAACTGTGTTCAAAAAACTCAACCAGATGACTATCCAAACCGGCACAGGTTTCCCTTAATATGGATACACCGGGGACCTGTTTGTCAACAAATCGGTCAAAGGAATGATTGCGATAGAGAATGTTCCGATCGGGATCCACCAGAATGATTGGGCGATCAACATCATCGAAGACGGAACAATAGCTAAATAGCTCCTTGCTGAGTGAGAGAACAGTTCGCATGTGCGACATGGATCAAAATTTCCGATAAAGTAGTAAGTAAACCGCACACAAGGTACGACAAAAAGTGTGAATATCAATGAAATGGAAGGCTATTGAACCCTTTCTCGTCCAGTAAACTGAACGAGCTTACAGTAACAACTTTCGAAGGATGTGAATGACCGCTTTTGCCATTTTATTTTCGACATCAATCAACGGATTGATCTCGGTTATTTCCAGACAGCTCACCTTTTCTGATTGATATAAAACGGAAAGAAGTTCAACTGCCTGATCCAGGGTTAAGCCATTCTCCACGCTGGTTCCTGTTCCCTTGGAAACACTTGGGTCCATGGAATCCACATCAAAAGAAATATAAATGTGATCGCATGCCGATAGGTATTCCAGTGACTCCTCAGCTACCTCGGTCATGGTTTTGTTGAGCATCCGAGCCGGCACATAGTTCATAATCTCATTGTCGTCAATATCCTGCCATTCTTCATCCTCCAAATCACGAATAGCAATCATCACCAGGTCCTGAGGCTCAACCTTTGGATGGATGTGTTTTGGTCCCAAATGGGTTAGTTGCTCCCAGGCCGCCAACGTATTCGCATGCGGTGTATTGGTTGCATCAGACGCGTATCCTTCGCCCAAACTGGCTCCCAGCGGCATTCCGTGTACGTTCCCACTTGGTGTGGTGTAAGGTGTATGCAAATCAGCATGGGCGTCAATCCAAATCACGCCCAATCGCTTATCCGGATAAAAATCCCGCATAGCAGCTATAGACCCCATTGCATTGCTATGATCCCCGGAAATAATGAGGGGAAACCGCCCCAGTTTCAGTTCATCCTGAACTTCCTCTACCAGGCGCTCGTTTTGCTTTTGAATAAAGTCGATGTACTTCGCATGCTTGTAGGGTGATTCCCGAACCAATTCATGATTATATGAATCGATGTTTTTAAACGGGAATCTGGAATAGATGTGATTTCCTAACCGATGTTCCTCCATGCGGACCGCCACGGGTCCCAATCCTGCTCCTCGAACCCCGGCTCCTATTTCGGACGGATTTTCAATGATGATGACGTTTCTTTCCATACCAATCTTCGTTCAGGAAGATTTGCTGCAAAGATATTCAATTCGGATTGCTCGATTATCCGCGCATTCTCTGGCGCTTAACCAGAAAAGGGATTAAAATCTGATCGATGGGTTTGGAGACATCGGCCTCTATCAGATCGATTCGATACTGTGCGGCACGAAACTTCAATTCACGGTGGAACTGATTCATACGATCCACATACGCTTCCCGAACTTCAGAGGGGAACAATCGGATGCGCTCACCCGTTTCGCTGTCCTGAAAGGTGTAGGGCCTGTTTTGATAATCAAATTCCAGTTCCATAGGCGCATGCTGTGTGTGGAACAGAATTACTTCATGCTTATTGTACTTCAAATGCTGAAGCGCATCAAAAACGGCATCCGGATCATTGGAGTCAAACATATCACTGAAAATGATAACCATACTTCTCCGGTGAATGCGTTCTGCAATTTCGTGAAGGGTATCTACCAATCCGGTTCCGGAATTCCCGGACTTAGTCTGATAGAGCTGAGTCAGGAACTGCAATAACTGGATGTGATGACTCCCGGAGGATCGAACCTCCGTTTGCGTTTGTATGGTTGAATCAAATAAAGTGAGGCCAACAGCATCACGCTGCATTTTCATCAAGTGCATGATGGAAGCAGCACCCAGAATGGAAAATTGCAGTTTGGATAAACCTGAGTCAGGAAAATACATGGACCCGGATTGATCAATCAAAATCCGACATCGCAGATTGGTTTCTTCCTCAAAGCGCTTGACATACAAACGCTCCGTCCGCGCATAAAGCTTCCAGTCAATGTTCCGAACCGATTCCCCGCTGTTGTATTGTCTGTGTTCGGCAAACTCCACCGAGAAACCATGATACGGACTCTTGTGAAGTCCCGTAATAAATCCTTCAACTACCTGACGGGCAAGTAATTCCAGATTTTCCGGACGTAGTATTTGAATTTCGCTCAAAATAAAAAGCGGTGGTTACAAAGATAACCACCGCTCTCTCAAAATATTGTTATGGAATTAGGCCAATTGCGCCTCAAGCTTGCCGGTAATGGTGCTTTTAGGCACGGCGCCGATTAACTTATCGACAACCTCACCGTTTTTGAAGACCAACAAGGTTGGAATGCTTCGAATGCCATATTGCATCGGTGTGTTGCGATTCTCATCTACGTTCATCTTACCAATTTTTACCTTACCATCGTATTCAGAAGAAAGCTCTTCCACGATTGGTGCAATCATGCGGCATGGTCCACACCATACGGCCCAAAAATCAACGAGGACAGGTACGTCACTATTGATTACTTCATTCTCCCAGTTAGCGTCTGTTAATTCAATTGCCATGTTCTTTTTCTTCGGCGTTAATGTTGATTACAAAAGTATCTGTTCAACCCCAAACACAATATTATTGTTCCATAATTTGTTCTGATACGCGTATAGCAGTTCCCTATCTATGACCAACAAATCCGCTGCCGCTCTGGCCTTTCTGATCATCGTGCTGTTCGGTTGTTCGCAACCCAAATCTACAACAGAACATATATCCGATGACCAGGATGCGCCTTCAGTCACGGCAAATGATTCCCTCCGACCAGAGAACGTGCTGTATGGTATTCAATTAACCAAGCAACATCTTTTGGTGGATTCCGGTCGGATTAAACCCAACGAGTTATTTCAATCCATTTTCGATCCCTATCACCTTCCGTATTCGGAATTTTATCAGGCTACTCAAGCGGTTGATTCCATTTTCTCTTTTCGAAAAATTCAGTCCGGGAAGGACTACCAGGTGGTGTATGAGCAAACCGATAGCGGCAAGCGCGTGCATTATTTTGTTTACCATCACCTACCGGAAAAAAAACTGATCATTCATTTTGGGGATTCCTCCACAGCCTGGTGGCACGAGTTACCGGTGGAGACCATCGAACGCACCTTGGCGAGCCGGATCACCCAAACGTTGTATCACTCCATCATTAATGCCGGTATTTCCTATGATTTGGGCATTCAACTTTCCGAGGTATTTGCCTGGCAGGTTGATTTTTTCAAGATCGATGAACATGATTTTGTGAAGGTGATTTTCGAAGAGCGGCGAATTGAAGGAACACCTGTGGGCATTGGTAAGGTCATTTCCGCAGAATTTTATCACCGCGGCGATACCTTTTGGGCCTTTCGATTTGAACAGGATAGTGCTCATAGCTATTTCGACGAAACGGGAAAGAGTTTACGCAAAGCCTTCCTCAAGGCTCCGCTGAAATATTCACGAATTTCATCCCGATATACCAAGCGCCGCTTTCATCCGGTTCAAAAGCGCTGGAAGGCCCACCTTGGAACGGACTATGCAGCCCCAACAGGAACCCCAATTCGAACCGTTGGCGATGGCGTAGTGGTGGCATCCGGATACACCCGTGGCAATGGCAACTATGTTAAGGTGAAGCACAACGCCACCTATACCACTCAATACTTACACATGAGCAGGATTGCCCGTATATCGCGTGTGGGCAACCACGTGCGGCAAGGTGAAGTGATTGGGTATGTGGGCTCCACCGGTTTGGCTACCGGACCGCATTTGTGTTTTCGCTTTTGGAAGAACGGCGTTCAAATTGATCCGTTCACGGTTAAAATTCCTCCATCAACTCCGGTTAAGGAAGACTTAAAATCCGCGTTTGAATCCTTAAAGGCGAGTGAGAAATCCAGACTGGATGCCTTGACCTTCCAGTGATCTACCTAAACAAGAATGTCTGGGTGATTTGAACACCCACCTTTCGGCCCCGGATTAGCCCAGGATGCCAACCTCCTGCCTTGTCCAGTACATATTGCATGTATCGATCAGATGTCCCTGTCTTGTTCTCCAGAATCGAAACATTTAATAATCGGCCGGTGGTATCGACAATAAATTGAATGGTACAACTACCTGATACATTGCGGAGTTTAAGGCTATCGACCAGTAAAACCTGCATCCGCTTCACCAGAGAATCATGTCCATAGGTATAGAACGGCGGAATGTCACTTACTTCATAAAAGGTCACCTTATAGCCTTCTGCCGGACCTTCCTGTTCATGCTGGTATTTAAAATCAAAGGACAGAATGATCTGCGAGGATGACGGAATGTTGTTATACATGGCCGGAATCCAATTGGGCATTTGATTGATAAAGGATTCAACCTCGTCTTCAAAACCCAATCCGCTGTTTTCGTAAATAAACTCCTGAATACTTGGTCTGCCAATGGAATCAATACGCACCAATACCTTGATGGTCCTGTCGGCCTTGGATTCCAATGCCGATGTTGGATACTTCAGGTGCTGCGACATAAAGAGATTATAGGCATTATTGCCCCCCGGAAACCGTGCCGGTATGTCGGTTTGGGCATTCGCCAACAAACCAACTAACAAGCTAAAAAGGACTAATGGGAGTTTCATGATTACTGTTTCAACAAAATTCGGAAAGTGGTTCGTTTATTCGGTATGGACTCCTTAACGTAAATGGATCCTCGGTGATAATTGTCGATGATTCGCTTTGCCAGAGACAATCCAAGGCCCCAACCGCGCTTTTTAGTCGTGAAGCCGGGTTCAAAAATCGTTGAAAACCGATTCCCAGGTATCCCCTTTCCTGTGTCGGAAATATCGATGTACACCCAGTTATCCTTCCACCCGCATTCGTACCGCATCTCCCCTTCCCCATTCATGGCATCAACGGCATTTTTGGTAAGGTTTTCAATTACCCAGGCAAACAGAGGAACGTTGATCTGACGGATTAGATCTTCCTGGCAATCTTCAATTACAAAGCTCACCCGACTGGGCAGGCGCTTTTGAAGATATTGAACGGTTTCAACCACCACGTCATGAACATTGTGTTCTTCCAGAACCGGTTCCGAACCAATTTTTGAAAACCGTTCAGTAATAAGCTCCAACCTACTTAAGTCACGTTGCATTTCAAACAGCAGTTCGTCGCTCACTGGACCGTCATTCTGCTTTAGTAATTCCATCCACGCCAGAAGTGATGAGATGGGCGTCCCTAATTGATGGGCCGTTTCCTTGCTCATACCAACCCACACCTGATTTTGTTCGGACTTTCTGGAATAGGAAAAGGCCATATAGCTCACCAGAAGAAAAAGAGCGATGATGGTCAATTGAACATACGGGTAGTATTTCAACTTGGTGTACAAGATGGAGTTTTCATAATAAAACGTGAGTTGGCCGCCTTCGTACTCCGTGATGATCGGTTCGTTCTCCGATTTCATCTCTTCGATCTTGGCCAGCAAATAGGCCTTGTCATTTGACTTGGTTGAATCCAGGTTTCGGTGTGTGATGATGGCATCGTCCATTA
This sequence comes from Flavobacteriales bacterium, assembly GCA_020635355.1. Classification (GTDB taxonomy): domain Bacteria; phylum Bacteroidota; class Bacteroidia; order NS11-12g; family UBA9320; genus WGNA01. The sequence continues at coordinate 5,647 of JACJZW010000010.1, forward strand.
CCGCTATCACGGGAATGGTGGTGTTGGCACTCACAATAGACAGTGGATAGGATATATCTTCCTGTTTATCGAGGTCCACCGAAACAATGATGCGGGTTGCTTCTGCCCACGAATTCACTTTTACCCGTTCCTCTTCCTTCAATCGCTCTACGAGATTATCGGTGTACACCAATGATACGGCGATTATACTGGCCGCCAAGCCAAGAAGGGCATACTTAATCCAGGTCCGTATCTGAAAGGAATTCATGGAGATGAGATTCGCAAATTAGCGGATTTTTAAGCATCAACTCGCACTCATAATCAACACGTTGAGCCATTATTGGCTAAATCCGTACACCTGACAAACGACATATTGCCCACAATCTGTTGTACACCATCCATTGGAACAACTGGCCATTTCATCCACCCTTTCACCAAAATCATCTATGGATGATGATACCGAAATGTATTTATCTCCCTCAAATCCTACCTTTGAGCCCACAGAGGCTTCACATGATTCTACAGTTTGAAATTGGTTCTAAACAACTGAAGGTAAATACAGATCACTATATCGATTTGTCCTTCCCCCTGAAGCCAGGTTCCAACAATCCCAATGCCTATCACATCGGACATCCCAAGTTTCAGGCGTTTTGTGCCGGAACCTTTGTGGGCGATGTGTCTCAAGGTGGGGCGTGCAACTGTGAAGACATTACGTTCAATGCCCACGGAAATGGAACCCATACGGAAGGGATTGGGCACATCACATCGGAGCGCATTGCCATTCGGGACGTATTAACCGATGTATGGGCTTATGCGCGTGTCTTGAGTGTTACACCTTCCGGAGCCGATGGTTCTCAATATATAGATCATACGGTCCTTGATTCGGTTGATTTGACCGAAGTCGATGCCCTTATTATTCGAACACTTCCAAATGATGTTGCCAAGAACCGACGAATTTGGTCGGGCAGTAACCCTCCGTTCTTTACCCCGGAGTTTATGAGGCGATTGGTTGAAAACGACGTCCAACATTTACTGACCGATCTGCCTTCGGTTGATCCCGAAGAAGACGATGGTTTACTTTCAGCCCACAAAACGTTCTGGAACTACCCCTCATCTCCACGGATGAACGCCACTATCTCTGAGATGGTTTTTGTTCCGGATGAGGTGACCGATGGTGCCTATATGCTCACCATTCAAATTGCACCGTTTCATTCAGATGCGAGTCCAAGCCGACCACTTCTCTTCCCGATAATTGACGCTTCATGAATTGGGAGCAACCCTACTTTCTGATTTCCAGCCTATCGTCCAGCCTCATAAACTCCATTCGTGAGGTTCCCGAGGCACCCGATCGCATTCTAATCATCAAACAGGATGAAATTGGCGACATGGTGTATACACTGCATGTTTTATCGGCCATACGAACCCGGTACACCCAAGCCGAGATCACTCTTCTATGTAATAAGATAAATGCTTCCTGGGTTGGCGAATTGGGCTATGCGGATCACATCATTCACACGATTGAAGAGCGCTCAGGGCGATACGATCTTTGGGTTGAATTGCGAGGATGGTATCCTTCGCTATTCGCTTGTGTTCGGCAATTCAATGCCTACAGGCTGGATCGTGGGACTCAGCGCTTAAAAAACAAATTCTCTGGTGGTCAGCTTCACGAGCGTCTCACCAATTGGAATATCGTACAACCCTTGTTTCCTGAGCTGGAATTACCGGAAATCGCCTTGAACATACCGGAATCCATTACCAATGAGGCCATCGAATTGATACCAGATAACCCTGAGGGATACATCGTATTTCACTGTGGTGCACGGGAGGTGACGCGACGATGGAGTCCGGAACATTTTGCCAAACTAGCCGACTTGCTTTATGAAGAATATCGCACTCCGGTGATCCTCGTAGGGGCCAATAATGAAGGGGAACTTAATCAGGAAATTGCCGGGTTAACCAAGGGGAAGATTATCGACCTAAGCGGAAAAACAAGCATACTTCAGATGGCAGCTATCATCAGAAAGGCACGTTTGTTTATTGGAAATGAAAGTGGGCCATTACATTTTGCGATTGTTCAGCGAACTCCTCTGCTTGCCTTGTTTGGTCCCGGGGTTAAAAATGTTTTCTATCCGTATTACGAAAATCAGATTGTGATCCATCCGGAATCTACCAAGGACGATCGGGCAACGTCCATGGAGCGCATATCGTTTTATGTGGTGGTTGAGCAGGCAAAGTCCCTGTTGGACGGGTAATTATTTCCAATGCTGTCGGATATACGACACCGATTCCGAAATCTGTAACAAGAGTTGTTCATGAACCTCCCGGTTCGAATTCACCACTTTCGCAGCATCCATCAGCCGATTGATGTGCCGGATTTCAAGACCCGTTTTTTTGGCCAACTTGATTCTGAATTCTTCCGAATCATTTGTGGTATCCAATCCATAACGACTTCGAACTTCACTCAGAAAAAATTGAATGCGTTTTTGAGCGATGCGCTTGTGATTGGGATGAAGCCAATACATCCGTGCCACAGACTTTGAAAAGTTAACCGAAGCATTCTGTGGTGGACGATACAACGGAATAGCCGGCTGAAATCGCTGAATGGCAAAGGCGATAAATACCAAAACACCAAAAATGAGCACGTAAAAGGCGGTTCGAAGCGATCGATTTTTAAAGAGTTCCGTGAATGGTGTTTTGTCGTTTTTCGAACCGTTGGAATGTTCAAATCCTACCAAATCCCAATAGACCTTGTTGAAGGTCATCCGCTTCATCAGTTCATTGACGAAGGCAAAATTGGATTCATGAATCATGTTAAAATTTGCCAGCATCAACGGCATGGAAACCAGGTAAAGTTCTCCCGAATCAATGGTCAACTTAACCCCAATCAGATTTCCGTGCTTGTCACGAATCACTTCCTCCAGCAATGATCGGTCAATACATGCCTTGTTGAAAGATTGAAATGGCCGCCACTGGGGGGCTCGAAGTCCCGTCCTAACGTTCGTTTGCACGGATGTTCCAACCAGGCGAACATTCACGGAATCACCGGCACCCGGTATGGAAATGAGTGATTGATCAATGGTGGTACAGGTATCCAGATCAGACTCTAAACTGAGGGCATCCAGAAAGGTGTATTCCAGATTTTCTGCCGCAACAAATCCTGTATTACCGGCTGATATAAATTCAATTAATGCATAGGATTCGTGATAATCCCGGCTAAAATCCTCACATACCGCCACATACAATCCTCCGGCACTCTGGGGTTGATAGGTGCTAAACGGTGCTCGTAGTCTCGTAAAGGAATCTTCATGAACTTCGTGCTTGATGAGGTCAATAAATACATCAATGTCGTACGGCATCTTCCCCTGGTCATACCAATAGGAAGGCGCCCAGCTAAAGCGTTTTTCTGAAGGTTGAGTCCCCGGTGAACTCATCCAATAAATCAATCCAGCCAGTACCAGGACAACGGCAACAATTACCACCGAGTTCCTCATCGCGCCGCATGTTTAATGAGCCTTTTGAATGCCGGTTCGAGTTCCAGGTAATCAAACTCGGTTAACGGGTGCTCTCCATACCAATGATATTCGTAGATGTAGGTAAGCTGACGGATGGTTGGAAAATCGGGATGATCCAATAATTCCATCATGTATTCGCCATTGGTTTTGTGCCGATGCCAAACAATTTTCCCATCGGATTGAAGTTGCTCCAACATCATGAGGAAAAGGTAGCGAAGGCATCGGGCATAGTTACCTGATTTGCGTGCCTCGTCCAATTCGATCTCCAATTCCGATCGGACCAGTTCCTCCGGATTGTCCGGATCAGAGACTGATCTTAATTCCTGCTGACTTCCCTTTTTGCCGGACCCCATTTGATTTCGGTTTTTAACCAGAAAGAAAATTAAGGCTAACAATACGGCACCCAGAACAACGAAGAGGATGATCTGACCAACCGGTCCCAACTGAAAACTTGCCGGTGGCGGCTGAAGCTCAACATCCCTTTGAACAGATTCCCTTCGGGAGATGGGCTGGTCATACACCGGATTTTCCTCAGTCTCCACTTCCAATTTCTGTGGCGATCTAGGCTGAAAATCTTGTACCGGAACAGGATATGAAAGACCGTGAGAAGCCTCTTTCCACTTTTCTTTGTCCAGTTCATTTCCCTGAATTCCGTTGGCTATTCCCACACATAGAAGGAGGATCGCAATCAACTTCTTCATGGTTTAACCAATTGAATCGTTTCAACCGACTTCTTCAGAGAAGGAGCTTCTTTTTCTTCCACTATTGACCCAATTTGTAGCATCAACGCATACAGGATTAACGGATATATGGTAAATGAAATGGTGATTCTAATGACGAATAGCAACCCATTCATGACGGTTTGGACAGTGGCCGTCCCAAACGGGAGTAGGTCTTTTAGGAACGAAAGGAAAAAGTAGGACAATGACGAATTGAATAGGAAAGAAACAACAATGGTCAATACCATTAAAATGAACATCAGTCCGATCATCCTCAATGGGTGTGAAGAGAGAATTCGTCCAACCTCTATTCGATTGCCGAAGAAATGCTTTTTGAGAATGGCAGCCATGGCGAAGGCGAGAAAAACGAACTGACTCAAGAAGATGAGTAAGACTATCCACCCAGACGTACCCATCACCATATAGGGTAGTATGACTTCGATGCTCAACAGAATACCAATTGGCCATGACATCCCTTTGTGTATGGCAAAACCAAGGTCCTTCATCAAGCTGTTGTTCACCACCACCCTTACCGAAAAACAAACAAATATCACCCCCACAAAGGCTTGAAATCCGCGCATCAAAAGAGACCATGTTTCGGCTTCAGAATCGGCTATTTGAATCCCGGTATCGAGCCATTCGTTCAGCATATTAAGGGCAACAATTTGGTCTGAAGTGATGAGATTTTGCGCGGCTTCCCGCCAGAAAAGTAAAATACCTAACACCAGGACAATAGATGCGATAAAGGCTTGAATAACGTGCGTAAAAAATTTACGGCGAACGAGCCCGAAAGCGCCCGATAAAACGGATTGATAATTATGAATCTCATCCAGGGCTGGTTGCACCCAGGGTTCTTCAGCCAGATGAATGATATCGGCATCGGTTTCCTGTATCGTCCGCTGCCTCCAGGGCAAATAGACGAAATAGAAAACAACCACCGCCAAACAAATCAGGATAAAGATCAACTTAATGGCATCCGGTGCCCCCGTTTGTCGTGTTATGAACCCTTCAATCACCGCAGCAACCACCGTGAAGGGAAGCACGCCCAAGAGCAATTTTGCGGCCCTGGACGCATTAAGCCGAAAGGCCTGAGCACGCGAGTACGAACCTGGAAACAGTAATCCTTTTCCGGCCAAAAGACCTACTCCACCCATCAAAGCAATGGTTGAAATTTCGATGGTTCCATGCAGCCAGATGGTTAACAGAGAGTCCTGAAAACCGCCGTGTTGGTAAAAGTAGTACTGAAAGACCCCCAGCATGATGCCATTTCTAATCAGCACAAACAAGGCACCAACTCCAAAGAGCAATCCAAACCCTAAAACCATGATGTCGATCTGAGCGTTGTTGAGCAGAATTCTCAGAAAACTCTCCATCCCACGTCCCGTTCGGTACACTGCCATGGGATCATTCGCATCGATGTTGGCCGAGGTCATGTCCACATAATGATCACCCAAAATAATTCGGGCAAATTCCGGATCCTGATGGGAGGAGTACACACCAATCAGCACCGCCAAAATGAATACAAATAGAGAAATAAACATCTCCGTCCTGGCCAGGTACATCAGGTGAGGTACCTCATGTCGGTAGAACCGGATGATGGGTTCCAAACTTAATTTCTGACGTTTGGAAAGTCGATCAAAAATCTGTCGCGCCAATTGATTCAGATACACCCGAACCGATCGATTGGGGTATTTAGAGCGGCTATAACTCAGATCGTCCGTAATCTCTATGAAGATATTCCGAAGTTCGTCCGGATCCACATTGCTCTTTTCAATGCGTTTCTCAAATCCGTACCATTTATCTTTGTTCTGATCGATGAACTCAGACTCCTTCATATCTGCCGAAACTAGGTAAAAAAACCGAATGAAGACCATTGAAGTAACCACGGCTCAAAACGTTGTAATTCAGTTCCAACCGGCAACTGTGTTTGATCGAATTTTGGCCTTTATCATCGATTTGATTCTAATGGGAATTGGGGTTGGACTGATGAATGCAATTTGTCTTGGGCTATTCCCTTATCAGGAATGGATGGAATATGCCATCATCCTTCTATTCGCCTTCTATTCTTTTCTGTTCGAGCGTTTTATGGATGGCCGAACACCCGGTAAAGCTGTTATGAATTTGAAGGTGGTCAAGACAGACGGGAGTCAGCCTGAAGGCATCGACTTCTTCAAGCGTTGGGCCACCCGATTAATTGATATTGTGTTCACGATGGGTTCATTGGCCGTATTAACCATCGCCAGTTCTGAACGCAGCCAACGATTGGGAGATAAGGTTGCGGACACCATGGTGATCAAGGTACCAAAAGGCAGCAGGTATCGCTTAAACGAAATCATCAAATTGGGGCGAGGCGACACCTATACACCCATTTATCCGGAGGTGGCACAGATGCCTGAAGAGCACATGATTACCTTAAAACGGTTGGTTACACGGTACAAAAAATCGGGTAATTCCGATGTTTACCGAAAACTCATTCACGAGGCCACTGAGAAAATGGAGATGGAATTGGGGGTCAAACGTCTGGAGCCTTCTAAAGCGGGGTTTCTTCGCCAGCTCATTCGCGATTATGTGATCCTCACCCGATAGATGTGCTAACTCACACGGATTTCACTACTTTTATTGAATTCAATAAAAGAGGATTGTTTATGGTACTCCTTTCAACCAAAATTCAGTTCAAAATGCCCATGTTACGACCCCTTGGATGGGTGATGTGTTTGGCCGGTTGTTTCTTCTTTCCGACTGGGCTTATGGCTCAAATTGACGATGAAACGGAGACGGATACGGAGGAGGTTCCTGTGGAAGAGGCGGTTGTTCAGGAACAGCCAGCAGCCGATGCGACCTCTGAGATCGCAACAACCTATTATTTTCAGAAGTACGAACCCAGTTCTGAGACATCCACTTCGGCAAAAGATGTCAAGTTTACCTTTGACGTCAGCATTGAAAATTGCGCCAGTAAGACACAGTACGCCCTGGTATACGTTTATCCGATAGGCTCCAAGGTAGCCACTTCCAAATACAGCATGAAGATCAAACGCTGTAGTTCAACTACCTCCAAAAAGCACCCTCGTCCGTTCAACGGATGTAAAAACAGCGTCTACTTCAAGGCGAAAAAGTTAAAACTGGAATCGGGGGACGACCTTCTAAAATCGGAAACAACCCTTTTCAACGGCATGCGAAAGAAGACCGGTTATATGACTATGTCGTTCGGGATGGAAAACGACCTTTACGGTCATAAGTATGTTTTTCATAGTCTCACCTTTTTTGATGCAAAGGGTGAAGAGATCAGTATTTATTCCTATACGCCTTAGGTTCAACAGACCAGGTTGACCCGTGAGTTTCGAAGGGGAACTTATTTAGTCATGACGTAGAGTACAGTTCGTTGGATGACTGGGCTACCAACCGGTTCATGAGTCCGGGTGATGGTATTCACATCGTTGAATAAACAAGCTTTTCAAAATTCAGGAACCGGGTAGAACGTCCGAATCAATACGAATACATTCGCTATTCATACGTTGAAAAATCACCCACCGTAACACAAATTCACCCAACGCTATTGGGGAATTAATCGGGTTTTTGTAGGGATGGATTCACCCCTTCCCCATCGAAAGATAACAGGTTGAACTTCGCGCGACAACTTATTCTCATCCAACGCACGTGATTCAACATCCTTCGTTCGAAAACCTGCTCAACCGCGGATGATCCTTTCAATGGGTTAATCATGGTAGGTTTATCTCACGAAAAATAAAAAAGGGACGCGAACGTCCCCTTTCATATCCAGTTAATTACCTACTGCTCGAATCAACCTTTTCAAAAAGGCCGGTTCAACTCAGCGTGCAGACAATCAATTCAAACTCACTTCGAACTCATTCTCAAATGTGAATTGCTTCTTATCGTCTACGTCCAGAATGATGTGACTATCACGGGTTACCTCTCCCGACAACAGTTTCTTGGACAACTCGTTCAACACATTTCGTTGAACAGCTCTCTTAAGCGGCCTTGCCCCAAAGGCCGGATCGTATCCAATCTCAGCCAGCCAATCAAGTGCTTTTTCCGTGGCGGTAAATTTCACCCCTTGCTCGGCTAACCGATCAGTAACTTGTCGGAATTGTATGTCGACAATCTCCCGAACTTCTGACCGACCAAGCGGACTAAACATGATGAGTTCATCAATTCGGTTTAGAAACTCCGGACGGATGGTTCGCTTTAAAAGTTCAAATACCTCCGCCTTGGTTTTGGATTCCACTTCCTCCCGGTTATCGTCCCGAAGTTCAGAGAAACGTTCCTGAATGAGCGGGGCGCCGATGTTGGACGTCATGATGATGATGGTATTACGGAAGTTAGCCGTCCTGCCTTTGTTGTCGGTTAACCGGCCGTCATCCAGCACTTGCAACAAGATGTTAAATACATCCGGATGTGCCTTTTCAATTTCATCCAGCAAAATGACTGAATAAGGTTTTCGTCGAACGGCATCCGTTAGTTGTCCGCCTTCATCGTACCCAACATATCCCGGAGGGGCTCCAATCAATCGGCTTACGGTATGCTTTTCCTGATACTCACTCATATCGATGCGCACCATGGCGTCATCCTTGTTAAAGAGATATTCAGCTAATGCCTTGGCCAGTTCCGTTTTACCCACCCCCGTGGTTCCCAGAAAAATAAAGGATCCAATGGGTTTTTTAGGATCGGATAATCCTGCGCGGCTTCTACGGATGGCATCGGACACCGCGGCAATTGCCTCATCCTGCCCCACCACACGTTTGTGCAATTCCGTCTCCAGATTCAGCAACTTCTCCCGCTCGCTTTGGAGCATGCTTTGAACCGGAATACCCGTCCAACGACTCACCACCTCAGCGATATCTTCATTCCCCACTTCTTCTTTTACGAGAGTTGAGTTCTTCTGCATTTCGTTCAGCTCCCAATTGAGGGCTTCCAGAATGTCCTCCGCTTCTTTTATCCGCCCATAACGTATCTCAGCAACCTTACCAAAATCACCGGCCCGTTCCGCTTGATCCGCCTCCAGACGGAGATCTTCGACTTCCTTCTTTTTACTTTGAATTTTGTCTACAACCGCTTTTTCGGATTGCCAACGAGCCTTCAAGGCATCACGCTGTTCGGAGACGTTGGCTATGTCGGCATTGAGTTGTTTCAGTTTCTTCTTATCATCTTCCCGCTTAATGGCCTCCCGTTCGATTTCCAGCTGCATGATCTTGCGTTCCAATTCATCCAATTCTTCCGGAACGGAATCAATCTCCAAGCGCAATTTCGCCGCTGCTTCATCTATCAGGTCGATGGCCTTATCGGGTAAAAACCGATCAGAGATGTAGCGCTGTGACAGCTCCACTGCCGAGATGATGGCCTCATCCTTGATGCGCACTTTATGGTGCACTTCATAGCGTTCTTTTAGTCCGCGTAGAATGGATATGGCATCTGCCGCATCCGGTTCATCCACTAAAACAGTTTGGAACCTGCGCTCAAGCGCCTTGTCCTTTTCAATGTATTTTTGGTATTCGGCCAGGGTAGTGGCTCCAATGGCCCGAAGTTCACCTCGTGCCAGGGCGGGTTTTAAAATGTTGGCGGCATCCATAGCTCCGTCACCACTGGCTCCAGCTCCCACAAGTGTGTGAATTTCATCAATGAATAGCACCAATTCCCCGTTGCTTTCCACCACTTCCTTGATTACGGCTTTCAGGCGTTCTTCAAATTCTCCTTTGTATTTGGCTCCGGCAATTAACGAACCCATGTCCAGCGAGAAGATGCGTTTACTTTTCAAGTTTTCAGGGACATCCTCACTGACGATGCGATGAGCTAAACCTTCGGCGATGGCTGTTTTTCCAACACCCGGTTCTCCGATCAAAATGGGGTTATTCTTTGTTCGTCGGGATAAAATTTGAAGCACCCGTCGGATTTCATCATCCCGCCCAATCACCGGATCCAATTTCCCACTTTCGGCAAGTTGGTTGAGGTCGCGGGCGTATTTCCGCAACGCATCAAACTGAGCTTCCCCGGAAGGTGAACTCACCGTATGTCCTTTTCGGAGCGCGAGAAAAGCTTTCTTAATTTCCTCCTGTTGAACACCAGCATCACGAAGCAGATTCGAGACGTCGTCATTATTGGAAAGAAGTCCAAGAAAGACATGCTCAATTGAAACGTAATCGTCTCCAAACTCCTTTGGGAAGGACTTCGCCTTAACCAAAGCGCGATTGGTTTGGGGCGAGAGGTAATGTTCGGTGGTTCCCTCTACCCGTGCATAGCTTTTGAGAATGGCATCCAGCGCTCCGGTAATCCGTTGCTGGTTGGCATTTACCTTTTTTAAGGCATAGCTGATGAGATCAGCATCTGTTATAAACAAGCCCTTGAGGAGGTGACCGGTTTCAATGGCCTGGTTATCGGCCATAACCGCTAACTCTTGTGCCTTTTGAATGGCCTCCTGAGCTTTTATCGTGAAGTTATCTAAATTCATTTCCACAGCATTTCCTCCTTCATTTCAAAAATACATCCATGACCTCCCAACTGACAGATGGTCGGTTTATTTATTCCAAATACCCGCAAATCCTGACACAAATTCACCACAACTTACTGAATTACAAAGATATAACGACATTTTGTCGGCTTTTATTTAGAATGAGTAGAACTACGTTAAAAACATCAATCACCAATAAAACACATTAATTTCGCCGGATGATGGAGCCTTCCAAACGATTATTGGCTGTTGAAGAGTCGCAAACCCTGGTGATGACCAAGAAGGCGCGCGAACTGGCGGCAACTGGTGTCAAGGTGATCAATCTCAGCATTGGTGAGCCGGATTTCGACACACCTGATCACATCAAAAAAGCAGCTATTGAAGCCATGGATCAAGGGTTTACCCATTATCCACCGGTCACGGGCTATCCTGATTTGCGACAGGCCATTGCCGATAAATTTCGGACACAAAATCAATTGGAGTACACCGCCGATCAGGTTGTGGTGAGTTGTGGTGCCAAACATTCCATCATGAATGTGATCATGGCGCTCATCAATCCGGGTGATGAAGTCATTATTCCTGCACCGTATTGGGTGAGTTATCCTGAAATGGTGAAGTTGGCGGAAGGCGTGCCGGTATTTCTACGATCCGACATCAGCACCGATTATAAATTCCGAATAGAGGATTTGGAGCGTACGTTGAACCGACGATCCAAGCTCTTTTTGTTCAGTTCTCCTTGTAATCCAAGTGGATCCGTTTTCTCCAGCGATGAGTTGCATGAAATAGCGCGTGTCCTGGCGAAGCATCCGGACATCCTGGTGATCTCCGATGAGATTTACGAGCACTTACAATACGGCCAATCTCACACCAGTATTGGTAGATTCCCGGAATTAAAGGATCGGGTGATTACAGTAAATGGCTTGAGCAAGGCCTTTGCCATGACCGGCTGGCGCATAGGTTACATCGGTGCACCAACATGGGTAGCAAAGGCCTGTGAGAAATTACAAGGTCAATTCACCTCCGGTGCCAATTCCATTGCCCAACGCGCTGCGATAACCGCCATCTCCGGCAGTTTGGATGAGACCAAACGCATGTGTGAAATTTTTGAGCAACGTCGTGAATTGTTGTTCAAGGGATTGATGGACATTCCTGGTTTTGTTCCGAATCATCCCAAAGGAGCCTTTTATATTTTCCCGGATGTTCACACCTATTTTGGTAAGTCATACGGAGATTACACCATCAATAATGCAGGAGACTTATGCATCTATCTGCTGAGTGAAGCCCATGTTTCCGTGGTAAGTGGTGCCGCATTCGGAAATCCGGAATGCATTCGGGTATCTTATGCTGCTTCTGCTGAGGACCTCACAGAAGCGTTGGAAAAAATGAAAGCCGCGCTGGCTAAGCTATCGTGACCACAGAAGCCACCATTAATCGGATTTTTGAGTCGTTTGCCAACCAACGCATTCTGGTTGTTGGTGATCTGATGTTGGATGCCTATTACTTTGGCCGGGTGGACAGAATTAGTCCTGAAGCGCCGGTGCCCATTGTTTCGGTGACCCGAAAAGACCGTAGACCAGGTGGTGCAGCCAATGTGGCGATCAACATCCAAGCTTTAGGGGCTACGCCGATTTTGTGTTCTGTGCGGGGAAATGACGTGGAAGGTGAATGGTTGCAGCATCATTTTACCGATCATGGATTGGAAACCAGCGGAATTGTCATTGACTCCGGACGACCCACAACGGTTAAAACCAGGATCATTGGAAACAACCAACAGGTTCTTCGGGTGGATGAAGAAACCACACGAACCATAGATAAGACGATAGAACAACAATTACTGAGTGTGATCAAAGGTTTGATGCCAACGGTGGGTGCCGTGGTGTTTGAGGACTATAACAAAGGATTGTTGAGTAAAACGCTCATCAGCAAGGTGATTCGAATGGCCCGGGATCTGGGAATACCCACGTTGGTTGATCCCAAGCTGGAACACTTTCTCGATTACAAAGGGGTTACCCTGTTTAAACCCAATCGGAAGGAAATCATCGATGGGTTGAAGCTCGATTCAGAACTCAATGATCGGGCATCTATTAACGAGGCCTTGCAGATGCTCTCCGGGAAATTGGGTATAGAGCACATCTTGCTGACGCTATCACAGATGGGCGTAGCGATTTATACCGATGGGCAAACCAACTACTATCCCGCTCACGAACGCAAAATTTTGGACGTAAGCGGTGCCGGCGATTCTGTTATTTCAGTAGCCGCCTTGTGTGCCGCGGTTGGAGTAGATTGGCAAATGACCGCACGATTGTCCAACCTCGCAGGCGGATTGGTTTGTGAGCGGTTGGGCGTAGTCCCGATTGATCGGGATGTATTGCTGGAGCAAGCCATTCATGAGTTGAGCTAACCGGATTTTGCGTAGGTCAATAAATACCTGTTGACGCTTCCAATCTTTTCTTCCTTAGCGGGATTCTTACTGCTTTACTAACTTTGGTGTATGGAGTTCAAGACTTTGGTAAAATACATACCCACGCTCAACGATGAGAACAAAAGTATCCTGGAGTCTAAAATCCGACTGCTCCGGGTGGTTGTTGGCTTACTGGGCATGGCTCTGCCCATCCTTTTGGTGGTTTTCTTAAAAATCAGTTCCGGTTATTCCGAGGTGCTTCCATCCATCAGTCATTATTACTACACACGTGTTTCCGGAATTTTCGTGGTGATAATGAGTATTCTTGGTTTATTCCTGCTGATCTACACCTTTAAGCCGGCCGACTTCATTGTTTCATCCATTGCCGCACTGGGTGTTTTTCTATTGCTCCTATTCCCTACTTCAAATCTTGATCAATTCTTTGGTTGCTCGGAGCTCAATCCAACCGTCACTCATCTGGCTAAAAGCGATGCACGGGAATACGTCCACTACATCTCAGCCGTGGTATTTTTATCCTGCCTTGCGTTCATGTCGCTCTTTCTTTTCACCAAGTCAGACTTCAACCCAAAAGACCAATCACCGCAGAAACGAATGAGAAATAAGATCTACGTGATTTGTGGGAGTGTCATGATTGCGGCGATGCTGGTGGTTTTATCCGAGATCATTGGCTGGTTTCCATCAGACACCTATGAAGCGTACAACCTGACGTTTTGGATGGAAGTCGTAGCGTTGGAAAGTTTTGGAATTTCCTGGTTCGTAAAAGGTGAGGTTGTTTTAAAGGGTTAAGCAGTGGTGATTAATATCCATCAGAACAATCATGATTGATGAACAGCAAAAGACACCGAAACAAAAGATCATCGAAGTTTGAAATTTTAATTTCAAATACTTACTTCAGAGTATTCATTATAGGTTGCCTTGCTGCTTTTTTCTATCTGGGGGTTAAAAGCCAAGATCCTTCAACACCCGATTATAAGGGTTTGACTGTTGGTCAGGTCACCAACATTGAGGTAAGACAGGGTATTGATCAGACACGCTATGGATCCAAATCACGAATTTATTCATACCGAGTAACGTTTGAATTTGAAGTAGAGGGTAAACGATACACGAAAACAGAGTTCGTTAATGGTCAATCTTCTATTAACCGTAAGCTAATCCATAAACTTAACACACAAGGCAGGAGCGGGTTTTATGGCATTAAATACAATAAAGACAATCCCACATCAGCATATCTTGGCAGATGATGGGTAAATTAAATCAATCAGTAATCAAACTGGCCAACATTCCATTCTTACTCGATTAATCTTCGTCTAACGATTCATCATCCGGTTCTTGTCCCCCCTCCGATAATTGGAGTATATCATGAGCCTCGCCCAGTTCGATGGTCCCAACATCCTTCAGTTTTCGGGAGAGCACATTGGTTCTGGTCAACCTGAGATCATTGAGTGATTTAGAGGCGGTGGAAAGCTGTTTGTCCACCTTGTCGAGCTGTTTCGAGAAATTGCCAAATTCCGTTTTAACCGCTTCCAGAATCTTCCAGACCTCACTACTTCGTTTTTGAACCGCCAGGGTTCTAAAGCCCATTTGAAGACTATTTAACAACGCTGATAACGTGGTTGGACCGGTGATGGTTATCCGGTATTTGCGTTGCAGGTTTTCAAACAGTCCCGGATGACGCAACACCTCGGCATACAATCCTTCAATGGGCAGGAACATGATCGCAAAATCAGTGGTATGTGGTGGGTCGAGGTATTTTGAACTGATGTCCCGGGCGAAGGTATCAAGGCTTCGAAGCAGTTCTTTCTGACTGGATTCAATGAGTGCAGTATCTGCCTGCTCATAGGCATCTTGAAGAAGCTGATAATTCTCAATGGGGAACTTCGAGTCAATGGGCATCCAAACCACATCATCACTGTCCTTTCCAGGTAGTTTCACCGCAAATTCCACGTGAGCCTGGCTTCCTAATTTGGTCGGAACATTCTTGGCATACTGATCCGGAGTGAGCAGCTGTTCCAGGATGTTTTCCAGCTGATACTCGCCCATCACGCCTCGGGTCTTAACGTTGGATAATACCTTTTTCAAATCCCCCACACCAGAAGCCAGATTCTGCATCTCTCCCAGTCCTTTGTGCACCAACTCCAAACGTTCACTTACCTGTTTGAAGGATTCGCCCAACCGTTTTTCAAGAGTGGTTTGTAGCTTCTCATCCACTGTCTTTCGCATTTCATCCAATTGCTTGGTATTATCCTCGCGAATGGATTCCAATTGCTTTTCTATGGTTGAGCGTACGTCCTTTATTTGCTTAACATTCTCTTCATTCAATTTCTGCTGCTGACCGGCAAAGTCGGCGAATTTCTGATGAATTCCGTCCTGGATGTCCTTCACGCCCCCTTTGAAATTCTCACTGAACCGTTGAAGGTTTTCGGCCAATTCATTCCGGTTGGTTTTCTCCCGATCAGCTGATTCCGTTCGATTTCGCTGGAACTCGTCCCGTATGGTTTTCTCGTGCCGGTCCAATGCTTCGTTAAATCGTCTCAATTGGTCTGAAAAAGCCGTGAGTTGATCTTCAATGCCAACGGATTGATTCTTTCTCGATTGAAGCCATACTGCGATGAGAACAATCAGACTGAGCAGGCTAATGATGAAACTGAATAGTGCAAAATCCATGAAGCATCAAATTTAAGAGAAGGTGAGGCTTCTGTCGTTTACGTGTTGGTAAGTTTGGCGGCGGATTATTTTATTGTCCATGTATGGACCGACCCTTTCGCTGGCTTTTCATCGGTTTGATTCAGCCTCTTTGTCACCACCCAAAGTGTTGTAATATTGCCGGCACATAACAGTAAACCATGGCAGCATCCTTCCATCTAACGGATCGTTTCAAGCAATACGTCCAAATCGACACGCAAGCCGATCCGGAATCAACGTCATTTCCCTCGACAGAAAAGCAGAAGAATCTGGGAAAGGTATTGCGCGATGAACTCATGACTCTGGGCGCTTCCGAGGTTGAAATGGATGAATTCGGATACGTCTATGCCACCATTCCGGCAACCACGGAAAATAATGTTCCTGTGCTGTGTTTTTGTTCGCACATGGATACCGCCCCGGACTGCAGCGGGACTAATGTCAAGCCCATCGTTCATGCCAAGTGGGATGGTTCAGACATCGTTTTACCGGACGATCCTACTCAGGTTATTTCCTCCAAGGATCACCCGTATTTATCGGAGCGAATTGGAGACGATATCATCACTGCCAGTGGAAATACGTTGTTGGGCGCAGACGATAAAGCAGGCGTTGCCATTATCATGGCCACAGCGGAATACCTGTTAAACAATCCATCTATTCCACACGGTAAGATCCGTATTCTGTTTACACCGGATGAGGAAGTGGGTCGCGGTGTGGAGCATGTCGACATGAAAAAACTGGGAGCGGATTTCGGCTATACACTCGATGGAGGCGAACGAGGATCACTCGAAGGCGACACCTTTAGTGCCGATGGCGTTAAGATCGTGATTCATGGGGTGAGCGCCCATCCGGGTTATGCCAAGGACAAGTTGGTAAATTCACTCAAGATTGCCGGTGAGTATCTCGATGCACTGCCGAAGGGTGAATGGAGTCCGGAAACCACCGAAGATCGTCAGGGATATGTTCATCCGGTGAGCATGAACGGCATTGCCGAAAAGACAACGATCAATTTCATCATCCGGGATTTTGTTACCGCAAATTTAAAGGACCACGAAGACCGCTTAAAAACGATCCTGGATCAGGTGATGTCCAATCACCCAAAGGCATCGGCTGAATTTGTGGTAACTGAGCAGTATCGGAATATGCGCGACATGCTGGACACCGTCCCCCATGTTGAAGCCTACGCTGCAGAAGCCATGAAACGGGCTGGTATTGACGTGAAAGAGCAATTGGTTCGCGGTGGGACGGATGGTTCCAGATTGTCGTTTATGGGTCTCCCCTGCCCCAACATCTTCACCGGTGAAATGGCCATCCATTCCAAACACGAATACGTGAGTGTTCAAGATATGGAAGCAGCTTGCAACACGCTGGTGGAATTGGTTCAGGTATGGGAGGAACGAAGCAACTCTTGATAACTAATATCTAAGATCTAATATCTAAGGCTGTTCCAACATGGATCTCCAAAACAAGGATCGCTTCTCCAACCAACATGTTGAGTAGCTCTGTGTACTCCCGCAAGGGAGTCCGCGTAATCCCCGCAGGGGATCTTTGCGTAGTCCCCGCATTAATCAGCCATATGATTGAATTCAGTCTATCCATAAAAAACTGCTCAACGGAAAAGTGTTCCGATAAAGGTGACTCTGCGTTAAAACTAAGATCTAAGAACTAATATCTAAGGCCGTTCCAACTTGGATCCCCAAAACAAGGATCGTCCTAAGAATGAACATGTTGAGTGGCTCTGCGATCTCCCGCAAGGGAAACTATTAGAACTAAGATGGAAGATCTCAATCAGATCCGAGTTCAGCGTGTTGAGATCCGAGCGGAAGGCGTAAATCCCGGTTAGCTAGCAACCAAGAATCATTGTCCACTCAGGGGCAACAATCTTTGGGTGACCTTTCCGTTTCTCTTCAACCACCGAAGCCCAGCGAAGGTGGTCTTTCTCTTTCTCTTAAATGTGCAGTCCCTCCCAAACCATCTAACATCAAGTACCTGTACAGTAGTTGTTCATCGTACCTCATTTATCAAACGCCAAGTCCCCCATTAGTCCTTAGTTCTTCGATCGTAGAGCTTCCCTCCTGCTGAGTAACTTGAGTCACGTTCTTGCGCCCAAAGGATCAATAATTTGCAGCATAAAACAACTCAAATGGAACTACTCGGCTATATAATGGCTTTGATCATTGGCATCTCCCTCGGCTTGATCGGTGGAGGTGGTTCCATTTTAGCCGTTCCGGTTCTGGCCTATCTATTTGCCTTAGACGAAAAGGTGGCAACAGCCTATTCCCTGTTTGTGGTTGGTGCCTCCGCGCTGGTTGGCGGACTTCGTCAGCACAAATCCGGGAATGTTGATTGGCGAACGGCGCTTGTTTTTGGGATTCCGGCCATCATAGGAGTTTGGCTTATTCGTCACTTTGTAGTGCCGGCCTTACCCGATGTGCTCTTTACGCTGGGTCAATTCGAATTCACCCGTCGTATGGGCATGTTTGGCCTGTTCTCCATCCTGATGGTGCTGGCCGCCTATTCCATGCTTTCCGGTAAATCACGGGAAGGTGGAACCGGTGATGTTCATTATAACTATCCCCTCATTCTTGCCGAAGGCCTCGTAGTAGGTGCCATTACCGGATTCGTTGGTGCAGGAGGCGGATTTCTGATCATCCCAGCTCTGGTAGTTCTTGCCAATTTGGAAATCAAAATGGCCATCGGTACATCATTGATCATCATCGCTTTTAAATCTCTTCTTGGCTTTTTATTGGGCGATGCACTATCCATGTCGATTGATTGGACCTTCCTGACCCTATTCACCGTCATCGCCATTATTGGAATCTTTCTGGGTGTTTACATCGGCAAGTTTGTGGACGGGAAACGGCTTAAAAAGGGATTCGGTTATTTCATCATCGTCATGGCCGTTTTCATCTTCATCATGGAATTTATAGTTAAGGGATAAACCACATTCATTCATCCATTCAAACAGACACCATTACAACTCAACGATTATATCTATGACATCTCATTACCAAGTACTTGTGATTGGAGCAGGAACAGCCGGAATCATGGCATCCGCTCAGCTCAAAAAGCAAAAACCGGATCTGTCGATCGGCCTTATAGACCCAGCCGACACCCATTATTATCAGCCGGCGTGGACCCTGGTGGGGGCAAACACCTACGATTTTGACGAAACCGCTCGTCCCATGAAATCCCTTATTCCTCCAGGAGTTAACTGGATTAAGGAATTCGCCGAAACATTCGAACCCGAACAAAACACAGTCAAAACCCGCAACGGGAATGTGTATACCTATGACTATTTGATTGTATGTCCGGGGATCAAAATCGACCCCTCTCTCATAGATGGGCTGGCAGAATCATTGGATCAAGGCGTAGTATGCAGCAACTACACTGACCCCAAACACACCTGGGAGGTGCTTAAAAACTTCAAAGGGGGTAATGCATTATTCACCCAACCAACCACCCCTATCAAATGCGGTGGAGCCCCACAAAAGATTGCCTATCTGGCTGCCGATCACATTCGCAAAGCGGGGCTAGCCGACAAATCCAATGTGATTTTTGCCACACCCGGATCCGTAATTTTTGGCGTGAAACCCATTGCCAAAACACTCATGGAAGTTATTAACCGGTACGGGATTCACTTTAAACCCTTTCACGCACCGGTTCACATTGACGGTAAAAAGAAGATCGCCACCTTTAAATTTTCGGCTGAACACGCCAATCAGTGTGTGGTGAATGAAGGGAACGAGTTGCAGGCAAAGATGGTGGGCGAAACCACCATAGAAATTCCATTTGATATGCTGCACATTGCGCCTCCTCAAACAGCCCCTGACTTCATTCGAAATTCTCCCTTTGCACTGGAAACAGGATGGATGAACGTGAACATCAACACATTGCAATCGCCGAATTATAAAAACGTATTCGGACTGGGCGATGTGGCCGCGTTACCCACCGCCAAAACAGGAGCCGCCATTCGAAAGCAAGTTCCGGTAGTTGTGGGCAACATCCTCCATTTGATGAAAGACGATTCCATTGCCGATAAAACATACAATGGCTACTCCTCTTGTCCGCTCGTAACCGGATACGGCAAAATGGTCCTGGCCGAGTTTGATTACGATCAGAACTTTATGCCCGATCCAAAATTGAAGCAGATGTTGGTCTTTAACTCCGACAAAGAGCATTGGCGACTGTGGATACTCAAGAAATACATCCTTCCACGACTGTATTGGAATAAAATGATGAAAGGCATTGACGTATAGTTGTTAGATTGCACAGGCGATGGTTGATGAATCATCGCCTTTTTTTTTAATTCCACGTATGAATAGAGTTGAGTATCGGGATCATTGGGAGCAGGTGTTTCAAACCAAAGACACCCGTCAGGTAAGTTGGTACCAGGAGGTGCCGGCACAAAGTCTGACCTTGATTGAACGTTTCTGCACTCCCGGCGCATCCATCATTGAAGTTGGAGGTGGGGATAGCAGGCTTCCGGATGAACTCCTGCTTCGGGGATATGAAAACATAACGGTTCTTGATATCTCGAATACGGCCCTGGAAGTTACCCGAAACCGACTTGGCGAGCGGTCCAACCTCGTTCACTGGATCGTCTCCAATGTCCTAGATTTGAAGGTCGATAGAACCTTTGATGTTTGGCACGATCGGGCGGTATTTCACTTTTTGAATACGGTGGAGGATCAGGAAGTGTATAAGGATCGATTGGTCAACCATCTAACAATTGACGGAATGGCCATCATTGGCGGGTTTTCTGCAAACGACGGTCCGTTCAAGTGCAGCGGTCTTGAGGTTGCCCGACACGACCGATCGTCTATGACCGATCTATTTTCTCCTGAATTTGAGATTGTTGAATCGTTTGAAGCCGTTCACACCACCCCATCAGGAGGAAGTCAGAACTTTCAGTGGACGATATTGCGATTCGGGGGGTTGGGTGATGAGTGATGAGTGATGGGTGATGGGTGATGGGAGAATAGAAAAACGGAAAAGCAGTTTGTCGATGCCTGAAATAGATTGACCGTTTTAGAGATTGAAAATCGACTAAAATGAGCAAATACAGTAAACAATTTAGGATGACCACTGAGGAGCGACAACGTCGGACGTTCAGTGAAGAGTTAAAGCGAAAACTGGTCAGGGAGATTCAGGAAAAGCGCACGACGATTTCCCAGGTATGCAGAGCACACGAGGTTACTGATAAATCGGTATATCGCTGGATTGAGCTATATTCACAAAAGGCAAAACCGACAAGAACAATTGTGGAATCAAAGAGTGATACATCCAAAATACTTGCCCTTCAAAAGCGGATCGCAGAGCTTGAGCGACTGGTTGGTCAAAAACAGATCATGATCGACTTCAAAGACAAAATGATTGATTTAGCTGAAGAGGCTTATCAGGTTGATATCAAAAAAAAATTTGGGACCGAACCATGATCTACTTCTGGCAAAACCGTCATGAGTTGAACTGCAGTCTCAATATGCTTTATCGAACCATGGGTACAAGTAAGCAGAACTTTCATCAGTGCTTACAACGAAGCAAACGTCAGCAGGAGGAGATTTTTCTTTTGGTAGATCTGATCAAGCAGATTCGTAAGGATCATCCAACGATGAACAGCCGGGCCATGTATTACAAGATTAATCCGGTGTTTGTGGGCAGAGACAAGTTCGAGTCCATTTGCCGGGAGTGCGGCTTCCAGGTTGAGCGAAGGCGTAATTACCGAAGGACTACGGATAGTTCGGGTGTGATCCGTTTTGCTAATCTGTTGACCAATAGAACCATCACGGCTGTGGATCAGGTATGGAGCAGTGACATCACCTACTTCGAGGTAGAAGGTATCTTTTACTACATCACCTTCATCATTGACAACTACTCCAGAAGGATCGTGGGGCATCATACCTCGGCCAGATTAAAGACTGAACATACTTCATTGCGTGCACTTAAAATGGCTATCAAGACCCGAAGGGGTATTATACCTGCGGGGCTGGTGTTCCATTCAGACGGGGGCGGTCAATATTATGACGACAAATTTTTAGAACTTACTCAGCGCTATGCCATGGCTAATAGTATGTGTGAAGCTGCGTGGGAAAACGGTAAAGCCGAACGAATCAATGGCGTAATAAAGAACAACTACCTGATCCACTGGAGCATAAAAACACCAAAGGATCTCATGTTAAAAGTTGACCGTGCGGTGCAATTGTATAACCAGGAAAAGCCACACAGTAGGTTGGGATATTTAACACCGGTGGAATATGAAAAAAAGGTTCGTACCTTAGCCAAAGGAAATCCTTCTAACACTGAGTTATCATATCCAAACAAGGTGTTAAGGTAAGTATGAAAACGGTCAACGTTATTTAGGCATACACACACTCCGTCCTCCGTACTCCGTAATCCGTCCTTTTTAATGGCGTACGAATCAATGTCTTGAAGAACTGAAATGAGCATGGTGATGAAGAGTAAAACCGTGAATTCACCACAACAGATCGATGAATCCGAATTCCGTTCATGATTCGGCCTTCTATTTATTCGATTAAAACAAATCACAATCATCGAGAAATGATAACTTTGCGGGCTTTGAATAATTGACCTCCGTACTCAATGAAGCTTTCCAAATTCAAATACGAACTCCCAGAAAATCTAATCGCTCAACGTCCGATGGAACAGCGCGACGATTGCAAGCTAATGGTTGTAAATCGTGCAACGCGATCCATCGAACACAAAAAATTCCGGGACATCCTCGACATCTTTGATGAGGGCGATGTACTGGTATTGAACGACGCCAAAGTATTTCCGGCCCGTTTGTACGGAAATAAGGAAAAAACCGGTGCGCGGATTGAAGTGTTCTTGCTTCGGGAATTAAACCCTGAACTTCGCCTGTGGGACGTTTTGGTTGATCCGGCTCGTAAAATTCGGGTTGGTAACAAGTTGTTCTTTGGCGAAGACGAATTGGTAGCTGAGGTTATTGATAACACCACATCACGAGGTCGTACCATCCGGTTTTTGTTCGATGGCAGCAATGACGAGTTCAAGGCCATGGTGAACAAATTGGGTGAAACCCCACTTCCAAAATACATTGAGCGCGACGTGGAGCAGGATGATGCCAGCTGGTATCAAACCATTTTTGCTTCTACCGAAGGCTCCATTGCACCGCCAACTGCTGGTTTGCACTTTACGCGGGAGCTCATGATGCGAATGGAAATCAAAGGTTCCAACTTCGCTAAAATCAACCTGAACATTGGTCAGGGCACAGCCCGTCCGGTTGAGGTTGAAGATCTGACCAAGCATAAGATGGATTCTGAAAACTTCAGCATTTCTGCTGACGTAGCCACTGTGGTGAATCAGGCCAAAGCCGATAAGAAACGAATTTGTGCCGTTGGCTCCAGCGTTATGCGCGCCATGGAATCCAGCGTTTCTGCCTTTGGAAATTTGAATCCATCGGAGCAGTGGACCGACAAATTCCTTTTCCCTCCTCACGATTTTAAAATCGCTAATTGCTACATCACCAACTTCCATCAGCCACAATCCACGCTGATGATGTTGACCGCAGCATTTGTAAACAGCGTAAAATTCACGAAAGAGATTTACGATCAAGCCATTAAAAACGACTACCGTTTCCTATGCTACGGTGATGCGCTTTTGATTCTCTAACCAATCAATTTTTTTTTCGGATTGTTACCCATTCCTCCTCCAGAAGGCTGGCAGGAAAAGGAGCATTACGGTAAAGATTTCCAATCGGCCGATGAGCATCAGAAAGGCTAAAAACAGTTTGGCTGATTCGGGGAAAAAGGCAAAGTTGTAGGCCGGACCTACATCGCCAATACCCGGCCCTATGTTACCCAGCGACGAAATAGTGGCACCAGCAGCCGTCAACATGTCGTAGCCGTAGGCCGTCATCACAATGCTTCCAATGATGAAGATGGTGAGATAGAGGAAGAAAAAAGCCAGGATGTTATAAATGATTTTCTGATCCACGGCTTTACCGTTATATCGTACAGGAATGATGGCAGACGGGTGCATGATCCGCTTCAGCTCACACCATCCATTCTTTACGATCAACAGGTGACGAACAATTTTAATCCCACCGGCGGTGGATCCGGCCGAAGCCCCAAAAAACATCAACAAGAAAATGGCCAAGGTTGGGAAGTAACCCCAAATCGTATAATCGGCGGTGGCAAACCCGGTGGTAGTTACAATACTGACAACCTGAAAAAGAGCCATTCGGAAATTTTCTTCCAAATCACTTCCCACAAATAGTTGAAGAAAAAACACCAGCACCAACGTAGTGGCAACCACTAATCCCAAATAGAACCGGAATTCTTCATTCTTGGTGATTTCCCCAAACTTGAGTTTTAATACGAAATAGAACAGCGTAAAATTCAATCCACCACAGAACATAAAGAGTGTAATGATGTACTGAATCATTGGGCTATCATAGGCCGCCACACTGGCATTTTTAGTGGAGAAGCCTCCGGTAGACACCGTCGCAAAGGCATGATTAACCGCGTCATAAAACGACATGCCCGCGAAATACAAAGCCACAATCTCAATCATCGTGAGCGAAGCATAAATGTACCACAATCGCTTGGCTGTTTCGGTTATCCTTGGGTGCAATTTACTGGCTGTTGGACCGGGAGATTCTGCCATAAACAGCTGCATCCCCCCTACCCCAAGGATGGGAAGAATGGCTACCGTTAACACGATAATTCCCATACCACCAATCCATTGCGTCATGGAACGCCAGAGCAAAATACCCTTGGGTGCCGCTTCGATATCCGTAAGCACCGAAGATCCCGTTGTGGTGAATCCAGAAATCGTTTCAAAAATGGCCGAGGAAAATTTCGGGATGGTTCCCGAAGCCACGTAGGGCAAACAGCCGCTTAACGACAAGGCTATCCAGCCGAGACTAACGATGAGGTAACCGTCCTTATAGGTGAGTTTTTTATCGTGATGCCGACTAAAAAACCACAGTAGAAATCCAACATTAAAACTGATGGCCGAGGATAGCACGAAGGCTCGGGTATCGCCATCACCATAATACAAGCTGGTTGGGATACAAAGCAGCATGAACAAACCGTTGAGCATGAGCAACAGTCCGAGCACATTGCGGATCAGCTTGAGGTTAAACATCAGAAGAATCGTTCGATGTCTTTGATATTATCGTACTGTACGAGAACCACCACCCGGTCTCCCGGCATCACCTGATCTTCACCTCGCATCATGCGCCCTTTATTATCGCGAATCACGCCACCAATGATGGCTTCCCGAGGGAATTTCAGCTCCCGAATGGGCTTCTTCACGATGAGCGAATTTTCCTTGGCTTCAAATTCCAAAATCTCCGCATTTACACCGTGCAGACCCGCAATGGTGATCACATCACCTTGGCGGACGTATCGGAAGATGCTGTTAGCCGCGATCAGTTTCTTATTGATCAGGGTATCAATACCAATGTTCTGGGACAGGTTGATGTAGTCCATATTCTCCACCAGAGCGATGGTTTTCTTTACCCCTTTGGCTTTGGCCACCAGACAGGTCATAATATTTGTTTCCGAATTTCCGGTTACCGCTACAAAGGCATCCATCTCGGTGATACTCTCCTGATCCAGCATTTTCACATTATGCCCATCCTCGTTGATGATGAGGATGTCGGGATAGTCGTCTGCTATATCAAAACTCTTTTGCGCATTGCGCTCGATGAGCTTGATGTTTCTGCGTTTTTTGATCTTGTTGATGGTGTTGAGCGCCACCCGACTACCACCCAGCATCATGACATTTCGTATGCGATGCTCTTCCTTGCCCGTCAATTTCAGCACCTCATCAACCCCTTCCGGAACAGCCAGGAAGTACACGTGATCGCCTTTGAGAAAGGTTGCATCACCCCTAGGAACAATGGTTCGCCCATCTCGCTGGATGGCCACCGTGATGAAGTTAAAATGGGGATTCAGCACGGCCGTTTCTGCAATGGTTTTGTTGACTACAGGCGCATCACTATCGAGATTGATGCCCAGCAAACTCATTTTACCATCCTCAAACTCGAATGCATCGGTAAAGGCTGATCGCTTGATCAATCGGGAAATCTCTCTGGCTGCCAGATCCTCCGGTGAAATCATGACATCGATGCCCAGCGCTTTAAAGTCGATTTTACACGCCGTATCCAGAAACTCCACGTTGTTAACCCGGGCAATGGTTCGCTTGGCACCCAATTGCTTTCCAAAGGTGGCAATCATGAAGTTATCGCTCTCGGATGAGGTAACGGCAATCAGCAAATCGCATGACCCTACTTTTGCTTCCTTAAGCAATTTGACGGACGAGGCATTTCCTTTTAAGGTGATAACATCCAACTCATTGGAAGCCCTCGAGAGGACTTGCGGATCATCGTCTATAACAATAATGTCCTGCGCTTCATTGGAGAGTAATCGGGCGAGGTAAAACCCAACTTCTCCGGCCCCTGCAATTACGATCTTCATCTTTAATCAGTTCACAAATGTACATTCAATGGCCTTGTTTCCGTTCATTTCCAGACAGATCCGGGTTAAAGAATCCACCCACAGAATTTTATTCAGAATTCCCTGAAAAAAGTAGTTCCAGATAGTTCATCCGAGCTGATTTATTTCTACTTTTGCAAAAATTTTAGAGATGGCAGTTACACGATTAGAGCGGAAAGCACAGAAAAATAAGTCCCGCGCCAAGGACAGAATCGACCAGTTGAAGCGCAATAGCCGACGAATTTTCATCAAATCTCCTTTCAAGGATGAATCGGGAATTGTGTTGGAAGATGACGTAATGACCATCGCTAAAGAACTTCAATCGGCTCCCAAGGCATCAAAAAAAGAAGCGAAAGCCGAAGCGGCTCCAGCTGCTGATGCACCAGCCGTTGATAAATTGAACAAGATCGAAGGAATCGGGCCAAAGATTGCCACTGTTTTGAATGAAGCAGGCATCAACACCTTTGCTGATTTGGCAGCCAGTACACCCGAGAAAATTCGAGAAATTCTGGACAATGCAGAAGGAAACTTCGCAGCACATGATCCAGGCACCTGGGCTCAACAAGCTGCTCTTGCTGCTGAAGGTAAGTGGGATGAACTCAAAACTTGGCAAGACGAGCTGAAAGGCGGAAAGGAATAATAGCATAAAATACATACTCATTGTAAAAGAGGGCTTCTGCGAGGGAGCCCTTTTTTTTTGGCTAAGAGCTAAGAGCTAAGAGCTAAGAGCTATGGGCTAAGAGCTAAGGGCTAAAGGCTAAAGGCTAAGGGCTAAGAGCTTAAGAGCTATGGGCTAAGAGCTAAGTGAGGGCTAAGAGCTTAGCGATTAGATCTTAGACTTTAGATAAATTGTATCTTTGATTGTGATGCGATCCAAACTGTCCATACTCCTTTTGCTGAGCATCAGTTTGGTTTCGATGGTTTACGGTCAGGACCTCATCACCAACGGTAACTTCGAAAAATACCGCATCCTCCCCCGTTTCGAAGGCGACCTGAATTCTGCCAAAGACTGGTACACCCTGGTAAACAGCGCGGATTACCTCAACACCTCCTATAACGGATGGATGCCGCAATTTGGCGGGGCACATGAGGGATACGGTTACGTAGGACTTTCCTCGTACAATTTGGCGAATGGGGCAAGCGAAGCATTTGGCCAGGAAATCGATCCGGATAAAATTGATCCAACCACGCCCTACATCATTGAGTTTTACGGTAAAGGGTCAGTATATGGCTGGAATTGCGCCGGCATTTCGTTCTACACCTTTGAACAGGATCCCGTTGCCAATCAGTTTGACCTCCATATTTCTTCTCTTCCAGGTGCCAAACATCTGTTCACCTCGGAACCGGTAGTTGATTCATTTTGGACCCATCACTACAGCTGCATATCCATTCCGGAGAATACTGCCTATCTGGGTGTTACCATGGACAAGGTGGCCAATTGCCCTCAGTACATTTACGTGGATGAGCTAAAAATCTATCCCTTTGTTGTTGATCTGGGACCGGACACAAGCCTGTGTCCCGGCGAGGCCCTGGTTTTACGTAGCCCTTTTCCCAAAGGAACCTACCAATGGGAAGATGGCAGCTCCCAGCAAACCCGAATCGTCAAAAAATCCGGCACCTATAAATTGTCTGTTACCATTGGTTCCTGCACCTTATCGGATGATGTAACCGTCAGTTACCGTAAACCTGTAACGGACAAATTGGGCAAGGACAGCATGTTGTGTCCGGGAGATTCCATGCTGTTAACTGCTCCTTCGGATGCCGATTCCGTGAAATGGAGTACCGGTAGCACCAATTCATCAATTTGGGCCCGAACAACCGGCATGTATACCCTCACCATGTTCAAAGAGGGCTGCGTGTTCACAGATCAATTGCGGGTATCGGTTTCCAACCTGCACAAACCCAGATTGGATAAAGACTCCATCTTTTGCCCGGGTTTTACAATCCGTCAAGTAGCTCAGCAGAACGGAGCCAGTTATCTATGGAGCAATGGATCCACCCGGGATTTTATTGATATCACCCACCCAGGAACGTATTGGGTAACGGTAACCAAGGGACATTGTACTCAATCCGACACCATTACAATTGGGGAAGAAGTGACCTCCCCTTTGGATATTGGCCCGGATCTTCAATGGTGTGCAGGAGACACATTTATCCTGACCCCGGCAGAACTAGATCCATCCTGGAAACTGAGATGGTCGGATCAATCTGAAAAACCAACTCTTCAAATAACGACGCCCGGCACCTATGCCTTGAAAGCCGATTGGAAATGTGGAACCCTCGTGGATTCCGTTCAGGTAAATGAAATAGAGTGCGCCTGCTCCGTCTTCATTCCGAATGCCTTTACGCCCAATGATCTGGGCGAGAACGAAACCTTTGGGCCGGTGGCCGATTGTTACTTCACCAACTATCGTTTCCGGGTATACAACCGATGGGGCCAGCTCCTTTTCGAAAGTTCCCACCTCGATCAAAAATGGGATGGTGCATACCTACAAAATGCTTGTCCGGAAGATGTATACTTCTATGACTTTATCTATGCTGACGGCCGTAAACAGCGATACTACCGGTATGGGACGATTACGTTGTTGCGTTAGCGGTTAGCGGTTAGCCCGTGACGCTCGCTGTGCTCGGTCAGGTCAAGCGGTTAGCGAAGATCAAAATGCAAAGATCAAAGTGCAAAAGCGGCGCAAGTGTTCCGACGCAGGAGGGTCACTTGTGCAATAAACATTGGAAGATATACTTCAAGTGTTCCGACTGAAAGGAGGTCACTTGATTGGGTTCGTGGCAGAGTGGAAGTGAATTCAGTAATAGAAAGGGAAAGAGAAAGCTGTTTTTCAGTTCTCCAATAACAGTTAGCCCGTGACGCTCGCTGTGCTCGGTCAGGACATGCGGTTAGCGAAGATCAAAACGCAAAGATCAAAGTGCAAAAGCGGCGCAAGTGTTCCGACTGAAAGGATGGCACTTGATTGGGTTAGTGGCAGAGTGAAAGTGAATTCAGTAATAGAAAGGGAAAGAGAAAGCTGTTTTTCAGTTCTCCAATAACAGTTAGCCCGTGACGCTCGCTGTGCTCGGTCAGGACATGCGGTTAGCGAAGATCAAAACGCAAAGATCAAAGTGCAAAAGCGGCGCAAGTGTTCCGACTGAAAGGATGGCACTTGATTGGGTTAGTGGCAGAGTGAAAGTGAATTCAGTAATAGAAAGAGAAAGAGAAAGCTGTTTTTCAGTTCTCCAATAACAGTTAGCCCTTGACGCTCGCTGTGCTCGGTCAGGTCAAGCGGTTAGCGAAGATCAAAATGCAAAGATCAAAGTGCAAAAGCGGCGCAAGTGTTCCGACGCAGGAGGGTCACTTGTGCAATAAACATTGGAAGATATACTTCAAGTGTTCCGACTGAAAGGAGGTCACTTGATTGGGTTCGTGGCAGAGTGGAAGTGAATTCAGAAAGAGAAAGAGAAAGACCACCTGCGAGGCTTCGGTGGTTGAAGAGAAAGATGAAGTAATGGTTTGATAACTAATAACTCAACATCCTATCTTCAATTCATGTTGGTTGGCAAAGTCGCATCCCGAATCACCAGGAATGGATCATCAAACGATCAGAAGATCACAAAGTCATTCTTAAATCCGAAGAACACCACCTTTCCGTCGGGATCCAGGGTTACAAAGCAGTCGATTGGCTTATCGTATGTTGTGGGAGCATCAGACAAGCGATATTGGGCATCAACCCGAATAACCAGTATTTCCGCTGGGTCAACCGTCTCCAATTCACGTTGCAAACTATCCCGGATACGCTCATAGTCCAATACCTTAAGCCGCATCTTTCCCGCCAGTATTTTCATATACTGAGCATCCAGATCATGGGGCATGAATTCCTGAATGATGTTCGCATCCTTCTCATACTCATCGGCTTTAGCCAAAACCGAATCCTTACTCACCAGAAAATCATCCAGCGAATCCAATCCATACTCAATGGCATGTTTCCGTGTAAACGTATCCCGTTTCCCGAATCGGACTAATTGAAGTTTTTGACTTGATGTATTGAAATCGTTCTCCCGGATCCATCGCTGTACGGCCGAGTCAAGCGATATCTCCTCATCCATCTCATCGTCTGATTTACAACCAGTTGGAATGGTAAGTGACCCAATCCACATCAGGCTCAACAGAATGACGATGATGCGGGGTGTTCTCATTATCCACGAATTTCCTCAACCTCACCAGCCGAGCGCATGTGGGTTTTTCTCGCCTTTCTTATGCGGCAAGAAACCACCTTATACTCAGGACAAAGGGCTTCAGAATCATGTTCATCCGAGGTAATGATATTGAGCATCACTTCCGGAAAGTGGAAGGTAGAACTCAGGATTCCAGGTTTCATCTCATCCGTGACGTAGGCTTTGATATCCACCTTTCCACGAGGTGATTCCACACAAACCATATCTCCATCTGCAATGCCTTCTTTGGCTGCATCCTGCGGATTAATCATCAGCACATCTTCCGTAAGGATTTCTACGTTCCCTGTTCTTCTGGTCATGGCGCCACAATTGTAGTGTTCCAATTCCCGGTTCGTTGTGATGATATACGGATATTCCTTCTTGTACTTGACAATTTCATTTGACTCCCGGAAATCGGTATAGGTGATGTGTCCCAGACCGCGTTTGAACGACTCTGAATGGAGAATCTTCGTATCGGTTCCGTCCGGCTTAACCGGCCACTGTTTCCCGTTATCACCCAAATCATCCCACTTCACTCCTGCGAAGAATGGAACGATCTGAGAAATCTCTTCCAACATACCCTTGGCGGTATAATCCGGTTGATCATATCCCATGCGGTTCATGATGTCCACGATAATTTGTCCGTCAGGCTTACATCCCGGAATGGGTTCCACCACGCGATTTACCCGTTGGATACGACGTTCACCATTGGTAAACGTTCCTTCCTTTTCCAGGAAGCTGGCGCCTGGAAGCAAAACGGTGGCATGTTTTGCGGTTTCGGTCATGAACAATTCCTGAACCACGAGTAAATCAACGCTGTCCATGGCCTTTTTAACCTTATAGGTGTTTGGATCGGTTTGAACCACATCCTCCCCGATAATCCAAAGTGCTTTCAGATCACCTGAAATCGCGGCATCAAACATCTCCGGAATTTTATATCCAATATGGCTTGGTACCTCCCGCTTATAGAAGGTATTGTACCGATGGTTCATTTCCGGATCGGTCACATCCAGGTATCCTGCACCCTGATGCGGTTGTGCGCCCATATCAGCAGCGCCTTGTACGTTATTTTGTCCCCTAAGCGGATTCATCCCCGCCCCTGGTTTGCCCACATTACCGGTGAGCATGACGAGGTCGGCAATAAGCTGAATCGCAAAGGTGCCCTGCGAGTGCTCAGTAACACCCAGACCATGGAATTCCATCGCAGCATTGGCTGCAGCATACGCGTGTGTTGCTTCTCGAACGAGGTTTCGATCAACCCCGGTAAGCGCCTCCATCTCATCGATGTTCAACTTGAGGATTTCATTCTTAAAGTCCTCAAATCCTTCGGTACGCCTGGACACAAACTCGTCTTTAACCAGATTATCGGTAATCAGGTAGTAGAGCATCATATTGAGCATCGCCACATTGGTACCCGGACGAAGTTGCAAATGGTAGGTAGCGTATTTGGCCAATTCGATTTTTCGCGGATCAATCACGATGCTGGTCACACCCTTCATCATCCGTTGTTTAATCTTGGCTCCGGTAACCGGATGCGCATCCGTTGGATTGGCTCCAATCACCAGGATACAATCGGTGTATTTCAGATCTTCAATGCTATTCGTGGCAGCTCCGGTTCCGAAGGCACGTTGCATTCCCAACGCGGTTGGAGAGTGACACACTCGGGCACAACAGTCGATGTTATTGGTTCCAACTACCGCGCGGATAAACTTCTGCATGAGGTAGTTCTCCTCGTTTGGCGTTCTAGCTGATGAGATTCCGGCAATGGCATCTGGTCCGCTGGTAGCTTTGATCCGATTCAATTCGCTAACGATATAATCGTATGCCTCGTCCCAAGAAACCTCTACAAACTCATTGGTTTCCTTGTTTTTTATCATCGGGCTTCGAAGACGATCCGGATGGTTGTAGAACTTAAAGGCATATCGACCTTTCAAACAGGTATGTCCACCATTGGCTTCAGCATCGTACGGTGCCTGAATGCTCAAAATCTCTCCAGAGCCGTCGGTGGCTACTTCCAAGTTGCAACCCACTCCGCAGTAGGTACAAACGGTTCGTGTTGTTTTGGCCTTGGCGATGGCTTTGGATTGGAACACATCACTGATGGCCGATGTTGGACACGCCTGAGAACAGGCGCCACAGCTCACACAGTCGGATTCAAAGAAGCTTTGGTCCATGCCTTTGGCGATGTGGGCGTCAAAACCCCGACCGGCCATGGTGAGTACAAACTGCCCCTGAACCTCGTCACATGCCCGCACACATCGGTAGCAGTTGATGCACTTGGACAAGTCCGACGTCATGTACGGGTGACTCAAATCTTTTTGTCGGTCTGTATGTGTTTTCCCTTCCGGATAGCGCACATTCCGTATCCCCACTTCAGCGGCAACCGTTTGCAGTTCACAGTTGCCGTTCACCTCACACGTGAGGCAGTCCAACGGGTGATCTGTGAGCACCAATTCAATGATATTCTTGCGAAGCTTTTGAATCTTTTTCGTGTCGGTATAGATGTGCATGCCCTCACCTAGGGGAGTATGACAAGAAGCCATGGTCTTGGTGGGGCCTCCTTTTTCCAGAGCCACTTCAACGCTGCACACCCGGCAGGAACCATACGGATCCAGGTTGGGCGCATCGCAAAGAGTAGGAATGGCGCGTTCATGGGTAAACTTCTTGACGAAGTTCAATATGGATGTGGCCTCGTCAAACGGGTAGGCAACATCGTTGATATAGGCTATTTTGCTCATGACTGTGGTACGTTGTTAAAATACGGACTCAACTCGTCCGCAAAGTATTCAAGGGCATTTTTTACCGGCAGTGGCAAACCGCCGCCCAGGGCACAGAGTGACCCTTGCTCCATGGTTTCCAGCAGATCGTCGAACAGTTCGCGATCCATCTTGTATTCATTGGTTTGTGCCTTTTGAAGCATTTCCATTCCGCGAACGGAACCCAATCGGCACGGGAAACATTTACCGCAACTCTCGGCAGCCGTAAACTCAAAGAGGTGTTCGAGGTACTTCACCAGCGGATAGGTCTCCGGGATACACACCACGGAGGCGTGTCCCATGAGAAATCCATTTTCTGAGAATGATTCGAAAGACATGGTTAATCGCCCGGCTTCTGCGGCAGGGACTAATCCTCCCAGTGGACCGCCAATATGCATGGCCTTTACCGGCTCACGAAATCCCTGTCCGAGGTCGTTTATTACCACAGAAAGAGGCGTCCCCATGGTTACTTCATAGAGTCCCGGTCGGTTAAAGAACGAATCAAGGGATACCAATTTGGTTCCGCTGGATCGGCCAGTGCCGATGTTCTTATACCAATCTCCACCGTTCAAAATGATGTGTGGATAGGCCGCCAAGGTTTCAACATTATTGACAACTGTTGGCTTTGAGAACAACCCTTGTTGTGTTGGGTATGGTGGCCGCACGCGCACTTCGGCACGCTGACCTTCGATGGACGATAACATGGAGGTTTCCTCCCCGCAGATGTAGGCTCCTTTGGCGCGGATAACCTTCAGTTTATAGGAAAAATCCGATCCCAGGATGTTTGCTCCAAGTAGTCCGGCAGCTTCCAGATCCTCCACCGCCTTTTCGCAGATGGCAATACTTTCCGGATATTCTGCGCGGATGTACAGCACCCCCCAGCGCGCTCTGGTCACGTAACCGGCGATCATCATTCCTGCGATTACATTCCAAGGCTGATGTTCCAGCAGGTAGCGATCCGAGAAAGCTCCGGGATCACCCTCGTCCGCATTACAAACGATGTATTTTTCTTCGTCCTGCTCATTTCGGCAGCTCTGCAGTTTGAAACCAGCAGGGAATCCAGCCCCTCCGCGACCGCGGATCGACGACGTCTTTATTTCCTCAAGACTTCCTTCCTCTCCCCGTTCCAAGGCTTTGGCAATGGCCTCCCGAACGGTATCCATGCCTTTGTTGGGTTTGGTGAGGATTTGTTCCCCGTGATGACCAATGTGGTAGGTGTCTGCTTTAGCCGACTTATTGTCGATAATCTCCCCAAGCTGCTCAATGGCATCTCCCGAGTAATTCTTGCCTTTATAGTGGAAGGACGAATTTTCGTGGCATCGGCCCAGGCAGCACATGTGCCCGATTTGATCGGCGTCAAAATGTTCGCTGATTTTATGGTGGACACCGTCTTGTGTACCGGCAAGCATACAGGTTGAGCCATTGCACACATAGATTTCCTTACCTTGATTTTCCGGTTTCAGAAAATCATAGAAGGTGGTAGTTCCGTAAATATTAGCGGTTCCCACCAGGTATTCCCGGGCAACATCCCGGGTGGCTTGGCCATCCAACGTACCCGTCGCCTCAGCTTCCTTCCCCAAACGATCGAACAGGTTGTTTTCCAACCCTTTACGACCGGATAGCTTGCTTAAATTCTTTGACATAAATGATGTTCAGTCTGATCGCTGTGATCAAGAGTCAAATCTAGTGAAAGTTGGCGTGAAGATGAAATTGGGAGTTGTGGATTGGATTGAGTTTGGAGTACGGAGTACGGATTACAAATTACGGAGTAAGGATGCTGTGTATGCCTAAATAACGTTGACCGTTTTCATACTTACCTTAACACCTTGTTTGGATATGATAACTCAGTGTTAGAAGGATTTCCTTTGGCTAAGGTACGAACCTTTTTTTCATATTCCACCGGTGTTAAATATCCCAACCTACTGTGTGGCTTTTCCTGGTTATACAATTGCACCGCACGGTCAACTTTTAACATGAGATCCTTTGGTGTTTTTATGCTCCAGTGGATCAGGTAGTTGTTCTTTATTACGCCATTGATTCGTTCGGCTTTACCGTTTTCCCACGCAGCTTCACACATACTATTAGCCATGGCATAGCGCTGAGTAAGTTCTAAAAATTTGTCGTCATAATATTGACCGCCCCCGTCTGAATGGAACACCAGCCCCGCAGGTATAATACCCCTTCGGGTCTTGATAGCCATTTTAAGTGCACGCAATGAAGTATGTTCAGTCTTTAATCTGGCCGAGGTATGATGCCCCACGATCCTTCTGGAGTAGTTGTCAATGATGAAGGTGATGTAGTAAAAGATACCTTCTACCTCGAAGTAGGTGATGTCACTGCTCCATACCTGATCCACAGCCGTGATGGTTCTATTGGTCAACAGATTAGCAAAACGGATCACACCCGAACTATCCGTAGTCCTTCGGTAATTACGCCTTCGCTCAACCTGGAAGCCGCACTCCCGGCAAATGGACTCGAACTTGTCTCTGCCCACAAACACCGGATTAATCTTGTAATACATGGCCCGGCTGTTCATCGTTGGATGATCCTTACGAATCTGCTTGATCAGATCTACCAAAAGAAAAATCTCCTCCTGCTGACGTTTGCTTCGTTGTAAGCACTGATGAAAGTTCTGCTTACTTGTACCCATGGTTCGATAAAGCATATTGAGACTGCAGTTCAACTCATGACGGTTTTGCCAGAAGTAGATCATGGTTCGGTCCCAAATTTTTTTTTGATATCAACCTGATAAGCCTCTTCAGCTAAATCAATCATTTTGTCTTTGAAGTCGATCATGATCTGTTTTTGACCAACCAGTCGCTCAAGCTCTGCGATCCGCTTTTGAAGGGCAAGTATTTTGGATGTATCACTCTTTGATTCCACAATTGTTCTTGTCGGTTTTGCCTTTTGTGAATATAGCTCAATCCAGCGATATACCGATTTATCAGTAACCTCGTGTGCTCTGCATACCTGGGAAATCGTCGTGCGCTTTTCCTGAATCTCCCTGACCAGTTTTCGCTTTAACTCTTCACTGAACGTCCGACGTTGTCGCTCCTCAGTGGTCATCCTAAATTGTTTACTGTATTTGCTCATTTTAGTCGATTTTCAATCTCTAAAACGGTCAATCTATTTCAGGCATCGACATGCCCGTGAACGAGGTGTGCTCAATTTACAATAAGCTAAGAGCTAAAGGCTAAGAGCTAAAGGCTAAGAGCTTTGGTAAGCTCATGAAAATATGCAGCGTAAGTGTTCCGACAAAAGTGTTCAGTGGTTCAGAGGTTCAAGGGTTCAGAGGGAAGGGTGCTGCATTTTTTGGTTAGCAGGTAGCAGGTAGCCGGTAGCAATACCCATCTAAAGGCTAAGAACTAGAGGCTGTCTGTGAATCGACTCACTTCAAAAAAGGCAGGTCATTCCGCAGTCCCCTTGCTCCTGCCCGGCGACAGACTGCGGATAGTATGAACTATCGTTTAACCATTCATCCGAACATTGTGTTCCCGGTGAATCCATTCCGTCGTACCTTAGTGTGAATCAATTGAGGTAACATGAAGCGATCACTGCTGGTTTTCACTTTTATAGCATCCACCTTCTTAGGATGCACGTCAAAAAAAAGCCTTGTTAACGTAAGTCAAACACCTACGGATACGGAAGCTGCGGCTTTGGTGTCGGACTCGGTTACGATCTTGGAATCCGTTGAAGACTTTTGTGCCACCACATCGTTTATATATCAACATCTGGGAGGTGATCTGGATCATTTGAAAGTCGACTTTGACCCAAACGCAGCAGGTGATGGAACCGCTTTGTATTTCCCGATAGATTCGGCCAAGTATGCGTTTTCCAATTTCAATGTTGTTGGTTACACCGATCAGTTTGGGCAGGCTTATTTCTGCAGTGCCGAACATGATTACCCCATTCTTCAGGCTCGATATATGGCATCTGCGCTGACAAATTGTTTACATAAATCCGGAGAATACCAGGTGGAGGATGGCCTACACAGTTGGAATTGGAAAGATGGAAACAAGCGCATTCGACTCTACACCAGCGTTGAGTCCAATGAGTATTTCCTGGTATTTTTCACGGAGTAAGCAATCGCACCGGTAGAGGTTTAAGGGTAAAAAATATGCAACACCCACGGGCTTCACTAGCCGTTTTTCATCATATTTGATGGTTTTCCTCCTGCACCTTGACCCATCCTACGACCAAAAGCCGCATCCAATCCATTGATGTCCTTCGCGGATTGGCGATGGTACTGATGGCCTTGGATCATACACGTGATTTTGTGCATATCACCGCCAATACAGATGATCCAATGAATCTGGCCACCACTACGGTGCCTTTATTTTTCACACGATGGATCACCCATTTTTGTGCACCCATATTCGTGTTCTTGTCTGGGACTTCGATCTATCTTCAGAGTCTGCGGAAGACATCCAAAGAGCTGGGTTCATTCCTGATAAAGCGTGGGTTATGGCTGATTGCAGTTGAGTTTACCATCGTTGCACTGGCCTGGACATTCAATCCAAAATTCAATTTTGTTCCCGTGCAGGTGATTTGGGCTATCGGAATTTCCATGGTTATTCTTGGGTTGTTTGTTCTGGTTCGTACTCCGTTTAAGTTGATGCTGGCCATTGGGGTGGTATTGGTTGGCGGCCATAATGCATTTGACTACATCGAGGCAAGTGAATCTTTTCAACCAACGTTCTGGTGGGATTTGTTGCACTCAGGCTTCTTTGCGTTTTATCCGGTCACCGAATCGTACACCCTAATGTTGGTTTATCCCTTCCCTGCCTGGACAGGGGTGATGCTATTGGGATATTGCTTTGGTGTGTGGTACACGGGAGATTTCCCTCCGGAGAAACGAAGAAAACAACTGCTGTATCTTGGGCTTGGTGTTCTGGCTTCCTTCGTGATTCTCCGGTCCGTCAATGCGTATGGTGATCCTGTTCCCTGGACGACGCAAAAAGACCCAATCTTCACCTTTTTATCCTTCCTCAGCACAGCCAAATATCCGCCATCGTTGATTTATCTGTGCATGACTCTGGGCCCCGCCATCATCTTACTTTCTTTGATGGAGAACGTTCAGAACAAAATCACCAACTGGCTCTCCGTGTTCGGGAAGACCGCCTTCTTTTATTACATCGTTCATCTTTTCCTCGTCCACCTGATTGGTGCCCTGTTTTTCTTCGCTAGAGGACACACATTTGACTATGCCATGGCGCTACACGAGCAAGTGCCTTTCTACTTTGTCCAACCAGGAGAAGGCTATGGATTGGGCGTGGTTTACCTGGTCTGGATGGGTGTTGTAATTGGCTTATACCCGTTGTGTAAGCGGTATCAAGCGTACAAATCTTCCCATCGGGATAGGTGGTGGTTGTCGTATTTGTAATATGGAATGCTTATACCTCATTTAACCTGCTGGGTGAAAGATTGGAGATAGAACAGTTGGAGAGGACTACTGAGTACGGAGGACGGACGAAATACGAAGTACGGACACCTGTAAATATGGTATTCTCGGTCATCAATCGGCTAATAGCTAAAGGCTAAGAGCTAAAAGCGTTCAACGGTTCAGAAGTTCAGAGGTTTAAGGCGAAGTACGGACACCTTTTAATAAGGTATTCTCGGTCATCAATTAGCTGATGGCTAATAGCTAAGAGCTAAAGGCTAGAAGCTTAATTCGTCTAGTTCTCTTTTCGAAAAATCTTACCTCGACCTGACTACCAACTGTGACCGGCATTCCCGTACATTCGCTGCATGGCAGCTTGCATCTCTACCGCGTTAAAAATTAAGGTCAACGCTCTGATTACCTGTCTGTTGGCATGGGCTTCACTCCCATTGGTTGCTCAGAATATTCCTGCTTGTGGAACAGATGCCTTGATGAACAAGCTGTATCAGAATGCCCAGGTTAGAACGCGTCGCGATTCGATCAATGCTTACCTACAAGCGTATCAGATGACGCATGATCAACATGATTACATTCAGGAAAACGATGCATTGAATCAGGTCGGGTCTCAGGGGCTTATTACGGCATCATGCCCGGGCAAGGAGTATGTGTACACCATTCCAACCGTTGTACATGTCATTCATTCCACCACCGATTCACTCCCGGGAATGGGCGCCAATTTGTCGGACAGCTACATTCAAAGCTTGATCAAGAACCTGAACGACGGATTCCGAAACCGGGGTTATTTCAGCGGTGGACCATCCAACACCAACCCCATTGTTCAGGATGCCGACATTCATATCCAGTTTAAACTCACCGCCTACGACAATAATTACAGCACACAATACTTCAAAGGAGCGTCCGGCATTTGCCGATGGAAGGATAATAATTACCTCAAAATCCCAAATGATGCAACGGATCGGGACATGAAAAACACCATTCGTGCGTATCACAACTATTCCTTTCCCACCAACAAGTTCTTAAACATTTACATCGTTCCGCAATCCGACATTGGAGCAGGGTATGCTTATTTGGCCGAGGCGGCCGGTGTATCGTACGATGGTATAGTTGTAGTTGCCGCCTACGCTACTCCCAGTGATCGAGGCGTGACGCTTATCCATGAGGCCGGGCATTACCTAAATCTCCTGCATACCTTCGAGGAGGGATGCAGTAATCCCGCCAAAGACTGCTACGCCGATGGCGATCGGGTATGCGACACGCCACCGCAAACATCTTCGGGCAGTTCTACGAAGTGCTACAACAGCTGCTCCAATGACCAATATGGAAGCAACACCCCATTCACGTCTGATCAACCCGATTTGTGCGAGGATTACATGGATTATTCGGCACACTCCATAAAAAACACATTTACCAACGGACAACGAAATCGAATGCGAGGGGCCTTGTTGGGTCCGCGTAAAACATTGCTCGACTGGAGTAAGATGTTGGATTCTGCAGAGTACGCTGCTGAATTCTCCGTGAAGCCGGGCCAGCACTTTTTTGCGTGCGACACCCTCTTTACCCCCACAATTTCACTGGCTAATCTGGGATCAGCTCCAATCGATAGTTTCAAGGTGTCTGTTACCCATAATGGTAAGATGCTCTATGATCAGACCGTATCAAAGGCCATCAATGGCCGACAAACAGCCGATGTCAAGCTAACGCCGATAGCACTCTCCACTTCCTACAACGTCCTGGAGATAAAGCTGGTTTCCATCCAAAACGGTACCAAGAACTATATTCCAAACCCAGACCAATGCTATGAAGTCACCTTCATCGATAGTATAAACACGTCACATCGGGAACACTTCAAGGATAGCGCAACGTCGTTCTGGACGATAATCAATCCAGACCACCAACTTGGCTTGGAATTAACCGGTGTTAAAGGCTGTGATTCCATGAATGGTATGGGGTTGATGTATCACAGTTTCACCAACAACGGCACCAACCGATACGAATCGGAATACCTCATATCTCGAGTGATTAATCCTGGGAACCACGACGTAGCCCGATTGCGTTTTGACCGGGCCTATGTCAATTCTATCGACAACTACAACACGATCCTGGACGTACGGGTTTCCAGTGGTTGTCAGGACAGTTTCACCACGGTATACTCCAAAAATCAATCGGAACTTGCCAGCAAATCCGGCACCATATTTACCGATTGGGCACCAACCAGTTGTTCGGAGTGGAAGCGCGATTCCGTGGTGTTGGATTCGTTCATTTCACGGGGCACCATGCTCATTCAATTTGTGGTACACACCGACTCGTTTACCTCGGGTTTGGTAAAATTCGGAAATAACCTATATCTGGATGATATTGATCTGGAACTGCGAGATTGTCCGCCTGCTCCTGGTCATTTGCGCGACACGGTGTTGTGCGGCTCCGACGTCACCATTCAAGCACCTCCTTACAAATCCTATCACTGGAGTACCGGTGATTCCACACAAAGCGTGGCATTCCATACCTCAGGTGTTTTCTATCTGGATGCGGAAGGAGCCTATCAATGTCCCTATCGGGATTCCATTACGGTGGTGTTAAACCCGTTGCCGAAATCCGGACTTCCAATGGATACGCTGAGTTGTTCAGGCGACATACAACTCACCGCCAACACCACTGTTCAAAACACGTGGAATACCGGCGAGAATGGGGCATCGATTACGGTAAAACAAAGTGGACTGTATCGGGTGAACATGAAAGATGGAAAAGGGTGTTCGGCAACCGATTCGATTTATGTCAAGCTCTCAATACCCCCTTCTCCCCCAACCATTTCAAAAAGTTTTGATGTACTGGAGTCCAGCCGAAAAGGCAACGGCAATCAATGGTATATTGACGGTATTCCAGTGGATGGCGGCATCCGGGATTACATCACTCCAAAGAAAAATGGCGTTTATACGATTCGCTATACCGATACAGGTGGCTGCGCCTCTGAACCAAGTACAGGTTATGTGGTCAATTGGTTTGTAGGGATGTCCGATCTGAGCACGAATTGGACCATATATCCCAATCCGTTTACCTCCTTTTTCACCGTTGACGGTTTATCCGCTGATGCGTCCATTGACCTGATTGACCTGCTTGGCAGACCTGTTAAATCGAGCATTGTGCGGAATGCCAATCAAACCATCATATATCCAAATTCAGATGACCGGGTTCTTTTGATGGTGATCACTTCCCCTACCGGCCGTTCAGTGCATCAACTTATACGGGTTAACTAATCCCCCCTTCCTTCACGTAGACTTAACATGCGCTGATTTGATTTTAGGCGGATATCCTGTACTTTGAGCCAATGAATCGATTTTCGTTAAAATTGGGTCTTCTGGCACTTTTTTTCATTCAGTGCACGACCTCTTCATTCGGTCAAGATCGTCCCGATACCACTCGCCTAAAAAGCTGCTTTCTAGAACCTCAGCCGTTGCCTACTTTGTCTGTTTCGGTCAACCCGGCTGGATTCCTGTTTTTTGGGCCAACGGTTGATGTGAGTATTGGCCTGCGGTCGAATTTGGCCGTCACCGCCGGATTTCGAAACACCACACAAAGTCCGATTGTCAAAAAATTAAAAAAGAAATCGGGTGAGTTTGACCAACTCAACGGCTCGGGATTATCCCTGGGAATCGTGTGTTTTACGCCCAAGGTTAACCATAAACTGTACATCGGTGCACAGCTGGGTTACGACAAGTTACATGTAGATTATTCCACGGATGAACCTTGGGAGTGGTATGAAGATGCAAAAACCTACCACCTTGGGGGAAACATCGGAATCCGAAGCTATGTAGCCCCTCGGGTATTCCTCAACACCGGTCTATTTCTGGGTGGAATGATCAGCACATATGATTGGGATTATACCGACACGAATTATGGTATGAGTGATCCGGAATCCCGAAGTGGAACCAAGATTTATCCAAATGGCATGCTGGAAATCGCCGTTGGGTACCGAATTCGATAACCCGCCATTAAGCTTTATCGGTCGAGGACGAAATATGGAGTGCGGACGACGGAGGACGGAGTGCGAATAAAGCAGCGCGAGTGTTCCGAACGCAGTACGGGTCACTCGTGCTTGAAACCTTCTGAAAACGTATGCTCAAGTGTTCCGACGATAGGAGGCTCACTTGAGATTAGTTCAAAGTCCAAAGATCAAAACGGTTAGCAGCTAGCAGTTAGCGGATAGCCTTGCTGAGAGGCGCGAGTGTTCCGACGATAGGAGGCTCACTTGAGTTTAGTTCAAAGTCCAAAGATCAAAACGGTTAGCAGCTAGCAGTTTGCGAATAGCATTTTATGAGGACGAAGGCATTTTGTAACTGAGGTAACTCATTAATGACAGGGGAAGCCTACATTTGCTTCACCAATGAGAGCGCTGGCTGTTATTCTGCTGTTTTTCTTTACGAGTTCTGCTACCGAACTCCATCAGGTGATTAAGCTACCCGTTCTCATCCATCA
Source organism: Flavobacteriales bacterium (assembly GCA_020635355.1). Lineage (GTDB taxonomy): Bacteria > Bacteroidota > Bacteroidia > NS11-12g > UBA9320 > WGNA01. The sequence continues at coordinate 48,732 of JACJZW010000010.1, forward strand.
TTATTTGGAGCATAAGCACGAGCACCCTCATCAGGATTTGGCCAACTTCCTTTCGGATCATTACCTGAACGGTTCTCAACATTCCGACACCCATCACGAACACAACCAGCTGCCGTTCAAATCCGATCACTGTTCTCCGGTCCATATTCCGGTATTATTGGATGGTGGTTCAACCGAATTGACCGCACCCCTTGTAGCATCCGGTGAATGGCTTCATTCCATGTCGGAATCCATGTTTTCTGCCCAGGTTTTGAATACCATCTGGCAGCCACCCAAAATGAGTTAATTGGTCCGAAAGGGCACCTTTATCCTGCGGTCAATCAGATCAGCAGTCATTACTCATTTATTCATTTTTTCACATTATGCTTAATTCCATTATTGCGTTCTCGATCAGGAACAAACTGATCATAGGACTATTTACCATTGGACTCATCGTTTACGGAAGTTTTCAATTCACCTTGCTCCCTATTGATGCTGTTCCGGATATCACCGACAATCAGGTACAGGTGATTACGGTTACTCCCTCGCTAGGAGCACCGGATGTGGAGCGCCTGATCACCTTCCCCATTGAGCAGGCCAATAGCAATATCCCCGGACTGAAGGAAATGCGCAGTTTCTCACGTTTTGGTTTGTCATTGATCACCATTGTTTTTGAGGACGATGTTGATATTTACTGGGCCCGTCAACAAATTACCGAACGATTAAAGCTGGCAGAAGAGGACATTCCCAAAGGATTGGGCACACCTTCCCTGGCACCGGTTACCACCGGGTTGGGTGAAATCTATCAATATGTTCTCCGTCCTATGCCCGGTTATGAACAGGAATATGATGCCACCAAACTGAGAACCATTCAGGATTGGGTGGTGCGAAGGCAACTACTTGGAGTGAAAGGTGTTGCGGATGTGAGCAGTTTTGGCGGACGAGTTAAGCAATATGAAATTGCCGTTAACCCGGCTTCCCTAAAGGCCAATGACGTCACCATCAATGAGGTTTTTAATGCTCTGGAACAGAATAATGAAAATACCGGTGGTGCCTACATTGAAAAGGCTTCTACGGTCTTATACATCCGTTCCGAAGGATTGGTGGGCAACCTGGAGGATATTCAATCCATTCGAATCAAAAGCCTTTCAAACGGCACACCTGTGCTGATTCGCGATGTAGCCGATGTTCGCATTGGACAAGCCACCCGATACGGCTCCATGACCTACAACGACGTAGGTGAAGTAGCCGGCGCAGTGGTGATGATGCTCAAGGGCGACAACAGTAACCTGGTGATTGATGCCGTGAAAGAACGGATTGAAAGCATCAAAAACACCCTTCCGGAAGGTGTGATACTGGAACCTTTTCTGGATCGATCCAAGATGGTGAAATCAGCCATTGGAACCGTGCGAACCAATTTGCTGGAAGGAGCACTCATAGTGGTATTTATCCTGGTGCTCTTTCTTGGAAATCTGAGGGCCGGCTTGTTGGTGGCTTCCGTGATACCGCTTTCCATGCTGTTTGCGGTGATCATGATGAATCAATTTGGAGTGAGTGGAAACCTGATGAGTTTGGGAGCTTTGGATTTCGGATTGATTGTAGATGGAACGGTGATCATTGTGGAAGCTGTTATGCACAAGTTGCATGGAGGAAAGGATCTCATGGGTTCCAAACGTGTGAGTCAGGCAGAGATGGATGATGCCGTAAAACAATCGGCAGGAAGGATGATGAACAGTGCTGTTTTTGGTCAGATCATCATTCTGGTGGTATACCTTCCTATTCTTACACTGGAAGGCATTGAAGGAAAAATGTTCAAGCCCATGGCGCAAACAGTGGCATTCGCCTTATTGGGTGCCTTCGTTCTTTCATTGACGTATGTTCCGGTAATGAGCTCACTATTTCTGAGCAAATCTCTTCAGCACAAGCGCAATTTTTCAGACCGCATGATGGACTTTTTCACGCGTCATCACCTTCGGCTTTTTAAAAAGGTTTTGGATTACCCCAAGATCACCCTTACTGCGGTCATAACACTTTTCGTGTTATCCATCGGGGTATTTACGCAGCTCGGGGGCGAATTCATCCCGGAATTGCCGGAAGGAGATTTTGCCGTAGATACGCGGGTTTTGCCGGGAAGTAATTTGACAACATCGTCCGAAGCTGTGATGAAATCATCCTCTGTTTTATTGGGTCGATTTCCGGAAATTGAAAAAATCGTGGCCAAAACAGGAAGTGGCGAAATCCCGACGGATCCTATGCCGATGGAAGCATCGGATATGATGATTATCCTAAAGGACAAGGAAGAATGGACATCAGCTTCTTCGTGGGATGAGTTGGCCGAAAAGATGAGTGCCGCCCTGACCGAAATACCCGGGGTAACCTATTCCTTTCAATACCCGGTAGCCATGCGGTTTAATGAACTAATGACCGGATCCAAACAAGATGTGGTGTGCAAAATCTTCGGTGAGAATCTAGACACACTCTCGAAATATGCCCGAAGGTTGGGTGATCAAATTGTCCATGTTGATGGAGCGCAGGATTTGTATGTAGAACCGATCGATGGTCTACCGCAGGCCATTATTCGGTACAACCGGAAGGCCATGGCCCAATACGGACTCTCCGTTCAAGAGGTAAACAAGGTTGTAAATACTGCGTTTGCCGGTGAACGAGCCGGATTGGTTTTTGAAGACGAAAAGCGATTTGATCTAGTGGTTCGTTTGGCAGACGAGGTACGAAGCAATTTGGACGACATCCGAAATGTGTTGATTCCAACCGAATCCGGCACCCAGATTCCGTTGAATCAGGTGGCCAGTGTCCAACTGGAAGAAAGTGTTAATCAAATTCAACGGGATGATGCTAAGCGACGCATTACAGTTGGTTTTAATGTTCGCGGCCGGGATGTTCAGAGCATCGTGAAGGAAGTTCAAAAAAATGTGGATGCGCATTTAAATCTTCCTGCCGGTTACTACGTCACCTATGGTGGTGCGTTTGAAAACCTGCAAGCGGCTCAGGCCCGATTGAGTATTGCCGTCCCCATTTCCCTACTTCTGATTTTCCTGTTTCTCTACTTCGCTTTCGGCTCCGTAAAACAGGGATTGCTGATTTATTCCGCCATTCCGTTGTCGGCCATCGGAGGCATTTTATTCCTGGCCCTCCGTGGATTGCCGTTTAGCATTAGTGCCGGAGTGGGATTCATTGCCTTGTTTGGTGTAGCGGTGTTAAACGGTATTGTTTTGCTGGCGGAGTTCAATCGCATAAAACAATCCGGCATCCATGATCCTCGGGAAATCGTTTTGGAAGGAACCCGTCACCGACTGCGCCCGGTACTTATGACGGCCTTCGTGGCGTCGTTAGGTTTTCTGCCGATGGCGATTAGCACGGGAGCCGGGGCCGAAGTTCAACGTCCTCTAGCTACGGTGGTGATCGGTGGTTTGTTGATTGCCACCTTCCTAACCCTCTTCGTCCTGCCAACACTTTATATCCTCTTTGAAACGATGGGAAAACGAAAATCGATGCCGCCAACAGCAATCCTTTTTGCCGTGATTGGGTTGAGTTTTCTCGGAACCAGCCACACATCGGCACAAACCCGAATCAGCTATCAATCTGCTCTCGATACAGCTGTTAAAAACAACTATCAGATCCAAAATGCCCGCCTGCTTTCCACCTATCAGGAAAAACTGAAGGCATCGGCCATAGACCTACCTGCCACACAAATTTCGGGTGATTACGGACGATTCAATTCCAACTATACCGACAATGGCGTGGGGCTTTCACAAGCCTTCCAATTTCCAACCGTTTACCTCCGCCAGCAGGCGCAGCTCAATCTGCAATATGCTGCAAGCAAGTCGATGGTGCGTGTACAAGAAGCCGAGTTAAAAAAGGAAGTTGGCGAATCGTACTACACCTTGTGGTGGCTCGAAGAAAGGCGGAATATGTTGGCAAAACGCGATAGCTTAATGGCTGCCTTTCAAGCTAAATCCCAGCTGCGATTTGAGCAGGGAGAGTCCAATGTATTGGAAAAAACATCAGTAGATCTGCAACGTGGAAGACTCTCCATTGAACGACAATCCATTGAGACCCAGCTGAGTGTAGAACAAGTACATTTTCAACTTTTGATGAATTCAGAAGGTCGGTTTCTTCCTCAGTCCTCATCCCCTCAACTTGTTCAAACTTCTTTGGCCGACAGCACCTTAATTGACGGGCATCCTCATCTGATATGGCTATCCCAGCAAATTACGCTCGCAGAATCGGCCACTCGTTTGGAACGGGCCAGATTACTCCCTGAGATCGAGTTGGGTTATTATTCCATGACTATGCAGGGAACCGGTGCCGATAATATGAATTACACGCGCAGCACCCGGTTTAATTCCGTTCAGGGAGGAATTCGGATACCCATCTTTTACCAACATCAAAAAGCAAAAATAAAGGCGGCACAAACGGAAGCTCAGATGGCCCTGAATGACTTTGAAGCTGCCAAACATCGTTTGAGCAGTCTATATGAATCTGCTCTTCTTCGTCTGCTGAATCAACGACAAACAGTGGACTACTACGAGCAAACTGCGCTACCCCAGGCACAAACCCTTATGAGCGCTGCTGATGAACAGTTTCGATCCGGTGAAATTGATTACCTGCATTGGTCTGCGCTAATCAATCAGGCGCTGGACATTGAAAACCAATACCTGGATGTGCAATTTGAGTTAAACCAAACCATTCTTGAAATCAACTACCTCACAAACAATTGAATCCAATGAAAACCCTTCCTATACTTATCATCCCTGTATTCCTCCTATTTTCCTGCACGTCTTCGGATACCAACCAACCGGCAGAAGGAGAAATGACCTCTAACACCATTACACTCACGGATGCCCAACGTAAAAATGCCGACATCCAAACGGAAGTGCTCCAACGTCAGACACTTTCAAGCATTTTGCATGTAAATGGCGTGATAGATGTTCCACCCCAAAATATGGTGAGTATTTCTGCTCCGTTGGGCGGTTATCTTCGTCAAACCAACCTGTTACCAGGCATGCATCTGCGCAAAGGTGAACGCATCGCGATGTTGGAAGATCCACAGTACATCAGCTTGCAGCAGGATTACCTTACGGCCAAAAACGAGCAGGTCTATCTGGAACACGAATTTGAACGACAAGAGGTTTTAAATCGTCAAAAAGCTACGAGTGACAAGGTCTTTCAACAAGCCAGGCGCAATGTGGAATCCGGTCGGATACATGTAAAATCACTAGCAGAAAAACTTCGATTGATTGGTTTAAACCCGGAAAATCTAACAACAGAAAAACTCTCTCGTCAAGTGTATCTGCATTCACCCATTGACGGGTATGTTTCTTCCGTGAATGTGAATATTGGCAAGTACGTAACTCCTTCTGACATCCTTTTTGAGCTGGTAAATCCAACCGATATTCATTTGGCTCTGGATGTGTTTGAGAAAGATATTCATCAACTATTTATTGGTCAGAAGTTAGTGGCCTATACCAACAATCAACCCAACCTGAAATATCCATGTGAGATCATTCTGATTGGAAAAAATTTAGGCAAGGAACGAAGTGTTGAGGTGCATTGTCACTTTGATAAGTACGACAAATCCTTAATTCCCGGAATGTTTATGAATGCCGATATTGAAATCGAAAGCACGAACCAACTTGTGATTGTATCCGATGCGTTGGTGCATTATGAAGGACAGGATTATGTGTTTTATACCGACAGCTCAGCCCAACAGCAGTATTCCATGGTTAAAGTTGATGTTGGGAATTCCGAAAATGGAATGAGTCAAATTTCCTTTGATCCGGCCTTTGACCCAACCGATAAGCAATTTGTGACGCATGGCGCGTATACGTTATTAATGGCGATGAAGAATGTGGAAGAGTGATTTGGGACGAAGAGGTGATAACGAAGAACGAATAGCGTTTTAAGGATTTAATGAAGATTAATGGACCAACTCAACACTCTGATCTAAATAATCTATTCACTCAGAGGCGTCTCACATTCCCCATCCCTCATTCCTTAGACCACCGGAGCTTCAGCGAAGGTGGTATAACTCTGATCTCAAAACTCTGATCTATCTGACTTGTATTCGTTCCGGATGGGCGTAGGCTGTGAGATGTTCACCCCGACAAAATCCCAACAGCGTTAAACCACATTCCTGGGATGTTTGAACCGCCAGACTCGATGGAGCGGAAATGGCAGCCAGAACCGGAACTCTAGCCCGATGCGCCTTGGATATAATTTCAAATGATACGCGTCCGGATACCAACAGGCATTTGGCATTGGAGAGCAAATCGTTATTTAAACAGTATCCAATAACCTTGTCCACCGCGTTGTGACGACCGATGTCTTCTTTCAACACCATGAGTTCGGATTGGGCGTTGAACATAGCAGCCGCATGGCTTCCACCGGATTTCAGGAAGACATCCTGAACGCTGGACATGGCCTCAAACATAGCCGCGATTTGTACGGGGGTAAATTGAACGTCATCGGCAATGGGGTCTCCGCAGAGTTCAATGGCCGACAAATCCTCTTTACCACAAATACCACAGGAGGAAACGGAGGTCAGACTTCGCTTGGAATCCGCACCGGGGGCTTTTTCCTCATCTGACAGCAGCACATTTACAACCGATGGTATTCCGTCTTCTCCCAACTCCATCGTTTGATATCGAAATGGCCCTTGAAGATTCTCGTAGGCATTTTCAGCGTAAAGGAGTCCGCGCACCAAATCCCGCTCCGATCCGGGTGTCCGCATGGTCACCGAAAACGGCTCATGGTTCACCAGAATTTGTAAGGCTGCTTCGTTTGTGAGCGTATCTTCCACACGCCAGTTCGTATTGGCGCTAAACTTTACGGCGATAAACTTGGAGACAAGCGGCATGATTCAAAGGTAGTTAATCGCCTGCTAGATGCTCGAGCGGCAGAAACTAAACAACTGAGGCTGGAACAAGGTTGGACTTGGGGAAGGATGATGTTCAGGGTGGTGTTACGAGATCATCCTTCACGATGCCGGATCACATACGCCAATTAATGGCGTGGCCTGAATACACGGTGAGCATGTCGATCTGCAGGTTAAACGCTTATCATTGAGTTCAACCCGCTTGTTCTTCAAGCTTTTCCCGATCTTTCGTCCGGGGAGGGGTGGCTTTGGCCCGGAGTCAACAATGCTATTTCGCGATTCGGGATTCGGGATTCGGGATTCAGAATTTGAGATCATCCGCCCGATTAATTCATAAAAGCTTCTGCGACCGCATATTCGTAGTGACGATTGAGCCTTGCTCTAAGATATTTACTCTAATGAATCGCCTACCAATTCGCTATCTGTCTGACCCAGTCTGAATGGAATAAATTAACCGCTGCTTACGACAAACCGGTGATCACCCCATTGCCATCAATGGTCATTCCCTCAGACGCAGGAACGGCAGGTAGGCCCGGCATGCGCATCATGTTCCCTAAAATTGGAATGAGAAATCCTGCACCGGCCGCAATTTCAAATTCACGTACAGTCACACGGAAGTTGGTTGGTCGGCCAATGAGTTTTTCATTATCCGAAAACGACTTTTGAGTTTTAGCCATGCAAATGGGCAATCCGGACAATCCTAATTTATCAATGGTTCGGATGTCTGCTTTTGCTTTGGCTGAGAAGTCGACCCCATCGGCGCCATAGATTTCACGCGCAATGGTTTCAATTTTATCTTCCACGCTGGAGTTCCAATCATACAATGGTTTAAAGTTGTTGGTACCAGCCTCTATTACGTCAACCACGGCTCGAGCTAAGTCCTGAGTTCCATTTCCACCTTCAGCCCATCCTTTACTAAGAACGGCTTTAACACCCAGTGAAGCACATTTTTCAATGACCCAATTCACCTCTTCATCCGAATCACTGTAGAAGTTGTTTACCGCAACCACTGGAGTGAGACCAAACTTGATGCTGTTCTCGATGTGTTTCTCCAGGTTGGCGAATCCCTTCTGAACGCGTTCCAGACTGGCTTCGTTATATTGATCCGGCTGAGCACCACCGTGATGACGAAGGGCACGTATCGTGGCCACCAGCACCAAAGCCTTTGGTTTTAGATTGCCATATCCACACTTAATATCAAGGAATTTCTCGGCACCCAAATCTGCGCCAAAGCCCGCTTCGGTAACAACGTAATCGCCCAATGACAATCCCATCTTCGTGGCAATGATGGTATTGGTTCCTTGAGCGATATTGGCAAATGGTCCACCGTGAATGATGGCCGGATTGCCTTCCAGGGTTTGAACCAAGTTAGGTTTGATGGCATCCTTCAACAGGATGGTCATGGCATTCTCGGCATTTAAATCACGGGCGTAAACCGGTTTGCGATCCGTGGTGTACCCCACAAAAATGTTCCCTAGTTTTTCCTTCAAATCGCTAAGATCCTTGGACATACATAGGATAGCCATAATTTCTGAAGCCGCCGTAATGTTAAATCCATCTTGACGTGGCATACCGTTCCCGGTTCCTCCAAGACCGATCACGATGTCCCGAAGTGCCCGATCGTTCATATCGATCACACGTTTCCAGATTACGGTCCGTGGGTCGATGTTCAGACTGCGGGTTTTGCTTTGAATGTTATTGTCGATTAGTGCCGCCAACAAATTGTTGGCTTTCTCAATGGCAGCGAAATCGCCGGTAAAGTGTAGGTTGATGTCTTCCATCGGCACCACTTGAGAGTGACCACCGCCGGCCGCACCTCCCTTGATTCCGAACACGGGCCCGAGTGATGGTTCCCGCAAAACCACAACGCTCTTCTTTCCGATCTTATTCAACCCTTCATTCAGTCCAATGGAAACAGTGGTTTTCCCCTCACCCGCCGGAGTTGGAGTGAGAGCTGTTACCAGGATAAGATTGCTTCGATCAATTTTTGACTGATCAATCAAGGTTAACGGAAGTTTTGCCTTGTATTTGCCGTATTGCTCGAGGTTATCAGAATCAACGCCAAGTTTAGCCGCGATATCGTTGATATGCTGCATGTTGACTGCCTGTGCGATTTCTAAATCTGTCATGTTTTGAAATTTGGTCACGAATATATTCTTTACGGCGTAATGGACGATTGATCTGAAAAGATTGTAGGGGAATGAGGGAGGGGGAATGAGGAATGAGGAATGAGGGATGAGGGATGAGGAATGAGGGATGAGGGATGAGGTTTGTGCGTCTTGTTTCGGGAACATCGGTAGTTCCAATTAGGAGCGAGAATGAAAAATGGTTGGCCTCTGGTACAATAATGCACACCGCTGAGCATGTTTCCCCAACGTTTGCCACCGATTCAGAAAAAAATGGTAGGGACGCATTTACCCCTACCCCGATGAAAGTTAATCATTCCGATCCAAACTTCTCTTATCGTTTGGTAAATACGAAAGACGTTGGGGTCTTTTTAGGTATGGGGGATGGAGATTGAGGTAAGAGTAGAGGGAACTCAAATAAGAAGGTGGTGCAACATTCGGCGCGATTTCTGTATCTAACCAACGAAAACTACCTTTACAACGTGAAAGCATTCTTAGTTTCCTTATTCGTGTTGATTACCGCTCAGGTATCGGCTCAGGCGGTCATGACATTTGACACCACGCGCTACGATTTCGGTACTGTCAAGGCCGGCGACAAAGCCGAGTACACCTTCCAGTTCACCAATACCGGAACGTCCGACATCATCATTAAGGAGGTAAAAACCACTTGCTTCTGTACGGCTTCTAAGTGGCCGGCAAAGGCCATCAAACCCGGAGAGCGTGGATCTATATTCGTTGAGTTCGACACAAAAGACAAAAACGGCCCGTACGCCAAAGGCGTTAATGTGTATTCCAATGCCGGTGAGAGTAATCTCATTATCTTCATTGAGGTAGATGGTGTGGAAGAACCGCCACAGGAACCGGATGATTCGGATCACGATCACGATCATTGATTCGGGATTCGGAATTCGGGATTCGGAATTCGGGATCCGGAATTCGGGATTCGGAATGTTTTACACATCCACCCTTGCTGTGCTTCGCGGTTGAAAAATGAGAGTGAAAGATATCTCTCGATCTCTAGTCCTCTATTCTCCTATTTATCTTATAACTATCCATCTTCTGTGAGCAAGAGCAAATGGATGTGGGATTCGGAATTCGGGAGTACGAATTACGGAGTGCGGATTACTGAGTAGTAATTTCGCTAACCGTTTATCCTGACCGAGTGAAGCGAGCGTCACGGGCTAACTGCTAACTTAGCTTTTAGCTCTTAGCATTTAGTTCTTAGCCATTCAATCTATCTTCAGATAGGTACAAATCATCCGGCTCAATGTGTATCAGCACGTCCTCCAATTCCGGAAGTTGCCGGAGCAGATGATCTTTAAGATTATGACCAATTTCATGTCCGTCCCGAACTGATAACGCCCCGTTCACCACGGCGTGAAGATCCACAAAATACTTATTGCCCAACTTACGGATGAGGCACTTTTCCGTATAGATCACCCCATGCACCTCAGTTGAATATTGTCTGATTAAACCCACCAATTCATCGTGGGTGTGCTCATCCATAAATTCACTAAAAGCCGGCCTGAATATGCGATAGCTGTTGTAAAGAATAAACACAGAGGCAAACAAGGCCGCCCAATCATCCGCCGCTTCATACCCCTCCCCCATTAATACGGCAATCGTGATCCCGATAAGTGCCGTGAATGATGTGATGGCGTCACTGCGATGATGCCATGCCTCGGCTCGCAACGCGGTACTGTTCAAATCTCTTCCTGTTTGATCCACTTTCCGATACGCAACTTCCTTCCACAGAATGATCAGCACCAACACACCGATGGTCCATGGCTGGGGTGGTTTATGTGGTGTTACGATGTTGTGAATGCTGTGGTAGGCAATGGTGGCAGCAGATAGCACCAAAATTAACACCACAAAAAAGGTGATGAGCGGCTCAATTCGCCCATGTCCGTATGGATGATTATCGTCGGCAGGTTTACTGGCATATTTCAATCCGAACAGCACCAGCAACGAAGCAAACACATCCGTCATGGATTCAATGGCATCGGCTATCAGAGCATAGCTATTCCCCAACCAACCCGACACACCCTTCACCAGGGTCAACACCAAATTTCCGATTAAACTCCAGCGAGTAACCTCAATTCCTGTATTCCGCTCCGACACGGGTGCAAGCTACGATTTTGAACGAATAACGAATAATGAATAACTAAAGGCTAAAGGCTAAAATCTACAAATGGATCTTGGTTCCCAAGCGTAAGCCGGCCGTCCACTGATTTTGCTTGATCTGATAATCGTCCGTGAACGTGGACGTAAATGAATATCTAAACTGAGGATTGGCGAACAACTCAATGCCATCGCTGATGTACCGTGACACCGCTACACCGGCAGCGCCTGTGATGAAATGGCGATTGAACAACGGAAAGGTAGATCGATTTACCCAAAAATACTTATTGGTTTCGTAATCATAGGCCAGCATATCTGCATGATCCATGTACGCGTAGGATAATCCGGCCTGAACATCCAACGACATCTGTTCCTCCAGTTCAACAACCTGATAGGAAACATTCACCGGGACTTCAATCCAACCGTAATAATTGTTGAAAGGAACCTTCTGATCCGTATTGTACTCCACCATTTCCGGAGAATCAAACAGCGCATTGCAGTGAGCAAACGCCGAGGATTCGGAAGTGGCAATCTGATTGGCACTGTATTGATCATCATCCAGCTTGATCACCTGAACACGTTCACCCATAGAAGTGTAGTACAAACCTGTTTGAACCGTCCACTTATCACTAACGTGAAAATAAAAATCGACCCCGGAATAAAAGTTCAAAATCGGCTTATCATGTGTATTCCTGAAATCCTGGCTCTGACCGAATGTGTACGATTTTCCGTTAATCACTGTGCGGGCAGCCCTACCCAAATCGCTGTAGCGAAGATGGCGATGTGATATACTCGGGGCAAAAGAGATTCCCACAGCAAATTGGCTTCGCTTGGCATCCAGCCCAGGTGAAATCATGAATTCCTTTTGTGCCGGATCCATAACATTCCAAGCCTTGAGTGAATTATAGAAGGCTGAAGGCGACACACCTTCTACCTCAACCGGTTGAAAGGATTGTGGCACAATATCCTTAACAATCAATTCAGATTGTTGCGACATACGCGCTTCCCGAGGTTGGGTGTGAAACAAGTCACGAACGGCAGGCTGTTGTGCAGTTGTTTCAGTGGTGGATTCCAAACTTCTTGGAACAACCGGAGCAATGCGTATTTCAGATTCCGATGGGGTGTTGCTCCCTCCATTTACTGCCCACGACCAAAGCTTACCCAGATTGAAATCGAATAGTGTGTATTCACCGTCTTTCCCGTTACTCAACTGAAAGATGATGGACGCCACACCAACCAGAATGATGGGAGAAAGAATAAGCGCGCCAATGCGGACTCGCTTACTGATCTTTTTCTGTATGATCTGCTGAGAGGTACCCACAACCGGTTTTACAACTCACAAATGTATATGCATATTACCCTGAAACCCCAGTGTTTATGGTCTTTTACCGAAATATGAGACTATCAAATAAAGGGCAATCAAGCATAATGGAAAGGTAACAAACCACGGAACACCGAAACCTGCCGGTAACGTTCCCAAAACCGTTGCGACTCCGCCAACGGTCAGTGCGTAAGGCAATTGCGTCCGAACGTGATCAATGTGATTGCACTCAGATGCCATACTGCTGAGGATGGTGGTATCTGAAATGGGTGAACAGTGATCGCCCAATACGGCGCCAGCCAAAACAGCTGAAACGGTGTTAGCAAAAATGCTCAGAATGACCGGGGCGTCCAATCCGGCCCGCTCGCAGATAGACCACGTAGTCACTAAAACAATTGGGTAGATGATCGACATTGTTCCCCAGCTGCTTCCGGTTGAAAAAGCCACTACCGCCGACAGAATAAACACCACGGCGGGTAAAATGGACGGACTAAATCCATCACCAATCAAGGAGGCTAAATACCTGCCTGTTTCCAATTCAGAGGTGATGGCCGACAGGGTCCAGGCCAATACCAGAATCGCGATGGCAGGTATCATTAATTTGATGCCGTCCAATGCCAGTTCAATGGTCGTGCTCAATCCGTGAACCTCTGTTACCACCGTCATCACAACAGCTACACTCACACTCAAAAACGAGGCCCAGATTAAGGCTGTATAGGGATCGGAAGCACTGATTATACTGGATAAATTCCCAACGAATGATACAGATTCATTCCAACTAACCGTTTGTAACCCGGTGTAAATGAGGCCTGCCACCGCCCCAACCAACAGCACACCAATGGGTAAAATGGCATTTAGGAGATATTCCTTATCATCCGGAACGGTATCTACTTCTGCAGGTTTTCCTGATCCATGATGACTCACTTCACCAGAAATGGCTTTTCGCTCGGCTACCAACATCGGTCCAAAATCCCGCTGTTTCCAAATCAGCATGAACATAAATAGGATGGTGAGAATGGGATAAAAGGCGTACTGAAGAGACGATAGAAAGATTGAATAGGCATTGGTTAGATACATCGGACGGTTGACAATTTCCTTTAAGCCATCGTCAACATACCCCACCTCTGCCCCAATCCACGTGGTAACAAACGCAATGGCTGCAATGGGTGCCGCCGTTGAATCAACGATGTAAGCCAGTTTTTCCCGACTTACCTTATACCGATCCGTTAAGGGACGCATTGTTTTACCCACAACCAGAGTATTGGCGTAATCATCAAAGAAGATGGCAATTCCCAGCATCCAGGTTGAAAGTTGAACCGATCGTCTGGATTTGGCTCGCGCCGATATACGTTTCACAAGCGCCATCATCCCCCCATTTCCATTGACAACCGATACGGTTGCACCGATCAGTAAGGTGAAGAGAATAACCGCTAAATGATCCTTGTCGAACAGCGATTCACTGATGTTCATGGGCACATATAGTATCGGCGTAAGCCAGCCCCCATCACCTCCATTCCACCAGATCAACACGGTTCCCACCAAAACGCCTACCACCAGACTGGTAATCACTTCCCGCAAGATCAGCGCCAGCACAATGGTGATCAGCGGTGGCAATAAGCTGGTCCAGGATATTAGTAAAGAGGTATTCCCGTCCTGAGCCAAAGCAGAAAACGAAAGTGTAAGAAGGGTAAATAAGACAGCCATTCGCCTCATGGCGGTGAAATTACGAAAAGGGTTGGATTAACCGTTTTCCGCCACCTGTTCAAAATAGTGTTCCAGTTGACGCGTGATTCCATCCCAACTAAATCGGTTTCGGGCCAACTCCAATCCCTTCTGGCCTACTTCCCGGCGTTTGGTTTCCGAACCCAATAATTCCAGCACCGATTGCACAAATTGTTGGTCGTTGGGTGCATAAAGCACGCCTTCGCCTGATTCAATCTCCAAACCGGCAAAACCTATTTGCGTGCATACCACCGGAACACCCATGGCCATGGCTTCCAGCACTTTATTTTGCGTTCCGGCACCAAAACGAAGCGGTGCAATCACCACATCGGCCTGGGCGTACATCTCCGAGATATCTTCCACAAAACCCGTGATTACCACGGCTTCGGAAGCCAGGTCCCGAACTTCCTTCACCGGACGTTGTCCGGCAATGATCAATTTAACCGTTGGATACTTGGCACGAATTGGGTCGAACAGGTGTTGGACAAAATACGTAACGGCATCTACGTTCGGTGCGTAATCCATGTTACCGGTGAACAACAGCGTTTGGTTTCGCGAATAATCATGCCCCGTGAACTGAAATGTTTCGAGATCCACCCCGTTTCGCAACAATTCGATATCCGCTTTCTTATGGAGATTTCGCATGTGATCCCGATCCTCCACAGAACAAACCAGTCCCAGATCAAACTCCGTAACGATGCGCTCATAGCGAACCACCCTGCCCGATTCAATGGCATCGAACAATCGATTAATCAACGGTCGTTTTACGGTTTTCCGCCGCTCCCAATACAGGGAATAGGCATCCGGTAGATCTAGAATACGCGGACACGATCGCACATTTACCGTGTATTGAGCCATCCGCAAATGCTGTGTGTGGATTACATCGATATCGTGACTTTCGACAAAATTTTGCACCACCTGTTGCATCTTTCTGCTCCGGAAATAGGCAATCTGAAATGGCGTAGAATAGAAGAAATTCAATGCACTGTTCACCCAGGATCTCCATACCGGCTGATGAACGAGGTGAACCTCTTTAAAAATGGATTCCAGGTCAGTCTGATACGTCATCTCTGACGGATGCTCCGTAAAAGCGATGAGATACAACTCGTGATGCTCCGCCAACCTTCTTGTTAGGTTGTAAATCTTCAGTTTATCCCCGCGGTGAGGCGGAAACGGAATCCGGTTGGCGAGGAAGAGGATTTTCAAGGGAACGAATTTACATACTCACATTGAGTTGAAGCAGTTGGACTTGAACAAGATTTAATCTTTAATGATGATTGTCTTGCCATGATCAGTTCGGCTATGGTCTAAAATCTAAGCACTAAGTGTTCGTCTCAACCCCCAAGAACGGTCTGATCATGCCTTGATTTTAGAGTTTTAATAGACTTAACCAAAATACTGATGACCTTACCAACTCTTTTTTGAATTGATATCGATGTTTCGGAATCTATCATACCGCTGCCGAGCAAAAGTTCGAGCCAATAATTGGTTTCATTTGCCTCTTTTAAGGCGATGTGGTATTTGTGAATGAAGTCTTTTCTGCTTTCTGCGAACTTTGCTTCCGAAATCAATGCACCAATTGAAGTTCCACTTCGTATAAGTTGCTTGCTAAGAATGAACTCCTTCTTATCTTGAAGTAAGGCACCGATCTTTAAGATTTCCAGTGCGAGTTTCAATGTCTCTCTCTGTAGTGTTGTTTTTTCCATGTACAAATGATCATTCCTGATCTTATTGTCCTGCTAAACTTATATTCAACTTTATTGAACGAGTACAATCCTGTTCCCAACGCATCAATTGGTTTAGGAAGGAGTGAGCCAGAAATAGTGGAATCTTGCGCACCTCTATTTCAAAACATACTTGATTGATCCAGAATGAGCTTAGATCTTAGATTTTAGATTTTACCCCATCAATCTTTCTAGGCCCCACCAAAACAACCTACTTAACGAGATGTTATGGATTAACAAGATAAATTTGCACCATGACTGAGTTCAAGCTGAACACCATTGAAGAGGCGATAGACGATATTCGTCAGGGGAAGATGATCATCGTGGTAGATGATGAGGATCGGGAGAATGAAGGCGACTTTGTGGCTGCTGCCCGATGCATGACACCCGAAATGGTCAATTTCATGGCACGGGAAGGTCGCGGTTTGATTTGCGTTCCACTTCCCGAAGAACGATGCGAAGAACTTGGCCTGGAACTCATGGTGGGTCGAAATACGGCCCAATTTGAAACACCTTTTACTGTTTCGGTTGATTTGATCAGTGACGATACCACCACGGGTATATCGGCTGCCGATCGTGCCAAAACCATTCAGGCACTGGTTGATCCCAATACACCTCCCGAGGTGCTGGGAAAACCGGGTCATATATTCCCGTTGAAAGCCAAAACAAATGGTGTTTTACGCCGAGCAGGACATACGGAAGCGGCCATCGATTTAGCCCGAATGGCGGGTTTTGAACCCGCAGGATGCATCGTTGAAATCATGAATGAAGACGGTACGATGGCCCGTTTGCCAGACCTGGTGAAGGTGGCGGAACGGTTTGACATGAAGATCATTTCAATCGCGGATTTGATCAAATACCGATTGGATAAGGAAAGTCTGATTACCAAAGAGCTGGATGTTCAAATGCCAACGGCCTATGGTGATTTCACCTTACACGCCTTTAAACAAAAAAGCACCGGACAGGATCACCTCGCTTTAAGCAAAGGCAGCTGGAATGAAGAGGATGAAATTCTCGTACGCGTGCATTCTTCTTGCCTCACTGGCGACATTTTTGGCTCGTGTCGATGTGATTGTGGAGAGCAATTGCACAAGGCCATGGAAAAGATTGAACAGGAAGGTCGCGGCGTGATTGTATACATGAATCAGGAAGGCCGTGGAATAGGCTTGCTGAACAAACTAAGAGCATACAAACTTCAGGAACAGGGTTTGGATACCGTTGAAGCCAATGTTGAGTTAGGATTCAAAGGCGATGAACGCGACTACGGTGTGGGAGCTCAGATTATTCGTGATCTCGGCGTTCGAAAAATCAGGCTGATGAGCAACAATCCCAAGAAACGCTCTGGTTTGATTGGATACGGACTCGAGATTGTTGACACCGTGCCGTTAAAAGTAAAACCCAATCCACACAACCTCTCTTACCTGACTACCAAGAAGGAGAAGATGGGGCATGAGTTGTAGATCATGACCTTCTCCCCCCACGTCATTGTGTACACCGATGGTGCCTCAACGGGTAATCCAGGTCCGGGCGGTTACGGCGTCGTACTCCAATCAGCCAAACACCGGAAGGAACTTTCTGAAGGTTTTCGAATGACCACCAACAATCGCATGGAACTGTTAGCCGTGATTGTAGCACTGGAAGCACTCAAAAAGCCCAAATTAAACGTGTTGATCTATTCCGACTCCAAATACGTCGTTGATGCGGTAGAGAAAAAGTGGGTGCTTGGTTGGGAGAAAAAAAACTTTGAAAAAAAGGCAAACCCTGATTTATGGCGTCGATTTCTGAGGGTTTATCGCCAGCAGAACGTCTTGTTCAAGTGGGTAAAAGGTCATGCAGGAATACCTGAGAACGAACGCTGTGATGAACTGGCAACCACTGCTGCTAAAACGCCACCTTTATCTATTGACCGAGGTTATGAAGAACTCCCTAGGTAAGCCTGAAATCACCATTCGTAAGGGCATAAAATCAGACCTTCCGGTCATTCATCAGCTTATTGTAGAGTTGGCCATTTTTGAACGTGAACCAAATGCCGTTTCCAACACCATTGAACGTATGGAACGGGAAGGATTTGGCAACCAACCTGCCTTTGAATTCTTTGTGGCTGAGGTGGAGAACAAGGTTGTTGGATTATCGCTCTATTACTACCGTTACAGCACCTGGAAAGGACGTTGTCTTTATTTGGAGGACCTCATTGTGACCGAGAATATGCGAGGATTGGGAATCGGAAAACTATTGTTTGATCGCACCGTGCAACACGGTAAGGATCAGAAATGCTCCCGAATGAATTGGCAGGTGCTCGATTGGAACACGGATGCCATCCGATTCTACGAACGCTACCACGCCGATTTTGATGGCGGTTGGTTGAATGGTTCTATCGAACTGTAGTTCGGGGAATGAGGAATCGGGAATGAGGAATCGGGAATGAGGGATGGGGAATGAGGAATCAGGGATGAGTTTTAGACTTAGACGACTACTCATAAATTAAATCGTTTTCATTCCAGCGATATCTTGTTTCCAGGTAAAGCACGGGTAAAACAATGCCCACCGATCAACCTATTTACTCAACGTTTACAACCGATTGAGAAAAAAATGGTAGGGACGCAGTTGCCCCTTCCCCACTGAAAGATAACCATACCACCCCGGATGTCCGGCATCGTTCAGTAAACCTCACTCACGTTGGGTTATTTCTTGGGATGAGGGAAGGTGAATGGGTAATCAGGCTGGTGCGCCTTAATTCGGGAACATCAGTAGTTCCAATCAGGAACGAGATCGAAAAGTGGTTTTCGGTAAAATATTGCACACCGTTGAGCATATTTCCCCAACGTTTAGCACCAATTCAGAAAAAAATCGTAGGGACGCAGTTGCCCCTTCCCCACTGAAAGATAACCATACTACCCCGGATGTCCGGCATCGTTCAGTAAACCTCACTCACGTTGGGTTATTTCTTGGGATGAGGGAAAGGGAATGGGTAATCAGGTTGGTGTGCCTTAATTCGGGATCATCAGTAGTTCCAATGAGGAACGAGATCGAAAAGTGGTTTTCGGCAAAATAATGCACACCGTTGAGCATATTTCCCCAACGTTTGCCACCGATTCAGAAAAAAATCGTAGGGACACATCCACCCCTACCCCAATGAAAGTTATTCATTCCGCTCCATACTTCTCCTATCGCTTGGTGAATACGCTAGACGTTGGGTGATTTTTTCAGGGATCAGGGAAGGGGAATGGGGTATGAGGCTGTCTTCTCGGATGGTTGGTAGCACCACATTTTTATAGAAAAATAGAGGAATAGAGGTTTAGAGGATTAGGGAAATAGAGAACTCGGTAAAAGGTGGAATTGTCCTTCAATCATACAATGATTTCAAACCTAAGTCCCAAGTTAATTGGTCAGCTAATCAACCAGCATAAAAAAAGGCCACTCGATGAGCGGCCCCTATTCATTCAATTTAACTGCAGCTTAGCTGGCAGCCGCATAATTGGATTCTTTACCGAAATGCTTTACCAACAGGTAGTAAAAAATTGCCCGGTACTTGTTTCGATTTGAACTTCCCATTTTCTCGCAAACGCTGTTCAGTGCTTCGTCCAACTTCGGACCATCACTTAAACCCAGTTTACCAATGAGAAAATTTTTCTTAACAGTTCCAAGTTCAGCATCATCTGAACAAGAAACTTTGGAAGAATCGGCGTTGTAGATTGACGGGCCTAAACCTTTTGCCACGGCAGACAATAAATCTGCATCGTAAGCTAATCCCAACTTGTCCATTTCGGCCTGGTACGTGGCCACTGCTTCATCAAACTTACTCATGAGTGTATTTATTAATTGTGAATGTTATGGAAACAAAGTTAACCCGTGTGAACGCTGAAATCAAGGACTTTACACATCCGTAACAATTGGATGCACCAGCGATAAACTTATGGCGTTGGACGTTCTCCGGTTATGATGGCAAATTTTTCCTCATCGGTTTTACCCAAAAGATCCTTCTCCAAGGTGATGCGCGCATCATTGGCAAAATTATCGTCCGGGAATGCCTCAATCAGTGTTTCCAGCACTTTTTTGGCCTCATCCAGTTTACCTTCGCGCTCCAACACATCCGCCCATCGGGTATAGGCGTACGGTGAATACGTTGATTGGGGATACAGTTTAACAAACCGGGAATACAAATGTGCGGCTTCCGTGGTTTCACCTAATTCGACATGAATATTGGCCGACTTAATCATGGCCTCTTCCGCACGGGGTGATTTGGGATCGGCGGAGATCTGTGTATATGCCGCCCCTAAATCCTTCAAATCAGATCGATCCAGAGAGGCAATTTGTTGCGCCCGTTCATAATTGGCAATTGAGCTGTCGGATGCATGTTGATCGAGGTATACCCGAGCCATCGACAGATAAATATCCCGCGTATACCGGTTGGAATCATACAGCTCCATGAAGGCGCGACTCAGCTGCAACGCGGTATCATTGGCACCAATTATTTGAAAGTATTGTGCCGCCTGCGCCAAATATCCCATGGAAACCGAATCCTGTGATTGCAGTTGAGCATACTCAGCGTACATCCAGTTCAGTGATCGCCGCTCCGCCGGTGTAAGCTCCATCTGCCGTTTTTCAAGATCGGCAATATCATTCTTCAGTTTTTCCCACTTCGGCATGCAACCCGCCAGTGCCAGGGAAGTCAAAATAAGTACAGCTAAATTTTTCATAGTTTCAATATTGATTGGTGGCCAGCATGACCAAGGTACAGGCTTCCAACACCTCGATGTTATGATGGGATAATAATTGTTCAAGTTCTTCGCTTTCCGCTCCAGGATTAAAGATCACCCGCTTAGGCTTTAGCGACAGAATGTAATTGTAAAACGGTATTTGTCGGGCTGCGCCCACATACATAGTTATAGTATCCACTTCTTCCCATGACTCCGGATAGGTTTGGATGGGAATACCTGCTACTTCACCGGGCTTTAGACCAAGTGCAATCACCTCGTGTCCGGCGTCCACCAATCGGTTTATGGCGATATTCGAGTACCGCGAGGGATTCGTGCTTGCACCGATGACCAGTGTTCTTTTCCCGGCCATATCAATCTAAATTCCTGTGTAATTAAAGGGAGTGATCGCCTTTAACTCGGCCTTCACCTCATCAGACACCTGCAAGCCATCTACAAACCGGTTGATTACCTGCTGATCAATGGTCTCATTGCTGCGTGTCAAATCCTTCAGGGCTTCATACGGATTGAGATATCCTTCCCGACGCAAAACCGTTTGAATTCCTTCGGCCACAACGGCCCAGTTTCGCTCCAAATCGGCATGAATCTTATCGACGTTAATCAGAAGCTTGTTCAGCCCTTTGATCAAGGAATGGCAGGCAATGTGCATGTGCCCCAACGGAACACCAACGTTACGTAAAACGGTTGAATCAGTCAGATCCCGCTGCAATCGGCTGAGCGGCAATTTCTCTGATAAGTGATTCAATACAGCATTCGCAATGCCCAGATTTCCTTCGGCATTTTCAAAATCGATGGGATTCACCTTGTGCGGCATAGCCGATGAACCCACTTCGTTCTTCACAATTTTTTGCCGGAAATACTCCATGCTGATGTAGGTCCAAACATCCCGGCATAAATCGATGAGGATAACATTGATCCGCCGCATGGCGTCAAATTTGGCTGCCAGGTTATCGTAATGCTCAATTTGAGTAGTTGGTTCTGAACGTTTCAATCCGAGGGAGGCTACAAAAGCGTCAGCAAAATCAACCCAGGAAATCTCCGGAAACGCCACGTGATGGGCATTAAAATTTCCCGTTGCACCACCAAACTTAGCCGGCCATTGTACGGAATTAAGAAGTCGGATTTGCTCTTCCAACCGACTTACAAATACATAAAACTCCTTTCCCACGCGTGTTGGAGAGGCTGGCTGACCATGCGTTCTGGCCAACATGGGAATATCCTTCCACTCCTGCGCAAGTGACTTGAGTTTATCTAACACCTCGTTCAGCAACGGAGCAGTGGCTTGATCTACCGCTTCCTTCAGTGACAATGGTACAGATGTATTGTTGATGTCCTGCGACGTCAGACTAAAATGAACAAACTCCTTAACAGAACTGAGCTTCAATTCATCGAGTTTGAACTTAACAAAGTATTCAACCGCCTTAACATCGTGATTGGTGATGGATTCCTTATCTTTTATCCATTGTGCATCCGCTTCGCTAAAGTTCTGATATAACTCCCGTAAAGCGGCCTGAACTTCTGTATTTCGAACCGGTTCCAGCACCGTAATTCCGGCATTAGCCAAGGCAATCAGGTATTCAACCTCTACGCCAACGCGATACCGGATCAAACCAAACTCCGACAGATATGGAGCAAGGGCCTCCGTTTTGGTTCGATAGCGTCCGTCAACCGGACTGATGGCAGAAAGTTGGCTCAGATTCATGTCTCGATTTGAGGGGGCAAATTTACGTCATTTATATCCTTTTTATCGAAGTGAAACCACGGCAAGCAGTTTGTCTACTACCTTTGAAGCATGCACAAATTAATTGCCTTGATTTTGGGCTTTGGGGCACTTTCCGCTCATAGTCAGATCACCTTGGACAAGCAAATGCTGGATTTTGGGGACGTGACCAAAGGTACACCGGAGACCTTGTCGTTTAAGGTCACCAACCATTATCCGAACACCGTTCGGTTGGACATCGGATCATCCAACAATCAGGTCAAGGTATCTCAAAAGGTGGTGCAACTCAATGCAGGAAAATCCGTTGACATTGAGATCACCGTGGATCCCGTTCACAACATCAACTACAATTCAGAAGTCATCGTTCAAACGGATTCACGATCCGGTGCTCATCGGTTGGATATTCGGGCTGAAGGCCGATATCCGGACGCCTATTACAGCTCAACGTATAATCTGTATGACGAAGATCTAAAAGCTGAACTCAAATCCATCATTTCAAAAAATTATGTAAACCTGGGATACAACGGAGCACGTGATAAAATGTATGGAGACATTGATAATAAAGGCGGCAAAGTTGAATGCGTTTATACCGGACGAACGGCTACGTTCAACTCACGTTCAGGTGCCAATGACAACAGCTTCAATTGCGAACACACCTGGCCACAGAGTTTATTCAATAGCAATGAGCCGGAGAAGGCCGACATACATCACCTCTTCCCCACCGATGTAACCGCCAATGGAAAAAGAGGCAATTATCCATTTGGAGTGGTTACCAGTCCATCCTGGGAAGTTGGTGGATCTAAACTGGGCTCCAATCTGTTTGAACCACGTGATGAACACAAAGGAGATGTGGCTCGCGCCTTGTTTTACTTCGGCATCCGCTACAGCAACTACAGCAGCTTCCTCACCAATCAGGAATCCAAACTTCGGGAATGGGCCTACCAGTTTCCACCCGATGCCACCGATAGTCTTCGGAATGAGAAGATTTTTGGATATCAGAAAAATCGAAACCCATTTGTTGATCACCCGGAGTTTTTACAACGAATTAGCGTGATTAGCTCAACATTTAACGCAGCCGGCAGCAGTATTTTGTCGTATTCAGCCTTATCGGTTGATCTGGGTGATTATCCAAATTCCGACACTTCAGTCTATCAACTCATCTTAACAAACGGTGGAAATCCAAACGATAAGAACATCGTATTTTCATCAGCTTATGTATCCCGAAATGAATTTGAATTATCGATGGATTCCTTTACGGTGATACAAGGAGAATCTCAAATCTTACGAATCCGACTAAAACCGGATCAAACGTTAGGACTTGTTTCCGACACCCTTCACCTTATTTCCACCAATCCGGCTTTAACCCGGCATATCCCCTTATCCGGGACCATCAATTCATTATCGTCTGTTGGCACACCAATGGAGCAAAACCCCATGGAAGTTTGGGGACAAACCTTGCGTGTTCAATCCCAATTGGGATCACACCTGGCCATCTTCTCCCTAACCGGACATCTCATTCGCTTGAACGAAATAAGTTCTTCCTTTACCGAATTGAACCTTTCTGAGATGAACCCCGGGACTTACTTTGCTGTACTCAATTCCCCGGCTGGTGAAAGACGTGTGCTGAAGTTTCAGCTCCGCCCCTGACGCTTAGCCGTTACGAGCAAAAGCCCTATGAAACAATTCCTAAAATTTGTCCTTGCGACCATCACCGGTATCTTCATTCTATTTGCCATCTTTTTTCTGGTGATTCTCTCACTGGCAGGTGGTATGTCGAAAGATAAAAAGGCCGTCATCGATTCAAACTCCGTGTTAGTGGTAAGTTTGAATTATCCGATGCCGGAGCGAACCAACAGCAGTCCATTTGAGGCCTTTGCCGCGGGATTGTCAGGCGACATGACCCGACCCATCGGTATGTATGACGTTATTCAATCCATTGAACACGCTAAAACCGATGACAAAATTTCTGGAATTTTTCTGGATCTGACGTTTGTAGACGCCGGATATGCCCGACTATCGGAGATTCGAAATGCGCTGGAAGATTTCAAATCCAGCGGGAAATTTATCTATGCCTACGGGGAACTGTATTATAATCAAACGTATTACCTGGCCTCCGTTGCCGATAGCGTCTTCCTAAACCCAAAGGGCAATATGTTGTTCAATGGAATGGCAGCCGAAGTCACCTTTTTAAAAGAAACACTGGCTAAACTGGGCATCGAAATGCAGGTGATCAAGCATGGCAAATTCAAAGGAGCCGTGGAACCGTTTACCCGTGATGAGTTGAGTGAAGCCAATCGTCATCAGATCAACGAATACATCAACTCTCTCTTTTCTCAGTATGTCTCAACCGTAGGGAAATCAAGAAATCTGACACCGGATGAATTGAAGGCCATGGCCGACAGCTTGAGTGTTACCAATCCTAAACAGGCCCTTGCCGGTAAAATGGTAGATGAACTGGCGTACCGCGATCAGGTGATCAGCCACATTAAATCACGCATGGGATTGGGTGAAGACGATGACATCAACTATGTGAAACTGGCTAAATACTTCGCTGCCGGAGGCGTTCGCAGTGAAGATTCTCACGATTCCAAAATTGCCGTGGTTTATGCCGATGGCGACATCGTTTCAGGAAATGGTGAGGCCAATGAAGTGGGATCCGATCGCTTTCTAAAAGCCTTGAGAGCTGCGCGTGAAGACGACGATGTTAAAGCCGTTGTTCTTCGGGTTAACAGTCCGGGAGGTAGTGCCCTGGCAAGTGAAGTGATCTGGCGGGAAGCCATCCTTACCAAAGCCAAAAAACCGTTGATTGTTTCTATGGGCGATGTAGCCGCAAGTGGTGGATATTACATCTCATGTATGGCCGACACCATCGTGGCGATGCCCAATACCATTACCGGATCCATCGGAGTATTTGGCATGTATCCTAATGCATCGGGTTTATACGATAAACTTGGTTTGAAAACCGATTACGTCAAGACCTCTGAATATGCTGATTTTGGACGGATTGATCGACCACTGAATGCTGGTGAAATGGCCATGCTTACTCAGTTTGTTGAAGAAATCTACACAGACTTTGTTGGACATGTGAGTGAAGGTCGGGAATTAACCACCCAATTCATTGATTCGGTGGCTCAAGGTCGGGTTTGGACTGGAGAAATGGCGAAGGAAAATGGTTTAGTTGACGTGCATGGCGGATTGAATGATGCCATTAAAATTGCTGCTTTCAAGGCCGGTATTGATTCATATGATCTTCAGAGCTACCCAAATGTAAAGGACCCGTTCGCTGAATTCTTTGAATCCTTTGGTATGGCTTCCATCAAGCAAAAGGTCATCAAACAGGAATTGGGAGAAAACTACTCCATCTACCAACGGTTGAAAAAGTTACAGTCCATGACCGGTGTTCAAGCGGTCATGCCGTTTTCAATTGGAGTGAACTAGAAGACTAGAGGACTAGTGGACTAGTGGACTAGTTATCTAAAATAATAATCTACCCGTTCGGAGTACCCGAGCACGCCTTTTTCCATTTTCAGAACAAGCCTTTTGCTTTCCTTTCCGGGCGTTCGGCCTTCAATAGTTCGGATGTTGGGATAGTCATCAAACGCGTGATCAGCAAACTGAAGGCGGATCATTCCTTCACGCATCGTACTGTTTTCGTACAGAACGACGTGTTCTTCCTCATACGCCTGCCTGGGAAGTCGTGTATTGATCCACACCAACACCGCAAACAGGTTCATGCCAATACCAAACACACAAAACACCATGTACTGGTTGAGGTGTTTAATCATGCCTCTGGCATGTAATATGGGGTAGAGAACAATGCCAAATCCGCCTAAAATGCTGGTAATCACTGCTCGGTCCATAAAATTGAGAGTAGCCTCCATGGTGAGCAATAACATCATTGGAAGACTAAAAAGAATACCTATAATGGTGAGCATAAGTCCCCAATCTACCGAAACAGAATAGGGTGTTCGCAATCGACTTTTTTGCTGAGTTGTTGCCGTTTCTGGCAATTTCAACCGGTAGTCGTTTTCGCGTTGCATTGGATCCTGATTCAACAATACGGCTGTACGCCAATACAGCTCAGGGATTTGCCGACAAAATTCTTCGGGTGTTTCAAAGAAATGCTCGATCACAACCGCAAAAAACTCATGAAAATTGGTGGATCCGTATTCTCTGAGGTAGTCGTGCTCCCCTTGTCGCATTTCCTGAAAAAAGGGAAGTGCTCCTCTGCTCCAAAACCCAAAATACTCCTGAAACTCGGCCATGTCACTCATTCCTTTGAAAGAAGCGATGTGCAAGGCGTGGGCTATTTCGTGTAGTCCCAGATTCAGGTTATCATCAGGATGCTCAATGCCAAGAAGAAAATCAGGCCATGATAATGCCAGAAATCCACGTCCGGTTAGCCCTTTGACATTTCGTTTTATCAGTCTGCTGTAGAATATGCCGGGATACAAGCGAATGGTGGTGAAACCACCTAATTTGAAGCGTTTGCGCCCGAATGTTATTCGAACCATCTCAGCACAGATCAAAACCCGCATCTGATCGGTTATCTCCAGACCGTCCATTCCAATAAAGTTCTTCTCCATGCAGAGATATCGAACACGCTTAATGAACCGCAATCGGCCTTCTTCCGATAAGTTTTTATAGTAGCCGTAGCGGATGACGGTTGATTTGATCACGTCATCCATTCCCGAGACATACGTCGATCGCTCGAGCCGAAATTTCCGATATCCTTCCTTCAACGTGGTTACCAGACCAAGAACGGCAATGGCAACAGAACCAATCAGGAAGAAGTGCTCCACCCTAATCCAGGTTCAGGATGGTTTGTTCAATGATGTTCGCACATTCCTGAATTTGTTCGCCATTAATCACCAGAGGTGGGGCAAATCGAATGGTATGGGTATGCGTTTGTTTTGCCAACAAACCGCTATCGCGTAATTTCAAGCATACATCCCAAGCCGTTTTACCATCGCCGTAAGGCTTAATATCGATGGCATTCAACAAACCTTTACCTCTTACGGCAGTAACCAGATCAGAATCTATGGCTGCCAATCGTTTTCGAAAAACCTGACCGAGGGTTTCGGCATTCTCCGCCAACTGCTCATCCTTGATCACTTCCAAAGCAGCTGTGGCAACGGCACATGCCAGCGGATTGCCGCCAAAGGTTGAACCATGCTGACCCGGTTCAATGCACATCATGAATTCATCATCGGCCAGTACGGCCGAAACCGGTAATACACCGCCGGAGAGCGCTTTACCGAGAATGAGGATATCAGGACGGACGTCTTCATGATCACAGGCTAAAATGCGCCCGGTTCTTCCGATACCGGTTTGAACTTCATCCGCTATAAACGCCACGTTGTGTTCATCGCAAGCCGCCCGGATGGCCTTTAAATACCCGTCTTGGGGAACGATCACACCGGCTTCACCCTGAATAGGCTCCACCATCACACCGGCTACATGTTCTCCGGCAATGGCGTTTGTGATGGCTTCCATATCATTATATGGAACTACTTTGAAGCCAGGGAGGTAAGGACCAAAATCTCCTCGACTGTCGTCATCATCCGAAAAGGAAATGACACCCAGTGTTCGGCCGTGAAAATTACCATGAACCACGACAATTTGAGCCTGATTTTCCGGAATACCCTTTTTAACGTAACTCCATTTTCGGCAGAGTTTCAAGGCGGTTTCTACCGCCTCAACACCTGTATTCATGGGCAGCACCTTGTCATACCCAAAGTAGTTCGTAATAAATTGTTCGTATTCTCCGAGCTTATCGTTGTAAAACGCCCGACTGGTAAGGGTTAACTGACCGGCCTGATCATTGAGCGCCTGAATAATTTTAGGATGACAATGCCCCTGATTCACCGCGCTGTATGCCGAAAGAAAATCATAGTACCGTTTTCCTTCCGTGTCCCAAACAAACACCCCCTCTCCCCTGCTCAAAACAACGGGTAAGGGATGATAATTATGTGCTCCGTATTGGTGTTCCAGTTCAATGAATTTGTTCTGCGTTTCGATCATAAAGCAAAGGTATGAATCGACTGCGGGGAGACAAGGGGTAATTGGGGATGGGGGATGGGGGATGGGGAATGGGGAATGGAGAACTTAGAGATCAAAGTGGAGAGATCAAAGCGTAGACCCGAAAATTCGTAAGCCCTATTCCTAGATCGGCATGTCACCACTAAATAATCGTTCCTCACGGTCCGGGTACACAGGTCGTCATAAAGATAGCAGCGCGAGTGTTCCGAACATCGTGAGGGTCACTCGTGCTAAAATCCTTCTGAAAACGAATGTTCAAGTGTTCCGACGGCAGGAGGGGCACTTGAGTTTTGGTTCAAAATGCAAAGTTCAAAATGCAAAATTCGTAATCCCGAATCCTACCTGCACTTCGTTTACGTTGTCGCAGAAGCTTTAGCGCAGGCGACCGTTAGGCAAGCCCATATCCCGAATCGGAAAGTGTAGCTGTTGAATGCTAAGAACTAAAGGCTAAGGGCTAAGAGCTTAGAGCTTAGAGCATAGATCTAAAAGATCGTTTCCCGACATAAACTAGTCCTTCATCGCAATTCCCAAATAGGAAGCCAACTCATCGGAGTTGTGGATTTCCTGGGTGACATTTTTCAGCTTGATGGTGTGAATCACTTGTCCGTCCGATAAATCCGTTTTTTTGAACTCATCAGGTGTGATCACATAGAGTTGGTCCGATTGGGTAAACAACGCCAGCGCATTCTTGCCTTTTACATCACATTGAAAGCTGAGGGGGCTGTAGCTGAAGGCTCCGTTGTAGTTCATATCAATCATGGACAAAACCGTTCCATCTTTGACGGGCATACCGTGTTCATTCACAAAATTGGCCCGTACAGTAACCGGCGCACTCATCCGATAAGCCTGATCGCAATTATAGACGCCAAAATCTCCCACATTCAATCCTTTGATGATATCGGGATAGGTGTGACCGGCATCCGCCCCTTCCGCCAACAAGGTTCCGTCTTGCTTTCCAGCGTTTTGAATGGGAACCTTGTTCCAACCAACTAAGCGATCGCCCCTATCAATGATCTTATCCTTCAACCGAATAATTTTAACAGGTCCTAAATGGATTAACCATCTCTTTTTCCGCTGAACGTTGGGTTGAAATAATCCTTGATTTTTAAAATTTGCCACTTCTGCCCCATCATTTCCCGGCAACTTTTCAATTTCCTGAATGCGATCCCAATTGCTGCGATCGTCCTTTAATCGGTAAAAGGCGATGTCCGGATTTTGCCGCGCCAAAGCGTAATCGATTTTCAGGGATTTTCCCGGCGCGATTTTTACTGGATGCCTATCGCACGATCCGTACAATTCAAACATACCGGAGCTGCTAAACCGATACGTGATCCCGCCGGATGTGTAGTTCATTGGAATTTGGCTGAAGGCCATGTCGGCCGAATTTCGATACTCCTTATATCGCAGTGTGATCTCGTCACACGAGCCACCGTCATATACAAAAGCATCTGCAGGAATATGCAGAAGGGTTCCCTTTTCATCCAACACGATGGACGTATCGCCATTTGATCTAACCTTGATTTCTTGAAAAGAGCCAGTAAAACCCTTTGGAATCGAAGATTCAAATTCTACCGTGATCTCCACTCGACGGTTTTTATATTTCTCGGACAACACGTTATTGGCCGCAACCGGTTTGGTCTCCCCCCAGGTGGAAAGCTGGATATGTTCTGATGATATTCCATGTTCCAGAAGGTACGTTCGAACTGCGTCCACCCGACGTGCAGACAAGCCCTCGTTGTACTCATTGGATCCATCACTATCTGTATGTCCGGACAGAGTGATTTGATAAATTTTATGGTTATCCAATCTGGAAATTAATTCATCCAATTCTGAGGAAGCTTGAGATGTTAGATCGGATTGATCGTAGTTAAAATGTACGACATCGTTGAGTTGGTTTTGGGCTGATACCATCTGCATCATAAGGAACAGCATGACGGTTGTTAGGATTTTCATATTCATGGTAATGACTTTAACGTGGTGAACGATGGTTTATGTCCATGACGACGAAAAATCCAGGTGGGTTGGGTCGTTATCGGATTTGAATGTTTAACAGGCCTAGATTGGTACACATCAAACAAAGGAGCATTTCAGCTCTTCATTCCTAGCAGCCAAGAGTAAGCAAGATCAGTTTTGTGATAGGAAGAATCCAACATCTTGAGTCCACCTTTCCGCATATTTATTCAGATAATTTTCATGACCGGCCAATGGGTACACAACCAATGTTTTGGGACCGGAAAGGTTGTTGTAAATCCGGCGAATTTCATCTGAACTCACCTTTTCATCTAATTGACCATGCATCAGCAAAGTGGGACAACTTACGTTTTTGGCATACAACGATGGTTTATGGCTAAAGGCATTGAATCCATTTTGAACTCCGCCCCAAAATACCAGTAAATTCGCCATTGGGAAAGACGGAATCTGCATGGATCGAAATCGAGCCTGAACGGTTTCCAGCATCGACCCAAACGGGCATTCCAATATCAGCCCATTGGCATCCAAATCATAATCCTTCACGGCCTTAAGCACGGCCACTGCTCCCATGGAAGTTCCGAACAGAAAAATCGTTTCTTCGCCCTTTTCTCGTAAAAACTGATAGGCTAGCTGAACCTGATTTGCTTCAAAAAAGCCTATGGTGGTTTGATTACCATACGATTCGCCAGACCCCATAAAATCGACCAGAAAGGTAGAATAGCCCAATTTTCGAAAAACATAGGCCTTGTCAAGCATGGAATACTTTTCACCACTGTATCCATGAAAGAGTACCACGGTACCCCTGGATGAGTCAACAGGCATCCACCAACCAGCGGTCTTACCATTAGTTCCAAGCCAAACGGATTCAAAGGAAACGGTTGGCACACCTTTATTTGTTGGGCGTGGATTGTTAACCCCAAAAAGAAGTGTCTTCGCCTTGTCCAGGGAGGACAGATGATTGGCCCCTTTGGTTTTTTCGATCTTCTCCACCGAAAAGTGCGTGAATTTATAGGCGTGGAAGTAGGCTACGACATTCATCGTCAGGAAAGTTGCCAGCAAAAGCCACCGTAGTTTCCTTAGTAAAAATTTTCTTGTAATGCGCATGATCTTATTCAGTTCGTGCCTTCCTTATAATTCAACCAAAATTCATTCTTATACCTAATACGAATTCACATAAAATCAGTAGATCGCACGCATTTTGATTTGAGTCTCAGTTCCCCATCATCCGCACCTTTACCGTATGCAAGGCTGTTTTTTTTCTTCGGCCAAAACACCCTTTGTACGAAACATAATAGGTAAAATACAGCCATGTGACCGGGACGATGAACACGGAATACATACCGTCCAAAGCACCCTCCTGAGAGAAATTAAAACTGGTGATCAGGTAGTTTACAGCGTATCCATCCGTCACCAGACTATCCCGGTACAATTTGGTATTGGGTTTACCCGGCTGATATACCCACCTCATGTAATCATGACTGTTGAACAACAGCCAATTAGGTCGGTATTCCGGGTGATCAAGCATTCCTGTTCCGCTTTGAAACCAGATGAAACTATCCAGTGGAACACCCCGATTGGCCTGATGGTAATTCGTGGAATCGGCCGACATATTCAGGATCACCTCGTCGCCTTTTTTAAGCGTTATGCGCATCTCGAAGTAATCGCGTTCCACTTCAATGGCGCCGCTTACCGGCTGAATCGTATCGGCATATTGCACAAAATGAAGCTTCCGTATCTGGGCATGTGCGGGCTTGATCCAGACCATCACAAATCCGATCATCACGATGAACCGCGCCCATCGATCTTGCACTTTCCAGTTAGTCATGTTCAAACCAATGCGGATAAACATCAATAATACAGTGGGATTATGGATATGCCAACTTCCGTTCGAAAGGAGACATCATTGATCGGTTTAAAACAAAAAAAGGAGCCCCACTTTCGCACGACTCCTCCATTCACGATTTAAGTAAACTAGTGTTTAACAATCACCTGTTGGGTGAAAGATCCTTCGGGTGTGATTGCTCTGAAGTGATACACTCCATCTGAAAACTCCGAGCAGTCAACGGATCTCAATCCTGAATCCGATTTAAGCGTTTTTATTACAACACCCTTGCTATCTATAATCTCCAGCAATTGAATAGTTGATTGCCCAAATTCAAGCCGATTGGTCACCGGATTTGGGTAGATTTTAACGTACTGAACTGAACCAGACCCCACACTTGAACTAGCCTCCAAATACGCATACTCACGACGTTCTTCCCTGGTCCAATTCTCCCCATCATCGGATGATGAATAATCGATCTCTTCTATTTTCTGATGTTTCTCATCATAGACCACCTCCGTTTTAAAATCCTTTTTGAATGCCTGGGCATTTACGTCCCAACTTGACCTTACCACAGCAACCAGTTCATTGGAATCATTGTACTGGTGCTCCATGATGCGATGTGGCGTATTGAAAAGCTTGTTGGTGGTGTCGTATAGCAAATAGCGCTTCAGGTAGATTTGATACGGAGGCAACGGCGATCTGGGAACTTCGCTGTACGAATACTCGCCAACCCAATCCGAACCATTCCAGGTTTGATACCAAATCTGGGACAAGCGAAGATCACTGTTGTAGAAGTACTGCTCCTTTCGGGAGTTCGTCAGTATGCCTCCATCCAAGGATTGAAACGTCATGTAATTGGCCACTCCTGAAGGGGTTGGTTTTGCTTTTCCCAACCAAAGAGTGTCCCAGGTTGATGTGGACGTATTCCATTTTAATTGAAGCTGTTCGCTGTTGAAGAATAGTGTTTTACCATTCACATAAATACCTCCATACGTTTTGGTTAAAAGGGAGTCTCGATCATACAGCTTAGTTCCCAAATTCCAGTTCAGATGCAGTTTACTGATCAGACCATGAGCTCCGCTAACCTCCACCATCTGATGAGACTTGCTCCAGGTTTGGGTGGATGATTGATACGTACTGGTGGATTTCCAGATGGTGTCTTCCGTATCTGAATACTGGTAGTTAGTCTCACTGGTTGGCATCCAGTTCGAAGCCGACCCTGACCAGTCGAAGTACTTGACCTTCAAGAGCTTAGGTGTTTGAGCAAAAAGGCACAGGGTTAGTGTGGTTGTAAAAATGGTAAAGAGTACTTTTTTCATTGTTAGGTTTATGTCATGAGGAAGTATGCGAATCTTTCGCTGCATGCATGCCGATAATTTTTCGAATTAAATGTTTCGAAATGAGCTCAGTAGAGCAAATGGATTTCGCTAAACTTGCAGGACTTACTACCATGAAAAATTACGAATCTTCCGAAATCATCCG
This sequence comes from Flavobacteriales bacterium, assembly GCA_020635355.1. GTDB lineage: Bacteria > Bacteroidota > Bacteroidia > NS11-12g > UBA9320 > WGNA01. Next base: position 82,375 of record JACJZW010000010.1, read on the forward strand.
ATTGATAGAGCGGTTTGAAGCCGGCAGGCTTCCCAAATCCGATTGGACGCATGAGGCACATTTGGTTGTGGCTATTTGGTATTGTTCCAGGTATGATTTGAATGAAGCGTTTCAGAAAGTTAAAACACTGATTATTTCGCACAATGAATCGGTTGGGACACCCAATACCGACACCGAGGGTTACCATGAAACCATCACCCGTTTCTGGTTGATTGTGGCGTGTGCATTCATCGAAGAGAATGTTTCCCTCAACATCGAAGAATGCTGCAATGCCTTTATTAATTCGGCCCACTCACAAAGTAAGCATCCTACCACGTTTTACTCAGAGGATCGACTATTCTCCACGGAAGCACGCAGAATCTGGATGGAACCTGATTTGAAAGCCATTGTGTGAGAGAGGGTATGGGACAATTTTAGGTCACCGCTGTGTTCCTTCGAAACCAAATATCCCGAATCTCCAATCCCGAATCCCGCATTTGATCTGCCCGGGCTAAAGCCACCCCTCCCCGTTCGAAAGATCGGAATTTTTAATCCTACTTTTCATCAACAGCATCATCTTAAACGTTTGCTTCCCCCAACGACATACCAACCGTAGCATCTTCTGTGATTGGACCATTCCAGATTCATCCAGTCCCATCACCTTAAACATTGGAAACATGATTCATTCCGAATCTATTCGCTTCTCTTCCCAGAGGTGAAATAGTTTTTAGAGGAATAGAGGACTAGCGGGACGATTCAATTTCACGTCTCCCAGGTCTTCATACCGAATTCCGAATCCTACCTGTACTTAGTTTCGGTAGGCAAGCCCGAATTCCGAATTCCGAATCCCGAATCCCGACTCCATTTGCTCTTGCTCTGCCTTTTGCTCTTGCTCTCAAAAGATGAATAGATGAATAGAGAATTAGAAGACGAGTGGGACGATTCACTCTCACTTTTCAACCACCGAAGCGCAGCGAAGATGGTTTCACTCTCACCTCTCCCAGGTCTTCATTCCGAGTTCCGAATCCCGAATCCCGAATCCCGAATCCATTTGCTCTTGCTCTCAAAAGATGAATAGAGAAATAGAGGTCCAGTTTGATAATTCACTCTCACTATTCAATCACCGAAGCGAGGCGAAGGTGGTCTCACTCTCACGTGTTCTTGATCCCCATTCCCCATCCCCGATCCCCGATTGCCCATCCCCCTTCCCAAACAAAACCACAATTCTCCATCTCAACTTTCGTTACCTTTGAGCATATGCGTCGGTTTGCGGCATTTCTTCTGGTTTTGACATGGTTCACAGGAACATCGAAAGCCTCGGATTGGAGCTTGATGGAAACGGATCATTTCAATTTCTACCACCAACTGGATTATGAACCGATGATTCGCGACATCCTCCCCATTTGTGTCAATGAACTGGAGCGGATTGAGAATAAGATTGGTTATCGGCTCAGCGGAAGGTTGGACATCTACATCTACCCTACACCCTATGAAAAGGCTCAGGCTCTAAGCCATTTTGACCGAAATGATTATGAAGATCGAGGCGGACTCACCATCGTTCAGCCCAATACCGTTCACATTAGCTTGCCCGGATCCCGATCCGCCTTACTCAATGAATTAACCGATCAGCTGGCAAACCACCTCCTGATCGAAATGCTCTATGGTGGAACCGTTCAGGAACGAATAAAATACGCCACACTTCTTCACCTACCGGATTGGTTTAGTATTGGATTGAGTCATTACCTATCACGGGGGTGGGACTCCAAGGCCGACAACCAACTTCGGGATGCCTTTAACTCCGAACAGTTCAAAGCCTTCAATTCCCTGCCTTCCTCCGAGCAAATTCTGGCCGGACGAAGTATTTGGCATTACATTGAGGTGAGTGAAGGTCTCACCGCGGTTCAACGCATCCTCCACCTGGTAAGGCTCACCCGCAAGGTGGAAACGGCTTTATACTATGTTACCGGGCAAACATCCCGGGACATCTACACGAAGTGGCACGGAACTATGTCGGCGCTGTACGCAGCCGAATTGAAACGACGCCTACCCACCCATCCTGAAACGCTCACGTTTGCCTATCCCCATTATCAGGTGGCCGACGTAGATCTGTCGGCAGATGCCACCCACCTGGTGTTCTCCATCGCCGGAACAGACCACCAAAAGGTGGTGGTTTTTAATCGCGAGAAAAATGAGCTGAAGGAAGTGTACACTTCTGAACTATCGGCTTCGCTTTTGTGCCGATGGCTCGACAACGAACGGATTGCGGTCATTCAAAATAGTTCGCAATGCCGTTTTATTGAAATTGATAAAGCGGGCGCAGTCTTTTCAAAACACCCACTGGAACTGGACTATGTACACAGTTTTGATGTTGAAAGCGCTTCAGGTAATTTGGCCATTTCAGGGGTCCGACATGGAAGTGCGGATATTTATTGGTTTGAAAATGGAACCGATTCCCTCCATGCCCTGACGTTTGATGGAGCCGATGACCTGTTTCCATCGATTGACGATCTGGGGAATATCTATTTCTCCCGATCACACATGTTAGATGGTAATACACCTGAATACGATCGGATGGACGTGTGGCTAATTGTGCAGAAAGATGGCAAACGACTGTCCTTTCAGAACGTGTCCCGCACACCACTTGAAACGGAGATCATGCCCATTAAACTCAAATCAGATTATGTGAGTTTTTTATCGGATCGAAATGGGATTTTCAATGCCTTTGCCTTCAACCGCAAGGAAGAAATATATGCCTTGAGCGATTATCAATCCGGAATTATTCGTCAGGCAGCCAACAAAAGCAGAACCCACGTTGTGGAGGTTATTTTACACGCGTCTGCCTATCAGGTTTTTGTTTCTGAGATCGATGCCAATGCGGGTGCCGGTGCTATTCTTCATCCCATGCCTACGCTGGCCATGAGGGAGTTTTTGGAGATGAATGGGAAGAAACCCGCTGATACCTTGGTGGTGCCCCAACTCCCGGATTCGGTGCTGGCCACCAAGATATACTTTCAATCTTCCTTTCCCCTACCGGATAACATCGATAGTTTGGAACTTCTGGCGAATCACGAGCGACCACGGACAAACTTTAAGACCATCCAGGTTCCACCAAGACACGTCAAACTGGAGGTGTCCGGGTTGTATCTGCAATTGAATAATTCAAACTTTTTGACCTCCGTTTTTCCTGCCTACTTTGAACCGAATGATCAGATCATCAATCGGTTTGGATTTGTAGGTGGCGTGCGCATCGAGGATCCATTCAAGTATCATGAATTTAATTTCATCATGCGGGCTTCCGCCCGATTTGACCACGTCCAGGTCAAAGCCAATTACAGCCATTTGAAAGGACAATTTTACAAGTACATTGAACTGGCAACCGAAGGCCAAATACTCAAACGGGAAGAAGGTTACCTCCGCCGCAGATACCGATCCTATTACGGAAGATTGGGAAAACCGCTGTCACAAAATTTAGTGCTGTGGGTGGATCAGCGCTTCCGGTTTGACGGAATGTTGGAAATGTCCACGGGTTCAGAATTTCTTGACCCTATCCCTCAAAATCAGTCCTACCTCGCCCACGGATTCACCCTTGAATTGAATCGCATACAAAATCGATTTCAATGGGGGCAAACCGGTTTACAAGCCTCATGGACCGCGGCAATGGGTGTGGGAACCCAAGGTAAATCAGGAATAGAAAACCGATTGAAGCTGGAATATGGGAAACCTATTCTACATCATTTCATCTGGCTGAATCGGCTGTATGCAGCCTCCTCAACGGGTGGCTGGCGTTCCATCTATTTTTTGGGCGGACAGCAAAACCAGTTTAAACCCGACTACCAATATTCCAGTCTTTTGCGGGATAATGCCCGGTATTTTGAACCCGTTTATGGCGTTCGAAATGCCCCGTTAAATTCAAGAAATGGCAACTCCTTCGCCTTCATAAACAGTGAGTTTTTCATCCCCATACATCGATGGATCGGACGAAAACCGGTTCGAAACAATATGCTCAGAAATTTATGGACCCTGATTTATGTGGATGCCGGATCCGCCTGGTATGGCTTGTCGCCTTTTGACAATACCAACCCGGCCAACAGAACCGATATCCTCTATGGGCCATTAAATATTACGGTGTACAACACCCGAAATCCGATTGTGTATTCATTCGGATCCGGACTGCGAACGAAGGTATTTGGGTATGACGTCCGCTATGATTTAAGTTGGACATTGGACAACAACGTTTGGCGAACCGCCATCAGTGGAATTTCCCTCGGAAAAGCCTTCTAAATTCTAATTCTCCGTATTAAACCGGATGGGCAATGAATAGTACATCCGAACCAACTTGTCCCGTTGCTTGGCAGGCGTCCAATGTCCACTGGTTTTCTTCACCACATCGGTACAGGCCTTCGCCATTTGTGGGGTATACTTCATTTTGGTGTACGGATGAATTTTCACATTGCTGACACTGCCGTCGCGTTCAACCACAAATCCTACCACCACGGTGCCGGCAATGACCGAATCCGGCATCACCATGTTATGGGCGATGAATGATCTAAGGGAGTCGTCTCCACCAATGTATTGCGCCTTCTCCCTGACCTGAAAAAATTGAAGTGGTTCATCCGTTTGGATTTCATCGGGTTCTGCATCATCATCCATTTCAATTTGCGCCACCAGGAGTGTGGGCATGAAAAGCGCTGCAAGGATGAGGAGATACTTAAGTTTTTTCATGATGATGTGTTTGGTCAAATATAGAGAATGGAGACTTGGGGAACGGAAGACTAGGGCAGGAAATCTGAGGACTAGAGGACTAGATGAATAGTGGACTAGTTGACAAGAGGACTAGAGGACTTGATGAATAGATGAATAGATGAATAGATGACCAGGTCCAGAAAATTCATTGAATTGCCCACTAGAACTCGTCCTCCACTTGTTCAAAAATTGTCCAAAAATCAGGGAAATTGGCCTTAGGGTAGACCTACCTTTGCAGCCATGAATGTACGCATCAAAACAGCCCTGATTTCGGTATTTTATAAGGACGGAATCGATGACCTGGCAACCTACCTTCACCAGAATGGTGTTCAGATTCTGAGTACAGGAGGCACACAAAAACATTTGGAGAATTTGGGTATTCCGGTTACACCGGTGGAATCCATCACCTCCTACCCTTCCATTCTTGGCGGCCGGGTTAAGACCTTGCATCCGGCTGTTTTTGGTGGCATTCTGAATCGATCGGAGAATGAAAATGACGCCCGGGAACTATCCGAGCATCACATTGGCAACATCGACTTGATCTGGGTTGATTTGTATCCATTTACCGAAACGCTCCAATCCACCTCAGACGAATCTGCCATCATTGAAAAGATTGACATTGGTGGGGTATCCCTCATCCGGGCAGCGGCTAAAAATTACCGCGATAAGCTCATTATTTGCCAACCAACCCAAGTAAACCGGGTTCACACTCACCTCACGGAGAACGGATTGGCAACCGATATTTCTTTCCGGAAAGCCATGGCAGCGGAAGCCTTCCAAACGACACGCGACTACGATACGGCAATTTCCGGATACTTTGAATACGGCGCTCCCGTTTCGCTGCGATACGGTGAAAACCCACATCAACCGGCTCGTTTTGAAGGCAAACTGGACGACGTATTCACCCAGCTCCATGGAAAAGAAATCTCGTACAACAATCTGTTGGACATTGATGCCGCGTTGGGCATGGTGAAGGATATGGACGAGTTGAATCAACCCGTTTTTGCCATTCTAAAACACAACAACGCCTGTGGCTTATCGGTTGGTACCGACGTAACCGATGCGTACAAAAAAGCACTTCAAGCCGATCCGGTGAGTGCCTTTGGTGGTGTGTTGTGCACCAACCAAACCATCACCGCTGAGGTAGCCAACGAAATGAACGATCTCTTTTTTGAGGTATTGATGGCACCAGACTTCAGTCAGGAGGCGTTGGACATTCTTCAACAGAAAAAGAACCGAATCCTGCTTCAGACGAAGTCGTTTTCCTACCCAAAAACGAATCGAAGAAGTGTGCTCAACGGGGAGTTGATCCAGGAACGAGATTCCGATATAAATGCCATACCATCCTTTGATCAGGTCACTACGGCAACTCCCACCTCCGATCAGCTTAACGATCTTTGGTTTGCCAATGTCATCGTAAAGCACACCAAGAGCAATGCCATCGTTCTGGTGAAAAACGGACAATTACTCGCAGCCGGTACCGGACAAACATCACGCGTGGATGCGCTGAACCAGGCCATTGCCAAAGCCCATCATTTTGGTTTTGATTTAACCGGTGCGGTTATGGCTTCGGATGCCTTTTTCCCCTTCCCGGACTGTGTTGAAATTGCCGATGGCGAAGGCATCAATGCCGTTATTCAACCGGGTGGCAGCATTAAGGATCAGCTCACTATCGACTATTGCGATGCGCACCACATCGCCATGGTTACCACCGGCATGCGCCACTTCAAACATTGATTTAAGCTAAATCCCTGACTTAGTGAAGTTTTATTGTCAATTGCGCCCGCAATCAAGTAATATTGCAGGTTTAAGTAAAACAGGGACGGGTTACACCACATTCCAGCAGTATAAATGGGCCTTTTCAACTTTTTAACTCAAGAAGTCGCCATCGACCTTGGAACGGCGAACACCTTGATCATTCACAAGGATAAAGTTGTTGTCAATGAACCTTCGATCATTGCGATGAAACGAAGTACCGGCGAAATTATCGCCATTGGCAAGGAAGCCCAGAAGATGCATGGGAAGACCCACGAAGACATCAAAACCATTCGTCCGCTTAAGGATGGCGTGATCGCGGACTTCAAAGCTGCCGAGCACATGATTCGCGGTTTCATTAAGATGATCAACCGCAAAAACAGCTTCATCAATCCTCAAATCCGAATGGTAATCTGTATTCCTTCCGGAATCACGGAGGTTGAAAAGCGTGCGGTACGTCAAAGTGCTGAAAAAGCCGGTGCCAAGGAAGTTTATATGATTCCTGAGCCGATGGCGGCTGCCATAGGTATTGGAATCGATATTTCCGAGCCAATGGGGAATATGATTATCGACATTGGAGGTGGAACCACCGAGATTGCCGTTATCGCCCTTTCCGGTATTGTTTCGGATGAATCCATCCGCGTAGCGGGAGATAATTTCACAGACGACATCATTGAATACATGCGTCGTCAGCACAATCTGATGATCGGAGAACGAACGGCCGAGCAAATCAAAATTGAGGTGGGTGCCGCACTGCCGGAGTTGGAAAATCCACCGGAAGATTACGCGGTTAACGGTCGGGATTTGATGACAGGGATTCCAAAACAGATCACTGTATCCTATTCGGAGATTGCCTTGTCTTTGGATAAATCAATCGCAAAAATTGAAGAAGCGGTGCTGAAAGCACTGGAGCATACTCCACCTGAATTGAGTGCGGACATTTATCAAACCGGATTGTACCTCACCGGAGGTGGCGCCTTATTGCGCGGACTGGATAAACGAATTTCCAGTAAGTCGAAATTGCCGGTATACGTTGCGGAAGATCCACTTCAGGCAGTTGTGAAGGGAACCGGAATCGCTCTTAAAAATCTCAGTAGCTACAAGACCATCATGCAATAGACCGTAACCGATGCAGAACCTCCTTCAGTTTTTAAGGAACAACTTTCACATCTTCCTGTTTCTGGTTCTGCAAATCGTGTCGTTAACGGCCTTGTTTCGATACAACACGTATCACCAATCCATCTATTTCAATACGGCAAGTTCGGTGAACGGATCGGTGTTGGGCTGGCGAAATGATGTTACCAGCTACTTCAATCTGCGCGCACAAAATGAGGCACTGCGAAAGGAGAATATCACCTTGCGAACAGCTGGAACAGAGAACTTTCTATTTTTCAGCAGCGACACCTTTCTGTTTAAAAACCGGGAAGGCATGGTTCAATTTTCCTATATCCCCGCCAAGGTAATCAACAACAACACCGCTAAACCGAAGAATTACTTCACCATTAACCGCGGCACCGATCACGGCATCAAACCCGGAATGGGCGTGATTGCTCCCACCGGTGTGGTTGGAGTAACCACCGAATGCTCCCGACACTTTTCCGTGGCCATGAGCATTTTGAACCGGGATTTCAAACTTACGCCCAAGATCAACAAACAGGTGCACTACGGTAACGTCAACTGGAATGGGAATGATCCCCGATACGTTCAAATTAATCGGATCAACGATTATTACGACATTCTGGATGGACAGGAAGTGGCAACCACATCGTATGCCCACTATTTCCCAACCGACATCCCAATTGGCCGGGTTCACAAGGTTGAAAAGGCAGGAGATGGCAAATACCTCAACATTGATGTGGAGCTGTCTACCGACATGTCTCAACTGTCTACGGTGTATGTGATCAAGAATATGTATAAATCTGAACTCGACAGTTTGGAGCAAAGTGTGAGTCATGAAAACCGCTAACTGGATCAGGCTCATATCGTACGGATTAATTCTAATCCCCATTCAGGTTCTGGTGATTAACAACCTGGAACTGAACCGATACATGTTCCCGCAGATTTATATCCTTTTGCTGCTTACCCTACCGGTAAATATTCAGCATTGGGTGAGTTATCTGATTGCCTTTGTGATTGGCTTTACCGTTGACATGTTTACCTACACACCAGGGCTTCATGCCTTCACCTGTGTATCGGTTGTGTTTCTGCGATACGTCTACTTCAACAACTTTGTTGACAAGGAATGGCTTTCCACCGGTATCTCTCCGGATTTCAACACAACCGACGGGATTTGGCTGGTGGTATATGTGAGTATTTATTCCCTCTTTTTTCATTTCATTTTGCTCACCCTGGAGAACTTCTCCTTCATACATTATGGCATCACATTGTTAAAAATTCTCTATAGCTCGAGCCTCGCTATTTTCTTAATTTTACTACTGTTATTTACATTCAGGGCACGGACGAGCGATGAGCGTTGATCAAAACCGAAGTCGGGTTATAGGTGGAGTGATTGTCATGTGCGGATTGATTCTGGTGATCCGCCTTTTCTACCTTCAGGTAGTCAGTGATACCTATGCGCAGAAGTCGGATCGAATCTCTAAACGCATTGTAACAGAGTACCCGGATCGAGGCTTAATTACGGACCGACATGGAAAGTTAATTGTGTTTAATGCCGATGCCTATGATCTTACGGTGAGCATGCCGATGTATTCCCGCAGTTTTGACACAACAACATTTTGCACTCTCCTGAGAATTACGCCGGAGGAATTTGTTCAGATGATGGGTAAGGCGAAAAAAACCGCCTACAACGGAAAGGCCGTCTTCAAGAAAAATCTGACCACACCTGAATTCGCCCGAATCCAGGAAGGAATTTATCAGTTTCGGGATTTTCAAATTGAAACACACTCTGACCGGAAATACAGCATGGCCATTGCCGCGCACACTCTGGGCTATGTGGCCGAGATTTCTAAAAATGAACTGGAACGGGATGCCAGTGAATACTACGATGCCGGCGAGTACATTGGTAAGTCAGGGTTAGAGCAATTCTATGAAGAACAGCTGCGCGGAATCAAAGGCCGACAACACTATATGGTGAACAACATCGGCCAAATCAAGGAACGGGTGAATGGCGGCAAAGACGACATCCGTGCATTCCCCGGCATGCCGATGGAAATCTCTATGGATGCGGCCCTCCAAGCCTACGGTGAGGAATTGATGCAGGGGAAAACCGGAAGCATTGTGGCCATTGAACCATCCACTGGTGAGATATTGGCGATGGTAACATCCCCGGGATATGATCCAAACGATTTTGCCATTAAGAACCTGTCGCACAACTACCCGAAATTAGCGGTTGATCCATCCAAGCCTTTACTTAATCGAGCGGTGGCAGCCCAATATCCACCGGGATCTGTATTTAAATTGATCATGGCGCTGATTGGACTTGAGGAAGGCGTACTTACTGAGAACACCCATTTTAGCTGTCATGGTGGATTCCACAAAGGAAGTCTAACCGTTCGCTGTCACCCCCACCCCGGTTTCCCGGACTTGAAGTACAGCATCCAAACATCCTGCAATGCCTATTACTGCAACGCCTTTCGTGAGATCCTTCACCAGGATAAGTTCAAAAACATTGAGGAAGGTTATAACAACTGGCGAAATTATCTGGTGAACTTTGGATTGGGGAGCAGGCTGGGTGTGGACATCAACCAGGAACAAGGAGGAAATGTTCCAACTGCCCAGTACTTTCATAAAATTCACGGAGAAAACTCCTGGAGTTACATCCGGATTATTTCTCTTTCCATTGGTCAGGGAGAGTTACTCCTCACCCCACTGCAAATGGCGAATGTAGCGGCCATCATTGCCAATCGAGGCTATTTCTTTACGCCACATTTTGCGCGACTGATTGATGGTAAAAACACCATTCCGGAACAGTTCAAAACCAAGCATCAAACTGGTGTGAGTGATTACAATTTTGCCACAGTGGTAGACGCTATGGCAGCTGTATTCAGTGGTGGAACGGCCGCCGGTGCCCGCATTCCCGGCATTGAAATGTGTGGTAAAACCGGAACAGTTCAGAATCCGCATGGTGAGAATCACAGTATGTTTATTGCCTTTGCCCCGCGGGATAATCCAAAAATTGCCATCGCTACCGTGGTGGAAAATGCCGGATATGGTTCCACCTATGCCGCACCTATTTCGGCACTTATGATGGAGAAGTATTTACGTCCGGATACCACTAGCAGCCGTATGGACCTGTACAATCGAATGACGGGTAAAACGGCTACTCATACCACCGCTCATCAAGCTGATACGTCCCATGGAGCAGGAGAGTAAGATTGATTACATCACCCTCATCCTCTACTTTATTTTGGTGGTGTTTGGGTTCATGTGCATTTACTCGTCGTCCAGTGGCGATGGAACCTTTGTTCCCAACTTGAGCACAAACTACGGAAAGCAGGTATTGTGGATTGTGATTTCACTGGTGTTGGGTGCCGCCATGTTTTTGATTGACGTGCGCTTCTTTGAAGTCTTTTCCTATGCCATCTACGGCTTGTGGATTGGGTTGCTGATCTTGGTTATGTTCCTGGGAAGGGAAGTTAATGGTGCCCGAAGCTGGTTTGAACTGGGTGGCTTTCGGCTTCAACCGGCTGAGTTTGCCAAATTTGGCGTCGCGCTGGCCTTGTCGCGATACATCGGCGACATGGACGTAAACATGCGCAAACTTCGAAATCAAATCATATCCGGTGGGTTGATCAGTTTACCGTTCCTCCTCATTGTTTTACAAGGCGATGCCGGGTCCGGATTGGTGTTTCTGGCCCTGGTGCTGGTTCTTTACCGGGAAGGATTATCGGGATTGGTGTTAATCATTGGAGTAGCCGTATTAACCCTTTCGGTGCTCACCATTGCCTATGGGGGCGTACCAGTTGGTATTGCTGTTTTTCTGATTTGTGGTGTCATCACAGCCTTTACCTACACCAATCCGGCGTTTCTGCGAAGATTAGTTTTGGTGTTTGTTGGGGCGATCGGATTGATACTATCGGTTCAGTTTTTTTTCGACAACATTCTCCAAGCCCACCAACAGGTGCGTATCGAGGTGATGTTGGGTTTAAAAGAAGATCCACAGGGATATGGCTACAATGTGAATCAATCCATGATAGCCATTGGCTCGGGTGGATTTTCTGGCAAGGGATACCTGAAAGGAACTCAAACCAAGGGTGATTTTGTTCCGGAACAACACACGGATTTTATTTTCACCAGTGTGGGGGAAGAATTTGGATGGGTGGGCACCTCTACGGTTGTGGTGGTATTTGTGCTGTTACTCCTGAGGATCGTATACCTCGCCGAGCGCCAAAAGAACAAGTTTAGCCGGGTGTATGCCTATTGTGTGTTGAGTATCATGTTCTTTCACGTTCTGATCAACATTGGAATGACCATCAATCTGGCACCGGTTATTGGAATACCTCTGCCCTTTTTCAGCTACGGCGGTTCCAGCATGATCTCCTTCAGTATGCTGCTGTTTTTCCTTTTACGCCTCGATGCCAATCGGGAGAATGAGTTGGATTCGATTAACTATTAGGTTCAGGAGTTCAGAGGTTCAGTTGGATGTGTTTTCCTGAAAAGGATACCCCATGACACCCACTTTATTTGGTCCGTGTAAACAGGTAGCGGATATCTAATAGCTAAGGGCTAAGAGCTAAATCCCGAATTCCGAAATCCGAATCCCGAATCCAACATCCAAGAGAGTGTCATCAATCCGCTACAACCACTCTCACCTCTTGCGAAACGGGGAAATTGCATGAATTAGCAATGAAACATCGTTTGTGCGCGTCATGGTGAAGTTGGGTGGCGCGATCAACCATCGACAAATCCCTAACCGTTACTACAGGATGTAACACCACCGAGGTGAATCGTTCTTTCTCTGTTCCTAACTCAAGAATTCCCGTAGCGTGATCCGTATAATCAACCACAACAACGCCGGCATCGGCACAAAGATGCAGGTACCAAAGCATGTGGCAGGATGAAAGCGACGCAAGAAGCATATCCTCCGGGTTGTGTTTGGTTCCATCACCGCGAAAAATAACATCGGATGAGGCCGGCCAATCCGGTTTTTGATGGATGGAGATCACGTGATCCCGGGAATAACGATCATAACGGGTTGTTCCTTCTCCTTTATTGCCGGTCCATTGGATGGTTACCTTGTATTCGTGTTGGTTCATAGTGTTACATTCCTTGACTTCAAATAAGTAGAGATCCCTTGTAGTAGTTTTTCCAGATCATCTGTGGTGTTCCAAACATGAAGGGATATGCGAATCACATCGTCCCGTACGGATACATAAACACCATTCGTTCGCAAGTGGTTATTCAGTTGTTCTAGATCAACCGATTGTTCAAATCGAATCCCCAAAAGATGAGGATACCGATACGTCTCTTCCTCAAAGACGCAGCCCAATTCTCTAAATCGAGTTTCAAAAGGTTCAAATAACTGGGTGGTGTACGAGGCAATTCCATTAACCGACCAATTACTAATTAGGGATGCAGAAGCCAGGAGTGCCGGAATATGTAAAAACGCCGCATGCTCGCCAGACGATAATCGCATGCCAACCGGACGATAGTCGGGCGAATAGTCCAATAAGGTTCGGAAATCATGCGAATTCGTGCGAATTACCCAGTTCTCTTCTATCGGGGATGCATCATCAAACGCAGGTCCGTAAAACGCCATCCCCGTCCCGTAAGGTCCCAGCAACCATTTATATCCGGAGCAGATCAATGCGTCTGGTTGAATCGTTTCCATATCCCATTCTCCGGCACCAATGAGTTGTGTTCCATCCACTATCAAGCGCGCACCAACTTCGTGGCATCGCGTTCGAACGGCCTCCAGTTGAAATCGAGTACCATCGGCATGAAACAGTGGAGGAAGTGAAACCAGGCAGGTGTTGGAATCAATTGCATCGAGAATGCGTTCATTCCAAATTCGTCCGCGTTGTGGTGTTTTAGGAGGATCAACCGATCTCAACTCGCAGTGGAATGCCCCACAGACCTTAGCCCATGTATAGTAATTACTGGGGAACTGCCCGGTAGTCACTACGATATTACTGCCCTTGAATGGTTTGATGTGTTTTGCCACATTCGCAATGCCATACGAACAGGATGGCGTAATGGCGATTCGTTCCCAATCTTTTGTGCCGATGATTTCCCCATATTTTTGACGAAGCGCATTCACCGGTTCAAACCAATCTTCGGCAACAATGGAGTGCGGATGTTGCATCCTTTTAATCGATTCTTCAACAGCCGATGCCGTTGCATTGGGCATGGGCGCCATGTACGCCGCATTCAGATAACTTGTTGCGTTATCCAATTGAAAGGCATGTCGTTGTGAAGACAGGTTTGTCACGTAATTGATGTAATGTTCAACATTCAGAATTACGAATTTCGATTCATTTTCCCACTACCTAACACAGCTAAGAACTAAAAGCTAAGAACTAAAAGCTAAGGGTTAAAGGCTAAAAGCTAAAAGCTAAGTTAGCCCATGACGCTCGTTACACTCGGTCAGGGTACACGGGAACCGCGCTCACTGTCCAATCCCGAAATCCGAATCCTACCTCCACTACGTTTCGGCAGGCAAGCCCGAATCCCGAATCCCGAATCCCGAATCTAGTCTATGCTGGTGAACGAAAACATGCTCGGCCAATTCTTCGAAATACGAACCGCTGCATCACCGGGAGTGTGAATAAGATTGGTAGTGGACAGGTCAATGGTATCCGGGTTTACAAAATACTCCGATAAGTCCACATCTAGATTCAGGTTGTTTTTACCCAATTTGTTCTCCAGAATCGATGTCCCGAAATCCACTTTAACCTCCGCATACGCCGCATAGGGTTCCAGGTAGCCTCCAACATGGAGAATGACACCTTCGTCATTCACCGCAGGTGATTTGCCCTCCAGTTTGAAGTTGATGTATCCATTGGCCATGCCCCAGTACATGGGGTCGGTGAACAAGGTATTGAGCATTCCCGATGCATTTACAGCGGAATCCGCTACACCGATGGTAAAGCGAATGGCGCTGAAGGATTCATCAAAAACACCTAAGTCAAACGTTGGGTTGAGCTTGGATTCTGAGTTAACCATATGCCAGGAATCAGCCACCAGCATGGAATCTCCTGCCTCATTGAACAGGTAGACGTTGTTCAGGTGATAGATAAGTTTTGTGAGCTGAAAGCTATCTGAATTGGCCGTCACGTACCAATCGTTCAGGGCTAAGTCACTGCTTCCCCAACTGTGATTGAGAGTTAACTTCAACGCATGCGGATCGGTATCGATTGGCGGCGGATCTTCGTCGCAGCCAGACGAAATAACGATGATCAACAAGCTCATCACCAGCAAAAGGTTCTTTACGCTACGGCGTAACGCGTACGCGCTCAAAGACGTGAATTTCAAAATCATAATCGTTCAATGTTTTAAACGGTTTATCGGGGTAGAAAGATTTGATCTTTCTAAAATCATGATGTTTCTCCAACAATTCCAACGGTACATTTCCCTCATTCGGACCGAAGTGACCATCCCAAATCACGATGCATCCTTCCGGAGCATATTGAATGTCGAAACTCCACAGTTTGGTGAAGTGGGCATCGTCATACGGATCAATATCGGTTAACATGTTGAAATAGGGATAAAGGAAGTAGATCTTACGGTCTTGATAAGACGATTCATTGTACCAGGTTGCTGCTTCTGAAAACAGCTTTTGTTCCTCGCTGATGTCGATGGGATACTTATGACCATAAATCTTCCAGGGTATATACAATGCCCCTAAAGTAGCCACCAATGTCAAGGTAACCACCAGCGTTTTCCATCGCCCAGGCAAAATCGATCCAACAAAGCGAAGCATCAACTCCAACACGAAGGCCATCAACAAGGCAGCCAACGGATCAATCACAACCAACACCCGCTCATATCCACAAGACCCCATCAATCCGGCCTGCCAAATCCAGGAATGGACGGCAAAGTATAAGGCGTACATCCCCAGTACGATCCAGAATAACGTTTGGTGGGATCGATCCCTGAAGTTACGGACATAGGTCATGAACAACAGGATAATCCCCGTAAAGAACAAGATCATACGGGGCTTGCCCATCACCCACTTCAAAGCGTTCAAATAATGATCCCAGGAGCCGTGACCACAGATGTTTTCCTGCTTCATCATACTCTCCCGTTGGAACTTGATGTACGGGTTGGAGGTATAGATCCAATATGGATCGCCCTCCACCAACCAACCAATGGAATTCATCACCAATGAACCGGCAAAAAGCATGAGAAATGCTTTCCAGTTGCCCCGAATAAACAAGAGGTAAAAACCGGCAACAGCCATCAGCACATACCCTTCTGATCGGGCATAGGGTAAAAATCCCATGACCAACGCTCCCAGCATCAATCGCTCCGTGGCGAACAGCCAAACTGCCAACATCAGAATAAAGGCGCACATGGGCTCGGTTAAACCGGAAATCACATTGTCGAAAAAGATGGGGCTTGCTAAAGCCAGCAGAAAGGCCAGCCAGGCATACTTGAACCGAAGTGCCCGTGCCGTTAACCACGTAAGCCAGGCCGATCCAACAAATAAACCAATATTGAGTACCTCCACTCCCATCATACCCAACTGGGCAAATGGTGAAGCGAGGATGTTATAAATGGGTTTACCCCATTGGTCCAACAATAATTTACTCGGATACTTCCAGGAATAGCGGGCAATGAAGTAATGTTCATAGCTATCCATTCCACCTTCTACTCCCGGAGATAGCAAAGCCAGATACCACAAACCGGATATCACAGCCAATGACAAAATCACCAGCCCAACAACCTCTGTCCGATTCAAGGTAGGTTTGGAAGACATGTGGTAAAAATACAACTGAAAATCAGCACCTAAGGTGACCGGAGTAACATCATTCAGGTGGATAAACTTTTGGCTTCAACCGGAATTGCGGTAATTTGGATATGCGTTATTCCCTGAGCATTCTTTTTGTTCTCGTGAGTTTATGGGGTTGGTCCCAGCCGGCAACCGATTTTAAACGACTCCTAAAACAGGCCAATTGGCCAGGAACCGGAAGTGAAATTGTTCAGTGGGGTAACGAACGTGGTGTGCCATCGGATGCTGAGCTGGAATGGCATGAATCCGATTTGAATCAATTGTATAATTACTACGATAGCCGGTTTACCAACCCATCCATCTTTGTCTCTACGTATCCTACCAAAAAGAACGTGTGGACCTACTGGCAGTTCTGGAGTGATGCTTTAACAAATGGTTCGTGGAATCCCAGAAAACATTTTAAATCGAAACGGGCTGCCCTCCAAATGGCGCGTTACAATGTGCTATTGTTGATGGCTCATGAATTCGGGCATCATTTGGCCGAACGTTTTGATGTAGAGCGTTCACCGCTGAATTGCAAGGAATTTGACGCCGATCGGGTGGCCTATGCACTGGCCTCAGACCTGGAGCATGAGAAATCATTCAACGGATATCTAAGCCGATATCGTCAGCTGCTCACCGCGATCAACGCACACATCCCGTCCGAACATCGTTTCCATTTCTCAGATACCACCAATCTCATTGAATCCTGCTCGTCCATTGCCGTTCAATATCCGTCCGATACCATTCAAATGCTGCAATATGCCTCGGCCTATTTTGCACGATGGGACTTTATGATCACAACCAAGATGAATCCGGACGATGTCTTTTCTCAACTTTTGTGGCAAAACGATCGGGAATTCCGAAAAAAGTTCCCTCAGATAACGAACGGATCCGTTCTCTCCGAAACCGAATTCACCGATCATTTCAGAGCCGATTTTGATTATCGGTTCAAACGGGGTGTGAAGTTGTTGGGTTCGTGGGGAGAGAGTGACGACAATATTGCCCTGCTCAATAGCTATGGAATTGACAGCTCCGGAAACGTGTTCAACGTTCAGGTGAATGCTAACAAATACGTTTCTCCCGGTGATTTGTGGGATGTTCGTTGTTACGACACCACCGGCAATCTTCGTGCGTTCTGGATTACTTCTCCTCCCATCACGGACACCTTTCAATACCTGGAAATCGAATCGGTTGCGATTCAGTCTGTTGGCGATGATTTGATGTTGCTTGTCTCGATGTATAACACGTATGATCAGCGGGATCAACGACTTTTTATGCTCGTGCCGGATGCGTACAAGGTGCGATTGAACTGGATAGAAATTTCGGCTACCCTACCCAATAATATTCGGGTGACACCGGGAGTGGATGGCGAACGGTACTACATGGTTTCGTCAACCCAGCTCCAACCCCTGATCCGTTTTTACCACGACTCCACCCAAACCATGAACCTCTACTTCCTGATGATGAACCCCGTGAAAAAAAATTATGTACACCCGGCAACCTTTGTGGCAGTTGACGACATCTATACATATACCAATGGGTACTTGATGAGTTCGAGGTCGAAGTCCGTGAACACCCTGGCCGGTAACGGTGTATCCCGAACCGGTGAAGGCGAAGTACCCACGATCGTGGCCATGAGGCTGGTGAAGGATTCGCTGATAACCGTACATCACGTTTCCAGAGCAGGTTCTAACCGGGATCGCTACTTGGTGAGAAAATACGGGAGTTGGACCACTCAAATGACCGATTAACTACCACACTGTTGTGTGATTAAACTAAACCAGGAATGCCCGTTCGATGTATCATCATACTCACACTATTCTCATTTGCCCGTGTCTCGGCGCAAAGCGGATGGATTAGAACGGTTAACAGCATTGAACTTCACGGAAGCTATGAAAACAATGGATTGATTTACACCCTTGGTTCCGGTGCCGAGCGCACAAAACCCAATCATTCCGGGTTGGTATTGCTCACGACCAATCTGAAGGGAGCCGATAATGGAACCATTGAACTATCCCTTCCAAAGAGTGTGGAGGACGTATTACCCAGCTACCCCTGGTCCATCGAGCCGGTTAACATTCACGGAGCTTGCCTGTTTCAAATTAAAAATGCACTCTACGTCCTGGTGAACACCAATCTGTTCAGCAAAGAAATGCGGACGTACATGATTCGAATTTCCGGTACGGAGATCAGTGGCTTCAGAACGTATCGAAATCACTCGCTTTCTTCACCAAAAAGCATTGTACAGATGGGCGATACCCTCCTCTTCTTTGCCGAGGATGAGTCCGATCATCAACGGGCACTTTTTGTATTTCATCACGACAGCCTTGAACGCAACTTCACCATGCCATTGGCTGCCGTTCGATTATTTGTGGGTGCCGTCACAGACTCCTGCTACCTGTATGACTTTACTCATCTCGGGCATGTGTATCCGGCCAACAGAGATCTTGAGTTTGATTTTGGACGATCGTACAGCACAAACATCGACGAGTTTGAACTCTATGACCCAATGATCCGGGAACTGCAATCTGGTCGAAAACAACTCATTCTATCTGATGCCTTTTTCAAACCAAGCGAAAACCCTCAACTCAATTTCCCGATCACCACAACCAATTTCAAACCGTCTGTTCGATTGTTTGAAGAGCAAGCCGGTAATTGGACCGAAGTGCATTCCGCCTACGATCAACTGATAGACGCCAATTTGCTGTTGAAACGATTGGATGCCCGGGACGACTATCAACTAAACTATGTTTCCCATCCAAATACAGATGCTCTCACTGTCATTGCCCGTACCGGAAATGGAACGGAAGCAAGCGGACTGTACGTTTGGCAATTTGATTCCGCGTTGCGTTTACAGCACGTCTCCGATATTACTTCACGTGTTCTAGATGCCGGAGTTGGTAAACGAGATCGTTTCCATATTCGGGGAGCCATATCTACGTCTGATGGCGGTTTGATCCTAAGTTGCGGAGAACTGATCAACGAACAAGAAGATACGATGTACCAACTGGTTCACCTGGACAATCTGATGTGTCTGACACCCCAATGCCGGGACATGGGATGCACAGACCCGTTGGCGTGGAATTACGATGCAACTGCCTCCATACCCGATGGATCTTGCTGGTATCCGCAATGCGATTCCGGGATGATCGAGTTGCATTTATCCAGTCCGTCAACCTTCAACCGAGAAAACTTTACCAATCGAACCCGGAATGTGGCTGAACTAAAACTTCGCATTACCGGGCTAAATGATCATCAAACCTACCTCAACAACGAACTGGCCGATTTGTGCAAACACGTAGCATTAAGCACGGAAAAGGCCACGATTTTCAGCCAGCTGGATCGCTATGTTTGTGTTCCGGACAACCAGTGTTATCGGATCGACCTCATAAACGACATACCGGTACAGTCCGGGGAGGAACGAGCGATTTATTATCGACTAAACTATAATCAGGACATATTTGCTCAGGTAATCACCGGGAACGGCGAACTGACTTCCAAAACCATTTATCTGACCGATGGAGCCTTCAGTATGATGCCCTGCGTGGGCGATGAATGGGCATATCTCAACCCTGAAGATGTCTTGGTTTATCCGAATCCGTCCAACGGGTTGTTCAGCGTTTCACTGCCCTTCTCACCATCTCCCGAGTGGACGATGGACGTAATCTCTATGGAAGGCAAGGTGATATCGTCAGCATCATTCAATCAACTTACCAATGACGTTGACCTCAGGGTTTTATCCAGCGGTTTGTACTATCTCTGGTTCGAAAATCAGCAGAATCCAAAGGAACAATACCATCGAATGATTCGAGTGTGGTAAACATAGGATGCTTCCCATAAGTGTCCGGCTTTCACAAAAAGGATGTTGAAATTCTCGTCAATGTTGTAACTTGTCTTCATGTTTCAGCGCTATTGGCTCTTTCTGTTTGTGCTGTTGTTCATGACTACCTGCAAACGCGAGGTCCCGTATTTGAACGAGAGCACCTATCAAATTGCGCGTCAGACTCCCATCACCATTGTTCGTAAAGGCGTGCCTACTAAAGATGGCGGCTGGCTGGTGGTTGGGCAAAATGGGAATTCACCGGTGATTGTCAAGCTGCGTTCAGACTTATCGGTGGAATGGGACGAAACCTATACCGAATTCGGTACGGGTATGTTCAACGACATTATTGAAACGTCAGATGGCGGTTACGCCGCCGGAGGATTTTCCACGTTTCGGGTGGACCATTTGACACCCATTGATATTGTCAACCTGGTTCTCAAACTTTCCCCCTCACACCAACAAGAGTGGCATTGGACGTATAGAGATTCGGTAACAACGAAATACGATCAAATTATGGCATTGACCGAGAATGCTGAAGGTCAACTTGTTGCCGTGGGTGAAGGGTCCAACCTTTTTGGTCATTTTCACATTCTAGGAAAAGACGGTAAGTATGCGAATTCACCCAATGGGCACGTTTACTGGTTCCAAACGATCATTGGCTCCCTTACCCGGTATACCGATGTATCGATTCTGGAAAATGGCAATTATTATCTGTCCGGATTATATGCCATTGGTTGGCAATTTCGAGACTTTCACGCAGAATTGGATCGAAGAGTATTTGACGATTCGATGACGGTGAACTTCCTTAATTACAGCCTGGATTCACTGAACAAAAGCTCCAACGAGATGGGTGAGGCCAGTGAATACCTGAAATCAGCTCACGTACTGGTACCGGAAGGCCACCTCATAGCGTCCTACTTTTCAGAACGTAATACCGATACACTTAGGAGGAGTATAAAGGTGAGCCTACGAACACCAGACGGAGGAATTCCTTGGGTAAAAAAGTTCTATGGCGTCGGCTCTACGACGTTTGAAGACATGGTAAAGATCAATGATCACATCATCCTGCTGGGTTCAACCCTCCCTCTCCCCGGCGAGGGTACACGTGTAAGTCGTTCCAGTGTGATGGCTATTGATGAAAACGGAAATTTGTTATGGGAACACGTCTTTGGTCCTGAGGGTTTCTATACCTCTGCCCTTTCTGCTCAACCAGAAGGGAATAACATCCGGATACTGTGTCATTCACTTCGGCCTACTGGAGAAAGACAGATCATCCAATATACACTTGATCCAAGGGGTAAAATGATAACGAATGAATAGGATACGGTGCTTCCAATCGATTCCAATCCTGATTATCCTACTGCTGGGATTATTCAGTTCATGCCGACGTGAGCAAGTTGATTTGCCGAATGCCAATGTACAGCACCTCATTCATCACAACATCGTTGGTTACTTTTTGGACGCGGCTCCAAGCATGAATAACAAAATTTATGCGGTTGGCGTGTATTATCCCTATCCCGACGTAACGCCTCACCATTTAATCGCTCTGTTGGACACCGACGGCGGCATTATATGGTCCAAGAGCGTGGCTTCGTTACGTGGTTCAATCTTCAATCAAATCAGTGTGTTATCGGACGGAACCGCAGTTGTGGGATGCCGTTCCTCCAGCGAGGCACTTCGTATAGATCATCAAGGAAATGTCCTTTTTCACGTGGTGTTGGACTCCGTAACAACAGCGCCAAACGAATCCCCTGTTTTATGCTCTCGAGCCGTTTTAGGTGATGATAATCACCTATATTTCACCAGACATCATGAAACGCTGAACGGCTACTTCAAGATCATTATTACTCAATTGGATGGAACGGTCGTTTTTGATGGAGGCTATGCGGTATCCAATTTTGCAGCTACCCGCTACGATATACTGGAAGTGAGGGAGGAAGTAGCTTTAATCTCGGCCGACGGGATACCCATAAATCAAGGGAAGGCTGAAGCGAGGGAGCAACAACGTTTGTATCAAATTTATTTGCCGAAAAACCTGCCGGATGACCCGGGACAGCTTCAAATTCTATCCTACGAACGACTGACGTCTCAACAGTATGTAGACGACTCCATACCCGATCGATCGTATGATTATGTCTATCAAGAGCCTTATGCGTACACGTTAAGGAGTATACGACATGTGGGTCAGGATTTTAGATTTGGCTTCAATGACAACTTCCATTTGATTTACAAAGCGGATCGGAATTTGAATAAAATCTATGAGTCCAAAATCTACTTCCCGTCCAATGTGAGTAGCCTAGAATTCGACAAAACCATCACTCCCCTATCCGATGGTGGACTGTTAATTTCTGGCAACGCCAAAATCAACAACATTACCAGGCCCTTTATCCTCAGACTTTCACCAGACGGAGATTTGGTGGCCAGTAATTATTATTTAGGCGATTACAGCCGCTTTTATAAGGTGCTTGAATTGTCTGATCATCGAATTGTTGCATTTGGTGGGACCAAAACAGGCATAGATGTGGATCAGGGTTTACCCCACCCGGTTCTTACCTTTCTCTCCGAGAATCTGGAATTACTGGATTGATGATTTGATTGCTGTATAACGCAGCGGTATGACGTATTTTATTCCAATCGTTGTGCTGCGGAATCGTATTCGATCATTAAAGTAGGATTGTTTGAAAGCCTGATCCGAATCGTAGGCAGCCATCCCCTTTTTTGTAGTTGCCGAAAAGAACGATGTAAGGTTCACATATCCTCCAAGTTGACCATTTGGAACAGGACTCATCCAGGCTATCCCCAGTGTTCCAAAGAACTGATTTTTTGAACGGGATGATGGTACCTCCATAGCAATATAGGATGTTTGGCCATCCGATTGATCAATAGATGCCAGGATGGAATTTTCACGATACATGGTACTCCAACCCAAAGCCGCTGAAATTTCTCCGGTCCATCTCGGTCTCGTAATGATCGGTCTATTTACACCTACAGATAGATTCAACTGATCATATCGGTTAGTAAATCGATAATTGGTTTGATTAAAACCGTTTAGTTCATGGCGAACGGAGCTACCGGACAAATCAATTCGGGCGAGCATATTCCACGGGCCAGACGTTGTTTTCACCCCTTCCATTCCGAACTGATAACCGCCAACAATGCGGTACATCGAAACGGCGTCAGCAAAAGGAGAATTATTCTTCACCACCTTTGGCAGATTCAATGAAAAACCGGCTCGTATTCCAAGAAGATAATTGGGATATACTCTGAAGGACTGGACAAGTCGGGTAAATTCCGCCGGATCCTGACCGGCAGATACTCCCTGATAATCCGGATTAACCTGTAATAACCTTTTGAGATAAAGATCGGCACTGTCTTCATTCTGCAAACTTTGGTAGGATAAGGCCAATAAGCGATACCCTGCCTGTTGTTCACTTTTATGTTGATAGGTTGTTTGACAGCTGTGAATCAGGTTGATGCAATCATACAATCTTCCTTGTTTATAAGCCTCCTCCGCCCCCTGAAGGGATTCGGAGCAATCCTGCGCCCACAGAGCTGTGTAACCAATCAGGGTACAACACATGACCAACAAGATATGACGGGTTACATCAATCATGTTTTACCCGATAATTTAAAATTCTGGTATACCCGAAGGTCAATCCAACATTGGACAAACTCAAGTCGTCATCCAGATAGTAATACCTGGCTAGTAACTCATTATTGCTGTATCGTTTGGACGCATCGGTAATAGTAGATTGTGAGTGGTAGTAAAATGCTCTAATGAATAGATTGCCGCCTTTGATCCGGTATAATCCTCCCGCTCCCAGTAGCAACCCAATATCCATCTTTTTTCTACGGTCAAAACTCGGAACGTCGGTTAGGTCAGATGAAATATTGGTCAATGCATTGAAATAGTGATGATCGCTTCTGGCTTGAATCAACCTGCCGGCAACCACACCAACTTCTGCGAATGGTTCCATTTTACGACTCTTCTTTCCCATCAGTCGTAATCCGAGAGGTATGGATGCGTACAGCAGTGTTTCCTCTGCACTTAGGGTCAGCTGATCAACGGAATAATCCACCGCATATCGCTTGGACATGAGCCAAAAGTTGGCAAATAAACCGAGATGCTCGCTCAACTGATACCCTCCTTGAAATTCCAACATAAAAGCGTTCTTGCCCACATAGGATACTTCTGTTGTGTACAGGGATGAATAACGGGCGGTTACGTGTGGTATGGATAAACTCGTTCCAACGGCAGCCGACAATCCAAAGCTAAATTTGGGAATAACCACCACAGATTGAACCAGCCGTATGAACTCTTGGGAGTATTGAGTGGACGACGGATTATAAGCCGGCTTCAACTCCAGCATCAGGATCACCCATTCGCGCGCCACCTCGGACTTATTCATGGCGAGATTGGCTAGTGCCAAAAGACGATATCGGGCAAATTTCTCATCCGCCGAGCTTGTTTCGCATCCGTCCAACGTATCGAGAACCTGCTGAAGGTGCCCTTGATCATACAGCACCCTGGCGGATTCAATGCGTTCATTACACGTTTGTCCGCTCATATCCGGAGCTAGAAACGTGAAGCAAAGCCCCATCATAAGAAATGTGATAACCGAGTGCTTAATGGCCTACTAATCTTTGTCACAAGATAGTAAACAGACCAATAATATCAAGAAATAATTCGTCGCCTGATTGCGAAACCCAATAATGAGCTGAATGGTTTATGCTTTAGGTGTATGCACCAGCACGTCACACAAAAACTTCCAGAATTTTTGAACGGAGGCGATGTTCACACGTTCATCGGGGCTGTGCGGACCTTTAATGGTTGGCCCAAATGAAATCATATCCAAACCCGGATACCGCTCTCCGATGATACCGCATTCCAGTCCGGCATGAATGGCACTCACCTTGGGCTTTTCATGGAATAACGTTTCATATCGGTGTACCAGGACATCCATGATTTCAGATTCCGGATTGGGTGCCCAACCGGGATAAGACCCACCTTGTTCCACGTCACAACCAATCAATCGGAATGGAGCGGCAACCGTGTTGGCCACATCCCATTTTCCGGATTCCAAGGATGAACGTTGTAAGGACTGGGTAGTGAATACCCCAGCTTTTACGACAACACGTGCCAGGGAAGATGACGTCTCCACCAAACCTTCAATGGCTCTACTCATGCGAAATACTCCATTATGACAGGCGTAGAGTGTGGTGACCAGATTGGCCGAATCAACCACAGTCAGAGCCATCCCCGGACGATCAGTTTCCTTGAACTCGATATTTAAGCCCGGATCTTCGGCATGATATTCGGCCTTGATCTCTGCTACCAGCGATTGAATATCCTCAACATAAGCCGATGAGTCAACCACAACAGTGGCAAAGCTTTCACGCGGAATGGCGTTTCTTAGACTACCACCGTCAATCTCCGCAATGCGCAGTCCATGTTTCTCCTGACCGTACATCAAGCGGTTCATGATCTTATTGGCGTTTCCGCGTTCGAGATGAATATCTACTCCACTGTGTCCGCCCTTCAAGCCGTTGACCGTGATTCTATAGGCCACACCGGACTTCACATCCATTTGCTGGAAGTCTTTTCGGGTATTGGTATCCATACCACCGGCACAGCCAATAGAGAATTCGTCGTCGTCTTCCGTATCCAGATTCAACAGAATGCTTCCCTTTAGATGACCTTTTTCCAATTTGAAGGCACCCGTCATTCCGGTTTCCTCATCAATCGTAAAGAGCGCTTCAATAGGCGGATGAGGAATGTCATCGGAGGCCAGCAAGGTCATAATAGCGGCTACGCCCATACCATTGTCGGCTCCCAGAGTCGTTCCCTTCGCCTTCACCCAATCACCGTCTATGTACGTTTGGATACCATCCTGATCAAAATCAAAAACGGTATCGGCATTTTTTTGATGAACCATGTCCAAATGGCTTTGTAAGATCACCGTTTTACGATCTTCCATTCCGGTCGTTGCCGGTTTAGAAATCATCACGTTCCCAATGGCATCCACGTGGGTGGGCAAGCCAAGCTTCTCACCAAATGCCTTAGCAAATTGAATAACGCGTTCTTCCTTTTTCGATCCTCTTGGAACGGCATTGAGATCTTCAAAGTTGTTCCAGACACCTTTTGGTTCCAGATTTCGGACGTTTGACATGGGTTGTTTTTTAGGGGCAAATGTATGTTTCTGAGTTGAAAGTGATGAATCCGTTTGGTCATACTGACGAAGTAACCGTGCACATACCTACAGCACATGGTCATGGCTACCGAAGTGTGGCCATCTTCTTGTCCAAAACTAAATTTTATCAGGATGGCATACCAACAAAACCTCGGCAGCATGATGAAGATCGCCACGCTGCACTGCTCCATCGTCGTAGCTTTAGCGCAGGCACTCGCGATGACGTTTATTCATAACCTTGCACCATTACGGATCACTAAAGTTAGAAATCCATAGTTTCGCGCCCCAAAAATCAGAACATGAAACGGATTTTAGCTACCACACTCATCCTGTTCACTACAGCATCCTTGTTCGCTCAAGGCACAGAAAATCTGGACACCGCCGTAGTTTCCAGTTCACAAATTCCTCAGACGGTTCGTGAGTCGGGACGAAACATAACCATCATCACAGCCAAGGATATTCAGGCCATTCCGGCCACCTCGCTCGATGAGATACTCCAAACGGTGACCGGATTGGAAGTTCAATCCCGAGGTGGTTTTGGTGTTCAGGGCGACATTCTTATGCGGGGAGCAACCTTCACGCAAGTACTGGTGTTGATAGACGGCATGAAAATGAACGATCCGCTCACCGGTCATTTCAACAGTTACATTCCCGTCTCACCGGCTGAAATTGAGCGAATTGAAATTTTGAGAGGTGCTGCGGCCGCCATGTATGGTGCCGATGCTGTTGGTGGCGTGATCAACGTGATCACACGAACCTTTTCGGATCGAACCTATCCCAATGGAGCTATCATCACCGGAAATTTCAACCGCGGGAATCACCAATTAACTAGTACTCAACAAGGCTTTCATTACACCAATGGGCGGACGATGATTGGCGCCGGCATCCTGATGAATCAATCGGAAGGCGAGTCGTTTCCCGCTAGAATTCTGGATACATCCACGACGCTCTCGGCCTATAACAATCACTTCGATGTCCGCACCTTGGGGGCTAGTTTTTCTCACCGGTTTCAACGTGGATACAGTATTCACATACGCTCGTCCTATGACTTTCGGGACTTTGGTGCCCGGTACTTTTACACCACCAGTCCGTTTGATAAATCCGAAGAAACGGTATCCAACTACTGGAATCAACTCCGCGTAGCCAAGCAATGGAAACAAGGTGTGACGGATCTGAACATCAGCCATAAGTACAACACGGATGAATTTGTGTTTAGTCCGGATTTTCCATCCACGAACAACCACATCAGTCGGTACACCAACCTGATTGTGAACCATCTCTATTCCATCAACTCGCAACTCAAACTAAAATTAGGCGTTCAGGCCGATCAACGTTCGATTGAAAGTAACGATCGCGGAACACATGACGATTTCCACACGGGTCTATATGGTATGACCCATTATCGTACGGATGACTGGAGTGTATCTGTCAGCGCACGCGCCGATTACGACAACAACTATGGATTGGAATTCACGCCTCAGGTAAATGCGGCACGGATATACGATAAATGGGTGATACGCGCATCTGCCGGTCGGGTTATTCGCGCAGCGGATTACACCGAACGATATGTTTCCAACAACCTGTTGAACCTCACTCCGGGACGAAGTTTGGGAAATCCCGATTTGGTGGCCGAAAGCGGATGGTCAGAAGAGCTTGGTTTTAACTTCCAACCCAATACCCAATGGATGTTCAAAGGGACGGCCTTCGCACGGCAATCGGCAAACCTGATCGATTACGCCCTGACCAATCAACGCGTCATTGGATCTGTGAGCGAAACAGGTTCGTTGGTAGACAGCGCCGATTATTATTTTGCCCGAAACATTACCGATGTCACCACCACCGGATTTGAATTTGAATCGGCTCTTCGTACACGCCTCACCCATTCAGTGAATCTGAAATGGACCGTTGGCTACACCTATTTGAACACCACCAATGCCGAAGACGTCGTATCTGTGTACATCTCCAGCCATGCCCGGCATTTGGTAACGTCTTCCCTTCAAGTACAACGCGGAAGATATTCGTTGGTACTCACCGGATTATACAAGGAACGAATGGGGCAGGTGGCTTCCGGAATTGTGACGGAGCTCAATCCAGCGTATCTATTGATGAACGCCAAACTATCGGCTCAAATCACCGATGAATTGCTGTTGAATCTTCAATGTCAGAACATCCTGAACACCATGTATCAAAATATCCTCGGTGCCCAGATGCCCGGACGATGGATGCTGGGCGGAATTGGGTGGAGGATTCGGTAGAGGGTGTGAGGACTTAAAGATCGCCACGCTGCACTGCTCCACCGCCGTTGCTTTAGCGCAAGCGCTCGCGATGACGTTTATCCTGGTGATAATCACGTTTCTTATTTCAGTTAAGGGAACCGAACTCAAACTTACGAAGCAAGGTCATGGCGAGCGCAGCGTGGCCAACTTCTTGTCCAAAACAGAATGATGTCAGGACGGCACACCTAACAAAATTTCAATTGCATGATGAAGATCGCCACGCTGCGCTCGCGATGACCGGTATATCAAGACGATTTAGGAGTCACGCCCTTTCACACTCCAACCTAAAATTCTCCAAAATACTTTGCCAGCCATTGCGCTGCAGATCAGCGGAGTTCACATCCTCAATGTCAAATGTTTCCGTTACGTGTGTTGCATCGCCTTGCTCCTCAAATGTGATAGTGACTTTCCGATCATCGTCCAGCACTTTATCGATCCGTTCATACTGATCAATCGATTCATAGGTGCCACAGTAATCAAAGCCCATGCTGCCATCCTTGGCTTCCATGCGCCAGGAAAATCGTCCCCCGGGTTGGAGATCATTCTCAGCCGAAGGACAACACCATGTATCGGCGGCAAAATTCCAGTTGACAATATGTGTTGGATTGGTCCAGCATTCCCAAACCCGTGATATGGGCTGGTTAACGGATACTTCAACGGTAATGGATGGTTTTGACATAATGAGTACGGATTACGGAGGACGAAGTACGGAGATTTGTGTATGCCTAAATAACGTTGACCGTTTTCATACTTACCTTAACACCTTGTTTGGATATGATAACTCAGTGTTAGAAGGATTTCCTTTGGCTAAGGTACGAACCTTTTTTTCATATTCCACCGGTGTTAAATATCCCAACCTACTGTGTGGCTTTTCCTGGTTATACAATTGCACCGCACGGTCAACTTTTAACATGAGATCCTTTGGTGTTTTTATGCTCCAGTGGATCAGGTAGTTGTTCTTTATTACGCCATTGATTCGTTCGGCTTTACCGTTTTCCCACGCAGCTTCACACATACTATTAGCCATGGCATAGCGCTGAGTAAGTTCTAAAAATTTGTCGTCATAATATTGACCGCCCCCGTCTGAATGGAACACCAGCCCCGCAGGTATAATACCCCTTCGGGTCTTGATAGCCATTTTAAGTGCACGCAATGAAGTATGTTCAGTCTTTAATCTGGCCGAGGTATGATGCCCCACGATCCTTCTGGAGTAGTTGTCAATGATGAAGGTGATGTAGTAAAAGATACCTTCTACCTCGAAGTAGGTGATGTCACTGCTCCATACCTGATCCACAGCCGTGATGGTTCTATTGGTCAACAGATTAGCAAAACGGATCACACCCGAACTATCCGTAGTCCTTCGGTAATTACGCCTTCGCTCAACCTGGAAGCCGCACTCCCGGCAAATGGACTCGAACTTGTCTCTGCCCACAAACACCGGATTAATCTTGTAATACATGGCCCGGCTGTTCATCGTTGGATGATCCTTACGAATCTGCTTGATCAGATCTACCAAAAGAAAAATCTCCTCCTGCTGACGTTTGCTTCGTTGTAAGCACTGATGAAAGTTCTGCTTACTTGTACCCATGGTTCGATAAAGCATATTGAGACTGCAGTTCAACTCATGACGGTTTTGCCAGAAGTAGATCATGGTTCGGTCCCAAATTTTTTTTTGATATCAACCTGATAAGCCTCTTCAGCTAAATCAATCATTTTGTCTTTGAAGTCGATCATGATCTGTTTTTGACCAACCAGTCGCTCAAGCTCTGCGATCCGCTTTTGAAGGGCAAGTATTTTGGATGTATCACTCTTTGATTCCACAATTGTTCTTGTCGGTTTTGCCTTTTGTGAATATAGCTCAATCCAGCGATATACCGATTTATCAGTAACCTCGTGTGCTCTGCATACCTGGGAAATCGTCGTGCGCTTTTCCTGAATCTCCCTGACCAGTTTTCGCTTTAACTCTTCACTGAACGTCCGACGTTGTCGCTCCTCAGTGGTCATCCTAAATTGTTTACTGTATTTGCTCATTTTAGTCGATTTTCAATCTCTAAAACGGTCAATCTATTTCAGGCATCGACAATTTGAGTGAAGAATTGATTATGAAGTTGAGGGATTGAGTATAAGGGCTTGATCAAGGACTGATGGTCTATCGTGTATGTATTTACCCTATTCCACTAGTTTTCCAATCCTCTATTCTACCAGGAGAAAAAGAACGGCGATAACCTACCAGATGAACCTACAGAACTTTGGTTCGCCCAAATCAATGATTTACTCAAACGTCACCTCCACCCGATTGTTCCACCACCATTCCACATAATTCTGTTCGATGAGGTAATCGAAATGCGCATCTTCGTTGTTGATGGTTTGAATCCGAAGTGAGTCAATTCCCTTGGAGATCAGGTAATTCTTGAGTTTTTCTAATACCGACTCTGCCTGTATGGTGCTGGACCACACCGGATTGGCGCGATCAATTCCCGAGTACGCCGATAGAGTAACCGTTAATTCTGGTTTTAAACGAAGCACGTCTATGATCAAATCCAATTCCTTTCTACAAACACTATCCAACCGATAGTTATGGATGGATTTAGGTAAATCAAACAGGTAATTTTTCTGGTCTTCCCGGACCATTCCACTGAAGGCAATTAACCGGGATTGAAGGTGATTATAGATGGTATCTAAATGCCGCCGATTCCGGTAAAATAAGGAATCTGATTTCGAAAAAGGGACGTTCATCACCCACAGTCCATCGCGATCTCCACGGTTGAAATTACCGGTTATAATTTCTTTGTCGTAGGTGGTCAAAAGCCTGAACGCGCCATGAGCGGTATCATTGACAAAATGCGCCTCCCACTGTCGGCCATTCCAATACCGCACCCGCCACACTCCCTGCATCCGACCATACCGATCAATGCGATTAATCGTATCCCCTTCCGAAATCTGATAAGGCGACCCCATTTTAATGGAATCCAACAGGTCGTAATGATTGTTGTAAAACGGATATCCCTGGGATTGGACCTGGATGGTCGCCATCAGAAAGGATATGAGGAGTGTTAAACGCATTTTGGATTCGGGCTTGCCAACCGTAATGTAATGAAGGTTGGATTCGGGATCCGCTATTCCTTATTCGTTATTCGTTATTCGTTACGAACCTCCCATGTCCAACCGGTAACGCGCCTCATCGGACAAATAGTTCGCCACCCGCCACGCATTTCGCATTTCAAACATGTCCGGTCGGTAGATTTCATCCGATTGCAAGCGATCCAACATGGTATACAAAGATTGCGAATGTTTGTTCGACCCGTCCATTTCCAATAACCGGGTCACCACCTGACGCGCTTTTGTATCCTGTTCGGTCACAATCATCAGGCCGGCATATCCCTGCAACAGCGGCAAATCATTCTGTGCTCGTTCAAGGGACTTGTCTGCACAGTCAATTCCCACCGTCCAGTTGCCCAGTTCAACCGCTTCGCAGGCCAGTTCATACCAATACAGGGCATTGTCTGGATACGTCTTTGTTAATTGGGCGAAGTGCGTCATGGATTTTTCGTGCTGATCCAGCAATTGCCATGTCTTGCCCAAGCCAAATAAGGCTTCCTCATGTGTTGGGTCCAGCGTCAGCATCGACTCAAAACCCTCTATTATTCGGCGCAACCGCCGCTTATTAATCCAACCGATACCGTAATGACGGTACTTATAGGAGGCGAGAATGGCTTTTAAAACCGACTGCGACTTTTCCAGTCCGTCCTCAAAAGCTGTGTTGGTATCTAACTGTGAATCTCCCATGAGCTTACCCATTATGTGCTGCTTCCAAATCGGCAATCACCATCTTTTTCATTTTCAGCATGGCGTCTGTCACGCGCTTCACGCGATCCGGTTCACCGGATTGCATGAGATCAATAAACCGCTGTGGAACCACTTGCCACCACAACCCAAACCGATCCCGGCACCAGCCGCACATACTCTCCTCTCCCCCGTTGGCTGTCAGATTATTCCAAAAATGATCAACCTCTTCCTGATCGTCACAGGTAATAAAAAAGGAAACGGCTTCATTAAATTTAAACCG
>JACJZW010000011.1 GCA_020635355.1 Flavobacteriales bacterium
ACGAGGAAGAAGCTTCTGCCTGAGCGGTAATTATCAGAAAATCTTAGTGCTGTACAATCAGCTTAGCAGATTTATTCGCTCCGTTTGCATCGTTCAACCGGAGGATGTAGGTACCATTGGCCAGGTTGGAAACATTCAATGAACCGTTAATCATGGTTCCGGACTGAATAGATTTACCGGATAGATTGATCAGTTCATAGTCACCGGATACTTGACCTTCTATCGTCACAATGTCCATCGCCGGATTAGGGTACAATCTCACTGCCAGCGTTGCTTTCTGCTGTGCCGATGAGAAAATATCATCATCCAGGTCGGCTACCCACGCCCCTCTTCCAAAAGTGTAAACAAACAACCGTCGATCAGTTGGTCGAAGTCGGAGCATGGTTACATATACATTGGGAATACGTGTTTCCTTCTCCCACCATTTTCCTCCGTTGATCGAAATGTACAACCCATAATCCGTCGCAATCATGAGGTGATTGCTGTTCAAAGGATCTACTTCTATCCAGTTTACCGGAAGGCTGGTTGGAAGGTTGCCACTGATATCCACCCATTCCGGTTCATCCGAATCGGCTTTGAGTATCTTCCACAAACGCGGAAGGGAACTCGCAT
The DNA here is from genome assembly GCA_020635355.1 of Flavobacteriales bacterium. Lineage (GTDB taxonomy): Bacteria > Bacteroidota > Bacteroidia > NS11-12g > UBA9320 > WGNA01. The sequence goes on from JACJZW010000011.1 coordinate 613, forward strand.
TGCTGTAAGGTGTGTAAATGGTGGTATAATCATTTGGATCCACTTTGATCTGACCAATGAATCCGCCCTTAGCCTGAACAGGAGAAAGGGTAAACATCTTAAATTCATCCCCAGGAACAGCCGAATTGGCATTGTTCACCCGATAGAGCAAGCCGCTTTGTCCACCAAAAAACAAGGTTGGGTCATTTTCCGGCGTCACTCCCACATTGAAGATATTGCCCGGAATGGCGTTGGTAACCACGGTCCAGGACGATCCCATATTGGATGAGCGAGCCACCACATTCTTGGTTGGAAAGAATATATTCTGGCCGTTAATGGGATTGAGTTCAAACGGGTTAGCAAACCAGAAGTCGGTATGTCCTACTCGTGTAGACAAAGGGGTATAACAATTAAACCACGAACTTCCGTTGGCAGAGCGCCGAATGTTTCCATTTTGTGAGGAACCATAAACGATGTTCCCGTCGGATGACACCCCATTCCACATACCATCACCGCTCAGCACCTGTGTGAAGGTTGATCCTCCGGTGGTATTCATCGTGGTCCAGTTATCCTGCGCACCAACAATCATCTCATCGCCATCCGGAAAATAAAATCCGGCGTAAAACTGGGTTACATTGAGATTGGTGTTGCAGTTAATGGCCGTTGTTCGGGCCGTTGATTTATTGTACTTGTATACCCCGCCATCGGAAACCGAATAGAAATCACTCGTTCCCGGTACAAAGGTCATATCGTGATAATCTGAATGCGTATTCAGGAGTGATCGCCAGGTTGATCCTCCGTTGGTGGAGTATTCTGCGGTTACGCCGGCTAACACCACAAAATCAGCATCCGCCGGATCCACGGCGAGTACAAAGTTGTGCCAGATCTGATTGTAACTGGTTTGAGATCGATTGGATAAACGGGTAAAGGTTTTAGCCGTATCGGTTGATTTATAGACCCCTTCCAGACTTTCCCGATCAGAACCTGCGAACGCTGCATACACCGCGTTGGGCTGACTTCTACATGGTTCTACCATGATGCGTCCGATACCGGAAGTGGGGAGTCCTGTTGCATTCAACTCCGTAATGACCGGTGTACCAGATGTTTCCTTAAAGGAATAAATGCCTTTACTCTGCTTGGAAAAGTACACGGTGCCATCCTCCAGAGCGTCCACATCATCAATATCTGTCCCGGATTTAAAAATTTGCTCATAGGTGATCCCACCATCCTGTGAACGCCACAAGCCAAAGGCAGCTGTGGCCACATAGAAGGTGTTACTATCGGTTCGTGAATGTTCAATGTCCCACGTGGTATTAAACCCGGGATACTGAAGCGATGAATCCAACTGAAAAAAGGTTTTGCCACCATCAACGGATTTAAAGATGCCGTCTCCATCCCAATTCACATGGGTGCCGTTATTTCCCTCACCGGTACAGTAATAGAATACATTATAATCAAAGGGGCTTTGCGTAATTCCCGTAATGGAAAGTGTTGCCGCTTCATCGTCCAATGCCACCCAATTGGCACCGGCACTTTCAGACACCCACATTCCCCCCGAAACGCCTCCTGTTAACAAGCGGTTGGGGTTTGCGTAATCTACCACCAGGGAGCGAATCCGTCCTCCAATGTTGGTTGGTCCTACTTCGCGAACTTCCTTAAAGAACTGCGCCTTATTCATCTTTCGGGTTTGATTGCGCCAGGTGCGCCATAAACCGGGGGAATACTCTCCGTTCTCGTTCTGTTTCATCTGATAGAACTGCTCGTAGTATCCAGGATGTTCTCCTTCTTCGTACGCTTCGTTTTCGAATTGATCAGCGTCAGAATGTAGGCTGATCACTATGGTTCCAATGCTGAGAACAGCTATACTCAGCTTGGAAAGGTGGTGAAAAATGTTCTTCTTCATACGTTGGGGCCACAAAAAAAGCAAATCAAAACCAGAATGGTTTGTCTGGAACACATGCTTCTAAAGGGTATGGCTCTTAATTGACAAAGCGAAGCCGGCTTGTATTCCCCTTCGCTCACGATTTTTAGTCTTTTTTACGGTTGAGTGAAAGCGCTCCAAGCATCCAATTCGGCAGGGCTTTGCTGGCATTGCGTTTCTTGAGGTTCAAGTACCAACCCAACTTCTTCATGATGGGGATTTTATGTGTTTCCACAAATTCAATCAGGGTTCCATCGGCATCTTCAATGTAGGTAAAATGACCGGCGGCTTCTCCCATATCAAAACTACTCGCACTGTCTACGGTAAATGGAAATCCCGCTGCTTCACAATTCACTTGCAATGCGTTCATATCGGTGACATCAAAACACAAATGAATGAAGCCCAAATCTCCCCAAAAGCGGTTTTCATAAATTTTCTTGCCGGCCCGGGATTTGTTTTGAACCAATTCAATTTCGGTTGGCCCTAACAATCTGCTGAATGCTCCCGAACGCTCACGGCTGTGACGCAGTGCCACCCGCCGATACGTGCAATTCTCCGGATTAATCCCTTCCAGGTCTTCAAAGGTGCCCGTTTCATCAAACAATATCTGATCATATCCCAACACATCCCGATATAACTTCAACGATGCATCAATGTCCGATACCCCGATGGTAGCCCCGCATACTCCGCCTGTTACTGCCTTGCTTTTAAGAAAGAAGGTATCAAATTCGATTACCTGAAACAGGTTTCCATATGGATCACGAAGATAAAAGTGCTGTCGGCCATTACTATTCTGCTCAATTTTAGGGCTGATCACACATCCCTTTGACTGAAGAAATTTGAAGGCCTCATCGATGTTTCGTGTTTTGATTTTGCACACGTTAATGCCCAAATCACCATAATACGGCTCAAACGACGGCGGTTGGGGTGTCCGGCTGGTATACTGCCAGATCTCAAATCCTCCTCCACCTTGCATGTTCAACGCCAGAATGGCATGTCGGTCATGCGGCATCCCCCCGGTATACGGAAGCATCAAACCAGCGGTGGCTGCTTCTTCAAAAATGGGTACATCCATTCCTAGATGATTTCGATACCACTTCCACGCCTGGTGGACATCGGGAATTCCGATTCCCATCTGCTGAATTCCGCTAATCATGTGGGCCATAGCTTATGTCTTGCTGATTTGTTTGTTGATTATTGTTCTATTTCGGGTTGATGTTCGGAGCAATGCGCCAGAATAATGCCGGCAGCCATCGATAGATGTAAACCAGCAGCATTTCCGTACCTCCAACCAGGATTTTACGTTTCTTTTTTTGGATTCCGCGATGAATACGGTGGGCGCATTTCATCACATCCATCCCTTTTGCCAGGCCCCGATCCATTTCATTATTGGGCGTTCCATCGGCCGTAATCGCACTCTTTGAAATTTCCGTTCGAATTCTTCCCGGATAAACCACGGATGTGAGAATATTATGTTTCAGATTTTCTAAGCCCAACGTTTCAAAGAAACCGGCAACGGCGTGCTTGCTGGCGGAGTAGGCACTCCGAAGTGGAAATCCAAAAATTCCCGATATACTGGAGATCACAACCAATTGCCCGCCTCCTTTTTCGATCATCCAGGGCAATACTTCCTTGGTGAGTTCAACGGTTCCAAAAAAATTGACTTCAAAAATTTGCCGATCCACCTCTATGGGCGTATCTATCACCAAAGAACGCTGACTTACACCGCCATTGTTGATCAGGACATCTACCCGATCCACTTCCAAACGTGCCGCTTTTACAGCAAATCCGATGGAATTGGGTTTGGCCAGATCAAGCGGAATCACATGACAGGTGGCACCGACCTCCCGGCATTCCGTAGCCACGACGTCCAGCACTTCTTTCCTCCGACCGGACAAAATAATCGTTGCACCCGATCGCGCATACGTCAGACACAGGGCTTTCCCAATCCCGGAACCTGCGCCCGTGATCCAAACGGTTTGCCCCGTTGTCATTCGCTATTACTTCAGATTAAATCCTGCCTTGCCAATGATGGCATCGTCACAGAAAATATAGGCTTCATAATCACCAGGAATCATTGCCGGCGATTTATCCCAATAGAAGGTAATCTCCTCACCTTCGTTTCGAAAGTTGAAGGATTGTTTAGCCGTGTAAAGTGACTCTTCACCCTGGAAGGTAAACTGACCCGATCCGCGTTCCTCGTTGTGCAGAGGCGACTTAGATGGGGTGATAATTTTGAGGTAGGCGGTTCGTGTTCCCTTTTCGGCAACATCGTTCTTCGCCAATCGGAACCATACGCGAATTTTATCCGCTCTGGAAAGTCGGTTTACCTCCTTTTCCTTATTGGTACCTTTGGTCTTCACGGCGGCTGCCTGTATAAAGTCCACTTTTAAGATGGAACCGATGCGCACCTTTTCATTGGCCGCGGCCAACTCCGTAAACAGTTCTTCCTGTTTCTGCTGTTGATCCTTGATCTGCTGATCTCTTGCATACACCTCATCCTCAAGGAATTCCGTCATCTTACTCAATGAATCAATTTGATGTTCATAGGAATTGATGCGGGTTTGAAGCAGGGCAATTTCGTCCTGAAGTTTTTTCACCTGAGCTTTTGAGATGTTTTTGTCCCGCAGCATGGCACGGATCTGCGCGATTTTATTGTCTACCTCCTTGTTGCGCTCAACAATGATGCTGTCCAGCTGGCGGTTCTTCCCCTGATAGTCTTCCAACTGTAAGCTCATCTGATCCAGATCGCTTTCCAGTTTAGTGACTTCTTCTGTGAGATCTTCATTGGTCTCCTCTGCCTGGGTTAATTTCTTCTCATTGTTGATCAAGTTGAAGATCAAAACTCCATTGATCAGGAACAATGCGATGATGATAATGAACAGATATAACCTACTGCGCTTATCCTTCTCTTCGTTTTTCAGTGTCATAAATTACTCGTCGATGGCCTCTTTCGGAATTTTACAAAGCTATGAAATATGAAGGATTTTACGTAACTATTTGGCAGCAGATCAATTGGTTCTCCTTCCATCCGACGTTCGGTAAATTTCCTAACGGCTACACCATCCCTTTAAAAGTTATCCCAACGGATGAAAGAACGGAACAGCCGCGCTGAACGCTGAGGGCCAAATACCCGTACAAAAGCCTCATTATCTTTATGTTAACTTTTTCATCCGTTACAAAACCTGGCCTTCCCATCCTATTTTTATGTCCAAAGAATCATTCAACCCTTAGTTTCTCTAAGGTCGCGTTCCGTTTAATTGACGCTTAATTGTTTGGTAATCTGAGCACAATACCGTTAAATTAGCCGATGTATCACCTTTTTTGGTGATGCCGCATAGGTAAAAACACCTAGTAAGGCCTCCTCATAATGGATGATTTGCTTCGAGTTTGAACCGAATGTTGTCCGGTTATTCAGGCGTGTGATATCCCGACATCAACATGGAAAAAGAAAAACACATTGATTTGGTTCTCGGTGGACTGATTCCACCCACGGAAATTGATCACCTTCCGGCAAAGGAAGAGATCGATCCGCTTTCAGCAAAGCGCTTTGTTAAGGGGCGAAAGGTTCACGATCCCGTGGCCGCTGCGTTCATTTGTCAGGCCTTGTGCCTGGAGCAAGAAGCGGAAGCGTTGGGTTTGCTGAATCACCACTGATCGCATACTCATCGTTCTTTTCCAACTATCACCCCGGTAGTTGATGGTTGTATCGACTCTTCTTTTTGGGACCCACCATTACCCTGAACGTGCCAACACGATTTAACCCATAACTTCGTTCATCCTTTGTGCGTAGATTGAAGATTCCCCGTTTCCAATTGGTCTCATTCCGATCCATCACGGATTTCCTTCTGTTGATGTTCTGCATCACGTTGCTGGCCGATACCTGGGTTAGCAACCAGGCGTATGATGCCACCTACAACCAACTGGATCACCTTCCAGCCAATCGGGTTGGGTTACTCCTGGGTACTTCAAAATACGGATCCGGAGGGCATGTGAACAGCTATTACCGCAACCGGCTGAAAGCCGCTTTTGAGCTCTACACATCCGGAAAGGTAGAATACATCCTGGTAAGTGGCGATAACGGAAGCATTTACTACGATGAACCTACGACCATGAAAAAGGACCTTGTTCGCATGGGAATTCCCGAAGACCACATTTATCTGGATTATGCCGGCTTCCGTACACTGGATTCCGTGGTTCGTTCCAAGGTTATCTTTGGTCAAACATCCATCACCATTATCTCTCAACGTTTTCACAATGAACGAGCCCTGGTGTTGGCTAGAATGAACGGAATCAACGCCGTAGCGTACAATGCTCCGGATGTTGGATTTCGATTTGGTCTAAAAACCCAACTTCGTGAAAAATTGGCCCGGGTTAAACTGATCATCGATCTCGTTACGCTTAAAAAGCCCAAATTTGGCGGACCTCCTGTGAGTATTGGTGGATAAACCCACCACAAAATCCGAATGTCACCTCTTCTTTTCATCTGACCTTCAGCCTCTTAAAGCACAAAGTGTCCAGTTCAACTCACAATGTGCGTGGGTGACCTTTCGGTAAGTTCTTATTCATTTACCCGTAATACTGCGAATCGTCCTTTGTTCCCAGCATACCCGTAATCCAGGTGTGCTGCAACAAGATGAAAAAGGCTAAAAAACGAAAGGTCGACGTGGTGGTACTATCGGACATCCATCTGGGCACCTACGGCTCCAGACCAAAGGAACTTCTGAATTACCTGCGAACCATAAAACCGAAAACCATCATCCTGAACGGTGACATCATTGATATGTGGCAGTTCTCGAAGCGGTACTTCCCCAAAAGTCACATGCAAATTTTGCTATGGCTGGCCAAGCAAATTACCCGCGGCACCACCACCTACTACATTACCGGGAATCACGATGAGATGCTTCGTCGGTTTGTGGGACTTAAAATGGGGTCTCTCCGCATCGTGAATAAGGTTGTTTTGGAGCTGGACGACAAAAAAGCATGGTTTTTCCACGGTGATGTGTTCGATGTAACCATGCGCTACTCCAAGTGGTTGGCTAAACTGGGCGGGTTGGGCTATGACCTGCTTATCGTGATTAACACTTTGGTGAACTGGGTCAGTGAACGGCTGCTGGGACGTCGGTTTTCACTTTCAAAACGCATTAAAAACTCGGTTAAGAGCGCCGTTAAATTCATCTCGGATTTCGAGAACACGGCCATTGACATAGCCTTCACCAAGCAGTATGACTATGTGGTATGCGGCCACATCCATCACCCTCAGATTCGGGTTGAACATCGGGGTGAACAGAATGTCACCTACCTGAATTCAGGCGATTGGGTGGAGAACCTCACAGCATTGGAATACCATAAAGGAGAGTGGAGCATCTATGACTATCAGTTGGATGAGACCGTCCGAAACATTGACCCATTAAACCTCTCCGATACCGATTTAACCCGAGCAGTTGCCCATCCAAAAGATCTGTTTGAACAGTTGCTCCGGGAGTTTCAATTTATAGAAGACCAACCAGCATGAAAGTATTGTATGCCATCCAAGGCACCGGAAACGGTCATATCAGCCGGGCGTTGGATCTCGTCCCCCGATTTAAAAAACGCGTTGATTGCGATGTCATGATTAGCGGTATTCAGGCCGATATTGTTGCCCCATTTGAGATGAACCACCGATGTCAGGGCATGAGTTTCATTTTCGGCAAAACCGGAGGAATCAATTATGTATCAACCCTCCAACGCACCAGCATTTTTAGTCTGTTACACGAAATCAACCACTTCCCCATTGAGCAATACGATGCGGTGATCAACGATTTTGAGCCCGTTACATCCTGGGCCGCTAAACTAAAAAATATACCCTGCATTTCACTGAGTCATCAATCGGCGGTATTGGGCCCCAATGCACCCAAACCGAAGTCCGGTGGCTTCCTGGCAAAGCAGGTTCTGAAACGATACGCACCATGTGATTATGCATTGGGTTTTCACTTTGATACGTATGATGAACAAACCTTCTCACCCATCATCCGGAATCGCGTTCGCCAACAACCCATTACCAATAACGGCCACTATACCGTTTATCTTCCGGCATACAGCGACGAACGAATTATCCGACAGCTCCGGCACTTTGGCGACCTAAAGTGGGAAGTGTTCTCCAAACACACCCGCACCCATTATCAGGTAGATAACGTTTTCATCCAACCCATCGAAAACGAGGCGTTTGTAAACAGCATGGCCTCGTCTGAAGGTGTGTTGTGCGGAGCCGGGTTTGAGACGCCCGCCGAAGCCCTTTACATGGGTAAGAAATTGATGGTAATTCCCATGAAGAGTCAGTATGAGCAGCATTGCAATGCCGCCGGGCTCAAAGTACTTGGCATACCTGTAATCAACGGATTTGGGGACGCCGAGTTGCACCCCATTGCCGATTGGCTCATGGAAAAATCCAGGCTGCAAATCAACTACCCGGACAACGCACAACGCGTGGTTGACCGGGTAATCGGATTTACACGCGAATTATTAGGGAACCATCAAGCCGTTCAACATGAGATGGGTGATCTGAACGAAATGAAGGCCACCGGAAGCTAGGGCTTAGAAGGTAGCCCGATAAATTCCAATCGGGAGAATGCCCGTTTGATATGCCTTGTCCACCGTTCCGGTTGAAGGATTAAATCGTTGGGTAAAAATGTTTTGATGATTGGTGGTGTTTTGAATGTCGATGCCCCACTCCTGCGTCAATTTCCGGGTTTGAACCTTGAAGGCAACCCGAAGATCCAGTCGCATATAATCGGCATACTGACCGCCGTAAATGTTGTTGGTATACACTGTTTTTCCTTCCCGCATGCTGGCATCAACGTCAATGGGCGTGTAACGCTTGCCGCCGTTTAAAATGCCTTTGACATCGATGGTCATGCTGGGCTTTTTATACCCTTTCTTCGTGTTCTTCTCTTTGAAGTAGATTTCCTTTCCGGCCAGAAGATTGGCCGCATAGCGGGCATCGAATGCCGTTGAGTGTTCTTGTCCGTCTGCATCGGTATAAAGCGAACGATAGATGGAAACCGTATTCAGGAAATAGAATCCTTTGCTTAGGAATCGCTCCAGGGTAAACTCCACGCCATAATTCCTTCCGGTACCGGTATTCACCAAACTATCGGTGAATTCAATCCCGAAATTGGTCCCTTGATTCAGCATGGAATAGGATCGCCAATCACCGGCATCTACCGGAATGTTGAATAAATGCTGGTAGTACGCCTCGATTTTGAGACGCGTATTTTTAGCAAGGGTCACATCGTTACTCCATACTAAGTGAGCAGACCGCATGAGTCCCACATCCTGGTTTACCTTCACCTTGGAACCATCCTCTTCCTCCACTTCCTCAAAGTAGACCCGGAATGGAACTACCTGGCTGTGTAATCCGGAACCGAGGCTCGTTTTGTAGCGCTTATTCACCTGACAGGAAACACTCAATCTCGGCTCCAAGGCCTTTGATCCGTTATAGACAAAGTAGGCATAATTAATACCGGCATTCACCCGAAGCTTGCTATTGATCCGATAGTTCACATTGGCAAAGGTTTGAGACAAACCGGTTGACCCATCAAAGGAGGTGGGCATCACCCATCTGTTGTAAGCAGGAACATACACAGAATCAGTCAGGTTAAACAGATAGTGGTAGAATCGGGTCCCTCCTGAGATGGTTGTTCGGGCATCAACCTTATGCGTAACTACAGCCGTGACCGCCAGCTTCCCCTGTGACGATCCATCGCGGTACTTCCCACCGTATTCAGCCACTTCGCCGTTCACCCATGAGAAGGTGTCCAAATGGGTTCGAGTTTGTGATCCATCACCAGAAAGAATCAACTTGAGGTTGGTTTTTACATCAATTTGTTGGAACCTGGTTAACCCGATCACACCCGTTTTTGTAGCATAATTCAAGTCCTCCTGCCCTTCACTAAACAAGTTTTGGGACGTCTCATCGCTTTGGAATAATTTGATTTCACTTTGGCCACCCAAACCAAATATGGACGTATAACCGTGCTTGTCGGGCATGTGCAATTTGAAGGTAAGATCCTGATACTTCGGAATAGCGGTGCCGGTTCCAAAGTTGACTCCGAGCGCGCTCAAAGCGCCCAAAGCCGAGTATCGGTAATTCACTAAAAAGGAGCTTCGTTCAGTAATTTTAACAGGCCCCTCAGCCATCGCTTCAAAACCCGAAAAACCAATCTGCCCCAAAAACTCATACTTTTCGTTGTTTCCCTCGCGAACCCTCAAATCAAATACGGCCGCATTGGCATTCCCATACTCTGCGGGAAAGGCGCCGCTGATGAAGTCGGAATTCAGAAGAACGTTATTATTAAGCATACTTACCGGCCCTCCCGTTGTTCCGGCTGAGGAATAGTGATTGGGATTGGGAATATCAATCCCATCCAATCGGTACAACACGCCCATGGGTGAATTACCTCGAACAATGATGTCGTTCCGACTATCGTCGGCCCCTTGAACTCCGGCAAAATTTTGTGCCATCCGGGCCACATCACCACGGGAACCGGCATACCGTTGAGATTCTTCAATGGAAAACGTCCGACCACTAACCTGAATATCCGTGTTGATGGTTTTGCTCTTGTCCTTCCTCAGATTCACCACAGCAGCCTTCATGGTTTGCAGATCTTCCGTCATCTCAAAATTGAGCACCACTTCTTTGGTGGCGGTGACTTCAATCTGGTAGAGATTGACTGGTTCATAGCCGATGTAATTACAAACGATGTTGTACCGTCCAACGCGCACTTCGGCCACGGACCACGTGCCATCTGCTTCAGATATCCCTCCATATCCATATTCAGTGTTTTTGATTTCAATGGTGGCACCAGGAAGCGGCGTTCGGGTTACGGCATCCACTACCGTGCCCCGAATGGTTTGTTTAAGTTCCTGTGCATCGGCAGAGATCAGCCCACAGAATAGGAAAACAAAAAATAGCGATTGCTTCATTTCATGGAAATTTGGTTCAAAACAACCGCGAGAATCGCACTTTGGACTTGATCTATGTTAAGAAATTAGATAACGGACCGTTTCAATCGACTTAATGATTCAGGTGTCATTCCCAAAAACTCAGCAATGTATTTCTGAGGAACCTTCTGCAACAATTTCGGATCTGTATCCAATAGTTCCTGATACCGCTCCAGAGCCGTTTTCGTAACCAAATTAATCATCTTGGATTCCGCGGCAATGTAGCTGTGCTCGGCCGCCAGCCTTCCCATTCGCTCACCTTCTTTGCTCTTGCCATAGAGATGTTCCAGATCCTCGAACCGCATCTCCCAACCTGAAACTTCGGTGATGGCCTCGATTCCCACTCGCGAAGGCATCTGCGACACAAAGGATGCGTAGGATGAACAGAAATCATGACCCAAACAAATGTTGGTGGTGAAGGAGTCATCATTCTTAAAAACGAATTCCCGGCACACCCCCACATCCACAAATCTCAGATGTCGTTCCGTTTCACCAACCCGAAGAATGATTTCGCCCCGTTGATACGAGCAGGGCCTCAGAAAGGAAGTGAATTCACGTAATTCCTCCTCAGAGAACTGAACATAGCGTTCGAAATAATCAATCAGACTGTTGTACGACATCCGCACTAAATTACCGCATTTCCGGTTCTTCCAGTGCCTCCATGAATCGGATCAATTGCTTTTGTTCCTTTTTGCTGAGGTCAAGACTATCTCCAGCCAAGGTCTGATACGGCACATCCAATTGATGACCCAGTCCCCCACCATTGTTGTAAAATTCGACGACATCCTTCAAATCGTCAAACACGCCGTTATGCATGTAGGGCGCAGTTTTGGAAACATTCCGGACCGATACCGTTTTAAACGAATGTTTATAAAAATCAACAGCTTCCTTGATTCGCGACAATGAGTATCGCCCCATATCGGGGTCAATAGCCGTGTATTTTTCATCTTTTGGGACGCCCAACACTTCCGATTCCGAATCATCAAACAAGGGTGGCAACAACCCAGAAAATGTAGGTGGAAAATGGCACGTAGCGCACGCTGCCTTACCCATAAAGAGGTTGTATCCGGCTATCACATCCTTATCCAACTTGGCGGATTCATGACGCATGAACCGATCGAACGGAGAGTTGTAACCTGTTAGAGAATGGAGGTAGGCTGACAAGGCTGTTTTAAAGGTATACGGATTAACCGGATTTGCCGCGTGATTTGGGAAGGCCGACACAAATCTATCCCGATAGTCTCCCCCTTCCAGATACGAAAAGATTGTCAGCAAGGTGGTGTTAAATTCGTCCTGGTTGGTAATCACATGTTCGAATTGCTGAGAAAGATGCTCGGCTCTTAGATCATAGAAGAAGGATCCCGCCAATACGGAATTCATCAACCCCGGAGCATTTCGATCCAGATGTCCACCAGATAGGGATTTGCTTTTAGGAAGGCCATCGGAAAAACCCTTTTCAGGTTTGTGGCAGGTGGCGCAACTCATGGTACCTGTTGAACTCAATCCCGGATCAAAAAAGAGCTGTCGTCCCAAATTAATGGTTGTTTGGGTGTATTCATTGGGATCGAAATCCAGAAATGCCCGGCGATTGAAGAAATCAACCGAAAACAAATCCGTAGCATTTGGATTCACCGGAACCGGGGTGACGGACGATTCCCAGGTGGACCATTGATTTTGCTGTACGTATTGCACCCAATGTGAATAGAGCAGTTGCCAATAGTCTGTATAATACCGCAACCGATCAAAGGTGTCAAACAAAGAATGGACAAAAAGCTGGTAATTCAAATCCATTTCATTGATCAAGGCTTCATTGAATGGTTCATCCAACTCAGCCAGCAAATCACGCATGCCCTGAAAGGAATGGGCACAATCCGACATCGACAAAAGTGTGCCCGGCGCATCAAATCCGGTTATGCCCATGGTATAAATCCGAATCAGTTGTAGTTGCACCGCTTGTGCGATGAAGTCGGTTGGCATGGATTGATATCGATAGATGGTCCGAAATTCCTTCCAGCTGGATTGAAACTTTTTTAAGGTGGATAGCCACTCATCAGTTGATCGAACCGGATCAGCGATCAACTCATCCAGTACCTGAAGTCCGGAAGGTTGAATCACCTTGAGTTCCGTTACATTCTGCTCCAACTTGGGAAGTGGTGCCCCATTTAGTTTCTTGTTGTAGAACTCATGATCCATGAACGCCACGAGAAATTCCACCTCCTTAAAACGTCGGCGGAGGTCCCTGTACTGCGGCAAGGATGGTGCTGAATGCATCATGTCTTCCAACTGGGTGGAAATGGTATCACATTTCAAATTGAATGAGTTGGTGAAATGATGATCGGGCTTGTCGGATTTACCGGCTAGAAGAATCACCCAAATCAGGGAGAAGATAATGAGAAAATAACGCATAAAATTCAAACGGTTAAACGCATGAAAGCCCCGATCTCTCGGGGCCTTCGAAGCGAAGAAAATATGACATGTTGGAGTTAACGATTCAAAACGAGGCGCTTAGTAGCTCCCTCTTCATTGCGCAGGAAGTATACACCTCCGGCATAGTTGGACAAGTTGATTTGATTGGCTTTTTCAAAAACCTCAACCAATACGCCGTTTACATCGTAAACAGCTACGTCCTGTGTTTTTTCAAATGTCACCACACCGGTTGTTGGATTTGGTGAGAATACGAACTGCTCATTGAGTCGTTTCATGCGGTGAACCGATCCCAATTTATCCAGATCCCATCCATTCATGGCAACGGTCAACGAGTAGTTGTAGGGGAATGGATTGGATGTACTTGGGTGCTGGCAGTTTACAAAAATGGTTTTACCGTCCGGCGTAGCACAGGCACCAGTTACTTCCGATCCAAGTGGCCCAACACCTACTCGTACCAAATCAGCTGTGGTAGGTTTAGCAATGGACAAATCAAGCAGATACATTTCACAGGCGCGGTTACTTACACCAGCAGGAACACGTCCGGCTGAAGAGCCGTTCAAATCTTCCAGTATAATCAGGTAACTGTTACCGTTGATGGTTACGGCATGCAAACCATCGGGATTGGACAGGTGGTTGGCTGGGTAGTCTTTTAATTCTGGTGAAGTGGCGAAGTGTGGTCCACCTTCGATGTGTACGGTCACCTCTTCAGTGGTTGGATCAAATTTCAAAACACGGCCATAGTAGTCCCAGTAGTCGGCTGCATCTGGTGTAGTACCTTGTGCGGCAGCTCGATCCATTGTGTGCTTGGCGTGTACGCCACCACGAGCATGATCATCTTTCCAAGAACCTCCTGGATTATCACGTCCGGTTTCAGTGAAGTAAACCGCACCGGTTTTTTCGTCGTAGGTCACCCATTCCAACCGGTTGAACATGGTAGCACCCAGATTCACCGCCTCGCTGTAGAAGTTGAGCATTTTGTCGATGTCGGTATTATTTACCTCAACCCATTTTTTGCCGTCCAGGCCATTCACCCGGTAGGCACTTACAGATCCGTGGTAATCATCAACCGTTTCGTTGGTTGAGATCAGATAGGCATAGCCATCATTTGACTTAGATCCGTCAACGAAGATTAACCCTTCCGGAGACTGATCGTTCCCATTCTTGTTGTAGTACTGAACAAATTGGCTGTTTGCCGGATCAGTGATGTCATAAACCATCACACCAGCAGCACGTTCCAAACCGATGAAGGCAAACACCTTGGATCCGATTTTTCCCACGGTTACGGATTCGGGCTCCGCACCTTTGTCGTCGTCCCGGCCATCCGGATAGTTTCCTGGGAACTGATCTGCCAAAATACGTTCGAACTGATTTTCACTATCGAAGATCATGTTGCCATCGGTATCCCAAATGGTGAATGAACGTCCGCCATACGCGTAGATCTCATCGTAGTCGCCGTCTCCATCGGTATCGCCCATAGACGAAGTAGTTTTGAGTCGGCCGAGGTTTGCATCCTTCTGAAGTGTTGACGCATTGGGGAAGACGGTTGGGTCGAGTTTGAGGTCTTTAACGCGTTCTTCTTCAGAGTACCCATCGTAATCCCGTGAATCGCCTTCGTTAGCAGTGAGGATGTAATCCGTCCCACCAATATTGGCAATTGCAATGGCATCGGGCATAAACATGCCAAATAGATGATCAAAGTTTCGCTGATTCCCGATGGAATCATCTTTATCCGATACGTCAAGAGCATATTTTGCAAGGCTGAGATCCTTGAATCCGAGGGCTATGATTTTGGTAACCTTAGCTGTAGCAATGTCAACAACGGCGATGGCATTGTTTTCCTGGAGGGATACGTAGGCCGTTTTGTTATCGGTGCTTACGGCCACATATTCCGGTTCCAAATCCTGCTCTGGAGTGGAGTACACATGGAAGTCGTGCTGTCCAAGGTTGGTCCAATCTTCATTGTCCTTTACCACCCATTCTGAATTTTCCGGATTAGTTCCGGCTGCAGCCGTCCAGTTGCTGTTTCCGGTAGAAGACCCCTTTCGGACGAGGGTATGATCTTTGGTGCCTTCCGTAGTTCCGGCAACATCCCAGCCATTTCCTGGATCACCCAGCCAGTCACCCACGCAATCCAAAATAGTGAAACCGGTCATTTCACCTTCATCAATAGAGCTGTTGGAGTTGGCGTCATTCCAGGTTCCACCTTTTACGAGGCAAAATCCGTCGTCGCCATTACTCAAAAAGGACATGGTGTGGTTGGCCTTAGCCAGAATGGTGGCATCAGCGCTTGGATGAGCAATAATGTACGTCTCACCTGCTTTGATCTTGTCGCCGGATGGGAAGGCATTCCAGTATTCGTATTCACCAGCATTGTTTGGAGCATTGGAGGTATTTGGAAACGCATAGTTATCCAGGGATACATCGCTTCCGGTACCGTTATAGATTTCGAGGTACTTGTTGTTGGAAGAACCCTCTGCGTATTCCGAGAAGAATAAGTCGGTGGCGGTGTTTTCGTACCGACCAAAAACGCGAACGTTTGATGGAATGGTTACACCGTCAAACGTGGCATGGGCCACCGTTGCATTGGCAACACCGGCATTGAGATCAATCACGCTAACGGATCCAATCGGGTCAGTTTTGTAATCGTCACTTGGTTCGCCTTCATTGGCCACCAGAACAAATTTTCCGTCATGTGAGAAGGTAACCATGTCTGGCAATGCCCCAACGGTTACCGTTTTAAGAAGTGTATAGTCTTTATCGTAGAATCGTACCGTTCCGTTTTGAGTTTTATCGGCGTTGGGAAGAGCTACTGCGAGAATGCCGTTGTGCACCGCAACGGAAGTTGGAGCCGCTCCATTTGCGCTGAGATCGATGAGGTGAATTTTCTCCACCACACCGTCTGTCAACGTGGAAACCGTCACCCCTCCACCATTGGATTCGGTGGAATAGATCCGCTTGTTTACGTCATCATACGCCGAAATTTCCGGATAGATCTCCAGTTGAGAAGACCAGTGTCCTAGTCGCAGGTTTTGGTCGTCATGACGATATACATAAGTGGTTCCTTTGGTGAAGTCGCCGGGCGTATCGGCAATGAACTTGGTAAAGAAACCGGGCGTGGCATCGGAGCCAGTGTATACGGTAGTATTGTCTTTCATCACCACACCACCTTCGAAGTCTTGCCGACCCCAATTGTATTGCTTGCGAATGGCTTGCGCTTCGCGCGGATCAACCTCCGTCATGTAGTTGTAGTTCTGGTATTTCTTGATTTGCTCACCATTAAATCCTGGGAAACCGGCTGGCGCCAACTGGCCTTTTACCGTTCCTTGTCCGATGATGAAATCGCTGGTATCTCGATCGGCGATATCGCTGTTGCTGTATCGGAACCACTCTTCTGCCGTCCAAATCCGTCCATCGTAGAGGGATACGATACCACCGCAGTTCATGCCCGTTTCACCGGTGTGGTTCACAAAATCGACATTAAAGAATTTGCCTTGACGTCCATCCTTCAACGTTTGTTCAACAATGAACAAGGAATCGGTGTTGGGATCGCGTTTCACTCGGAAAACCGTCATTCCACCGCCATCACCAATTTTGTCGTTGGAAACCACTTCTTCGTGGTTTACCGTAATCCATCCCAGGCTTTCACCTGTAGGATCCGGGGTAAAACCGATGAAGTCATTCCAGCTTTTGGCCACCTCTTCTCCGGCAGGATTGCCGTAGGTAGGCGTTGTTTTCACCTTGTCGTATCCTCCGATAAACAAGATTTGATGATCGATTGGGGCACCGGGATACATCATGGTGTCCGTTTCGAAGTTCACATCAATCTTGGGGTCAAATTTGATTTGGGCTGATGCGCTGAAAGCGGAAATCGCTAGGGCCATCAAACCGACTACTCTTCGTTTCATTTGTGGTTCTTGTTTGGCGCAAAATGAATCCCGGCAGGTTAGTGGCAGATGACCATCAGATTATGGAATAACTGCCGGTTTGTTACCGCAACATCCTTAACAATTTAAAAACCATTGAACGGGCTTGATAATGAGGAAGTTAACGTATATGCGCGGACGAAGGATGGCGACTTGTTGAAAAAAAGAATCCCATTCAAACCACAGTATTAGATTCGGTATGTTTGCCAAATCACCTATCATTGAACACATGGAGAAGTACAACAGGATTTTCGAGAACAATCAGAAATGGATCGAGGAGAAGAAGGCAACCGATGCTGAGTTCTTTGAACATCTTTCAAAGGGTCAGGATCCCGATTTTTTATACATTGGATGCTCGGATAGCCGAGTGACGGCCGAGGACATGATGGGAGCTGAACCCGGAGATATTTTCGTGCATCGGAATATCGCGAATGTGGTGAGCAATGTGGACTTAAACACCATGAGCGTGATCGAATACGCCGTGGCCTATCTCCATGTAAAGCACATCGTTGTGTGCGGTCATTATTACTGCGGTGGCGTAAAGGCCGCCATGCAACCGGCTGATTTGGGCATTCTGAACCCGTGGTTGCGGAATATTCGGGATGTCTATCGATTACACAAGGATGAGCTTAATTCCATTACCGACGAGGAGGCTCGTTACAAACGACTCGTTGAATTGAATGTTGAAGAACAGTGCATCAATGTCTTAAAAACGGCGGTGGTACAACGTCATTACCTGGACGGCGGCTACCCGATGGTTCACGGATGGGTGTTTGACATTCATAGCGGGCAGTTGATTGACCTCAAGCTGGATTTGGATCAGAAATTAAAAGACATCCGTGAGATCTACGATCTTGGCGCGTCCTCAAAAGCCTGATTGGATTCTTAGCGTATGATGTCTCCCATTACCCCCTTTTCCGAGTCTGATCGCATACTGGCATTGGATCAGTACGACATTCTCGACACCATTGAGGAGTCGGATTATGATGCCCTCACCCAACTGGCTTCTCAAATATGCGACACGCCCATTTCACTCATTAGCTTGATTGATAAGGACCGGCAATGGTTTAAGGCACATCATGGATTAGACGTTCGGGAAACACCAAGAAAGTTTGCCTTTTGTGCCCATGCCATAAACGAACCCGATAAACTGTTTCAAGTTTGTGATGCGCGTCTGGATGAACGATTTCATGATAATCCGTTGGTAACTGATGAACCCAGAGTAATCTTCTATGCCGGAATTCCACTGGTAACCGAGGATGGCCAGGCCCTGGGGACGCTTTGTGTGATTGATCATGAGCGTCGTGAACTCAATCAAAAACAAATACAGTCTTTAAAATTATTGGGTAAACAAACGATGCAATTGATGGAGCTTCGTCTAAAAACCAAGCAACTATCCGATTTGTATCAGGAACTCGAGGATCGCAATACAAAGTTGGAGCACTTTTCTCAGAATGCTGCCCATGATTTAAAATCACCGTTGAATGTGATCATTGGGTTAACCCAAGCGTTAAAATCCAACACCAAGGACCTGTTACATGCCGAAGATTTTGAATTGCTCACAATGGTTGAACAGGCCGGCCGACGGTTGCACGGCATGATTGAAGGCATGTTGCAACTTTATCGGAACAGATCTCTGGTGTTGAGCATGAAGGAACCGGTAAACCTATCCGAAACCAGTAAAACCTTGGTTTCCATTTTAGACCATCAAAAGATCTGCACGTTGAAGGTGGACGGATCCGTAAACATGGTTTGGGTGAATCGATCGGCACTGGATCAACTGCTGATCAATTTGATTTCCAACGCCATCAAGTATTCAAATAAGGAACATGTTCACCTTCACATCCATCTGAACGAAGAAGATGGATGGTATCACTTATCGGTTCAGGACAATGGCCCTGGGCTTCCGGAAAAATTATTGGACCAATCATTCAATCTTTATGGCGTTGGGCATGATACCGATCGATATGGACGCAAGGGAACCGGTATTGGTTTGTATACCCTATCTGAACTCATGAAAGATATGGGCGGTTCATTCAAGGCACACAATGACCCCGATGGCGGTGCTGTATTCACAGCCAGGTGGCCTAAATAGCTCAGTTACCGGAATTCTCCGGGTGGTAGGTGATGGTGCGGTAATGTACGGTTCGCACGATACTTTGATAGTCGGTTTCAGATGTCAACAGTCCATTGGACGCATAGAATCGTTGAATGAATCGCTTGCCCTGATAATTCAAGGTCATGACCGGAAGATTCAAGCTCAACCACTCTTCTTTTGTAACAGCACCGACGGATTTGTGCTGATAAAACTTTTCTTCGGTTAAAACCAGTTGTCCACGGGCATTAAAGCGGGTGTGAATTTCTACACCAAATGGCTTACTGTAGCGGTATTCGGTGACACTGTCGAGGTGGTTGTTGGAAAAGTAGTTGTACTGACTGTTCATCATCCATCCTGACAAAGGATTATACTGGTGTATTTCCTGGATGTTAGGAGACGAAGAATATCCATGTAAACCCCGGAGATTAGGTTGAATTCCTCCTTTGGGTTGGGCCAGCACTTCCAGGTTGAGTTTGCTGCCATCGTGTCGGAATCCCAGGTACAAATAGGTTTGATCATTAATGCGAAGTGTGTCTTTGAAATTACCCGTGGTATCACACCTACCATCAATGGTTTCTTTAAATGGTGTACAAAGAGACACCTCCCCTTCCAACGAATAGTACTTATTCGTAAAGGTATTAAAAGGCGAGGTTTGTCGGCACATCCACTTCTGGCCATTGTGATACGTATCCGTCTCCCATATCGTGGAGCTGAATCGTTTTTTGAGCAACCGATAGGATCCGTCACCATAGCTGGTCATCCGTTCCACGATTTTACCGCGATGGTTTTTCTTGAAGTAATCCATGGCGTCAAGCGTATTTTTTCGGATGATAATTGCCCAGGTACTTACCGTATCTCCCTTGGGGTTCACATCATAACGTCTAAAAGGAATTGAATCCCGGTAAAACTGGTAGGTGGAGGTTTGCAATAGCCTACGGCGATGGTCGAATTTTTTGATGAGAACGGGCAGACCGCTTTCATTAAAATAATATTCCGTGTACGACCGGAATTTGACTTTTTTAAACGATCCATCCTTTGCGAATACACTGTCGCCCATTTCCTCCGACAGCCATCGAATGCCGGATTCCTCAAGGATTTTCTGAGCCTGCTCCGGTGCTAATCCAAGCTCGGGGAAGTACACCCAGTAACCATCTTCACTGGTTTGTGCAACGGAATCAGAAAGTTGCCAGACGAAGAAAAACGATAGGAATACGGTTCGGAACCACCGAGGGCATTGAGCCATATATCCAGATTAGTTGAAGTAGGTAACGTGTTGATTGTATTCCCAATCCTTATAGCCACGGTATTGTTTGTGTGTCATCAACCCGTTTTCAAATTGATAGGCCGTTACGTTTGTACGGTAATCTTTTTTCCGTTTGAGGTAATACTTGAATTGCTGTAGGGTGATTTGACCATCTTCATTGTATTGGGTTTCCGAATGATGATGAAGTATTCCTTTGTCGTAATACTGGTACAGTTCGGATCTCATAATGGTATCACTGTCATAGGTGTAGGTAAATTTATTCTTCAGTTCCTCGTTCACACCAGAATAGTTGGCTTGGGAAACCAGGCGTTCCTGACGGTTATATACTCGGACCACTTTCCGCATCTTTCCTTTCTCATCCGTGGTGAGCTGAACCTCGGTTCGCGTGCCGTTTTCATCGTATTGCTTGTTAACACATACGGTGGAGGTATCCTTATGTTTTTTCACTTCTACTCCTTCGGGCTTGCAGTCGTATTCCCAAACATATTTTTCCTTTCCCTTCCTATTGTAGAGATGGGTAGAAGCTTTATCTCCATTGGGATGATAGGTGTACAGGTAGTACTTGGAAAGTTTGCCTTTTTTATGGACTTCATGACGCATGACCTGATCCCCCTCATACAACCATTTTTTCTGATACCTCAGGTTGTTTTTTTTATCGTAGTAAGCGTATTCAATACGGTGATCGGATTCGTCATAAACCTGAACCCACCTCTTGATGGTATCTCCGTTTTTATCTGTATCCGTGCGTTGTGTAACGTGATTCTTGTTGTTGAGTACATAGTTTTCCCTGGTATCAATTACTCCTTTTTTGTTGTAATGTGTCAGAGCCGTTACATATCCCGTAGCATTGAACTCATACCGATCTTTCCCCAACTTTTTGGTTTTTCCGGACAGCGATTTGGAATAATTAAATTCAAGTGCTTTGATCTTTTGTTCTTTGATCGTTCCGGGAATACTCTCCGTTTTTAATCCAATGGACGGTGATGGGTTGCCCAGATAATAATAGTAATAATACGATTGTGCTGTTGAAGTGGAAGAAAGACAGAAGAGGCCAATGACAGCGAATGCAAGTTGTTTCATATTCAGGTGTAAGGTCGGATTTAAAACGACGATTTCCAAGTTATCGTACGATCGTCATGACTATGACGATCGAAAAACCGCAAGGGTTGGGGAACGATTGGTGTTTACATACGTTTTGGTGGATGTAAAACAAAAAAGCCCTGCTCCGAAGAGAGGGCTTTTGTTGAATTCAGTCTCTTTTATTGGCGGATGAACTGCGCATCAATGATCAGTTGAACCTGATCAGATACCACAATGCTTCCCGCTTCTGTAACGGCATTCCACTTCAAACCAAATTCCTTACGACTGATTTCACCTGATAGTTCAAAACCTACCTTGGTTTGGCCATACGGATCTACTGCTACGCCGTTGTTCGTTACGCTGAGGGTAATCTCCTTGGTCACATCGCGAATGGTTAGCTTTCCGGTCAGCTCTGTTCCGGTGAAATGAGTAGACTCAAACCGAATTTCCGGAAAGGCTTCAGCGTTAAAGAAGTCGTCCGATTTAAGGTGACCATCCCGATCCGGATTTTTGGTGTTGATGGAATCGGTCTGAATAACCACTTCGGCTTTCACGTGGTCAAACGTTTCATCTTCTGATTCAAGCGTGGCACTGAAGGTGTCAAAGTGACCCCGAACGGTTGAGATCATCATGTGTTTTACCTTAAACGAAATTTCACTGTGTGTGGGATCAATAGCCCAAACAGTAGTGGTTGCGGTTGCTGATGTTGTATTCATGTTGGTATTGTTTACTAGTTGTTAAGGGGAACCTCTATGGCCAAAAGTTGGGTATTGGCTTGGCTGATAACTTCTATTCCACCCTCCGGAACATCGGATACACCAAATCCATCGCCGGGTAGCAGTTCTTGCTGATTGATCTGAGCCTCACCGGATATCAGGAAGTAATACACGCCATTGGCTGTACGGTTTAAATGAAAGTGCTCGGTTGTTTCCTTCGTAAATCGTCCCATGGAGAACCAGGCTTGTTGATAAAGCCATCCCCCGTTGGATTCCGCATCTGGTGAAATGAAGGTGGTTAGTTGATTGTCGTTAATCAGCCCGTCCAAATCAAACTGTTGATACCGAGGGGTCACCCCCTTCCTGGTTGGCAGGATCCAGATTTGAAGGAAGTGGACAGGTTGGTGCGAGCTACCGTTGATTTCAGCATGTTCAATACCCGTTCCGGCGCTCATGAGTTGCACCTCGCCCGCGGTGATGGTGTGTTCATTGCCCATACTGTCGCGATGTTTCAACGAACCCTCCAATGGAATGGAGATAATTTCCATGTCCCGGTGAGGGTGCTGACCAAAGCCCATACCCGGTGCCACCCGATCATCGTTCAGTACACGCAACGCACCGAATTGAATGCGTTCCGGATTAAAGTACTCGCCAAAACTGAAGGTGTGTCGGGAATCCAGCCAGCCAAACCGACTGGTGCCTCGTGAGCTTGCAGGATGATAAATGGTTTTCATTTTTATTTACATGTATATACATGTATTTGGATAAACCACTAACCTTCCAACAGGTTCTATAAGAAATTCCTATTTAGAACTTAGAAAAATTGATACACGACCACATACCCCAGTACGGAATACGGATTCGGAATTCGGGCTTGCCTACCGAAACCCAGTGTAGGTAGGGTTCGGGATGATTCATGAGGAAACCCAAATCTCAAAAAACGCTCACGTTGAACGTTGAGGTTTTAACATGCTACTGATTCTGCTTCTTTATCAAATTCAATGCACTGCCTGCCTCAAACCACTCGATCTGTGATTGGTTGTAGGTGTGATTAGCCTTGATCTGATCAGATGATCCATCGGCATGATGAATGGTGATATTCAAAGGCTGACCGGGTTTGAAGTTGGTTACTTCCAGATCGAAGGTATCGTCCTCCCGAATCAAATCGTAGTCAGATGGATTGGCAAAGGTTAATGCCAACATGCCTTGTTTCTTCAAATTCGTTTCGTGGATACGTGCAAATGACTTCACCAGAACGGCCCGCACAGCCAGATGACGAGGTTCCATGGCCGCATGCTCCCTGGACGATCCCTCACCATAGTTTTCCTCCCCTACTACAATGGAGTATTCACCGGCTCCCTTGATCATTCGCGCAACCTTTGGAACACTGTCATACCCACCAGTCAATGGATTCAGGATTTCATCCGTTTTACCGTTAAATGAGTTTACCGCTCCAATGAGCATATTGTTGGAGATATTATCCAGATGCCCCCGATACGTCAACCAAGGACCAGCCATAGAGATATGATCGGTTGTACATTTTCCGGCGACCTTGATTAACAATTTGGCTCCTTTGATATCCTTTCCATCCCATGGAGCAAATGGCTCGAGTAGTTGAAGTCGTTTTGAAGCCGGATCCACCACCACTTCAACCGATGCACCATCTTCCTTAGGTGCCAGGTATCCGCGATCCTTCACATCAAAGCCCTTTGGTGGCAATTCAAATCCGGTTGGTTCTTCCAATCGAACCTCCTCACCTTTTTCATTGATAAGGGTATCGGTCATCGGGTTAAAATCCAATCGACCGGCAATGGCCACTGCGGCCACCATCTCGGGAGAACCTACAAAGGCATGCGTATTGGGGTTTCCATCGGCTCGCTTGCTGAAGTTTCGATTGAACGAATGAACAATCGTATTCTTTTCTTGCTTTCCGGCTCCTGCCCGTTCCCACTGACCGATGCATGGTCCGCAAGCGTTCGTAAATATGCGTGCATTGAGATCTTCAAAAATCTTGAGCAGACCGTCTCGTTCCGCTGTATATCGAACTTGTTCCGAGCCCGGATTGATTCCAAACTCTGCCTTGGTTTTCAATCCTTTATCAACGGCCTGCTTGGCAATAGAGGCTGCTCGGGAAAGATCTTCGTAGGAGGAGTTGGTACACGATCCAATCAATCCCCATTCCACGTTAATCGGCCAATCATTGGCCCGGGCTTTATCGCCCAGTTCTTTTCCAACTGGTGTGGCCAAATCAGGTGTAAAAGGACCATTCAGGTGTGGTTTCAACTCCGACAAGTTGATTTCAATAACCTGATCAAAGTATTGCTCCGGATTGGCATAAACCGCATCGTCTCCGGTAAGGTGTTCGCGTATGGTATTGGCAGCGTCGGCCACATCAGCACGATCGGTGGCGCGGAGATAACGTTCCATGCTATCGTCGTACCCGAAGGTTGAGGTGGTTGCCCCGATCTCGGCACCCATATTACAAATAGTTCCTTTGCCCGTGCACGACATCGACTGGGCTCCTTCCCCAAAATACTCCAGAATGCAGCCTGTTCCGCCTTTCACGGTGAGGATACCAGCCACTTTCAAAATCACATCTTTTGGTGCCGTCCAACCGCTGAGTTTCCCGGTTAGTTTAACACCAATCAATTTGGGGAATTTGAGTTCCCACGGCATTCCGGCCATGACGTCTACGGCATCGGCTCCGCCAACCCCAATAGCCACCATTCCCAATCCACCGGCATTTACGGTATGTGAATCCGTACCAATCATCATTCCACCTGGAAAAGCATAGTTTTCCAACACCACCTGGTGAATAATACCAGCACCTGGCTTCCAGAACCCTATTCCGTATTTGTTGGAAACCGATTCCAAAAACTTAAATACTTCGTTGCTCTTGTTGAGTGCTTCCTGCAAATCTTCCGTTGCACCAATTTTGGCCTGAATGAGGTGATCACAGTGTACGGTTGTAGGCACTGCCACCTTGGATTTCCCAGCCTGCATGAACTGCAGCAAGGCCATCTGAGCGGTAGCATCCTGACAGGCAATTCGATCCGGAGCAAAATCTACATACGACTTCCCACGACCATACGCCTCACCAGCATTCCCTTCCCATAAATGAGCGTAAAGTATCTTTTCTGTAAGGGTGAGAGGTTTGTTTAAAACTGTTCGTGCGGCCGCAATTCTTTCGGGCATGCGGGCATAAATTTCCTTGATTAGATCGATATCGAATGCCATGATTTTGTAGTTGGCGCAAAGATAGGATTTTGGGATGAGGAATCGGGGATGAGGGATGGGGAATGGGGAATCGGAGATGGGGAATGTTAAAACTTGAAAAATGTGCGGTTCCTATTCCGTGTTCAGTACCGCCGGCCCTTCGTCAATAAACGAATGGACATTTCCATTTATTCGAACAGAGCTATGGTTCTGTGTATAACAACTGCAACATCTTCCTCCACCAAATTCCCCTGATTCTTGTAAATCAGTTAGATGAAATTGCGATAGACTATCCACCAAAATGAGGTAATCAAAATCCGTATAATCTCCATCTGTAACCAACTCATTGCTTAATACTATGCCTGCTTTAAATGTGGTACAAAAAGTTGCCATGGTGGTATCCGCTCCAATTAGTATTCTATCATGTATTGCGCCTGGTGTGCTGGAAATGGATTGAATGGTATCCAACCCATTCATGGTGCCTTTCTTTAACTTAATCAACTGAAATTCTTCTAAACGTGAATTTAGGAAACTGGATGAATCACCGCTGGTATTAAAGACAAAAACCATGGTATCGTGGCAATCATCCTCACAGTCACACGACATAAAATAGCCACAACAAGAACATGCTATGAATGAGAGGGATATTAACGTAATCAACAGACTTCTCATGAATCAAATTTCATTGATTTACATCTTACATGGGTAAATCAAGGGTAATATTTCCAATGGCTAATTTGTTGCATCATCAACTCACTTGGAGATTTGATTGGGATGCGGAATGGGGAATCTGGGATGGGGAATCGGGAATGAGGAATGAGGGATGAGGACGTAAACTATTCCTTAACTGGATAAACATGCGTTTGGAGATAATCCACAAACGTTGGGTGCTTTTGACCGTTGCGCATTGTGCCTGGTAACGCCTTCTCCCGGAGATTTGAGCACATCATGAAAACACACAAAGACCTATCCATTTGGAAAGAGAGCATAGAACTTACCTTGATGATTTACGACGAAGTAAACCTGTTTGAGCTGGACGATCGAATAACCATTGGAAAGGAGTTGAAGCGAACCGTTGTATCCATTCCGTCAAACATTGCCGAAGGAGCTGCACGTCAAAGCGATAAGGAGTTTGTTAAATTCTTGTTTTACTCTCTTGGATCACTGTCCGAACTGGAAACACAACTCATCATTGCCGGGCGTCAAAACATCCTAAAACGAAAGCATCAGCTGCAAGATGCCGTTATTAGAATCAGAAAGATGATTCTGACACTCATCAAAAAAATCAAAGTCAGAATTGAACAAACCTAATTCTGAAGGCCCTCATCCCTCATCCCCCTTCCCCCATCCCCATTCAACAAAAAAGACGACCGAAGTCGTCTTGATTGTGTTTTAATGAGTAAGCTTAGTACGCTCTATTTCGTTTTGGGTTCGCGCCACAACCAGGGGTTGCCCACGATGAAGTCCTCAATGTTTTTACCCTTGAGGCGGTCTGCTTCCTTGTATGCTTCTTCCCGGGTGGTAACCACCTTGGTCCACACGTAATAGTATCCTGCCGGAGTTACCAGCACCTTGGTATGCTCTCCGTATTTCTTCAACAGCTTTTCCTGATACCCTTTTACGTTGCTTTTCATTTTGAACACACCAACAATCATGTAGTAATCCCACTCGGCATCGTTATCCACCATGTCCTTGATTTCCAACTTATTGGCTGTAATGGGATTGGTTGGTTTGATGGCACGTCCGAATTGATCCACCTTCGCATTTGGTGCGGTGTTTGGTTCCAGGTCTACGGAATTTGGAACGCCGTCGTGATCATCGTCTGCCGTACTTCCATCGGGCAGGCTTCTACCCCAGGTATCAACCTTAGCCCCTTTGGGTGAGTTCACCTCAGCATCAATGCCATCAGGCACGCCATCGCCATCGGTATCAATGGCCACTCCAAATTTATCGACCAGGGCACCCCGAACAGTTTCCAACTCGCGATCCACACAATCGGTTACTCCATCGCCATCGGTATCTTTTGCCACACCGTGTTTGTCAACGATGCAATTCTTTGCCGTAACCCCATTCTGACCAACGTGATCGGCATGAGGTGTTTCGGGTTCAAGGTCATAAAAATCCGGAACCTGATCCTCGTCGGTATCAATGGCCACACCATCGGCATCAACCGGGGCGCCAATAGGCGTTTTGATTTGCTTATCGGTGCAGTCAGGCACCCCATCAAAATCGGTATCCAATGAAACACCCATTTTATCCACCGGGCATCCCTTAGGTGTATTGAGTTCACGGTCGTACAGATCCGGCACGCCGTCTCCGTCCTGATCCAAAGCCACCCCTTTTTCATCTACAGGTGAACCCGGAGGTGTATTCAGTTCCAAATCATGGCAATCCGGAACACCATCCCGATCGCCATCTTTGGCCACCCCCACTTCATTCACTTCGCATCCTTCCGGTGTATCTGGCTGCTGATCCAACGCGTCAATGACACCATCGTTATCACTATCCTTTCGGTTCATGATGCCGTTAAACTTATAACCCAGCATGAATTCATGGGAATTGGCACTCAATCGTTCGATAGGCCCCACACTTCGTCCGTAGGAATAGCTACCCACCAAATGCTTGCCTAAAACACCACCAGCCATGATATTACCACCATAATTGGTTCGATAACCTCCACCTATCCACGCCTGATCGGCGAAGTTCAGCATCACATTCATGTCGAATTGAGGTTTTACACCATACGCCAATCGCGACTGGATATATGGATCAAGGCTGATTTTGTCTTTTTCCAGTTCAAGTCGATATGCCGCCTGCACCATATAATGACGATTGAAAGCATACACGTAATCGGTGTTATTCAATTCGTCCCGAAAGGTGTTTCGATTGGCCAGCAACTGATAGGCTGCAAATCCAAGTCGAAGATTTTTCCAGGTAACAACCGATCCATAATTTGCATCAAAATTCCCTTGATCTTCGATGTTGTTAATCAAGGTAACCTCCACGGGATTGGTGGCTTGAATGCGATCAAAAAGGAGTCGGTTTTGTTCAAATCCTATCGACAATCCAAAGGACAAACGCACATCCTTCCACAATTCCAGTTTATAGGCGTACGTGCCGTAGATAGCCGACTGACCCACAATGTTTACCACATCATTCATCATGGTTAAACCATAGCCCAGCTTGGATTGGCCAACCATACCATCCAGGGTTGCAACCAGGGTTTGCGGTGCCCCGTTTACATCCACCCACTGACTTCTGTTTAACAAATAGAGATTGGTTCCGTATTCCCCGGCCATTGCCGGATTGGTCAGAAATCCATTCACATAATAATGATTCAGCAATGGTGTTTGTTGGGCGCAAACGTTTTGTGTGGCCCACATCGCCAGGCTCATGGCGATAGCTCGTTTAAACATGCTCTTCATATGATTCGAAATCTTCATGTTGTTCTGATTGTGTGGATTAGCGGTTTTTGATCACTGTGATAGCTCCCTTCATAACTTCCTTCACTTCCGGGAATTCCAGGACGTAGTAATAGGTTCCGTCCATCAACAACCGACCTTTTTCATCGGTTGCTCCCCAGTTATTCTGATAGCCTTCGGTTTCAAATACCAATCGTCCCCATCGGTCAAAAACCTGAACCTTATTCTGGGGGTAGGTCTCCAAATTCTCAATCACCCACACATCGTTATCTCCATTTCCATCCGGCGTGATGACGTTATTCGGTATCACGCGGTAGTCATCCTTAACGGTTAAGGTAATCTCATCGGAGGTGATACAACCATAATAATCCGTACCCGTTACGGTAAAGGTGGTGGTTTCGCTAATGCGTGCAACCGGGTTGGAGATGGTAGCATCGTTCAGGAATTCAGCCGGACTCCATTGATAGGAAACAGAACCTCTGGCATCCAATTGGTATCCAATTCCTTTGCTAACCACTACATCATTCCCAGCAATGGTTGGATTTGCCTTGAACACGGTGACAGATGATTCGTATACATCTTCACATCCGGTTCGTGAAGAAGCTGTTAGGGTAATGGTGTAGGTACCCGGCTCCGTATATCGGATTACCGGAGTGAATGCCTGGTTAGTGGCGCCATTACCCAGATCCCAGTTCATATTTAATCCGGCAAGATCCGTATGTTGGGTCAGGTTATTTAACGTCAGGTCGGCGTTTAAACAGGCGGTTTCTGATGTTAATCCACCGGTTATGGTAAAATAGGCAGATGGCTTCTCTCCCACCACCAATTCTTCGTTATACTCCGAATAACAACCCTTATCCGAGATAACTTTCAAGGACACCTCATACTTACCAGGCAACTGGAATGATTTCGAAAATTGATCCTGTGTTGATGTAAACCCATCTGAGAACAACCACTGATATCCAGTCAGGTAACCGGCAGAAATGCTGGCATTTTGTTTAAAGTCGATGATATCTCCGTCGCAGAGGTTGTCATACGAAATGGCAACCACCGGAACCGGATTCACCATCAGTGCGGCCTCCAGTGAAGCTTCTGATGCGCAAACGCCATTTTTTACTACGGCTCGATATTGAGTAGATGTCAGCACGTTTTCATAGTCCATTTGACGGTTGGTATTCAATAGAGTATCCCAGTCAATTCCATTTTCACTGGACTCCCAATGATCCACCGTACCCACTGCTCCTTTGATCTGCAGCACACCAGCGTTATTACCGGAACACACCTCCTTACCGCCGGTCACCACACCGCCAACCGTTGGTTCATCCACGGTAAGCAGGAAGGTTGAGCTATTGATTGAAGGACAGACCCCATTTTTAACGACAGCGCGATACTGTCTGGAAGACGTTGGTTTGCTGAGTAACAGGGAAGATGATGTTCCCGTCTTTTCAATCCAGTTAGCACCATCAACGGATTCTTCCCATCGTTGAATAGCCCCTCGTTGATTTTGGAGGGTAATGGTAATGTCTTCGGATGCTGAACACAATCGATCTTTCCCAGAAATAGTGCCACCACTGGAAGGCTTAGTTACCTGAATCACCAATGGCTTTGAGGTGTCGGCTCCGCAGAACTCATTCTTCGCAATGATGCGGAACGATGTTTCCTCTGAGAGGTTATAAAAGGTATGTTGGGCCGATGTATTGGCTACATCCTTCCAGTTCCCAAACGGTGTTTTGGATTGCCATGAAACAATGCTGCCCACTACATTCTGAGCAACGATGTTTCCAAAATTCGAGAGCTGACAAACCTCCGTTTCATCTGTGGTAAGGCTGCCCGGATCCGTTGCCTGAGCAATTTGAACAGCCACCTGATTGGATGTTACGGCATCACAGGCACCACTCTTTATAGTAACCCGATACAGCGTTGATTTAGACAAGTCTGAATAGGTGTAAGTATCCGCATTGACCGGAATCTTGGTCCACTGATCACCATTGTTTACCGAGCTCTCCCAGTACTGAATGTCTCCGGTAAAATCGGTAAGTCTCAGTGTTCCTCCATTGGTATAGGAACAGTGTTTGGCTTCGCCACTCAGTGTTCCGGAAATGCTTCCCTTGGATACAGATACATGTGCCACCGATGAGGTATCGGTAGGACATGATCCATTTTGAACCACTGCACGGTAGTACCGATCGGCAGTAAGATTTTGAAATTCTTGCTTCGACGTCAGATTATTGACATCGGTCCAGGAACCATTGAGATTAACCGACCATTGCCAGCCTGAAATGTCCCCTGTATTTCCGGTGAGACTGATCACACCAAAATTAGTCCCTTCACACACAGCCACATCCGGCCCGGCTTGTCCGGCCACGGTTTGACCATCCACCTTCACCTCAAAGGTTGCCGATGTTGCCTTAGGACAAACGCCATTTTTAACAATCACCCGGAAGTAGTTGGTTTTGGTCAGATTGGATTGCGATAAGGTATCGGCTACATGGTATAAAGACGACCAAGGTGCATAGCCCGTTGACGAGGTTTCCCAGTCCTGAATCTCTCCACGTGTTCCAGCCACGGATAAACTCACGGTGTTGCCCAGCACACATACCTGATCCGTTCCGCTGATATAGCCGCCCAAGGTTTGTTTGTGCACATTAATGGTTACGGTGTTTGACGTATCGGACTTACATCCATTATTGGCCACAACGGCCCGATAGGTAGTGGAATCATCCAGGTTATACCAATTGTATGAAGTGGCTGTGGATGCCACATCCGTCCAACTTCCTGTAGTGCTGTATTGCCATTTTAAAACGGTTCCCAATGCACCGGAAAGAGAAAGCGTTCCGGAGTTGGACCCTTCACAAACCGTGGTACCACCTGATAACGTTCCGGCACTGGATTTTGCAAAAACAGTGATGGCAGAAATGCTGGATGCTTCTGATGGACAGCTTCCATTCTTCACGATGGCGCGGTAGTAGGTATTGGAACCAACGTTCGCATAGGATAGGGTGTCGGACTGAACCGAAATGGTTTGCCAGTTGGATGATCCGTTGGACGAATATTCCCAGCTGATCACGCTTCCACGTTTTCCAGTCAGTGTAATTTCACCATTGTTATCATCGGGGCAAACGGTTTTGGATCCAGCGGTTGAACCTCCCACTGAGCTTAAATCTACCGAGATGATGGCAGTGGTTGAATAATCAACATTGCAGTTTCCATTTTGTACAACCGCCCGGTAGTACATAGTTTTTGTTAAGTTAGTGTATTGATAGCTGGTGGTCTTATTCACCATGCTGTACCAGAGATTTCCGTTCTCACTGTACTCCCATCGTACCACGTTTCCGGTATAGCTACTTAATGTTAACGTTCCTAAGTTAGAACCACTACACACGGTTGATGTTCCAGAAAGCGTACCGCCATCCGACGGACTGGTTACCGTAATTTTCACATACGACGAGCTGTCCAACGAACAGTTCCCATTGGTGACAATCGCCCGATAAAACATGGTTTGTGTGAGGTTGGAATACGTTTGGTTCAATTGCGTATTGCTAATGGGATACCACGGTCCGGAAGGATTGGTGCTGGAATCCCATCGAGCCACATTACCGGTGTGTCCGCTGAGCGACAACACGCCATAATTGGAACCGGAGCAAACCGTTTGCGTCCCGGAAACAGTACCACCAACAGCCTTCGGCGAGATGTTTACATTTACTGATGACGACTTGCTCGCACATCCGGATGAAATGGAAACAGTCACATCATATCGTCCGGCATCAGACGTGCTAACTCCGGTGATTTTAGGATTTTGAACGTTCGATGTAAAGCTATTCGGCCCGGTCCAGGCATAGCTGGCGCCCGCAATGGTATTTACTTGAAGTTGAAGAATGCCTCCGGCACAAAGTGGTGAGGCATAGTCTGCCGTAATGGTAAAATTCATATCCACCTCTGTTCCCAGCGTAATGGAAGGCATGTTGGCCGCATAACCCCGGATACGGAATTGTTCAATTTGAATGGTGCCAGACCCTCCGGTGATCCCAATCATGGGCGTAAAGGCCGGAGGTAGGCTGTATGTTGACGATGTTCCGGATAATACCGATCCGTCCCATCCTGCTTTCTGAACGCCAGCGGCCCACACTAAGGATGCCCGGCCATTGGTAGAACCTGAACTGGCTGATTGAATGGTAGATGTGGTAAAACAACTGGTATTGGAAACCGATTGTAGGTAGAATGATCCCGGAGTAAGACCGGTTACGTAACCCGTTCCGGAAGCACCAAGACTCCCTAGTACAGCATTCGCACCAGTGATGGATGTGACATCCATTTCAACCACGATGGGCCGGTTTACGGATGAAGTCCGATTGAGTTCAATGGTGGAAGATGAGGCACTGAGATGCAGCTTCCCTCCGGTAACCGTAACGGATCCGGAACCGCAAGTGCTCCAGGACGATGATAAGGACGTTCCATTAAAGTCATCAAAACCATAGAAGGTTGATGAAGCATCACTTTTTGGCGTAGCCGATGAATTACCATAAAACATGAAGATGGTATCGAGGCTATAACCTTTTAATGTATCGGCTCGCACCCAAATCACAGTTGATGCCGTATTCATCGTGCCCTCTTCAATCCAGAATTTGAGCTCATTTCCCTTTTTATTCAGGAAACGCATGTCTTTACCAATGCTGGTCATCTTACCCGCACTCACTAAAGCGGAGGTATTGATGGTTACCGGTACTTGAATATCCGACAAGGCTGCACCTGAATTGGTGAGCACCACGGGTGTCCGGTATCTGAAATTGGTGTAACAGGGCTGAGCCGATGTTGCGGCTATGCCGAGCGAAAAAACGGAGAGTCCGACAATCCATCGGACGGTGTTCTTCAAATTCATGTTCACACTACTTAGTTCCCGGCCTGCGACGGGAAACAGGTTAAAATTCCCTGCAATCTAGAGCGACTTCGCCCTTTAATACGCGTAGGTAAACTGTGTACATCCATGGAAGAGCCGATCAACCCTTCGCCACCACCGACGATGTAATGGACTGTTTATCAGCCAATTAACAACACTGACATTCCGATTCCCGAAATGCGAAAGACGTTTAATTGAAGATTGTTTTTCGACCTAAGAATGAGGAACAAGAATTGACCCAATCTGCTAATTATCAGTCATTTACAAAATAGCAAACTTCAGGACAACGACGTAAGTGTTTGAAAATTAGAACACTTAGTTGGATCTGGTATAAATGCCGAGGGAAAGACCTGCTGGATTATTGGGCTTTCAGAATGTTGGTGTCCACGATTACACCGTGTTCTGCCGAGGTAACGATGGCTCGATACATACCAATAGAAACACCTGCTACGGGCAACTCTGCCGTATAGTTGTTTGCCACCACCTGAGCCTGATAAACCATTCGGCCCAACATATCATAAAGTTCTACGGTGACCTCTTCGTTGATGGGATCGTCAAAGGCAACGGACCAATGATCGGCTACAGGATTCGGGAAGAGGTAATTCCCTTCGGCTACAGTTCGAACAGGCCCAACATACTCCGAAGAAGGTAGTTCAGAACGTAGGTTCACCATGTTGTATCGCATTACATCCACCTGGCGCTGCGTAAACATGTTGGAACAAACCGCGCTGCTGTAATCCATGTAGTTCTCCACCTGATCGGGGAGATTGTCTGTGGAACAGGTATTCAACGACTTGTCGCAACCGCTTGCCCGGGTATAGGTATTGGGCGTATCAAAAATGTAATCATCCACCAGGCATCCATTCTGCCCCCAATTGGCGTCTCCCCAAACATGACGTAATCCAAAATAATGACCTACTTCATGAATGGCCGTTTTCTCATTGGTGTAGAGCTGATCCGACAAAAAGGATGGATTATTCCGACCGATGGTTTCGTAATGCAATACGACTCCCTGGAACGGATCACTTTTATAATAGGTAGAACTCCAGAAGGTGGCTCCAACCGGAGGATAGGCATAACCAAACAAAGCGCGCTGACCGTTTTGAAGATTGAGGTTACAAATCCAGATGTTGAGGTATTTCTTCGTATCCCAGGCATCGTGACCACCTTCGGCACTTTGCTTAACGTAATCCGTGGTGGTGGCATTATTGTTCGTATTGAATGTTGATCGGTTGGATTGCGTACGCGTAATTCCGTTGGTTGGATTTCCGTCGGGGTCAACGTTTGCAAAGCGAAATTTAATCCGCGCATTGCCTGCAACAGGTTTAAAAATATCGCGGGTATTCACCGTGTCGGCATTCAACCGGTTAAAGGCTTCATTAAGCACCGCCAGCTGATCCAGAATGAGGGAATCCGGAATATTCTGATTGTTCTGGAGGTACACCACATGAAAAACCACATCAACGGTAAAAAGAGTGTCGTGTGGAGCCAGTTTGTACAGTGATTTTTGTTCGGTTTCCTGAATGGATTGCAAATACATGTCGTCAACATGCTTCATCAACCCCGGATATTTTTCATCCAGATGCTTTATGTATTCAACTGTTCCGCAATGCTGTGCAAAGAGAACATGACCGGATAAAGCCAATAATCCAGCCAGGGCGACACGCAGATACCTCATGGGGGTAAAGTTAAGTTCTTTTACGTGTTTAACGTCCGCGGAACTCAGGAGTTCGCTTCTCGTTAAAAGCTTTTACACCTTCCTGATAATCTTCCGATTTGCCGGCAACATCCTGACACATGGCTTCGTATTCCAGCATGGTATCCAAATCGGAATGAAACGATTTGTTTAACATGTTCTTCATCAGAGCAATGGCCTTGGTTGGCGCTTTTTCGTAGTAGGCAACGATCTCCGATGTGACGTTCTCCAATTCCTCCGGTTCTGCCACCCGATTCACTATGCCCCACTCCAATGCTTGTTGAGCCGTAATCTTGGACCCCATGGTAGACATTTCAAAGGCACGTGCCGATCCAACCAGTCGTGGCAGGAAATAACTTGATCCGGAATCCAGTACGAGTCCTACATTAATAAACACTTCAATAAAGGACGCTTTGGAAGACGCTACAACAAAATCACAAGCCAGGGCAAGAGAGCACCCTGCTCCGGCCGCCACGCCATTGATCATTCCAATGATGGGCTTTGGCATCGTACGCATGGCTTTGATGATGGGGTTATACCGCTTATCCAATGAATCCCTCAACGATCTGTTTTTTGCTCCAGCAATGGCCTTGAGATCCTGACCCGAGCAGAATGCTCGTCCTGCACCGGTGAGCACCACCACCCGAACCTGATCATCCCGATGTGCAGCCTTTAATGCCGATTGCATTTCATAACTCTGCTCATCGTTAAACGCATTGAAAACATCCGGCCGATTTAACGTAATGTAGGCCACGTTTCCTTTTACTTCATAAAGAAGGCAAGTAAATTCCATAATTAAAGTAGATCAGATAAACCAAGGAGTTGCAAATTAAACCAATAATATAACCGGCATATACTTCCCGATGCTGATGCGCTCCTAAAACCAATCGGGACGTCATAACCAATGCCCCCAGCAGAACAGACACCAGGATGGGCACCGACATGTTGATGACAGCATTGCGGCCAATGATAAAAAACAATACAGTTAGTCCCGCCCAGCCAAAACTGTGAAAACTAATACGAAAGGAACGGGTAGCGATCGCCAACACCAGGGCACTTATTCCCAATGCGATCACCATGGCCTGTAAAATGGGGGCAACGTATAAGGTTCGAAATGCGAATGCCATAAAAAGGTACACACCTGCCAGCACACCGGAAGCGCTAATACGCTCCTCTTTGGACATGTGCGACAATTCGTCTAACGTGTACTTCTTGAGCATCAGAGCCACACCTATCAGTGGAATCACCGTTAGTGAGAGGATGTAAGCGAACACAAAGATCCATCGTGTTTCGGGAATCAGTTTGGCGGCCACCAAAAAGTGCCATTGGGTAACAGCCAGTACCCCATAAACCGGAAGAAAGACCGGATGCCCGAAAATGGATAAAAATTTGGCTAGTCGCTTGCTCACTGAAGCTCCTTTCGAAGTCGGGCAACGGGAATTTGCATTTGCTCCCGATATTTAGCCACCGTACGACGGGCAATGTTGTACCCTTTTTCCTTGAGGATGTCCATCAGTTTACCATCGGTTAACGGTTTTCGTTTGTCTTCTCCGTCAATGGCATCACTCAAGATCTTTTTCACTTCCTTATTGGAAACCTCTTCCCCACTTTCGGTCACAATCCCTTCGGAGAAGAAGTGCTTCAAACGGAAGATCCCAAAATCCGTTTCCACATATTTACTGCTGGCCACCCTGGATATGGTTGAAACGTCCATGTGAATGCGGTCCGCAATATCTTTCAGAATCATCGGACGTAAGGTGGTCTCATCGCCGGAAAGGAAGTATTCCTTCTGAAAATTAACGATGGCCTGCATGGTCATTAACAGCGTATTCTGACGTTGCTTAACAGAGTCAACGAACCACTTCGCGCTGTCCAGCTTCTGCTTGATGAACTGAACCGCATCCTTAACACTTTTATCTGGATTCTTGGCCTGCTCGTATCCTTTGAGTGTTTCGCGGTAGCTGGGAGACACCCGCAACTCGGGTGTATTTCGGTTATTAAGACTCACCTCCAGCTCTCCATATACCTCCTTCACCACGAAGTCGGGGATAATGTAATCCGTCTTCACATTGTCGTTTGCGCTTCCCGCTGGTTTAGGGTTGAGCTTGGCGATAAAGGTGATGGCTTCTTTGAGGTATTGCTCGTTTACATCGAGCTTTTTGATGAGTCGGGCATAGTGTTTCTTCGAAAAATCTTCCATGTATTTTTCGATGATCAACTCGGCCAGCTTGGTAATGGGCGTATTCTTCGTTTTGGCTTTACGCCGAATTTGAAGCAACAGGCACTCCTGCAAGGACCGGGCGCCAACACCGGGAGGATCGAGTTGATGAATCTTTTTCAGGACGGACTCCAATTCCTCTTCTGATGTTCGCACGTTACTGGAGAAGAGCAAGTCGTTTACAATGGATCTCAACGGTCGTCTGAGGTACCCATCATCGTCAAGGGTACCGATGATCTGATCGGCAATAATTTCTTCCTGATCAGAATTTAGGGCCGAGGCCAACTGGTCCTTTAAATTTTCGCGGAAGGAAACGGTGGAGTTGATTGGGATAAACTCCTTTTCCTCGTCTGACCCGCTGTATTGGTCATTCAGGCGGATACCGCCATCATCATCGCCCAGGTAATCCGATACATCGAGATCGGAATCAAAGGCATCGTCGTTTTTATCGTAGGAGTCGTAATCGTCTCCGCCATCATCATAGTCAAAAGAATCATCCGAATCGTTGCTCAGATCTCCTTCATCCTTTCCACTCTCGAGTGCAGGATTTTCCATCAGCTCCTCCTCCACTTTTTCCTCAAAATTGAGGGTTGTCAATTCCAACAATTTGATGAATTGAATCTGCTGTGGTGAGAGCTTTTGAAGTAGTTTTTGATTTAGCGATTGCTTCAGCATATTAATCCCGCTATGTGTGTGCTGTTACGCTTATTTTTGCCCAAAATTAGAGAATAGTATTGATTTCGAAGATGGCCGCAATTCAGGACTTATCGACACATGTAGGCAAAGAAGTAGAACTCAAAGGTTGGGTTCATAACAAGCGTGAAAGTAAGACGCTTGTCTTTGTGATTTTACGCGACGGGACAGGCTTTTGTCAGTGCATTATCGACCTTAATAATGTGGGCGAGGAAAATTTCAATGTGGCCACCAGCCTGGGTTTGGAGAGCAGTATTGTTGTACGTGGTAAGGTGGTAGCGGATGAGCGTCAGGTGGGCGGTTACGAAATTCACGTAACATCCTTTGACGTGATTCAAAACTGCGCAGATTATCCCATCGCCAAGAAAGAGCACGGGGTAGATTTCCTGATGGATCAGCGTCATCTTTGGTTGCGAAGCAAGCGTCAATGGGCCATTATGCGGGTTCGGAACGCGGTGATTTACGCCATACACAATTTCTTTCAACGGGAAGGATTTGTCCAAATGGATGCACCTGTTTTTACCGGGAATGCCTGTGAAGGAACAACCGATCTGTTTGAAACTGATTTCTACGGTCAGCCGGCCTATCTCACCCAATCGGGTCAGCTATACGGCGAGGCGATGGCCATGGCCATGGGTAAGATCTACACCTTTGGGCCAACCTTCCGAGCAGAGAAGTCCAAAACGCGCAGGCACCTGTCGGAATTCTGGATGATTGAACCGGAGATGGCTTTTTACGACATCTTCGACAACATGGATCTGATTGAAAAATTCCTTCGATCCGTTGTGGCGGAAGTGATGGAAAAATGTCCGGAAGAGCTGGAAATTCTTGAGCGGGATACCACTGCGTTGAAAAAAACTGCGGAGCCCTTTATTCGACTCACCTACGACGATGCCGTAGCGATTATTCGAGGAGAAAAAGAGGTGAATGGCAAACGCACCATTGACGTACTGGAGGATGATCTTGCTCAAACCAAAGCTCAGATTGCCGAGCTTAAGTCGGATATTGAACAGCGTGAATCAGCTATTGCAGCCGGTGGCATGAAAAAAGGACAGGTAAACTTCAATCTGAACGCCATCGATAAAAATAAAAACACCATCAAACAGTTGGAGGAAGACGAGCGCAACATTCCACAGTGGCTGGACTCTGCCCGCAACTTCACGTATGGTAACGACTTTGGCGGATCTGACGAAACGGTGCTCACTCGCATGTTTGACGTTCCGGTTATGGTGTACGATTGGCCACATCAGGTGAAAGCATTTTATCTGAAGCGCAACCCGGATAACCTAAATCTGGCACGAGGCGTTGACCTTCTTGCTCCGGAAGGATATGGTGAGATTGTTGGCGGTGGAGAGCGGGAAACCAACGAGCAATTGTTGATCGAAAAGATCCATGAGCACGAACTGCCCATGGAGGCCTTTGATTGGTATCTCGACCTACGACGATTTGGTTCTGTACCACATGCCGGTTTCGGGTTGGGGTTGGAGCGATTAATTGCCTGGATTTGTAAACTTCCTCACGTTCGGGAAACCATTCCGTTCCCGCGTATGTACGGCCGACTCAAACCGTAATGTTCTCCGAGTTTCTTAAGCAGCCCAAAACCCTGTTTGATCGAATGACGGCAGATGCGGTTCGGATGGGCCAGCATCGTCCGTTTATTCACGCCTTGGTGGAATTGGACATTACAGAGCTCCGAAAAGGTCTGCGTATTGAACGGAGAGAAGGCATTCGTCAAACGTCACTCACTGCTGTGATTGTCTCAGCGTTGTCCAGAGCCATCGGCCAAAAGCCGGAAATACAGCGGATGCGGGATGTATTTGGTCGATTTCGGGTTCCCACACAGGTGGATGTGTTCTTCCCGTTGGAATATGAGGATGATGGCGAATTTCATTTGGTGCCGCTCATCATTCGGAATGCCCATGAGATCAAGCCGCATACGATTGATCGAAAGCTACGGGATGTGGCTGAGAATGGCCCAAAACCCTCCTCATCAGCCCAACGATTCTTCTTGCACCTCCCGTGGTTTATCAAGAAGTGGTTCTATAAAATCTGGTTGGGTATTCCACGAATTCGGAAGGCTTACTTCGGTACCGTGTACGTTTCTTCGATCATCAATTACTCTGCCGATCGCCGAACCTGGGGTGTTCCCATCCCATTGCACAGTATGGGCATATTCATTGGAACGACCAGTAAACGAACCGTTACTTGCACCTCGGGAGTGGAAAGTCGGGATATGATCCAAATTACGGTGAGTGTAGATCACCGGGTTCAAAATGGCGGGGATATGGGCCGATTTGTTCATCGGTTAAAACACCTTTTGGAAGTTCAGATTCCATCCGAATTCAATGTAAATAATGGCTGAAACGCCGCACATCCGGGGTTTCAAATTAATCGAACGAATTCCGTTTTTGATTGGGAACACGCTTCCTGAGTTACATCGTTTGGCCCTAAAGCACGATGGTTACTATGTGTTTGATGGCGGCCCCCATCAGCAGTTACATGTTATTTCAAAACCGGATTGGGTAAAATTTATACTCAAGGATGCTGCTTCAAACTTCCAGCGAGGACCGGTCATCAACGCACTGAAACCTTTATTGGGTGATGGTATTTTCATTACAGATCAATCGCCTTGGAAGTCCAGGCACGATGCGTTAAAACCGGCGTTGAAGGAAGACGCCTTCGAACCCTATCTCAACATAGCTCGGGAAGAGATGGAGAGGTTAATGGATCAATGGATTTCTTCCCAAACGGTTCCAAATGTTGAGCGTGATATCGAACGATGCCTTTTGAAAATCCTCGTACGAGGTGTGTTTGGCTATACCGGAGAAGTCCATTGGGACGAGATCATTCTCAGGCACAAGGCCATTCTCAATGCTGCGGGAATTGCCCGGCAGAAAATCGATTATTATGTTCGGAAGGTGGTTGGTAAAAAACGACTTCCACGAAATGTGGAACGGTACCAGGACGACCTTCAATATCTGGAATTATTTGCCAACGAAATCTTAGCGCATTCATCCACCCAATCTTCCGTGTTCTATCGGTACATCGGGGACCAGTCGGCTGAATTTCAGCGAGACATGGTTCTCAACATCCTTTTTGCCGGATACGACACCACCGCATCGGCGCTATCCATGACCATCCATCAATTGGGTGCTCACCCGGAATGGCAGGAAGCCTGCCGGAAAGATCAGATACGGATTGAACACGTCATTCAGGAATCGATGCGATTGTACCCGCCGGTTTGGGCGTTGTTCCGGCAGAATGAGGAAGAAGTGCGTTATGAGGATGAGGTTCTTTTGGCCAACACGTACGTCATGATTGATGTGTACAGTTTGCATCGACAACCCGAGCAATGGGAAGAACCGTTAACCTTCAACCCTAACCGATTTTCGAAGACTGGAACCAAAGGAATGGCATTTACCTATCTGCCTTTTGGCCAGGGTCAGCGCATGTGCATCGGAAAACCGTTGGCCATGCGTGAGTTGACCGAACTCGTCAAGACACTGACCGCCTGCATGTCATGGACCTTAAACGGTGACCGACATCCTTCTCTCCGAACCGACATCATTCTCAAAACCAAAAAAGGCTTTAGTCTTTCCGTTCGTAAACTCCGTAGGTGAAGGCGTGTTGCACTATCCGTAGTCTGAAGTATGGCGCGAGCGGAGGGACTGCGGATTTAACTTACAAATATTCAACTCGCAACTATCCGCAGTCTGGAGAATGGCATGAGCGGAGGGACTGCGGATTTAACTCACAAATATTCAACTCGCAATAGTCCAATCTCACCAGCATAAGACCTCGCACTGCTATACAAATAATCCTCCGGTCTATCTACCACTTTCGCCACCACTGGATTGTTATGTACATAGGCTAGACGTTGATCCTTCATTTCGTTGGTAGATAGTTCCACTGGATGATTCCCATGTCTCCAAAACTGATAACATTCGTTTTTAGAATTTTTTCTGCCCGCATTTTGAAACATGGAAAGCAGCCAATTTCTCCTACTTTCATGTTGATCCTTTTCGATAAGATAAATAATCCGTTTAGCCGTATACTTCTTATAATCGCGAACAACATCGCTTAAGGAGCTATCGCTTACGGCTATTATGAGATGCATATGATTGCTCATGATAACCCATCCATAAATTATCAAGCCTTTCTCTCGTTGGCAATAATTAAGGCTTTCAACCAATATGTCCTTGTAGGCACTTCGGGTAAAAACATCAACCCATTCAATCACCGTAAATGTTACGAAATGAATGGCCTTTTGATTTCGAATTTGATATCCATTTCGAGCCATTCAGGAAAGCTATGATTCCAATCTAAGGAGCACTTAATTTTTCTCACGGATCGTAGGAATAAATTTTTCAAACGAACAATGTTTGTCTACCTATTCAAATTAGTCGCAGATCTTGAATCATCTTTTGATCACCATTGTCCGCAGTCACCGCGCTACCTGCCCTGGCCCCAGACTGCAGACAGTATCATTTAATATCACATTAATCTTCCAGCATGAGCAATCCGCAGTCGCCGCTCGCTACCCAATTCTCAGACCCCGGATAGTAATTAATACTAATTATAATGGTACTAGTCTTTCCGTTCGTAAACTCGGTACGTGAAGGCGTGTTGGTTGACGTCACTTTGTTCGAACGATTCCTCCTCAATCTGCTCCCATTGACTGAAATCAACGGTGGGGAACCAAGTGTCGGCATCCTGAACGGCGGTGTGAACATGGGATAGATGCAATCTGTTGGCATCATTTAAGGACTGACGGTATATTTCACCTCCGCCAATCACAAAAACCTCATCTTCCCCGATTTCCAGAAAATGATCAAAGGCCTGGTTGAGGCTGTTAAACACCAACACGTTTTCCGGTTGGTAATGGGACTTGCGGGTAATCACAACGTTGGTTCTGCCCGGGAGTGCCTTGCCGATGGATTCAAAGCTTTTTCGACCCATAATGATGGGATGTCCCAAGGTTGTTCGCTTAAAGAGTTTCAAATCGTCCCGAATGTGCCAGAGCAATTGATTGTCTTTGCCAATAGCACCATTTTCTGCCACCGCCGCTATAATCGAAATCCGCATGGTGCAATAATCGGCAAAAGGTCGGCGTATTGAAAATAACTCGCGTCCATGGTGAACATCTTTCGCCAAGTGCGGTTCCGGTTATATACTCGCAGTAAGATATGGAGATTCATCACATCAAGGTTCAGAAAAGTGCGCGATACATCATCATTGGCGATGTATCAACCGCTAACCAGGTGGTGATAATCCTGCATGGTTAC
Source organism: Flavobacteriales bacterium (assembly GCA_020635355.1). GTDB lineage: Bacteria > Bacteroidota > Bacteroidia > NS11-12g > UBA9320 > WGNA01. The sequence goes on from JACJZW010000011.1 coordinate 44,427, forward strand.
GGACAATCTGTTACCCGTCTAGCCAACAAGTTCTCGGTTCTGGATACGTCCAATGTAGCGTATATCATACCTGAAGGATTGCATCGATTTTACACCAGCGGATTCTCGGGTGATGTGGGCTCCAGTTGGATGACGCGTGAAGACCGACTAGTGGATATTGACGATTATGTTGGTTACCTGAATCAGCTGGCTGATGCATTGGAAATCCGGTCTAAGATGATCTCCGTTTTAGGGTTTTCACAAGGTGCTGCCACCGCCTGCCGATGGGTTGCCGATGGAAACATCCAACCGATTAATTTAATTCTGTGGGCCGGCCTTGTTCCACCTGATCTGGAATTTCAATCGGAGGGGCAAAATGATGCGTTGGAGCCCCTGCGATCCCTGAACCTGATTCTGGCCCATTCACCCACCGATGCCTTTAGAACTGAAGAAATGTGGAAGCGGCAGTACGAGGTATTAAATCACTACCAACTGGTGTATACAGAATTTGAGTATGTGGGTGGCCATCGGATACCGATCGATGAATTCAATCGGTTGTGGCGTGAAATCAATCCACTTCCTTTAGACTGATATCCAAACTTTTTACGGAATGCGTTAGTGCACCTATGCTGATGAAATCCACATTAGTGGCGGCATAATCGGCTATGTTGGCCTCCGTGATCCCACCGCTGGCCTCTGTTTCTACACGACCATCAATCACCTGCAAGGCTTCCCGGATTTGATCCGGTGAAAAGTTATCGAGCATGATGCGATCCACCCCCTCACAAGCCAGGGCGGTTCGCACCTCGTCCAAATTTCGTGTTTCCACTTCCACTTTAAGGTTGAGGTGATTGCTGCGTTGGTAATCTCTCGTTTTCGCTACCGCCGTTTCGATGCCTCCGGCAAAGTCAATGTGATTATCCTTCAGCATAATCATATCGTACAGGCCTATGCGATGGTTGTATCCTCCTCCAACCGTTACTGCCCATTTTTCGAGAAATCGCAATCCCGGTGTTGTTTTCCGGGTATCCAGCAATTTGGATTTGGAATCTCCCATCATCCCAACCAGTTGATTGGTGTAGGTGGCAATTCCACTGAGGCGTTGCATGCAGTTCAGCAACAACCGTTCACCGCTCAACAGGGCATGCACCTTTCCCGAGGCGATAAATCCAATATCTCCCGGTTGAACCCGATCACCATCATGCATGAATTGCTCGAATGACATGTCGGGATCGAGGTGGGTCAGAATAACCTTGGCCAGTTCAATCCCCGCAACAATTCCGTGCTCTTTGAACAACAACTTGGATTTCCCTTTGGCCTCCAGCGGAATGCAGGCGCGTGTAGAGTGATCGCCATCCCGAATATCCTCTTCCAGCGATTGCTTGATGAAGGCTAGGGTTTGGGTATCATCGAATCGCATGTTATTCAAACTCAATTTCGTGGATCAGATAATCGTTCCCGGTTTTCTTGATGTAGATGGTTACCCGAAAGGTTTTATCGGTACCTGTGGTGTAATCGCCAATGGCAAAGCGTGAACCGGCAGCTGAATTTCCTTTATGGACGATCTTGAAGGAATTGGGCGGATACTGACTAAAGAAGCGATTCAGAATCACCACCGCTTGTTGCTTTGAGTAGATCCCTTCCAATTCATTGGGCAATTCCAATTCAATGCTGGAACTTAGGATATCGGAGAGTTTATTGGCATTCCCAACCGACATGGCTGTTTCAATCTCACCGAAGATATCCCGTTGCATGGGAGCAAACGACATCATCATGGGGATGAGCAGCAGCCATCCATATCGGAGTGATCGGTTCAGGATATTCAGTGCGACCATGTATTGGTTTTCAAAGGTAATTCGATTTCGGAATTGATCCATTTTGAGTTTCGGGCAGTCCCAAAATCCACGTTAACTTTACAGACAGAAATCATACCAATTCATCTGTATGAAAATCCGCAACCTCTCTCAAACCGACTCCATCGTTCAGGAGATTCTGCGCGAACTGCGCGATGTATCGATTCAAACCGATCGATATCGCTTTCGAAAAAACATCGAACGCATGGGTACGATTGCGGCGTACGAAATTTCGAAAGAATTGGAATACGTTTCGCGTCCAACCAAGACCCCTTTGGGTGAAGCAACAACCCGAGCACTAAAGGAACAACCGGTTATTGCCACGGTTCTTCGAGCTGGATTGCCACTACAATCCGGTGTCAATCAACTGTTTAATCAAGCAGATTTGGCGTACATATCTGCCTACAGAAAACACTCCACTCCCACGGCGTTTGAAGTGGTGGTAGAATACCTGGCCTGTCCCTCCCTTACTGATCGGGTGTTAATCTTAACCGACCCCATGCTGGCAACCGGACAATCGTTGGTGCTTACCTACCAACAATTTCTTCGTCATGGGAAACCATCCAAGGTTCATCTGGTTTCGGTCATTGGAAGTGAGCAAGGCGTGTCTTTTGTTCAGGAACACATTCCGGAAGCAACGTTGTGGATCGGAACCATTGACCCCATTTTGAATGAAGCTGGATACATTGTCCCGGGACTGGGTGATGCCGGTGATTTGAGTTTCGGAATGAAAGAATGAAGTATGTTTTGAACATGCTGTTCACGGCCTGTCTGCTGGTAGGCATCGTAGGACGTTTTATTGGTGGTTGGATCAACACGCAATCCAATGACGATCATGTGGAAGTAGTTCTTCGAATACTGCAGAATAAGGATGTTTCAAAGGATTCCTGCTGGGAGTGCTTTCAGCCTAAGATGTACTATCGAACACACGCCTTTATGGCTAATTTCCTAGGGAATGATTCCCGCGTGGGCGTAAATCGCCAGATGCAATTAGGCAATGTGTTCTTCTTCTTTTTAGGCATCTGGTGGTGCTTTCTTTTTCTTAAGCAACGCTCACTTTCACGTTCAAAATTGAAATTACTCATGGGGTTGATTCTGGTCCTTCCCGTTCTGTTTGGCATGTCCATTCAGAATACGAATGACCTCGTGATTTTCACCTTGAGTTCAGGTGCTATACTGTTTCTGGACCGATATAGTGTTTCCCATTCACTTCTATCTGCGTTCATGGTTCTTCTCATCATTGGTTTGGCGTATATGGTCAAGGGCAGCGGTCTGGCTGTTTTTCTGATGATTGGAACCCTGTTGGTTGCCCAGTCCATAAAAATCCGAAGCTGGTTGCCCATCGCAGGGTTTAGCCTGTTAATTGGCCATTTGATTTTCTTTTCGCACTATCGATCCAATGCCAACCAATACGGCGATCCGTTTGTGACGAATATCGGTAAGACCTTTCCGCCTTCCTTCTTTAATGACAGCATGGACTTTTATGCTCGTCCCGGAATTGTTTCGGTCTTTGACAGTTACGGCAAATTTCAGTTTATGGACCTCATTGAGCATCCGTACAATGTAAACAGTGAGGAATACACCCCACATCGTACGTCGTTTTGGGCACAATTGTATGGATCCTTCCTGGACACCATGTTCCTGCAACATCCCTATTATTGGCAAAATCGAAACGAGGTTAGGTTAACCATTTCAAGAGCGATATTTATCCTCGGGCTTTGGCCATTATCCCTGTTCTTTCTAGGATTCCTGAGCACCCTTCGAACTGGTATCGCAAAACCAATGAGTCTGGTCTCCGATGTCCGCGTTTGGGGCATGTTGCTGGTGGCCGGCATATTGATTTTTGATATGCGTTATGCGTACACCTATCGGGATTATGGTTGTATTAAGGCCCATTTTATAGTCCCGATGCTCATCCCCATCATCCTATTGGTGCTGGAAGGTTGGAAATTGGTGCAAAAAACCAGATGGCATAATTTGGTTCGATTCGGGTTGTTGGTGTTCTTGCCACTTCTTATTTACAACAGTGCCTACCTCATTCATCAATTGATCCGCATCAGTAATGGCAGCCTCACCTTCCCGTGAATACGAGCATATTTTTTTCGACCTTGACCACACCTTATGGGACTTCGAGGGCAACTCACGGAAAACCTTAACTGAACTGTTTGTTCAGCTGAATCTGTCAGATTTGGGCATCCCGGATGCATCTACGTTCATCACCGAATACGAAAAACTCAATCATTGGATGTGGGCCGAGTATCGGGCAGGGCGAATGGATAAACCCACTTTGCGCAATACGCGGTTTAAGCGGGTATTCAAGCTTTGGGATGTGGTTCACGATTCGCTTGCCGATGAGTTGAATGAATTGTATCTGACCGAAGGCCCGAAAAAAACAGGCCTTCTACCCAATGCCCTGGAAACCTTGGATTATTTGATGGATCGATATGACGTACACCTGATCACCAATGGATTTAAGGAAGTTCAACATACCAAATTGAGTGGTTCCAGACTCCTCCCCTATTTTAAAACCATTACGACGTCCGAAGAAACCGGCTTCCTCAAACCGGACCGACGCGTGTTTGACATTGCCCTGGAAACATCCGGAGCACATTCGCATCACAGTCTCTATGTGGGTGATCATTACGAAACAGATGTTATTGGTAGCCGCAATGCCGGAATTGATCAAGTTCACTTCAATCCGGAGGGAATTGAGGTAGAACATCCTGCCACGTTTGAGATCCGCGATTTAGCCGAGTTAATGGAGATATTGTAATGGAAGACTACATTTGGATTTGACTCGATCAAATCAACCTTGAACTTCCGGTCCTTTCAGTCTTACCATGCCATCATACTTCTGACTTTTACGTTTGTTGGTCTTTTTGGTGGTTTTGTGATTGACGGCTTTGTGGATATTGACAGTCAGGCGTTTCAGGCCATCGCCTTCCACCTTCAACAAGGCAAGACCTTGTACAAAGACGTATGGGATGCCAAGCCACCCGGAATTTATCATCTAAACAAATTGGCGTTTCTGTTTTTGGGTGCTTCACAGTTTACGACTTGGATGCTCCAGGCGGTAATCGGGGTGATTCAATGCCTGCTTGTCTATGATATTCTTAAACGGTTAACCAGAAATACGTTAACTGCCTTATGTGGAGGCCTGTTGTACATGAAACTATCGTACTTCTCTTCCTTGTACCAAGGGGGGAATTTCACCGAAGAATATGCCAACCTGTTCTTAGTTCTCGGCATTTTCTTTCTGACAAGATTTCAGGATAAACCAGTAAATGGTTGGTTTCTGGGAATGGGGCTGGCAAGTTTTTCCATGTGTCTGATGTTTAAAGAACCCTATCTGATCACCATTCTACCTTGGTTGATCTATGGTCTTTGGCTTCTAAAATTGGCCAAAACAAAAAAGAATCGGATCATCGTTGGTGGCGTTGCCTTCATACCTCTGGTATTGTTCTTAAGTTATCTCTTACTAGAAAATAACCTGACTCAATTTATAGCCCACCTCTCCTATAATGCGGCGTATGCGTCCGATTTGCGTGTGCCTTTCACGGACCGTATTCAGCAGAATTTGTCCTTTTTCGCAACGCAACTTGATGCATCTGCCCTACCGCTCTATGTGATTATAGTGATAACAGCCTTCATTGTATGGTGGAAGTTCCATCCGCCGGTGCACATCAAGCTCGCCATCATTCAACTACCCTTGAGTTTGTTAACCGTTTCAATGTCCGGCTATCAGTTTCAGCACTATTTTCTGGAATGGCTACCTCCATTGGTGTTGATCATCACCTTTTCCTGGGACGTATTTTTCCGGAAAGCCATCAACCATACCTGGTCGGCGATTCTCTTACCTGCCATCACCCTGGCTCTGTTCATATTCTTTCCCTGGCGCAGCACGGAGCCGGATAAAATCAGATTTGTTGATACCGAAACATACCTTAAAAACCACCGAACGCATTCCAGCTCATTATACATCCAACCCGTAGAACACACTGACCTATACATGGCTACCGGACTATGTTCCAATCAAACCATTCCCATTTCATTTTTTTCGTACTTCATGGTTAATGACCCGGGATCTGCAAACCGTATTGAATCCTTTGTCACGAGTTTTTATACACAACCACCGACGTACATTCTTACCAGTGAAGCATCGGGCATGTTGGATAAACACCTGGAGTTGGCCCATTGGTTCAACAGGCACTATGAATTGATCCATCGTGAAACAAGAAATAGCCAGACGCTAAATCTGTTTCAGTTTCACGAAGACTAGCTAGTTCTTTCTCAAATATTCCAGGACCTTTCGAACACTTCCATGTGATTTTAGAAGGGCTTCGGCCTCTGACGGTTCAATCAAGGCAATTTCACAGATCATACGGATCCCGCGATCAATCAACTTATTATTACTTAGCTGCATATCCACCATCTTATTGCCTTTAACCCGACCGAGTTTGATCATAACGGTGGTGGTAATCATGTTCAAGATAAGTTTTTGCGCCGTTCCTGACTTCATGCGGGTGCTCCCCGTTACGAATTCCGGCCCCACCGGACAATCCACCGGGAAATCAGCCAGTAGACCTATTTCACTGGTGGTATTACACGCAATGGAGCCCGTGGTCACACCATGTTCTTTACATGCCTGCAACGCTCCAACTACATACGGTGTTCTGCCTGAAGCACTGATGCCCACGACAAAATCCTTTGAGGAAATGTCGTGAAATTTCAGGTCCTCCCAACCTTGCTCCCGATCGTCTTCGGCATGCTCCACGGCTTTGCGGATGGCACCATCTCCGCCGGCAATAATCCCAACCACTACTCCATGCTCCACGCCATACGTTGGCGGACATTCGGACGCATCCACAATACCCAACCTACCGCTGGTTCCTGACCCAATGTAAAAGAGTCGGCCACCTTCCTTCATCTTCTGGTAAAGCGCTTCGATTAACTGCTCGATTTCCGGCAGGCATTTGGCAATACTCACGGGAACAGATTGATCCTCCCGATTAATGTTCTGCAACAATTCTGCGGTGGACATATGTTCCAGCGCATCATAATGGCTATCGGATTCAGTGGTGTGATGCATGAGGCGAATTTACATCGGGAAAGGGGAATGGGGGATGGGGGATGAGATCACAGCAAGAAAAGGCGGGAGGGCGAAAATGTGCCGGGTCTAATTCAATTCAATGCTGTTTAGGCATTCATAAATACCCGTTCCCCATACCCCATCCCCGATCCCTCATTCCCCAAAAAAAAACGCGCTTCCAGAAACTGAAAGCGCGTTGATTATCTTAGTTAACCAGAACTATCCAACTGAATCCTCACCTCCGGATTCTCCTCCGGAACGCTCAGATCGGTTATCTCTGTTTCTATTGTTATCGCGATCACCTCGTGGTCGGTCATTACCTCGTCGATTGCCATCGCGACGTCCACCATCTCGACGATCCCGGCCGCCTCTTCCTCCGCGGTCACGATCCCGGTCACGTGGTCCACGTTCGCGTTTTTCAGGTTCAACGTATCCTTCTGGTTTTTCCAGGAGGGCCTTACGAGACAAACGGAACTTGCCGGTTTTCTCATCGATTTCGAGAAGTTTAACCTTCACCATTTCGCCGTCCTCCAAGACGCCTTCCATCGAATCCAATCGTTTCCAGCTAATTTCAGAGATGTGCAGCAATCCTTGTTTGCCCGGAAGGAATTCGATAAACGCACCAAAGTCCATTACGCCTTTAACCGGACCTTCGTATACTTTACCAATTTCAGGATCTTCACAGATGGCGTCAATCATTGCTTTCGCTTTTTCAAGACCATCTTTATTTGGAGATAGGATTTCTACCACACCCATTCCGTCTACTTCATCAATGGTGATGGTAGTTTCAGTTTTCGCTTGCAGTTCCTGAATCACTTTACCACCTGAACCAATGATGGCTCCAATTTTATCTTTAGGTACGGTAAATTTAACCAATCGAGGAGCGTGCGGCTTGAGGTCGGTGTTTGGCGTAGAAATGGTTTTCTGCATTTCCGTGAGGACGTGCATACGTCCTGCTTTAGCCTGCATGAGTGCTTCTTCCAACACATCATAGGACAAGCCGTTCACCTTCATATCCATTTGACAGGCGTAGATTCCGTTTTCGTTACCCACAACCTTGAAGTCCATATCACCCAAGTGATCCTCATCACCCAGGATATCAGTCAGAATCGCGTATTTACCAGTCTCTTCATCAGAGATCATACCCATCGCAATACCGCTCAATCCGGCTTTCAACTGAATACCGGCATCCATTAACGCCATAGAACCGGCACAAACCGTTGCCATGGAGCTTGATCCGTTGGATTCCAGAATGTCGGAAACTATCCGAATGGTGTAACCAACATCTTCCGGAAGCATGCGCTTAAGACCGCGTGACGCCAGGTTACCATGACCAATTTCTCGTCGGCCTGGTCCCCGATTAGGGCGAACTTCACCGGTTGAAAAAGCCGGGAAGTTGTAGTGCAGCATAAACTTGCTGTAGCCGGAAAGGTTTGGGCTGTCGAGCAGTTGCTCATCTAACTTTGACCCCAGGGTAACTGTGGTTAATGACTGGGTTTCACCGCGGGTAAAGAGTGCCGATCCGTGCGGAGTTGGCAGGAAATTTACTTCCGTCCAGATGGGGCGTACTTCATCCAGTTTACGGCCATCCAGTCGGCCACGGGTTTCGAGAACCATGTTTCGAACCGCTTTTTTCTTAACAGCTTTAAAGTATCGTTTGATGGCATCGCCGTATTCAGTGATGTACTCTTCATCCAACCCTTCAACAAAGTTGGTGTAGATGGCATCAAAGCCTTCTGAGCGTGCGGTTTTATCGGCGGGAACTTTGGCCACATCGTAGAGTGGCTGGTACAATTCCGCCATCATGCGCTCACGCATTTCGGGATCGTTCTTTTCGTGATCGTATTCACGTGGCTCTGGCCGGCCTCCCAGTTTTTCACATAACGCCATCTGAGCAGCACATTGCTTTTTGATGGCTTCGTGAGCCAATTTTAGGGCTTCCAGCATATCTTGTTCCGATACGCCTTCGGCTTCACCTTCCACCATGTTGATGTCGTTGGCCGTACCGGCAACGATCAATTCCAAATCGGCATTCTCCAGTTCCTCGCGAAGTGGGTTGATGATGAATTTACCGTCTACCCGAGCAACACGTACTTCGGAGATTGGGCCTTCAAACGGAATATCGGTGATGGTGATGGCCGCTGATGCAGCCAATCCAACGAGGCAGTCCGGAACGATGGTGTCATCGCTGGAAACCAATTGGATATTAACTTGAGTATCGGCATGATAATCACCGGGGAACATGGGGCGCAGTGCGCGGTCTACCAAACGGCAGATCAATACTTCGTAGTCTGAAAGGCGACCTTCACGACGAAGGAAGCTTCCAGGTACGCGTCCAACCGACGCAAATTTTTCCTGGTAATCAACAGACAGAGGAAGGAAGTCGATTCCTTCACGGGCCGTTTTAGCTGAAACTACCGTGGCCAGGATTCGGGTGTTGCCGGACGACAACAGGATGGAGCCATCAGCTTGTCGGGCTAGTTTGCCCGTTTCAAGGGTAATGGTCTTACCATCACCCATATCTATAGAATGTGAAATTGCTTCTAAGTTCATTGAATTGTTGGGACAGATGTCCCGTTAAGGTTTTTAGAAAAAAAAAGGCCTTTGAGCTTTTAAACTTAAAGGCCTTTCAGAAGTATATCTCAGCTTGGGGTATGCATTATTTACGCAGACCAAGCTTTTGGATGATATCGCGGTATCGGAAAATGTCCTTTTTCGCGATGTAGTTCAGGAGGGCTCGTCGTTTTCCAACGAGGGCGATCAGACTCTTCTCAGCTGAATAGTCTTTCTTGTTTGTCTTCAAATGTTCCGTTAAATGCTGAATGCGGTGTGTAAACATGGCAATTTGTGCCTCTGCGCTTCCAGTGTTTTGCTGAGCGCCACCATGTTCTACGAACATTTGCTTCTTAATCTCTGATGTTAATCTCATGTTAACAGAAGTTCGTTTCGTCGTCTAATTTTTTACAGTCGGCAAAAGTAGATAATCCAACCGATTAAACCTACACTGATCAGGATATTTTCTCGGAGGATTTTTAGGATCAATATCCCCCACTCCATCGGCGGAAGAACCACTCTGTGGTAAGCATCAAAAGCAGAAGGAAAAACAACCATTTCTGATCAATGATATCGCGCAGCTTAAAGGATGAAAAGGAGACCGATTGAATGTCGTTTCGGGATTTTAAATCGGTGATGAATTGATCCACCTCATCCGTGTTGTAGTGCTTCCCACCGGATTGATTTGCCACCGTACGCATCCAATCGTAATTGGCGGTGAGATTTTGGCGCTCCACTTCAATCTTTCTCACCGTAAAGGTTCCCGACGCCTTTTCCAACTTTCCATTGAGGCTTGCCGTTCCGGAATAGGTATACTTACCTGATGGAAGAGACCCTACCCGAAGGCGATATACCCCATCTGACGGAGTAAGTGCGTAGCCAAAATCAGTCCCTTGTTCGTCGGTAATTTGTACGCGGACCTCAGCATCCGGAGTGAATTCGAAACTCTCATTATACACGTCGGCAAAGAAGGTGATCACCTCATGTTCATCAAAACTCTTGCTGGGAGTGTACAATCTAAATTTGCGCTTGTCGGATTTAATAGATAGGTATTGCACCGATTTGCTAATCAATTCACCAACTAAATCCGTTGATTCGTTAAACTCGAAATCCGTCATGCGCCATCGCCAAATGCCCTCCCCAGACAGCACCCCGCTGCGTTTGCCGTTCAATTCACGGAAGTATAACAGGGGCATATCGGTGTTGACCTGACCAATACGCTGGGATAACAATAGCCCTGTAGTCACCGGCACCTTATACGTTCCAAAAGGGGTGGTTAGTGGTGGCACTTTTTCCAAAAACGACCGCAATTCCGGAGACGTTTCAAACCATCCGAATTGAGGATTTAACCGAGCCAGTGAATTGTTGTAATTCTGACGGTGTCCGTCAATTTCGATTCCCGCATCCATCCGGTTGAACATACCAATATTGGTTTGCGTACCCAGGATCATGAGCGAGGGGATGGATCGTTCCTTCAGTGTATTGAGAAAATTCACATCAGCTGATGTTACCGGCAACTGATGAGTAATCACCAAATCAGCTTCTGCCGATTTCAAATCCGGGTTTTCACCAATGTGCACCACCATCTCGTACTGCTCATTTTGTTCGATGATATTCCGAAGCGCGCCGATGTCGGGATGCGGCCCATGCGCCACGAGATGAATTTTTTGGCGACCATCAATCACCTCCGTATATATCGATCGTTGATTATTCACCCGATTGTATTCTCCATTTACCGTGCTCACTTCCACCACCATGGTTTGAACGCCAACCTCATTGGCTTGAACCAGGAAGGTGTGTTTGAAGGTAAACTTACCTCCTTGGATGGTGACACCTTTGGAGTGTAGGACTTCATCGTTTTGCTTGATGCGCAATTCCACATCCTGTCCGGAACACTGATCGGCCTGAATCACCACCTCAACAGGAAAGGAATTTCCCAGGAAGGTAATGGCGTTGGTTTTCACCTGCTCAATGCGCACATCCTTGCGAACGGTGGTATCGCCTAACCCAAAGGTATAGGTTGGGACAGTTGATGCCTGTTTGAGATACATGGGATTCTGACCACGATTAAATATCCCATCGGTTACCAACACCTGAGCCACCAGGTTATCCCCGGTGTAAAGCATCTCCCGATCGGTAAAGGCCTGGGCAACATCAGTCATACGATCGGAAAAAGTCACCTCGCTGTTCAACCGGGCCGATTCACCAAAGGCACTTTCCACTACATCAAAATCATCACTCAATCGACTCTTGATGTCGGATGTGAGCTGATTGATCCGATCAACGTTTTGCGCACTGTCACCGGACAGATACATGGACGCCGAATGATCCACAGACAATAAGACTGCAGGCTTTTCAACCGTTCGCTGACGATACTTCAACAATGGGTTCAACAGCAGAATGCACAATACCGTACCAGACAGAAACCGCAGGACGGTCATGGTGATTACCTGCCATTTAGGAATATCCCGTTCGGACCGCAATTGCTTGAAATACAACGCACCGGCATAGAGTGCTCCGATGAGTAAGCAGAGCAGAAAAAGCGCCGGATGAGCTTCGGTTGAAATCGACATGGAGGGGGCAAATATACTTCGCTGCAATGTGAACGAGACAGATAAGTCAGATAGTGTTTAGTTGATGACGATAACTCCACAAAGGCGGTAATTAATTGGTTCAATCGCTTTGGGGACAGCAACCAAATCGATGTATGAAGAGATTGTTTGGAGAACAAGGGGCACGTTGAATCACATAAAACGTTTCTATCCACTTGTGTTCTGGTATGTGTAGTTGGAACCGGCTTCTTTCTAAAGGATTTCTATGATAAAACCAACATTGGTTCGTACATTTTTTTCTTGTTAACCACCGCACAGATTCGATGTGCGATTTTATTTCTCACAGCATTGAGTACAGCCATCTTACTCTTACCCTCCTTACCTTGCGTTCGTAGTATTGTTGGAGTTCCTGATCGCATCGCACAGCCACCATAGCCGCCATGTGAAAGAGCATTTTTAGTCGTTTGTCTGCAAAGGGTGACACCCGTGACTTGCCCCTGATCGATGTTCCCGATTGGTGCGCAATGGTGCCAGTCCCGCATAACAGCTTAGTTTACGCGGGTTGTTAATCTTCTTGAAGTTGTTCGTTCGGGCAATCAGGTTCCAGCCAGAACTTTGCCTACCCAGGAACTGAGGTAATAAACTCAAATACCTCTCATCCGATCATCCCCATGATTAATTGATGTATTTCCTGCTGAACCTTTCAGATCTGCCTCCAGTGTCTCTATTCGTCTGATGTCGCGCCTTTGAGTTTCTTGAGGTATGTGCCCACATCCAGAAGCTTGTGTTCGGTTACACGCACCCGGATCTTGCTTAAACTCTCCCGGATTTGATTGCGCCCGTTAAGAGAAACTTTAATTCTGAAGAAGGTCATCTTCGGCAACCCAACGATCCTCCAGATGATGATGCAACTGAATGTGGCGAGCGATCCGGTAGGCATCAATCTGATCATCCTTGCCACGGTTAGTCCCATACCCGCTTTAAGTGCAGAGGAGATGACGTACACTTGATGATCCGTCTCCCAATACATCCAATAAATAGCGATTGTACCGCCGGTGTTCTCATGGCAATGATACTGGTTCAATGCATGAGGATTTTAGAAAGGATTTAATCGCTTTTGGGTGTTCTTGATCCGAACAGGCTCTTCCCTTCTTCCGGTCGAGAATACAGATGTCCAGCGTCAGTTTACTGATGTCTACACCAACAAACTGTTGTGTTTTGAAGTAACTTGCATAGCATACAATTTGAAGGTTGGTAGAAACCATTGATTTGACTCAACTCCTTGATAATGGGTCTTTCCCAAATTTCTATTCGAGTTCTGTCAATGGAAAAGTAATCCTGAAGTAATTATCGATGGGGCACTTGCGTCCCTAACGAAAATCAACCAATTGAGCCCTATCGTTCGATAAAATCTATCTGCGTTTGGTTCTTTTCCATCGTTCGGAGAAAATAGATGGTCTGTTCGATACCGCAGACCGAACTTTCCAACGGGGAGGGGCGCATGTATCCCTAACGAAAATCAATGAATCGGGCCCTATCGTTTGGTAAAATTGAACTGCGTTTGGCAATTCTTTATCGTTGGGGCAACGGATTAAGCCAAATACGCTTTCAGCTTCATGCGCTTTCTGTCATGGACGCAGTTCACATAGAATGGTTTTGATCCAATCAACTCCCCATTCCATCGTCCATCTATCATTTCGGAATGCGTTACAGGTTATTACATCCACTGATTCCAACCCAATATGGAATGGCTTCGCTTTATCCCGTTCAAAAAGCAATTTTGGGTAATTTCGTGACCTCTTGAATTGACTTGCACCAATGCTTATTTCACTCAACTGGCTCCGAACTCTCATTGACACTGATCTCGATGCACTGGCAATAGCCGATCTGCTCACCAATACCGGACTGGAGGTTGAAAAATTTCAACGGGTGGATACCATCCCCGGTGGTTTGGAAGGACTGGTGGTTGGCGAAGTGCTGACCTGTGTACCTCACCCAAATGCCGACAGGCTCCGGGTAACCTCGGTTGACATAGGAACAGGTGAAGCTCTTCAAATTGTTTGTGGTGCTCCAAATGTGGCGGCCGGACAAAAGGTAATAGTAGCTCCGGTGGGAACAACCATCTACCCGACTTCCGGCGAACCGTTCGAAATAGGTAAGGCTAAAATTCGTGGCGAATCCTCTCGGGGAATGATATGTGCTGAGGATGAAATTGGTCTCGGAGCAAATCACGATGGCATTCTAATACTGGATGGCTCCGCTGTGGTAGGATCGAATGCTAAGGATTTATTCAACATAGATACCGATTATCAGTTTGAAATAGGTTTAACCCCAAACAGAGGCGATGGCGCATCACATCTGGGAGCAGCGCGTGACATCTTTGCCGTCACAGGCACGCCGGTAACACCACCAGCTGTTCCCTCCTGCGAACACCCAAATCCGCCTTCAGTTAAGGTTCAGATTGACGATTTAACCGGCTGTCCGAGATATTCGGGTATCGTACTCACAAATGTGTCTGTTCACGAGAGTCCGGATTGGCTAAAAAGCCGACTTCGAAGTATCGGACTCAAGCCCATTAATAACGTTGTGGATGTCACCAACTTTGTGCTACATGAACTTGGTCAGCCCATTCACGCCTTTGATGCCGATAAAATTTCAGACAATAAAATCATCGTTCGAAAGTCCACTGAAGGTGAACGATTTACCACCCTGGATGAGGTTGAACGAACGCTTACGGGCAACGAGTTAATGATTGCAGACCCCTCCAGGCCGTTGGCCATTGCCGGGGTATTTGGGGGTTTGCATTCCGGCGTAACGGCGAAGACCACCCGCCTGTTCATTGAAAGCGCCTTCTTCGATATGACCACCATTCGGAAGTCGGCTAAGACCCAAGGTTTGAGTACCGATGCGTCCTTCCGATATGAACGCGGATGCGATCCGGAAATCACCATCTATGCTCTTCAACGGGTGGTTGGTTTGTTGATGGAAGTTGCCGGAGCGCAGATTGAATCAGGTATTACTGACACCTACCCTACTCCGTTGGCCAAACAACCTATTCAGGTTGATTTGAACTGGTTGAATACCTTTTGTGGAACTCTGATATCCTCAGAAGATGCCGTTCGTATTCTGGAACGGCTGGATTGTGAGGTTACCCTCGAAGGCAACCTGATAACTGTGTACGCTCCCAGATACCGGAGTGATGTGACCCGTGATGTGGATATAGCAGAAGAAATCTTGCGAATCTATGGGTATAATCAAGTGGAGATTCCATCTCGTATGTCCTTTACCCCGGCCGTTCAGCAAAGCCGCACCATGCTGGATTTGGAACGACGCATTGCTAATTATTTAACAGGGCAAGGCTTTTTGGAGATTATGAACAACTCGCAAACTCGGGTTGAATACGCCGCCGAAAATGCCGTTGCCATGCTCAATCCCCTGAGCCAGGAACTAGCTGTGATGCGTACATCACTTCAACCGGCTGTCCTGGATTCAATTGCCCACAATCTAAACCGAAAAAATCAACACCTGAAGTTTTTCGAGTTAGGAAAGACCTATGGGCAGCGGGAGGATCGGTTTTTTGAAAACAATCAATTGATGCTGGCAGCCACCGGTTCTACTCATGAGGGTAATTGGACAACACCAACTTCCACGATAAATTATTTTCACATCAAAGGTTGGTTGGAAGGAATGATTTCGTCACTGGGATTGCCATCAAAACTGGTTGACAAGCTGTGCTCCATAGAGACTGTTTCAAAGTCTGAACTTAAGCAACACGGCATTAAACAGGAGGTAATCACCGCAACCGTTGCCATGGATGCGCTGCTGAGCAATTGGCAAAAATCGACCTTCACCTTGGAAGAAGTTCCGGTATTCCCTATAGTGACCCGGGATCTTAGTCTGGTTATGGATAAGTCGGTTTCGTTCAAGGAAATTGACCGGAGAATTCAACAGGTTTGCGGCACCTTGCTGCGGAAGATAACAGTGTTTGACGTCTATGTGGGGGATCGGATTTCAGCGGATAAAAAGGCCTATGCCTGCAGCATTCAGTTGTACAACTCCAAAAAGACACTTACCGATGATGAAGTGGATGCCGTTATCAACAAAGTGATCCGTATTTTGCAATCCGATCTGGGAATTGAATTGCGAACATCATGACGGCAACATCACAACTTTCAAACCTCGAAAACTCCATAAAACGGCTGGTTGATGAGGTGAACCGTTTGCGATCCGAGAACCAATCGCTGAAGTCGGAACTCTCCAACATCAAGTCGGAATTTGACGTTCAAAAAAACCGTGCTGAGGTGTTAGCAGAAAGTCAGAATTTGGTTAAACTTGCGGGGACGATCTCTGACGAATCAACCGACAATTCCGATCTTAAAGAGCGCATTGAAGGGTACTTGGAGGAGATCGACAAGTGCATTGCGCTGTTAAGCAGTTAGCGCTTGGAAGATGCAGGAAACGAAATATCGATCAAAGTTACCATTGGGGACAGACAGTACCCATTGAAGATCAATGCGGCCGAAGAAGAGATCGTACGATCCGCCGCTAAGTTGATCAACGATAAAGCAAAATTTTACCAGGAGAACTTCTCGGTAAAAGACAAACAGGATGCGTTGGCCATGGCCTCGCTTGAATTTGCGACCGAAATGCTTTCGGCCACGCAGGCAAAAACATCCTGGCAGGACGAAACCGGTAACCAAATCGAACATCTTCAACGCTTGATTGACAGTGCCTTGCCGAACGCCGGATAATCCGGTCTAAAACGAACAGGGTAATGGACATTTTTAATATCGTATCAGGTCTGGTAGGACTGATTGTAGGCGGCGGTGTAGCCTACGTTTTTCTAAGCAAACAATCATCACTCAAGGCTAATGCTACACTTTCTGTAGCAGAGGAAAAAGCTAAATCAATGTTGCGGGAAGCTGAGGAAAAAGCCAAATCATACAAGAAATCCCGGGAAATTGAAGCCAAAGAGCGATTCCTTCAGTTAAAACAGGAGCACGAAAAAGAAGTGCGAGCCCGTGAGAAGGAAATCAGTCAGGCCGAGAATGATCTTCGCAAAAAAGATCAATCCCTTAGCGACAAAATGGCCCATCAAGATCGTAAGATTCAGGAGATGGAGACGGTCAAGAAAAATCTCGAAAAGCAACTTGAGATCGTCAATATCAAGCGGGAAGAAGTGGAGAAGACCCACGTCCAGCAGGTGAAAAACCTTGAGAAAATTGCTGGTCTTACCGCCGAGGAAGCCAAAAAGGATTTGGTTGAAGCCCTGAAGGAAGATGCCCGAACCGATGCACTCGCACAGGTGAAAAATATTGTTGAAGAAGCGAAACTCACTGCTCATAAGGATGCGAAACGGATGATTCTCCAAACCATCCAACGTACCGCAGCCGAGCAGGCCATTGAGAATACGGTAACCGTTTTCAACATCGAAAATGATGAAGTCAAAGGACGAATCATCGGACGGGAAGGTCGAAACATCCGGGCACTGGAAGCGGCTACTGGTATCGAAATTATTGTGGATGATACTCCGGAAGCCATCATCCTTTCCGGGTTCGATCCCGTAAGAAGAGAAATCGCCCGAATGTCGCTTCACCGATTGATTACCGACGGACGAATTCACCCGGCCCGCATTGAAGAAGTGGTTGAAAAAACCCGTAAGGATGTAGAAGCAGAAATTCTGGAATATGGTGAACGAACCGTTATTGATCTGGGCATTAACGGACTTGCGCCTGAGTTGATTCGCACCGTTGGACGGATGCGCTATCGATCCAGCTATGGTCAAAATCTACTGCAGCACAGTCGGGAAGTAGCAAACATGTGTGCCATCATGGCCACAGAATTTGGTCTTGACCCCAAACTCGCGAAACGAGCCGGCCTCCTTCACGACATTGGAAAGGTGCCGGATGAAGATCCTGAAATGCCACACGCCCTGTTGGGTATGAAGTGGGCGGAAAAATATGGCGAACATCCTGATGTATGTAATGCCATTGGTGCCCACCACGACGAAATTGAAATGACCAATCTCATTTCCCCAATCGTGCAGGCATGTGACGCCATCTCCGGTTCTCGTCCGGGAGCTCGAAGGGAAGATAGCGAGGCCTACATCAAGCGATTGCAAGATCTGGAGAAACTGGCCCTCGGTTTTAACGGAGTGGAAAAAGCCTTCGCCATTCAGGCCGGTCGGGAACTGCGTGTCATAGTTGACAGCGATGTTCTGGAAGACAAACAAGCTGATTTGTTGAGCTTCGACATCAGCCAGAAGATCATGAAAGAAATGATTTATCCCGGGCAGATTAAAGTAACCGTTATCCGGGAACGTCGTGCCGTAAACTATGCCAAATAAGGCATTTGGTACAGCTTTAATTCTTCTGGCTTCCATCCTGTTCGGATGTCAATCCCATGAACCCAGGCACGTGGATGCGCCGCAATTACGTGATTCTGTTTCAGCCCCTGATCGTTCAGACGTCAAACAGGCAAAACCGCTTCCAACCGTCTCACTAACCGAGCGAAGCATGTTGCTGGCCGGCTTAGTGGATGTGAAGCTTTATCACCCCAATATACAGGTCAATCTTCGCTACGCCACGACCGACAATTTCTTAAATCAAAACATTTACGGCACCATCAATTCGGCTTACATGACCAAGCCATGTGCTCAAAAACTGGGTCATGCTCAACAAATTCTGGACTCTGTGCACCCGGGTTTAAACTTATTGGTATGGGATGCAGCCCGACCGGTGCGTTGCCAACAATTGATGTGGGATGCCGTGGACTTTCCAATAGAGGAACGCGTAAAATACGTAAGCAACCCGGCCAACCGTTCGCTTCACAACTTTGGATGCGCAGTGGATTTAACACTTACAGACTCCAACGGTCAGCAACTGGATATGGGTACCGGATTCGATGACTTTGACACCCTGGCACAACCTGTTTACGAAAGTCGATGTTTGCTTTCAGGTGCCTTGAACGAAGAACAACTCACCAATCGTAAAATTCTTCGCAGCACCATGCAAAAAGCCGGGTTCAGACAACTTCCCAGTGAATGGTGGCATTACAACTGTTGCTCACGGGAATACGCCAGTGAACATTTTTCCGTTGTGGAGTAAGTCCCCGTCAATATCTTTGATATCCATGAAAGCCCTAAGTCCAAACACCAATTTATTTCATTTCTGGTTGCTCATTCTCCGATTTGTAGGCGGCGGCGCAATGCTGACTCATGGCTATCCCAAACTTGAAAAACTATGGGAAGGCGGGAACATCAAATTTGCCGATCCCATCGGTTTAGGACCGGAGGTTTCTCTGTGGTTGGTGGTGATTGCAGAATTTGCCTGTTCCATCCTGTTGATTCTGGGCATTAAAACACGATTTGTGGTGATTCCACTAATCATCACCATGTTGGTGGCCGTGTTTATCACCCACGCCAGCGACCCGTTTTCCAAACAGGAATTGGGCACCCTCTATCTGGTACTTTATGGCACCCTATTTTTCACCGACGGCGGCAAGTTCACCCTTGTAGAATTGATCAAACGCTTTTCAAAGTGAGAAACATTGGGATTTGGTTTGGACTGGTTTGGTGGACGTTAACAGCATCGGCACAAAATCAGTTGAATCACGTCCCAAATGCGGTAAAGATTTATGAGCTGAATTTAAAGGACAGTGTGAAAGAGCGTCCCATCCGAATGGATTGGGTGAATCTCGACATAGAGCTATTCAAACGACTGAATAACCTGGACTCGTCTTCCGCTAGTTTCAAAAAATTAGTTCAAACATTAAAGGGACCTGCCAAGGGATCGTACTATTCCCGAAAAATCAACCATGGTCTTCAACTTTCCAAAATACCTCTGTATGGCGGCTATACCTCGGTTTACCTCGATGTTCTGCACAAAGGCGACACCTTGTTACAGGTAAATGCCCATTTCGGAACCTACCGCGAGTTGCTTGAAGCCTATTACTTGCCTGTTATAACAATCCCGCTGTTTGGACGATATCATCATGTTGAATATCAGCGATTCTATACCGAATCCATACACGAGATACAACGTCTGGACCCCACCCTTTTCTACCCCTATTTTGGCGACACCACCCAGCGATCCGCTGCCATCCGGTTCTTCAGCGATATTGAGTTCTCCCGACCACACCTTGACCTTGAAGCCCATCAGCCACATGTGTACTCCTCGTATTGGACGGAAGGAGTTCCGTTGTTGAAATCATTAGTGGAACGCAAGGATACGGCTGCCCTGATCAACATAATTCATTCACCCTGGCCAGAGAATACCATGATGGCGGCCGGATCACTGAACTATTTAAGGATCCACCAATCCATCCAACTCACTCCCGCCGTTTCTCAAAAAGTGGATGATATTCTGCAAGCGGATAGTGTGATCCGAAACGGCATCATCAGTTGTTGGGTAGGCCGGTTTGATTATGAATACATCGACGTAAAAAACAACTTCGAAGAGTTGATTTTAAACGAACAGGTCTTTGAACTGATTGGTTGGAAAATGCGGGAAGATTAGGACTCTTTATCCTCCATTTGTATGGCTTCCAACGCAGCTGAATTGATCAACTTAAACTGTTGAATTTGCATGGAATAGGATGAATCCAATCGAAGCGTTTCATCAAATTGACGGTTGGCTTCTGCGGTATTCCCATCGTAATACTCAGCCGTTCCCAGTTGATAGCGCAAATCCGCCATTTCAGGATAATTATTGATCAACTCATAGTACAGATCAATGGCCTTTTTGTACTTCTCCAACTCAATATAATTCCGAGCCAGCACATCACCTGTAATCCGATCCTTATTGGTGTTATATGCCTTTAAGTTGTAGATCAACGCCTTCTTGGCATCGTAGTACTCTTCCCCAAATTCCCCGAGATAGATCAACCCCAGGGTGTTGTTCACCTGAATTTCATCCGGTTTCATATCGGCTGCCTGATGCAGCATTTTAATCGCCTCAGGGGTTTCGTCCTGATGCAATTTGATGTCTGCCACGTTAACCAGGTAGTCGAACGTTCCTTCGTCATAGCAATCAGCGGCAAGTTGGTAATAGTGCATCGCTGAATCACTTTCCAGCATCTCGAAGTAGGTTTGAGCAATATTGCGCAACACGGTTGCCTTGGTTTTCTTCGACAAATTCCCTACTGCCAAGGCTTCCTTAAATGCCTGCAATGCCCCTTCCGAATCACCCATATTGGATGCTTCAATGCCGCGTTCATTGTGCTCAATTGCCTCAGATTCAGACCGAATCCGTCCGCAGGACATCACTAAAAAAGGGGCAATCAGGAGCAGAATTAGTTTCTTCATGCAGGAATAGTGGTTGGTGAACCAAATATACCAATGACCTGGGATGAGAACAAAATTGATTTACGTAGAATGGGCAAAGCTGACAGCAATCAACGTCGGTGGTGATTTATCTTCATCCTCAAAACGGACGCTTTACCGACCTTTGAATCCAATAGATCGATTGGTCATGACAGCACTTACTCCAAAAGAATCGGCACTGGTTAAACTGAATCACGACAGCAATCAACATCGTCCGGTCATTCGATCCCTTCGTCACGGAAGAGGATTCAAGGTTCTTGCTTTGGGATTTCAAGCCAATGACGTCATGGACGAACACCTCACGAAAGAACGCGCTGTTCTAATTGTTGTCTTTGGCAGTATTTTGTTCAAAACGAAGACAGAATCCGTTGAACTGACCACCGGAATGGAATTGGAAATTCCCATAAACATGGTTCACTCGGTTCACGGTATTGAGCCATCCACATGCTTACTCATCATAGGTTAACATGATGGATATTTCCACTGAAGATGACGTTGCCCTGCTGATCGACACATTTTACAAACGTGTCGTGACCGATCCGTTGATTGCACACTTTTTCACCGAAGTGGTTCAACTCAATTGGCACACCCACATTCCCATCATGAATCGGTTTTGGTGTTCGGTGCTTCTAGGGACTGGATCCTACAGCGGTCAACCCATGCGTGCTCACCTTGAACTGAACCAAAAATCGGCTCTTACAAGCGGGCATTTTGAACGATGGTTGGAGCTTTGGACCGACACGGTCCACAGTTTATTTGAAGGTGAGTTGGCTAACCGGGCGATTAATCAGGCAAAGATGATGGCTCACCTCATTCAGGATAAACTAGACCGATCCGCCAACAAAGGATTTATTCAGTAAATCAATGAATTATAACCAGTTTTCGGGTGTGAAGCGTATCTCCAAATCCGCCTCGAATGAAATACGTTCCCGAGGGTAGATCGATCAAATCCCAAACCTCCCATTCAGCCTTCTTGCTCATGATGGTCTCCTGAACCGGTAATCCGCGTGCATCGTACATCACGATGCGCCAATCCTGATCCGTTTCGGCGCGTAGCAGCAGCAATTTATCGGTTGCCGGATTGGGATAAATTCCGAACTCCGGCTGCAGGACTTTAGCGGGTAAGGGCACGTTGGAAGTTTGCACTTCAATGGCTCCCGGATCCGGATGTTGGGCATCCCGGGTTATTCCGTTGATATCGGATTGAACCCAACTTACCGCCAACCCTTTGTCTAACACAGATGAACCCGTTGGGGTAAAATCATTCTTGGCAAGATCGGCAAATTGAGGATCATCGTCGTAATCATTTCCGCTACTGTATTTTGTCGCAAAATCAGCGAAAGTGGTCACCGTTCCCGGACTTCCACCGGATGCGTAAAAGGTATTGGCACCATTGGTTGCCTCGAAATGAACGCAGTTGTAATCAACATCAAACCCAGGGCCCTGAAAATACATGCCACTCACATTTCCGGCTTCAATTTTTGCGTAGAAGATGTTGTTGATCACGTCGGCAGATCCACCAGCAACCGATAATAACGTCCTGCTGCGTGTTGAAATGGTTTTGCCATCCTGATCATCCGTTGAAAGGGTGTTGTGATAGATGCGGAAAATGTCATTGGTAGCACCGGCAATGTATAATCCATACATGTTACCAGTTCCCCGTATGCTCACGATGTTATTAATAACGTGACGTTCACCGCTGGCAGATGCCTGATTCGTATAAAAATAAATGCCATACCCGGTGACCGACGTGTTCACGATGGACACCTTGTTATTCGAGAGGATGGCATCCGCCTCTCCCTTAGCAGCCCCCAGATAGATCTGAATTCCCGTGCAGGCACCTGCGTTACCGTAATAGGAAATATCAATGTCGTTTCCTGACACATCCACTACCCCTAACAATCGGGCACCGTACATATAACCGTAGATGCCCATCACCGGTCCGTCTGAGTTGGGGAATTTGATGGTATTCCTTCGGAGCCTCAAACTATATGCTGCGGCATTCAAAGCTTGAATTTCGATTTGGTTGATCGTAAACGTTTGCAGGTGTTTGACCTTTTGAATCAGGTTACTATCAATCCGATGTTGCACCACGTGTTCGGTATTTCTCATATTAATAGCACGTGGCATGGTAGATATACCGGAAGTCGTAAAATTGTTCTGAAAGGTATTCCCCACGGCAACCAGTTGCCTCAAATAGTACCCTTCAATGGCGGCATTCTTGTAATCTTCAATGGTATTATTTCGAATGACCACCTGATGGTTTTGCGTATCGGTTTGTTCAAACCCAAGATAGATGGCGTGATCCACCCCGGTGAGACGGCCGTTACCCATGATGTTGTTCAGAATTTGAATGGAATCTCCCGGAATGCCATCATTATAACTGAAGGCCAGATGGTCCATGGTTAGGGCAATATACGCCGTTCCGGCGGTGATGGCTTGATTCTTTGTTTGAGTGAATTCACAATTCTCAATGATGATATCCTTACTGGCATGACTGATTTGAAGGTTTTTGCCTCCTTTGATATCATCGTATTGAAACTTGATGTTATGCAATTCCACGTGCTGTGCCTCATCGAGTTTGACCCCAATTGGCGCCAAATCATCCGCCGCTGTAGAGAGGATGGTTTCATTGTTCCCATCAATAATGATCCGATTGGTGGGAGATGATCCTTCAATCCATGGAATTAAAACGGATTCATTATACGGGCCCGATCCTTTTACCACCGTTACCAGCACCATTCCGCTCATAGCCGGACCATTTATGGTACCACCATCTGTTCGTTGACCTTTGGACAAATCCAACATCAGGGCAGTAAATGATTGATAATTGGTTTTGCTGGCAGCCGATTTAGCATCAATGGTATAGGAGCCGGATAAATCCGCTCTGGCATCAGACGCTGTGAATAAACCGAGACAAACGAGAATTGAAAGCAACAGGTTGAAAGAAGTTCGTATCATAGTGTTTTCCCGATGATGGCAAGATAGCCCGAAATGTCCATCCAATGTGGTTCACAAATGTCCATGCTGTGTAAAACACAACCTTCGAACATAAACCTTGACACAAACAAAACGGCGAAATATCGGTTGCCTAACTGACGAATCGCAGGAGCTTTTTACATCCTGCCCACCACCTAGAATTGGTATTTTTGCCGCGCTTTATGATTGAAACAGATATCATCATCATTGGTGCCGGGCCGGTTGGTCTGTTCACGGTTTTCGAAGCCGGACTGATCAAACTTCGCTGTCACTTGATAGACGCCTTGCCGCAACCAGGCGGACAACTTTCCGAAATCTATCCCAAAAAACCCATTTACGATATCCCGGGATATCCATCGGTTTTAGCCGGAGATTTGATTGACAATTTGATGGAGCAAATTGCTCCCTTTAAGCCCGGGTTTACACTGGGCGAACGGGCCGAATACATTGAAAAACAAGATGATGGCCGATATGTGGTGACCACCAACCGTGGTACCGTACATGTTGCTCCGGTAATTGCCATTGCCGGTGGCCTGGGTTGCTTTGAACCGCGAAAACCGGATCTGGACAGGCTCACAGACTTCGAAGATCACGGCGTTGATTACATCATCAAGGATCCAGAAAAGTTCCGGGATAAAAAGATTGTTATTGCCGGTGGTGGCGATTCTGCCCTGGACTGGACGATATTCCTGGCAGATGTGGCCAGCGAAGTAACACTGGTACATCGCCGACAAGCATTCCGCGGTGCATTGGACAGTGTTGAAAAAGTTAAAAACCTTGCCGAAGCCGGTCGGGTTGATCTTCGCACCTTGTCCGAGGTGACGACACTTCGCGGTGATTCAGAACTATCCGGTGTATCCGTAACCGATCTCAAAACGGAAGAGGTGAACGAAATAGAGGCCGATTACTATATCCCGCTGTTCGGGTTATCGCCCAAACTGGGTCCAATAAAAGATTGGGGGCTTAACCTCAACAAAGAATCTATATCGGTTGACACCTTTGATTACAGCACCAATGTTCCGGGCATCTATGCCATTGGCGACATCAATGATTATCCTGGAAAGTTGCGTCTGATTCTTTGTGGATTTCACGAAGCTACGCTGATGGTTCAATCGGCGTACAAGGTGATTCACCCTGAAAAAAATCTGGTACTGAAATATACCACGGTTAGTGGTGTAAGCGGATTCGAAGGATGAAGGACATGATCACGATACACGTGGAAGACCTCAACGGAACAGTCCACACGGTTGAAGCACCTACCGACATGGGGTTGAGTCTCATGGAAGCGATGAAGGCCAATGAATTGCCTGTTAAGGCCATGTGCGGCGGCATGGCGATGTGCGCTTCCTGCAACATCATTCTTCAAAGCGATCACGAACTCCCTGAAATGGGTGAAGACGAGGAAGCGATGCTGGACGAAGCCATGGTTCTCGATGTCCCAAATAGCCGGCTTAGCTGCCAAATCCCCGTTACGGAGAACCTGGATGGCCTTCGGGTTAAATTGGGTTATTTGACGGACCCGGAAGCTTAGTAGATTTCAGATTCGGGCCTGCCTGCCGCAACAAAGTGAAGGCAGGATTCGGAATTCGGAATACCTAACGGAGTAATAAATCCTTTGCGAACCCTTTGCGTGCCTTGCGACATGGCGGTTAAACAGGATGTAGGCAGACGAACCTCATGCTCTTTTCCTATCTTTCCCACATGAGACCATTCCTAACCGCAAGCATCCTAATTTCAATCATGTCAATTTTTGGTTGTGTCGAAAAAAGTCAACCAACCGATCGGCAGAACCAGTACGTTTACCTCAATCCGGCCGATAGTTCCTTTAACTGCTACATGGTCAAATTTCCGGCAACGGATTCCATCCGGGGAGTCGTGATCCGGGATTACAGTTCCCTTCCGGACACCTCCAAATCTCCCTACCAATTCAACGATCTGTGTTCGAAAAACGGCTTGGTCATTCTGTACACTGTGACCTCAAAGCGATTTCCGGAACTCTACTATTTCGATGAAGAAATGGCTCGGCTGGATAGTCTGATCCATCACGCTTGCCGTCAATACAACCTACCAACAGAACATCTTTTGATGGGCGGGATTTCGGCTAGCGGCACCCGGGCTCTTCGATTCGCCCAATATTGTAGCTCCGGGAAATCGGTCTTCAACACCCAACTAAAAGGAGTCTTCAGTGTGGATTCACCACTTGACGTCGAACGGTTTTATACGTCTGCATCAACACACAAAGACAGTTTTACCGATGGCATGCGCTGGGAAGCCGATCTCGTCCTCAAACAGTTTCCAGATTATCTTGGGGTTCCGGACTCCTCTTTTTCGGCCTATCGCAATGCCTCCGTTTATTCTCAATTCGATTCCACAGGTGGTAACATTCACCTACTTAAAAACACGCCAATCCTTTTCGTCCACGAACCCGATCTCGATTGGTGGAAATCGGCACGAGGTGCGGAATACTTCGACATCAACTCGTATGACATCTCGGCATGTGTCCAGCAGTTACGCGCCATGGGCAATACCGATGTCACAGAGATCATCACCTCCGGAAAAGGATTTGACCACGATGGAAACCGGAAGTGCCATTCATGGACCATTGTAGATGAGGAGATGTTGGTGGATTGGATACTTGAGCGGATGAATCGGGAATAACGGACGATTAAAAGCTAAGATCTAAAATCTAAGGGCTAAAATTGTCGGATTCGGGATTCGGAATTCGGAATTCGGGATGCTTACCAGTCTTATATAGCCTTTGCGAGCCCTTTGCGTGCTTCGCGCCTCTGCGGTTAGAACATCAACAAAACTCGGCTCTAATTCAGCTTCTTCCACAACATATCCTTTAACTCCTGGATATGGTATCCGGAAACGGAAGAGATAAATATATGGGGTATGTCTTCCGGCAGCTCCTGCTTCATTTCCAGCATGAGTTCCTCATCCAACATATCTGCTTTACTAATGGCCAGCACCCGTTCCTTAAAGAGCATTTCCGGATTGTAGTGCTCCAACTCACGCAACAAAATTTCGTATTCCTTTTTGATGTTATCGCTGTCGGCTGGCACCAGAAACAACAGAATGGAATTCCGTTCTATATGCCTTAAAAAGCGATGTCCCAATCCCTTACCCTCACTGGCTCCTTCAATAATTCCCGGAATATCAGCCATGACGAACGACTTAAAATCCCGGTACTGAACAATCCCCAAATTAGGCACCAATGTAGTAAAGGGGTAATCGGCAATTTCAGGTTTAGCCGCGCTCACCACCGATAAAAGAGTTGATTTACCGGCGTTGGGAAATCCAACCAAGCCTACGTCGGCGAGAACCTTGAGCTCAAGAATCTTCCACTCATCTTTACCGGGTTCTCCCGGTTGGGCATATCGCGGCGTTTGATTGGTAGCCGTTTTGAAGTGCCAGTTTCCCAGTCCGCCTCGTCCACCTTCCAACAAAATTTCCTTTTGACCGTCCCGGGTTATTTCAAACAGGACTTCTCCGGTTTCGGCATCTTTGGCCACCGTTCCTAAGGGTACTTCCAGCACCTGATCGGCTCCACTCCTACCGGTTTTTCGTCGGCCCAGACCATTCACCCCATTCTCACAGATCACATGCTTGCGGTACTTCAAATGGAGGAGTGTCCAAAGCTGGGCATTCCCAACCAGAACAACCGATCCGCCTTTTCCGCCATCACCGCCATCGGGTCCACCTTTGCTGTTCAGTTTATCGCGGAAAAGCGACCAACTACCAGCTCCGCCGGCGCCGGACCGACAGTTTATTTTGACGTAATCGATGAAGTTCGGATTGCTCATATCAACGGGAAATCACGATCCGAAGATCGGAAATTCAGGCTTGTTGGGCTGAATCAATGGCTGTGGTGAGTCGGTTGAAGATTTCCTCAATCGTTCCCATCCCAAATACACGGGACAATTTGCCCTGAGCCTCGTAATAATTCAAAAGGGGTTCCGTCTTCGTACGGTATTCCTCAAATCGGGTTCGGATTTTTTCTTCGTCCTGATCGTCAGATCTTCCTGAGTCCTTACCTCGAAGCAAGATGCGTTTTACCAGCTCATCTTCATCCACTTCCAGGGCCACCACACAATTAACGGGCGTCCCGGACTTCTCCAGCAACGCATCCAACACCTCGCCTTGAGCAAGTGTGCGTGGATAGCCATCGAAAATGAAGCCGTTTGCATCCTGGTGGTTAGACAGAAAATCCTCCACCATGGAGTTGGTTACTTCATCAGGGACCAATTCCCCTTTATCTATATACGACTGAGCAAGTTGGCCCAGTTCTGTTTGTCCTTTGATATTCGCGCGAAACACATCACCCGTAGAAAGATGGGTGAGTTGATACTTCTCCAACAGCATGGCGCTTTGGGTTCCTTTTCCTGCGCCCGGAGGTCCGAAGATGATGATGTTGAACATCGTTGATTTTTTGCGGGCAAAATTAGACCTTTCAGCCGCACCGCCCAAGTACAAATCTGTTCACAACTTTGACGCAATACCGTTGTGATCATTTGGCCGTTGCGCGGCCTTTCGCTTTTTTTGAACCAAAATTTCGCAAATGCTGCAAGCCGTTGTTAAGAAAGGCAAGGTGATGGCCGAACAAATCCCCTCACCTTCAGTGTCGAAGGGCTCGGTTTTAATTAAAGTAGTTAACAGTTGCATCAGTGCCGGGACGGAAATGTCCAACGTTTCAGAAACCGGCAAAAGCCTCATCAAACGCGCGTTGGAACAACCTGCGGAGGTGATGACTGCCCTCAATTTCGCCCGTGAGAATGGCATTATGAAAACCATTGCCCGGGTAAAAGGAAAAATCGAAGGAGGCAAACCAACCGGCTATTCCATCTCAGGAGTGGTAATTGCTGTTGGTGAAGGTGTAACCGAATTTGATGCCGGCGATCATGTAGCCGCAGCAGGTGCCGGAATTGCCAATCACGCAGAATTTGTTGACGTACCCGTAAATCTGGTGATGCGCATGCCCCAGAACATGGACTTCAAAACGGCGTCAACCGTTACCCTGGGCGGCATTGCCATGCAGGGTGTACGCCGGGCAGACCTTCGTCTTGGCGAGATTGCCGTGGTTCAAGGTGCCGGAATTCTTGGGTTATTGGCGCAGCAGATGTTGCAGAACTCCGGTGTGCGTGTGGTAGTGATTGATATGGACCAGCATCGACTGGAAATAGCCCGCCAATTGGGGGCTGAAATGACGCTCCATGCCACAGAAGACGTGGTAAAAAGTGTTCAGGCCTTAAGCGATGGACACGGTGCAGATGCCGTGCTGTTTACGGCTGCAACCTCCAGCAGCGATCCGCTATCCCAATCGTTTCAGATGTGCAAACGCAAAGGTCGGGTAGTGCTGGTTGGCGTATCGGGCATGGAAATCAAGCGGGGCGACATGTATCGCAAGGAGCTCGATTTCCTGATTTCAACGTCATACGGTCCGGGTCGGTACGATGTGAACTATGAAGACAAAGGCATGGACTATCCTTATGCCTATGTCCGATGGACGGAGAATCGCAATATGACCGAATACCTTCGTCAGGTTCATGCCGGTATGATTGATCTGGAGCCGTTAATTGATGCAGTATACCCCATTGAGGAAGTTGAAGCGGCTTTTGACGCCCTATCGGCCCCCGGCCAAAAACCAATTATATCCATTCTGGACTACGGCGAATTGCCTGCCCTCTTTGAATTGCCCACCGATAAACGGGTAGATCTTACCACCGCCAACAAGGTAGCGAATGGCGTGATCCAGGTTGCCATGGTTGGTGCCGGAAACTTTGCAACCGGAATGCACCTGCCCAACATGCAGAAGCTGTCCGGAAAGTATGCCTTGCGCGCCGTGGTAAATCGAACTGGTCAAAAAGGAAAGGCGGTTGCCACACAGTATCAGGCGAACTACGCCACCACAGATTTGCAGGAAGTCTTGAACGATTCCGAGGTGGATTTGGTGATGATTACCACCCGCCATGAAAATCACGGAGAACTGGTTCTTCAAAGCTTGCAGGCCGGCAAACACACGTTTGTTGAAAAGCCTTTGTGCACCACCCCGGAAGAATTAACGGCCATTGAACAGTTCTATGCCGGGGACGGCACTAAACCCATGCTGATGGTTGGATTTAACCGACGCTTCAGTAAATACGCCAACGAAATCCGAAAACATACTGCCACACGTGTGGGACCGTTGATGATGAATTACCGGATGAATGCCGGGTACATTCCCATGGATGTTTGGGTACACGAGCACGGCGGACGAATTGTTGGTGAAGCCTGTCACATCATTGACACGATGACCTCACTCACCGGTGCCAAAATCACCTCCATCAGCACCGAGCATCTGAGCCCTTCCACCGAGAAGTTCAGTGCCAAGGATAATCGGAGCATCGTGCTGAAATACGATGATGGTTCCGTTGCCCACATTCAGTACTTCGCCGTTGGCAGCAAACAATTTCCGAAAGAATACCTGGAGGTTCATTTCGATGAGAAAACCATCGTGATGGAAGACTATAAATCGCTGAAAGGCTATGGCGTGAACGTGAAAGACGTTTCCTCATCCATTAGCCAAAAAGGTCAGCTCGAAGAACTGGAAGCTCTGCACACCGCCTTGACCGACACGGGACGTTGGCCGATCGAATTGTGGGACATGGTTCAAACCACACGCGCTACCTTTGCCATTGAGGACATGATCTGATACCGTTGGAGGAATCACAGAACATACAGCAGCTTAAGCAACAAACGCAAGACCAGTGGAATACCACAGCCTGCGGTCAGGTTGGCGATATTGAATGGTCATTGGACTACTTCCTGAGCGTTGAAAAAAATCGGTATGAGAACTATGGCGATTGGATGCGCGGCTTTTATCGCTACGATGATCACCAAGGAGTTAAACTTCTGGAAATTGGATTTGGCCAGGGAACCGACCTTATTCAATATGCCCTCGGCGGTGCGGATGTAACCGGGGTTGATCTCACCGAGAACCACTATAAACTGGCAACGGAAAATTTCAAACTCCGTAACCTGAAAGCCGAACTCCATCATCGGGATGCGGCGGTATTGCCCTTCCCCGACAACTCCTTCGACAAGGTGGTCAGTTTTGGGGTACTTCATCATACACCGGATATTCAGGTGTGCGTGGATGAGATCTATCGCGTGTTGAAACCGGGAGGTAAACTGGTGTTGAGTCTTTACCACCGCAACAGCTTGTACTACTGGACCACTCTCTTATTGAAGGAGGGAATTTTCAAAGGGAAATTGTTTACGCTAGGGTTTGATGGTCTGAAAGCAATCATTGAAACGGGCGCGGATGGCAAAAAACTCAAGCCGTATGTGAAGCTGTACACCCATCAGAGCATGAAAAAGCTGGTTCATCAGTTTCCATCCGTTCAAATCGATATCCGCCACCTTTATCGCAAGAACATCTGGATCTTCGGAAAAATCCTCCCGGATTCGGCTATTAAATGGCTTGAACGCCGTTTCGGCTGGTACATCATTGCAACCTGCACCAAATGACATCGTGGTTTGATCGGAAAAATATTAAGCTGCCTTTTGTGCTGGATGTTTCCCATTCCCTGTTCACCAAAGGCATCACCACCGCTTTCGGATTAGCTGCCAGCATCATCGTAACCCGGACCCTGGGTCCCGATATGTACGGTGTGTATTCCTTGGTAATTATCTGGATTGGCATCATCCTGCAACTTGGTCTGGTAGGAATGCACAGCAGCAACTCGTATTACGTTGCCCTGGAACGATCCAAGTTGGGTGTTTTACTCGGCAACTCCACGGTTTTCATGTTGTTGGTGACCGCAATTGTTGCGCTCTTTTTGATTGCCGCCCGATTTGTAATTCATATTCCATTGGGTCTTCCGGAGGATCGGTTTATCTGGATCATCATTTTAGGCACGTTGCTTAGTCTGGCGAATCTGGTCTTGCAGAATCTGTGCATTGCCATAAAGAAGGTTCAGGTAAACAACTATGTACTCATCACGGCCAAGACCCTGGGGTTTGGATTGCTGATGTACTTCTACCTAACTAAAAATCTGACGGTTAATGCTGCGCTGATTGTTTTTTTAACGGAGATTTTCCTCACCATCAGCTACCTCTTCCCGTATCTCATGAAATCGGAAAGTGGGTCCATGACGCTCAGTCGAAATCAATTCAATGAATCCATCAAATACGGATTCAGGGCTTACCTGGTGTCCATCTTCGGTTTTCTGGTGATTCGATCGGACGTTTTCCTTGTCAAGTATTTTCTGGACTTTGAACAGGTTGGGTTTTACTCGGTTGCCGTCAAGTTCTCGGATCAGGTACAGATTCTTTCCGCCACTATTGCGGGTATTTTGATGCCAAGGCTCACGATGATCAGCGACATCAATATGAAGAAGTATCGCACCAAACAGGTGGTGAAGGTCGTGGCCATCATCCTCCTGTTTTGCATTGCCCCTTTTCTGTTATTCGGTCGTGAGATTATCCTCCTTCTCTTTGGAGACGAGTTTTTACCCAGCGTTCTTACCCTACGTATTTTGCTGGTTGCCGTTAGCTTCCTCAGCATACAAACCTTGCTGGCTCAATTTCTGGCATCTGAGGGTTTGCCGGTTCAGCTCATCTACATCTGGGGTGTTGCCTTTGCTGTCAACCTTGGATTAAACCTCGTCCTAATACCTAAAATCGGCATTGAGGGCGCGGCCATCTCTTCCTTGATTTCCTATGCACTGGTGCTGATCACGGTCTTTTTCTATTTGCGCAAAACGTACATCGGGAAATCATCGGCGTAAGCCTGCTCTACCAAAAAACCGAACGGTTCGTTCTACCTCCAAAACGTGCGTTAACTTTGCCGCAACAACCACATCACCATGTGCGGAATAAGCGGACTCATTAATTTCAACGGACTAGACCCCGATTACAGAATGAAACTGGCGTTGATGACGTCGGCATTGAAACATCGCGGTCCGGATTATCAGGATGAGTTCATGGATGAATCCGTGGGTCTGGGACACCGTAGACTTTCCATCATTGATCTTTCCTTCACGGCTAATCAGCCCATGTTCACGAAAGAAAAGGATGTGGTAATTGTGTTCAACGGTGAAGTCTATAACCACGCCGAAATCCGAAAGGAACTGGAGGGGAATTATCCTTTTCAAACCAATCACTCCGACACGGAGGTAATTCTTTACGCATACAAGGAATGGGGCATTTCGGAAGCCGTGAAACGCTTCACGGGTATGTTTGCCTTCGCCCTGTATGACATCCCCAGGAAGACGGTATTTCTGGTTCGGGATCGCATCGGTCAGAAGCCCATCAACTTTGCCTTTAACGGCGAGACGATGGTATTTGCCAGTGAGGTTCATGCCATGCACAAAGCCAACTTGATTCCGCTGGATATTTCCACTGATTCCATTTATCATTACCTCACCTTTCTAACGGCCCCTCCCGGCGAATCCATGTATGGAAACGTTCAACGGGTGAAGGCCGGACACATTATGGAGATTACTCCGAATGGTCGGAAAGAATACCCGTACTGGAACATCACAGACTACCTGAATACCCACATTCAGGACGACGAAGCCACGGCCATCGAGCGAACCGAGGCGCTGCTGGAACAATCCATGCGGTACCGTAATATTGCCGATGTCCCGGTTTCATTGGCTATGAGCGGGGGATTGGATAGTTCACTCAACCTCTATTATTCCAGTAAAATCAACCCCGATCTGCGCGGAATTAACGTATCGTTTAGCAAACAATCCGAATTCAACGAGGACGATGTTGCCAAACGGTATTGCAAGGAAATGGGTGTTCCGCTGTCAATTGCGCGGATTGATGAGGCCACCCTCATGCACGAAGTACGGAAGTACATGTATGCCCAATCCGACGTGCCAACCGGAGATCCAAATGCCGTGTTGATGTATTACATCTCCAGGCGCTCCGAAGATCAGGATCGGAAGGTGATGTTGGTTGGTGAAGGTGGTGACGAAATTGGAGGTTACCCGAAATACCTCAAGCATTTTAGTCGATACAAGCTTTATTCCAAGGCCCCGATGGCCTTTAAGCTGATGATGCGTCAGCCCATCTACAACCTGCGCAAACTGGATGTTTTCCACGGCAATCACATTGTGAGCCAGGCCCATGTGCACGGGTTTACCGAAGCCGAGAAGCGCAAAATCTGGCAAGGTCACGGTCCAACCAATTCCTACGAGGTTTTGTGGGACATTATGAAGGAAGTGGACATCAAAACCAATGATCAGTTCCTACGTCAGATCCTCAATCTGGAGTACAAACTCCGATTACCGGAGATGATTCTGCAGCGCATTGATTACCCGACTACAGCGGCCAGTATAGAAGCACGTTCACCCTTTGTAGACCATAAACTCATTGAATATTCAGCCGGATTGCCGTTTGATCTGAAAATGAAAAACGGTCAAGCCAAATACATCATTCGGAAGATTGCTGAGCAGAAGTTGCCGGATTACATCATGAACCAGAAAAAGGTGGGATTTGGTCAGCTACTCACTCCTTTTCTGAACACAACCTTACCGGCGTGGTTCGATACCGATGTGTTGGGTATGAAAGGGCCGGTGCTGGAATATTTAAAACCCACGGTACTGGAAAATATGTTGCGTCAACATCGTTTGCACCACAACATTGGTTTTAAGATGTGGGTGATTTTTGCTCTCAACACGTGGTTGGACAAATTGGTGAATGCAGATAAATACAAGATTGAGCGCTAAGTTTCTTTACCTGCGAACGCGATTTGTGTTTGGGCTTAAATCGGGCGGATCCGTTGCCCATACAGCTGGTGTGATCAACAGTTTGGATGGCACTACTGATCTTGAAATCCTATCAAATGACGATTTGCCGGAAGTGGCTCCAACCTATCGCATCGTGCGTCCTAAAAAACTTCCGCTTCCCATTTCCTTTCGCGAGCTTTTGTACAACCTGCGATTGATCCTTTCGGAACGTCCTGCCAATTCTGTTACGATGTACCAGCGGCTTTCCGCCTTTTCATTTTGTGGAGCCTGGTGGGCCAATTCCAAAAGAACCTTTATTCTGGAACACAACGGCAGCGAGGTGTGGGGATTGAAAAACTGGAACAAATTATACTCCTGGAAAACGGTGAATGGGTTTGTACGTAACCTGTTTAAATATGGCTTTGAAATACCGGTTGCCGGATGGGTTGAACGATACAATCTCCGAAAAGCCCACCGTATTGTGGTGGTGAGTGATGAGTTGGAGCGCCAACTGATTGATCAAGGTATACCAGCCGAGAAGATTATCAATTACCCCAACGGGGTGGATCCGGATAAATTTTCACCGGAGGTGGATGGTTCCAACATCCGCAAGAAATATGCTTTTGGTGATTCGATTGTATTTGGCTTCATCGGGAGTTTTGGGCAATGGCATGGAACCGATATTTTGGCTGAAGCGATTGTGGAATTTGTTCGCAAGCATCCTCAATCTAATGCACGTTTTCTCTTGATAGGCGATGGCTTGATGATGCCTACCGTGCGGAAAACGCTGGGAGATTTGGCCGAAAATGGTCGGGTAATTTTAACCGGCGCTGTCCCCCAACACGAAGCACCTTTGTATTTGGCGGCTTGCGATGTATTGGTGTCTCCACACAAAACCAATCCGGATGGAACCCGCTTCTTTGGAAGCCCTACCAAACTGTTTGAATACATGGCCCTGGCCAAACCCATCATCGCCAGTAAACTGGAACAAATTGATGATTTATTGGATCACCAGCATACGGCTTACATGGTAGAAAGCAGTGATGTGATCGCTCTTTCCGAAGCTCTTCACGAACTGGATGCTCATCTGGAAGATTATCGTGAAATGGGACAAAATGCGCGGCAAAAGGTGTTGGATCTGTATACCTGGGACAAGCACGTGGAGACCATCCTTCATCGAATCTGACAAAAGAAGATTGGCAGGACGGCATCCTTGTCCTACCTTTATTCTTCGTAACAGCTCTATCATGAACCAACTAAGATTCCTTCTCTGTGTACTCTTGTCCGGATTAACCGGATTAACCTTTGCTCAATCCACCCTCCAGGATTCACTCGTGGCGTGGTATGCGTTTGATGGTAATTTGATCGACAGTTCCGGAAACGGACACGACCTTACTCTTCTTACCGGCGCCAATACCAGTTTTGTGGCCGATCATTCAGGCAATGCCGCAAAGGCCATCCGAAATATCGGTTCCAATGGCATGAAGTCCGGATACTTTACCGATTCAACCTGGACCGCCGCATCCATTTCGTTGTGGTACAAACATGACGGGTTCAATCAATTACAAGTCCTCCTTCAGGGCAAGGAAATGGGTTTTGGCGTGGTTTACCGATATCCCACCGCATCGGTGTTGAAAGTGGGTTCGTTTTTCTCCGGTTCATCGGCCACACAATATCAATTTCCAGGCGACTCAACCGATACTTCGTGGCACCATTTAGTGGTGACCAATAATGGCGATACCACCGAAGCTTATTTAGATGGTTACTACCACGGTATGATGCTGGAATCACTTTTCACCAGTTCAACCGGTGCCAACTCAGCCGTCTATGTGGGGTGCAGTAATTCCGGATATGCATTCAGGGGTTCGTTAGACGAGGTGCGTATCTACAATCGGGTACTTTCTGCCTCGGATGTGACCAAGTTGTATAGCGGTGTTTCAGGCATTTCAGAAACTCACGCTGATATGAATCGCCTCCGACTAGCCATTTATCCGAATCCTGGAACAGGATTGTATGAATATCAGTTGAACGCGGAAACACCCATCAAGGGATCCCTTTCGGTAATCAATACCATTGGTCAGGTTGTACTTGAAAAGCAGGTCTCATCGCCACAGGGCATCTTTGACCTATCCAGCTTTGCAACCGGGGTGTACACGGTTCGAATGACCAACGGAAATGAGGTGATTGGCTATCAGAAAGTCATTAAACAGTAGCTTTCGCGCCTTCACCACGTCCAATTGGTTCTGGATCATGGCACTGGGGTAATTTTACGCCAGCAACCGTCCATTGATAACAAGCCATGTTGGAAACCAATCGACTCCTGTTACGTCCATACGATTACAGCATAATGTCATCCGTATTTGCCAAGCCTGTTGCGGATCAGTTGGCCTTTTTTGGTGTATCGGATGAGGCCGATCTCGAAAAACCCCGCATGATGTATGAAGGCGGGGTAAATACCTTCAACCGGCAACTTCTCATCTTCCACATGATCTTAAAAGCCTCCAATGACGTTATCGGTTGGTGTGGATTTCATACGTGGTATGTCACCCATGATCGGGCGGAAGTGGGTTACGTCATTGACGATGAAAAGCATTGGGGTAAGGGCTATATGTCCGAGGCGTTGGAAGCGGTGATCGAATATGGTTTTGGAACGATGAAACTCCATCGGATCGAAGCCTTTGTTGGTCCGTCCAATGCTGCCTCCAAACGACTCCTTCAAAAATTTGGCTTTCAAAAAGAAGGACTACTGAGGGAGCACTACAAAGTGGATGGTGTTCATGGCGATTCTGAGATTTTTGGGCGGATAAAGGGTGTTGAGATTTGAGATCAGAGTGTTGAGATTTGAGTGTTGTCGATTGATTTCACCAAACGATTGAGATCAATCAGTTGAGATGATGTAGAGACGATCAGCCCCTCACGTAGATGACGGAGAACAAATGCGGGATTCGGAATTCGGGATACTTACCAATCTTATAAATGCTTTACGAGCTCTTTGCGTGCCTTGTGTCTTTGCGGTTAGATTAAAAGCAATTTGAGAACGGAGGACAGGTTCGGGATACGAGATTCGAAATCTGAGCTTCCGATTGAACGCCAATTTATTTTATCGAACGATGGAGGTCATTTGATCAAAATGTATTAGGGACGTATCAGCCCCTTCCCCACTGAAAGATAAGAGATTAAGGTAAGAAGGAAAGCGTGTTTTCTCCGAACGTGCTATTAATACCCAACGTCGATTGATATTATCAAACGATGGAGTTGGTTTGGTCAATATTTGTTAAGAACGTATCAATCCTTTTCAAAGCACGTAATACGGATGTAGGATTCGGGTTGCGGGATTCGCTATGAATTAGGGAGTATTAAGTTTGGGCGATTTTTCTGAATCAACGGGTCAGTTCTTTCCATTTAGCCATCACTCGTATGATGGATAACTGCGACCCACTCTTATGGA
The DNA here is from genome assembly GCA_020635355.1 of Flavobacteriales bacterium. Taxonomy (GTDB): domain Bacteria; phylum Bacteroidota; class Bacteroidia; order NS11-12g; family UBA9320; genus WGNA01. Next base: position 82,923 of record JACJZW010000011.1, read on the forward strand.
TTTCTGACTAGCCTTATCCCGTCAGGTTAAAGGTTCAATTTAAGTCTTCTGTCCGCGCAAGTTTGGAATCCAGTTCTTATTTACCCGACCACCTGAACGTTTAAATGGTATGGTAAAGCCCAGCTTTAATCCAGCTGTATGATTCACCATGCCGGGAATAACACCAACCTCATTTTTAAAATCCTTGATCCATTTGGCCGGCACCTCGTAATCCTTCCAGTGCTGGAATCGGTAAAAGGCTTCTACATACAACCCAAATCGCTGCTGTTCCTTAAAAAAGTAACGGGCGCTGGCGTGAATCTCCATACCTCGACGCTTTTTGTTGGCGTCATAATAATCCTCATCCGCATTTTTTCCAGCCCACATACCACCATATCGCAGACCTATCCGTCCGTGGTCTTCCATGGCATAATGGATCCCCAACCCCGCACGTGAGACTGTGATGGGCCGCATTCCCAGAAAGAGTTCTTCATCCGGCTTGTTGTCTGGATTGATATTTTCAAATGACCCCAGCCCAAACGTAGACCATCCGAAATAGTATCCACCATAAAACTGGTTCTTCCCAATTCCCATTTCAAAGGATAGAATATCCAGACTGTACCCATATCCTTTGGCACCGGATCGGACTTGCTTATCGACGTTTTGAAGCTTGCCAATCCCAATCATGTTGCCTGGATTTTCAAGGGTATCGCCCCCTGATTCATTAAAAGCCGCACCTATGATGTACATCAACCCGGAGAAATCGGCTTCCATGATAAAGTTCTCATCCTGCGTACCCATGATCAAATTCCAATTGGAATATACCATCCGATCACTGTGGTAATTGAGGTTCTTCAAATTCGCTGGAAGATTGTTCGTATTGGTAACGGCATAGGCGTTGTTGTAGGTCTTTAACACACCTTCATATCCGATTAAAATGTAGTTGGGTTTACTCTGAGCCTGGCACAAAAGGGTAACCACACCAAGCACGAAGGTCAGGTAATATTTAAGCATCAGTTTAAGACATTGGTTGAACAATATTACACATTATCCGCTGGGGTCCCCAAACCGTAGGCCTGAGACGTGCGGTTTGACGAGGTTTCCTGTAACCAAACACCACACAGATTTCAACCATTTTCATCGTGCGGTAGAAGTCAATTTGATCAGGTTGCCATAGTTTGATTTGAAACTCCATGATGAACTCCCAGCATAACACCTACTCAATCCAAATTCCGTCCTATAAACCGATTAAATTTGCCCACGTTGAAAGGTCTGTATCTCAGAACGGTTTATTTTCTTGGGTTTACCTCCGGTGGCAGTGTTACACATACTTCCGGAGTGGTGAACGCCATGGCAAGGCAGACCACTTTGGATCTGGTTTCAAACGATGAACTTCCAGGCGTTCAAATTGAACCCGAAATCATTTCGCCCATTCTGCGCAGATTACCCTTCTTTAACGAGGTCTTGTTCAACTTCAAAGTCATTCGCAAACTGAAAAATCGAACTGGACAGTACCAGTTTTTATATCAGCGCTTTAGTGGCGAATCATTCTGTGGAGCTGCCCTTTCGAAGCGATGGCGAATACCCTTTGTCCTGGAATTCAATTCTTCCGAGGTATGGAAGCTTCAGAATTGGAGCAGGGGGGCAAACCCATTGAAAAACGCGTTTAAAAAGTACATCCAACTTCCGGTAGTTCGTCGTATTGAGCACTATAACCTTCAAACAGCCGCCCACATTGTTGTGGTTTCGGATACGCTCAAGGAGAACCTGATTTCAGAGGGTGTTGAACCCACGAAGATCCTGGTGAACCCAAACGGCGTGGATGTCGCCAAATTTGATCAAGCCAGTGGGGCTGAAATTCGTCAGCAGTTTCAATTTGGTGACGATTTCGTCTTTGGTTTTATCGGCACCTTCGGTAAATGGCACGGCGTTTTGGAACTAGCCGAAGCCATTGTTTTATTTCAGAAAGAACGCCCCCATTCCAATGTTCGATTCTTGATCATTGGCGATGGTAAGTTATATCCAGAGTTCAAAACCATTCTTGAATCGGCACCTGAGCAGGACAAAATCACCCTGACCGGCTCCATCCATCAACGTCAGGGACCTGAGTATTTAAAGGCCTGTGACGCCTTTTTATCGCCTCACATACCAAACCCGGATGGGACAAAATTCTTTGGGTCGCCCACCAAGTTATTTGAATATATGGCATGTTCAAAGCCCATCATTGCGAGTGACCTGGATCAGATCGGTGAGATTCTCACCCATGAAAAAACAGCCCTTCTGTGCACACCGGGTGATGTTTCTGATTTGGTTCATCGAATGATGCAGCTCCTGGACACCCCATCCCTGCAGCAAACCTTGGGTGTTAATGCCCGGAAATTGGTGGAACTCAATTATTCCTGGGACGTTCATGTTTCCAAGATCCTCAGTGTTATCTCTCCGGCACCATGAAGAACATACGGGGTAAAATAGCGCACTTGTTAAAGTTTCCTCCGCACATCATCGTCCAGAAGATCTGGAACCGGTTGTGGGAAATCCAGCATCGAAAGCGGCACGAACGGGAACTCATCACCACGGATATTCGCTCCAAACCCGGACATACCATCCGTTTGGGACGATTTAAATCATCCTGGTTGGAGAAGGATGATACAGCTCTCAACAGCCTGAACTGGCTAACAGATCGTTACATGGAACACCGGTTCGACTTGCTGGGATCCGGATGGGTTCGGAACAGTTATACCGATGAAGCACCCGGATTGGAGCAGTATCGGTACGACCCCCGATGCGGTGTGGTTGAACTAGATGAACGTGGAGAATGGCTGAACCATGTGGTATTACCGGTTCACATCGGCTTTAGCCGAAAAATATGGCAGGAGATTATCCGCATCAAACCAGACTATCAGCCCATCGACTGGCAGCGAGATGTAAAATCAGGTTACCGATGGTCGGGCAAGAACTGGTTCCGCAACCAACGATCCGGCAGCGATCAATCGCCGGGTGCCGATATTAAAATGCCGTGGGAGTTGAGCCGATTGCAGCACCTCAATCGAATGCTGTACGTGGCGGCACATTCCAACCGACGGGAAGAAATCATCCGGGAAGTAGTGGTTCAAATCCTCGACTTCATCGCCTCAAACCCAATTGGAATGGGAGCCAATTTCAACTGTCCGATGGATATCGGAATCCGCAACGCCAACATATTGGTGGCGTTGGATTTGGCTCGTCAGTTGGACGTTCATCAGATTATTAATCACGAACACATCAGTTGGATCAGCCGATATGTGAAAGAAAGTTCGGAGCACATTCTTACCGACATTGAATACCGCGAAGGGAAGACTTCCAACCACTACTTAGGTAATGTGCTCGGGATACTGTTTGCCGGAGTGTATTTACACGATTCGCCTAGAACGTCGCAGTATCTGGCCTTTGGCATTCAGGAATTGAAGCGATCCTTTGACCGACAGTTCTTTGATGATGGCAGCAACTTTGAGGGATCTACGGCTTATCACCGTCTGAGCGGAGAAATGATGGTGTATGGATTTGGATTGATTGGTAGACTCCATCTCACAGAATTGGAGAATCTCCGGTCGATAGAAATCAAAAGTTGGGATTGCAAATCTCCCCTTTTCAGGCCGGATATCGATTGGGTGTTGAAGCCCGATGACGTATTGCAAAAATTACATCGAAGCGCCGTATTCAGCCGAGCCATTACCAAACCCGACAGGACCATTGTACAGTTTGGCGATAACGACAGTGGCCGGTTTATGACCTTTTCTGCCCAGGGAGAAATGGTGGTGTTGGACGATGCATTTGAACGTTACAATAACTGGCAGGAGCGCCATCTCCATCCGGAGATGACAGAGGTATTTGATGAAAACATGCTCACACAGTGCGCATTCATTTCTTCCGTATACGGACTGTTAAATGCACCGTTGGATAATGTCGATTTCATCGAATACACGCTGTTCAAACACATGGGAACCAACGTAGTAAAGTTGAATGATCTCGCAGAACCATCCATGCCGGAGTCCTTCGGTTCCTTTTCCGACTTTACTCAATGGCCACATTCGGTCACTAAAGAATTCATCCTTCCTGAGGGTTCCAATACGAACGTTGACGTACACCTGTTTCCTGATTTTCAGCTGGCAACGTTGTCCGGTGACCAATTATTCATTGCCTTGAGCGGTATCAGCAACCCAAATCAACATCACTCCTTGTCCCATGTCCACAACGATAAAGGAGCGGTTGAGTTGAGTATTGGTCGTGAAAATATCCTTCGCGATCCGGGAACCTACCTCTACACACCCATTCCGGAACGTCGCATTGAGTTCCGATCGGTACACGCCCACAATACCATCCTTATTGAAAATCGGGAACAGAATGAACCGTTGCCGGGAGCCATGGGTTTATTCAACATGCATCCCAAGGTTTCGGTTGAAGCAATGTTGGCCACATCCACTGAACTCAAAGTTGAGTTGCACTACAACGGGTATAAACACGTTCGGGTGGTGAACGTTTCGGATGGATTGGTGTCCATCACCGATTGGTGCACCCATCCCTTTAGTCAGAATTTCAATTCTCTGAACTGGTTTTCAAACGGTTACGGAAAACGCTTTCAAACCTCATGACCCGTATCCTCCTCATCAGCTATTATTGGCCACCAGCGGGTGGCGGCGGCGTACAGCGCTGGCTGAAGATGTCCAAGTATATCGCTGACATGCCCGACGTGGAATTGCTGGTCTATACGCCAGAGAATGGTGAAGTTCCGGTTGTGGATGAATCCCTGATTTCAGAAGTTGATGCTCGGATAAAGGTGATCAAAACTCCCATTTGGGAACCGTATTCCTGGTACAAACGATTCACCGGTAGAAAGAAAAATGAGAAGGTTTATTCCGGCTTCATCAGCGACAAGAAAGAGTCTTGGATGCAGAAACTGGCCGTTTTCATTCGAGGCAATTTGTTCATTCCGGATGCGCGTATGTTCTGGATCAAGCCGTCAGTTAAGTTCCTGTCAGCCTATTTAAAGGATCATCCGGTTGACGTGGTGATTTCCACCGGTCCGCCGCACTCCATGCATCGCATTGCTCTGGGGTTAAAAAAACGATTGAACATCCGCTGGATAGCCGATTTTCGGGATCCCTGGACCAACATCGATTTCTACCATCAGCTGAGATTAACCCGGTGGGGTGATCGTAGGCATCATCGGATGGAAGCCGAGGTCTTGCAACACGCTGATCGGATTGTAACCGTATCGCCCAGCTGGGCCAAGGACTTCAAACGACTTTGTGGCAGGGACGATATTGAAGTGATCAATAACGGTTATGACCCGGCAGATTTAAAGGGCGATGCCGTACCACCCGAACACACCTTCACGATATGCCACATCGGTTCCATGAATAAGGATCGGAATGTTCCCGGGCTATGGAAGGCCTTGGCTGAGTTGAAGGAGGAAGGGAACATGGACACCTTCCGGATCAAACTGGTGGGTCAGGTGGATCATGCCGTGCTGCTCGCCATTCAAACTGCTGGATTGTCGGAACATTTGGATCACATCCACTTCAAATCACATGCCGATGTGATGGACGACTTGCTCTCGGCCAGCATTTTATTACTTCCGGTAAACGATACGCCCAACAGTGCGGGTGTGGTGCCGGGCAAGTTATATGAGTACATGGGTGCCCAACGTCCCATCCTGGTTATTGGCCCTCCAACAGGCGATTCCGCCACCATTGTCATTAAGTCTGATGCCGGTGCCGTGCACGGTTACGATGATGTAACGGGGATAAAAAATAGCCTGCTGGTCTGGCAAAAATCGCATCGGCAAGGGACCTTGAAACAATCATCTTCCGGTGTTGAACAATACAGTCGGAAAGCACTGGCCGAGAAATACCTGGCCTTAATTGACCGAATGATTCCATAAACTATCGGCACAGATTACGCATCAAGAGGTCTGTTGACTCAGCACATCTGGAGTTATTTCGTACGCCTCAATGACACATCCTATTTCGGCTCATCATACCTTGTGACGATGAAATCTCGGTTTGTTTGGATCATTCTGGCCATGGGTTTAATCATGGGATGCCATACACAAGATGGTTCACTGTTTCGAAGTGTGGATGGGAATTACCGGGGTACATTTACCCGCGCTTCTCAAACCTCAGAAGTTGACCTAGTTCTTGACAATGGTCGATTTTCGGGTTCAGCTGATAGCGTTGCCCGTATTGGTTCCGGCAGCTATGATATTAACTCCGGTGAGATTGAATTTGTGGACGAAAATTTTTGGACCGCGGATTTCGACTGGAGCTTAATCCTAAATGGCACCTGGGAATTTGAGAAAAACGGGCGTGAATTGGTACTCACCCATGAACGAGGTGACGTGTATCGATTGATAAAGAAATGACTTGCCTGACTTACAGGATCTCATCCAATATCTTGCCGATACGATCGGTAGCCTGGCCATCCCAGAGTGGAGGAATCAAGCCGGTTTTATAGGATCCATCCGTAATCTGACGGATATAGCCTTCCACTTCTTCCGGATCGAATTTCACCAGGGTATTCGTACCAATATCGATCGTTACCGGCCGTTCGGTGCTGGGTCGAAGCGTGAGGCATGGCACCTGTCTGAAGGTGGTTTCTTCCTGAATTCCACCACTGTCTGTTAGTACGAACTTACACTCCGCGATTAACCGCTGAAACGCAAAGTAATCCAATGGATCCGTCAGGATAACCTGATCGTTTTTCGTCAATCGATCCGCTAAGCCGAAATCCTCCAACCGCTTTCGCGTCCGCGGATGAATGGGGAATACAATCTTGTAGTTCTGAGCGGCAAACTCAATCATTCGAAGGAGTTTTTCCAGCCCATCCCTGGAATCCACATTTCCGGGACGATGCATGGTCATCAGCACAAAACCACCTGTTTTCAACTTATACTGATCCATCACCGGACTCTGTTGAATCTGGGGTTCAAAAGCAACCAGCGTATCAATCATGGTATTACCCACGAAGTGAATTCGTCCGGGAGCATTTTCATTCTTCAAGTGATCCAAGCCGCTTTGTTCCGTAACAAAATACTCATCGGTAATCATATCGGTGAGGATCCGGTTGATTTCCTCCGGCATTGTGCGATCAAAACTTCGCAATCCGCTTTCCAGGTGGGCCAGTCGCGTATGCGTTTTGTTGGCTGAAATGGAAGCGGCCAAGGTGGAATTCACATCCCCGGGGGTAATGAGCAAATCAGGTTGCCACTCCTCCAGAAGAGTTCCTAACTGGGTGATAATCTCCCCAATTTGGACCACGGGACTCATGCCTTTGGTTTGCAGAAAATGATCCGGCTTTCGCAAGCCAAACTGCTCGAAGAACACGTCCGACATGTTGCGATCGTAATGCTGACCGGTATGAATCAGCCTCATTTCAAAACGATTGCCGTATGAACTCAGGACACGCTCAAACTGCGTAATCTTTATAAAATTGGGTCGGGTACCAACTACGATACCGATCTTTTTCGTCATGCTTATTTTTCTGTTTCAGTGCTGAAGTACGGTTTGAACTCCATGTACAACCAACCAAAGAACACCAACAAAATGAGGATGGAAGAGGCCAGAGATACCTTCTCCCCTATCTCGTAGGTTTTCGGTTTAAATTCAAATACAATGTCACTTTCACCGGCAGGGACCTTCATGGCCCGGAGCAGGTAATCGGCTCGTATGTGTTCAGCAGGTTCACCGTTTAACGTCACCGTCCATCCTTTGTTGGGTCCATACCAAATTTCAGAGAACACGACAAATCGTTCCTTGTCGGTATTGCATTTGTACACCAGACGATTCGGTTCATAGCTGGTCATGGCAATAGTGGCCATGGATAATGAATCCCGCTTGGGTGGTTCAAATCCGTTCATATACGAATCGAAGGTAGTATGAACCACTGCCGTTGTGCGTGTATTGAGATCGTTGAGCGCTCCAATTTCATCCGTTGCAGTGGAGACATATTTGATCGAATCAACAAACCAGGCATTGCCCAGCGCCCCCGGATTGGGCTGCGCCTTGCCATCCCGATCAATGATGTACTTCGTGTTAAACATATTGAGTACATCCATATTGATTTCCCGTGCGAATGAGCTATCGATCAAATCCTGAATGCGCTGCAATTTCACCGCGCTGTAACCACCAACCGTGTTGTGATGGTAGCTGGTCATACTGGAGTTGAAGGTATTGACCGACAAGTCAAGAACACGGTAGTATCCTCTACCCTGTGGTTCATTCTGCATAATGGCCATATCTACCGGACGAGGAGCGGTGTTTTGCTTATACTTCGTTTTACTCACAAAATCGTCTGGTCCCAGATAGTTTCGATCCACCATGAACATATCGCCCACGATTAAGACTCCGAGAACAATGATCACTACATTCATCTTCAGCTTTCGGGTCACAAACAAAAACAGCGAACCGGCGGCCAGCAGAATGAGGAAGAAGGTCCGCATTCCGGATGCGTGTAGCATGGAAACTCGATCGGCATTTAACCCATCGAGAAATTCTTCATACATGGCCTGGTTGCCTTGAAACTGGCTTTCATATTGTCCATCATAGAAGTGCGTCACTTCCAGGAAGGTTGGTGCAAAAAGGGTGTATAGCAAGGTTATGCCTAACGATATCCCGGCAGCGATAAACAGTTTTTCTTTCTTCTGCTTCTCACTGATTTTGGACGTCAGGAAATAAGATAAACCGGCCAACCCCACGATGGGGAACAGTGCCGACACCACCCCCATGGCCGAATTGTGCGCCCGGAAGTTGGAGTATTTGGGAAAGTATTCGAAAAAGATGCGGTTGAAACTTTCGAAGTACTTACCCAGTGACAACAGGGCTACCAGCACGAAGGCACCGAAAATGGCGTATTTAAATCCTCCTCTGGGTAGTGTGAGCATGCCGAGGAAGAATAGGAAAAACACTATTGCGCCGTAGTAGGTTGGTCCATCGGTTGAGTCACCCCCACCCCAATACGTTGGGATGCGAACCGGTCTTGCTTTGGAAGGCTTACCGAAGAACTTGGTAAGTTCACTATCCTCTCGCATGATTTCCTGACTGCTTCCGCCCACGGCACCCGGAATAAAGGTTCCGAAAAAGTCGCGGGGAGCATTGCTCCATCGCATGGCGTAGTCCCAATCCAAGCCTTCATTCTTGATCTCCGGATTGCGTGCCTGGGCTTCCTTCTTCAACTCCGATGTACCTCGCATCGTATCTTTAGAATACTCCAGCGTGGTGTATATTTTGGAGAACGACGGCCCAATGGCCAGAATACCGCAGACCACCATGATGATAGTGGAATAGATATAGTTATCGATTGTTTTTTGGTAGATGGCAAAACCAAAATAGATGATCATAAACAACACCATCCCGATGACAAAGTAGTAGGTCATCTGATAGTGGTTTGCACTGATGTTTAGGGAAAGTCCCAGCAGAAAACAAACGGCCCCTTTGAGATATTGCTTTTTATTCAACAGGAGATAAACCCCGGCAATGACCAGTGGTATGTAGGAGATCGCCCGAAACTTCGACGTATGCCCAGCGTGATACAGCAGAACATTATTGGTGGTGAGTGAAAACGCCAATCCGCCTATGATGGCCAACCAATGCTCCACGCCCATGACCAACATCAGAATGTAAAAACAGAGAGCGGCCACAAAGAACCAGGCGATCGGGGCTTGCATGTACAATTGCATGATGCGCTCCACATAAATCCGGATGAGGTTTGAATTCTGCGGCGAACTAATCTGATAGGTTGGCATACCGCCAAACATGGCATTGGTCCATAAGGTTACATCACCTGTGCGTTTGTAATAATCGTTCGCCTCATGAGCCATACCCATACCTTGAACGATATCGCCTTGCTCCAGCACCTTGCCGCCGATTTGCGGATGGAAATACAAGGCCAATACCACCAAAAAGATAGCGATGGCTGTGATGTGCTTTATAAGTGGTTTCACCAATGCATTCATACACGTGATATTAAGCGTCAAACCTGCATAAATTCCCCTCAATTTCCAAGCCCGCAGGCTAAAACTTGTCGGTATAGAGACGACTTTTCAACACGGGATGTTGCACCTCGTCAGATGGTTAACTTTGAGGCGTGTTGCAACTGAGTCAGTTTCCGGATAATGAACGATTAACAGACCGACTTCGCGATGAAATCCGCGAGGATCGGATGCCGCACGGCAAATTGTTTCACGGCCGACCGGGTGACGGAAAGTTGGCCATTGCCCTGGCCTATGCCCATGCCATTCTGTGCACCAATCGTACAGAAGATGGAGCGTGTGGTACGTGCCCGGCCTGTTCCAAAACATCTAAACTCATTCATCCGGACCTGCACTTTTCCTTTCCGGTGATCACCAAAAAATCTTCTGATCAACCCGTGAGTGAAGACTACCTGGCTGAATGGCGGGAGGCAGTTTTGGGAAATGTTCACCTGTCCTTAAATGATTGGTTGATGACCATCAACGCGGAGAACAAACAGGGGAATATCACGGCTCGGGAATGCCGCCAAATCATTCAGAAGCTATCCCTGAAACCCTATGAATCCCAGCATCGAATTTTGTTGATGTGGTTGCCCGAACATCTGGGTGCGGTTGGGAACAGCTTGCTGAAATTGATCGAAGAACCACCAGACAATACGCACATCATCATGGTGACGGAACAGCCGGAACGGATTTTGGCCACCATTTTATCCCGGGTCCAGATCACCGTAATCCGGCCGTATACCGATGACAGTGTGAAGCAGATTCTTTTAAATCAGGGAATTGAACCATCCGCAGCGCAATCCGCCGCCTACCTTTCCGGGGGGGATGTGAATGCTGCCATGAAGTTACTCAACGAAGCTGAACTCACGTTTAATCCGATGAGTCATTTTAGGGATTGGATGCGGTTGTGCGTTCAATACAAAGTTCCTGAACTGATGCAATGGACGGATTCAACCGCCTCCTTGGGCCGGGAAAATATCAAGGCATTTTTAACCTATTGCCTTCGGCTGATTCGGGAAACGATGGCCGTAAAACTGGTGGAAAATTACGAGGTTCGTCTTGAAACTGAGACAGCAGAATTTGTTCGCAATTTTTCTCGTGCCGTTCAAATTAGTAATATTGAAACGCTCTACTTTTTGGTTAACAAAACCATTGGAGAAATTGAGCGGAACGCCAACGCAAAAATGGTCTTACTGGACCAGTCTTTGCAGTTGGGACGGGCGTTTGCTGAAAGCCGACGCGCCAAGACAAATTGATCGTGTTTTTTGAAGAATATATATGGGATGTGGTAAATGTGGATCAGGTCAGGATGGCGAATCCTGTTCAGCCGGCTGCGGGAACAATGGTTCCTGCGGTACGATGGCCTGTAACAAACTAAATACATACGATTGGTTGAACCACATGGTTCTTCCGGACGATTACAAGCCACTGGATGTGGTGGAAGTTCGGTTTAAAGGGAGTCGGAAGGAGTTCTACCGAAATGTAGAAAATTTGGATTTGTATACCGGTCAGCCGGTGATTGTTCAGTCCGACTTTGGCCATGATCTGGGTCACATCAGTTTGTCCGGAGAATTGGTTCGGTTACAACTCAAAAAGAATGGCCTGGATGCCGATGATGAATCGATCCGTAAAGTGTATCGATTAGCTACCGACAAGGACAAGGAAACCTACACCGAATTGAAGGCCAAGGAGCCTAGTACCTTGGAAAAAGCCCGCACCATTGCGATGGAAATGCGGCTGAACATGAAGTTGAGCGATATTGAGTTTCAAGGTGATGGTAGGAAGGTCATATTCTTCTATACAGCAGAGGAACGGGTAGATTTTCGTCAGCTTATCAAACGATACGCAACAGAATTCCGAACACGTATTGAAATGCGTCAGGTGAGTTACCGTGAAGAGGCGTCACGTCTCGGAGGCATTGGAAGTTGCGGACGCGAATTGTGCTGCAGCACCTGGCTTACCGATTACAAGGTAGTGACCATGGGATCGGCACGAACCCAAAATTTGTCGATCAATATGTTAAAACTCTCGGGTCAATGCGGAAGGTTAAAATGCTGTCTCAATTATGAGTTAGACACCTACCTGGAGGCGTTGAGTGAGTTTCCCAAAGGAGATCGCATTAAGCTGGAAACCAAACTGGGATCGGCGTATCTGCAAAAGACCGATATCCTCAAACGCATGCTTTGGTTTTCCTATGCTAAGTCGTCTGAATGGATTGCCCTGGATCTGGAACGGGTTAATGAGATCATTGCCTTGAACAAGCGAGGTGAGCATCCGGAGACCTTGGTGGACAAGCCGGTTGGTGCCATGCTGATGGATTCGTTTGAGCCAGCAGCCGATTTGATCTCCGATCAGAGTTTGGATCGCATGGATGATTTGGAGCGGGCACGTCGGAACAAACGCAAAAACAAAAAGCGCAACCCTAAAGGAAAAGGAAACCGACCGGATCAACGGGATGATTCCAATCGAAATCAAAACCGGGATGCGAAACCTCGTTCGAACGATCAAAAACCCAAAGGACAATCATCGGGCAACCGCAATCGAAACAAACGCCGACGGCCGCCGAAGAAGAGTGAATGAGGTGAGAGGGCGTGAGGATTGAAGGGCGTGAGGTTGGATGGCTGAAAGGGCGTGAGGATGAAAGGTTGGAAGGGTGTGAAGGCGGAAGGTTAATCCATTAGGTAAACCGACGCCCATTTCTCCACTGGTTGGCTTTAAACTGAGTCCGCTTCTAATCGTTGGTCTTTGAAGGTTCGTCTTTCTTAACTCCTGAAATCCGCCGGGCTAAAGCCACCCCTCCCCAGACGAAAGATCGGGAATACCGATCATATCTTCCTCTACGACAGCGATTGTAAACGTTTGTCTCACTCAACGACTTGCTCAACGCGAATTTCCGGCGCATGGCCATACGTTTAACGGACAACAACTATGGTATCATCACAGAATCGGAACCAAGTTCTCTGTTAGTGGTTTGATGTGAATCAGGAGCTTTGATCTTTGAACTTTGGACTCCTCTTCGTTCTTTAGACCCGATAGGGAATCCGATTCACAATGGAACGTCCCAACGTGATCTCGTCGGCGTATTCCAGCTCTCCCCCAACGGCAATACCTCTGGAAATGGCTGATATTTTAACAGCAGATGATTCCAGCTTACGAGCGAGATAAAAAGCAGTGGTGTCTCCTTCCATGTTGGCGCTAAGAGCCAGGACCAACTCGCGTACCTCGTCATTTTCAATGCGTTGTATCAGCTCAGCAATTCGAAGATCATCCGGGCCAATTCCTTCCAGTGGTGAAATGACACCACCCAACACGTGGTACAAACCGTTAAACTGACCGGTGTTTTCAATCGCCATAATGTCCTGAAAGTCGCGAACAACGCAAATAAGGGATTTGTCCCTTCGGGGCGACAGGCAAATGGAGCAGGTTCCTGAATCACTGACGTTCCCACAGGTAGTGCAGTAGGTCACGTGCGTCTTCAATCGGTTTAAACTGTCGCTCAACCGATTCACATCATCTTCATTCTGCTTCAGAAGAAAAAGCGTCAGACGAAGAGCCGTCTTTTTCCCGATTCCCGGAAACTTGCTCAGTTGCTCAACTGCGTTGGCGATGGTTTCGGATGGAAAGTTCATCGGGTCAAAGTTAGCCCAATTCCAACCGACTGAATTTCAGCACTCGGAGAAATTGTGGGAAAATATGACAGTTTATTATTTGGAGGTAAACCACTTTTTTAATTCAATTTGATCTGATTGTGAAAACAACCTATTCAGCCACCACACATGATATCCGGATAAGCGTGCTTTCCGAATATCAGGAGTCCGTCTCGGATCCGGAGGAGGATGCTTACGTTTTCACCTACCGGGTCATCATTGAAAATTTAGGAACTGAAATCGTCAAGGTGATGCGTCGACATTGGAACATCATCGACACAGCAGGTCTCCGTCAAACCGTTAATGGTGATGGCGTGGTGGGCGAACAACCGGTTATTTATCCGGGCGATGCCTATGAATATGGTTCGTGGTGCAAACTCACCGCCGAGACCGGTAAGATGTGGGGTATCTATGAGGTCCGTAAGCTATCGGACAATTCCATGCTGGATGTGACCATTCCGGAGTTTATGTTGATTCCCGAGTATCGGAAGAATTGATTTTGGGGAATCGGGGATGAGGAATGGGGAATCAGGATCTACAACTTTGATCTCAAAACTCTAAACTCTGATCTCAATCTCAGCAACCGCATCCTTTAAACTTCTTCACCTTGCCATGCTTGTTGGTGCTTTGGATCACCTCACCATCACGGTACTCAAAGGTCCAGATGCGCTTATTCCGTCTATACAGAATTTGTTGGGTTAGCTGACCTTCCCTATTATAATACTGCCACTTCCCCCACTTCATACCCTTTTTATAACGATGCACTTCCCAGACGTATCCCGTAGAGTCGGCTATGGCACAAAGAACCTTGTTACCTGTGGTATCACACGTTTCTGTGTGGGTTGAATCAGCGGCCGAGGCTTGCAGCCATCCAAAAATCAGGAAGATAATGACCAGGCAATGCTTGCCACACCAGCCAAAAGACAGTAAACAGCGAACCATTTGAGTTGACTTCGTTCTACCAATTTAATCATCCATCGAATGGCAATTACACCGCTCAAAAAGGCGGCGATAAACCCGAGGGACATCACATCAACGGCCAAACCGGTTGAGGCCGTATCGGCTTCCATATAATCCATGAACTTTTTAAGAGCTGCTCCGGCAATCAGAGGCAACACCATGATGAAGGAGAATCGAGCGGCTTTGGACCGATTGAATCCCATCAACACACCAGTGGCTATGGTGGAACCGGACCTACTGATACCGGGCAAAATGGCGATAGCCTGAACCAGCCCCATGACAATGGCGATGGGCGTTGAAACGGCATCGGTTTTACTCTTCTCGATTCGATCGGATATGAACAGAATCAATCCGGTCAACAACAACATACACCCCACCAGAAGAACGTTCTTGTCGAACAGTTTTTCGATTTGCTCCTCCAATGTCAAACCAACAATGGCGGCGGGTATCATGGAAATAACCACGAATAAGCTAAAGCGTGTTTCTTCATTCCATTTGAACTGGAATAAGCCACGAATAATTTGCAGTAAGTCTTTCCGGAACACCACGACCGTGCTCAAGGCAGTTGCGGCATGAAGTACCACTGTGAAGAGTAATCCCTCTTCCAGTTCAGTACCAAAAATAGCTTTGGAAAGTTCAATGTGTCCGCTGGAACTGACCGGCAGGAACTCTGTTAATCCCTGAATGATGCCGATCAGAATGGCCTCAAGATGGCTCATCCGTTTCTTTTGGGCTTTTCAGAATGGCGTACACCTCCACACAAAAACCGAGGAGAACCACAATAGGTGCCACGGTTACCTTCATTTTGGTGCTGAAGCTTACATCACCACCGCGGAAAATTTCACCATTGTCAAACAAGTCGTCTGTCTTTCCGGCCATCAGAATAAAACCCAAAATGATGACACCCAGACCAATCAGCATCCACCGGTAGTTATCCGATGTAAATGCCATGTGATGACTCCCCCGGCTATCGGTACCGGCTGCTGACTTATCGTGCTCTTTTTTCTTTGACATAATCGTACTAATACAAATCCTCGACCCGCATACGCAAATACTTTTGAGTGGCGAAATACGTGCCGGGCAAAACGATGGCCATTCCCAGACCGATCAACAATGCAAATAAAAGTGAATATATCTGAATATCCTTGAGGAAGACCTGCGCACCAATCAGTTCAAAATCGGCGATCATCAGGTTGCTCTGAATCCATTTTCCAAGTAAAAAATAGGCCCCTATTGTCAACCCCATCGCCAACACGGCGGAGATAAGGACGTGCACAAAGGACCGAAGGATAAACGGTCGGATAATGAACCACTCCGTGGCGCCTACAAGCTGCATGCTGCGAATGGTAAATCGTTTGGCATAGACGCTCAAGCGGATGGTGTTATTGACCAGTACCAATGAAATCACAGCCAGTAAGAGTGCCAGAATAATCAGGATACGTCCAATAATTTGTTTGTTGTGTTCAATCTGAGCCACCAGATCCTGTTGATGATCAATTTCGGCTACGCCGGCCACCAACGTAAAAGCCTCCAGAAGTTTCTCACGCCTGGAAGAGCTCATTTCGGCTTCCAAAAAAACTTCCAATGAAGCCGGTAACGGGTTATCACCTAAGATTTCAACGAAGTCCTTTTCCAACACTTCCTTGTAAGCAAACGCTGCTTCCTCCTTACTCACGTAGTTCACCGATTTTACACCCGCCATAGCCTTTACCTCCTTTTCAACCAGTACGGCACTGTCCTCCGCAATGTCCTGATCCAGGTAAAGGATAACCAGCACATTTTCTTCCAGATGATTGGTGAATTTGTTGGCGTTGATGATGAGCAAGCCAAATAAACCCAGGACGAACAACACCATCGTTATGCTGATGACGATGGATATGGACGACACATTGGCTTTGCGGCTCATGGGATCAAAGGTACATCGTGCAACCCATGGTGGGTGGCCAATTTAATCACATCCCATGCACACTCCATCGGCCCGGATACACCAATTTAGAATTATTCTAATATCCGATTTCGCCCGGACGCGGGAACAAATAGATGGTACTTTTGTTGGTCTTTTAGCGCAGCAAACTGCATTAAACATTCAGTATTTATGGCTTTGATCCAATCGAGTATCGCCCGGAAAATTGTTATGGCAGTGACGGGTTTGTTTTTGATCTCCTTCATTGCCCTGCACCTGGCCGTTAACCTGTTAACACTGGTAAGCGCCGATGCATTCAATGAAGCGTCGCACTTTATGGGAACCAACCCATTCATTCAGATCATGCAATATGTTCTGGCTCTGGGTTTCATTCTGCACATTGCCATGGGCATCCAACTCACGATGAAAAATCGTCAGGCCCGACCGGTGGCATACGCCATGAACAAACCGGCAGAAAACTCCAGCTGGTCGTCCCGCAACATGATTGTGACAGGTCTCCTCATTCTCCTCTTCCTGGTGCTGCACATCAAGGATTATTTCTGGGAGATTAAATTTGGCGATATGTCCATGCAATCGGATTTTGAACTGGTAACCACCTTGTTCCAAAATCCATTGTACACCTTCATTTACTTGTTCTCATTCATCCTGTTGGGCTTCCACCTGGATCATGGTTTCCAATCGGCCTTTCAATCGGTTGGGGCAAACCACTACAAATACACCCCCCTGATTAAGTTACTCGGACGGATTTTCTCCGTCATTGTTGCGATTGGTTTTTCAGCCATCTCGCTTTACTTCTATTTGTCATCCCTTTAATCAACTGTGAGCTGATATGTCTAAACTCAATTCACGCATACCCGAAGGCCCATTAGCCGAAAAGTGGACGAACCACAAATCACACATCAACCTGGTAAACCCGGCCAACAAACGACTGATCGATATCATCGTAGTTGGAACCGGACTAGCCGGAGGCTCGGCAGCAGCATCGCTGGCTGAGCTTGGATACAAGGTTAAAGCCTTCTGTTTTCAGGATTCCCCCCGACGTGCGCATAGTATTGCCGCACAAGGTGGTATCAATGCCGCAAAAAATTATCAAAACGACGGCGACTCAACCTACCGACTGTTTTATGACACCATCAAAGGTGGAGATTATCGCAGCCGGGAAGCCAACGTGTACCGACTGGCCGAAGTTTCAGCCAACATCATAGATCAGTGTGTAGCACAGGGGGTTCCGTTTGCTCGTGAATACGGCGGGTTGCTGGACAACCGATCCTTTGGTGGCGTTCAGGTTTCCCGAACGTTTTACGCTAAAGGTCAAACCGGACAGCAATTATTGTTGGGAGCCTATTCAGCGATGAGTCGGCAGATTGGCAAAGGAAACATCCAAATGTTCAATCGGCATGAGATGCTGGAACTGGTTATGGTTGATGGAAAGGCCCGGGGTATTATTGCCCGAAACCTGATTACCGGTGAGATCGAGCGCCATTCTGCTCATGCGGTGGTGATCGCCTCCGGCGGATACGGCAACGTATTCTATCTGTCTACCAATGCCATGGGAAGTAACGTAACCGCTTCCTGGAAGATTCATAAAAAGGGCGCGTACTTCGCCAATCCGTGTTTTACACAGATCCACCCAACCTGCATTCCGGTTTCCGGGGATCATCAGTCCAAGCTCACACTGATGTCGGAATCGCTTCGAAACGATGGACGAATCTGGGTTCCCAAGAAAAAAGAAGATGTAGAAGCCATACGAAGTGGTAAGCTTCGTCCGCGGGATATTAAGGAAGAAGATCGCGACTACTACCTGGAACGTCGTTATCCCGCCTTTGGTAATCTGGTTCCGCGTGACGTGGCCTCGCGAGCGGCTAAAGAACGATGCGATGCCGGATACGGTGTAAACGCAACCGGAGAGGCTGTATTCCTTGACTTCTCCTCAGCCATCGAGCGCTATGGAAGAGAAAAGGCTGCGGTTGAAAAAATCGACAATCCTAGTATCGAAAAGATTCGCGACTTGGGTAAACAGGTTATTGAAGCGAAGTATGGCAACCTGTTTCAGATGTATGAGAAGATTGTTGACGACAATCCATACGAAACGCCCATGAAGATCTATCCGGCGGTTCACTACACGATGGGCGGCATTTGGGTAGACTATAATTTGAT
Organism: Flavobacteriales bacterium; assembly: GCA_020635355.1. GTDB lineage: Bacteria > Bacteroidota > Bacteroidia > NS11-12g > UBA9320 > WGNA01. The sequence continues at coordinate 101,596 of JACJZW010000011.1, forward strand.
GACTACCATCCCCGGTTGTTACGCAGCCGGTGAGGCCAATTTCTCCGATCACGGTGCCAACCGATTGGGTGCTTCGGCCTTGATGCAAGGTTTGGCGGACGGATACTTCGTCCTCCCCTACACCATTGGTGATTACCTGTCCAACGATATTAGAACCGGAAAAATCTCCACCGATCTTCCCGAATTTGAAGAGGCCGAAAAATCGGTTCGCGAGCGCATCGACTTTTTTATGAATAACAAAGGGTCCAAGTCCGTAGACCACTTCCACAAAAAACTTGGAAAGATCATGTGGAACGAGGTGGGGATGGCGCGAAACGCAGAAGGCCTAAAAAAAGCCATTGATGATATTCGGGCCTTGCGCGACGAATTCTGGAAGGATGTTAAGGTTCCCGGAACCGCCAATTCTTTCAACCCGGAACTGGAAAAAGCCGGTCGAGTGGCCGACTTCCTTGAACTGGGCGAATTGATGGCCTTGGATGCCCTTACACGTAACGAAAGTTGTGGAGGTCACTTCCGGGAAGAATTCCAAACAGAAGAAGGTGAAGCCGTTCGGGACGATGCCCACTTCACCTACGTAGCAGCCTGGGAATACAATGGTGATCCCGGTAAAGCCAACCTGTACAAGGAAGAGCTCAAGTACGAAAACATCGAACTGAAAACGAGAAGTTATAAATAGTTGAATCGAAGGATTGAGGAATTGATCCGCATTGAATACCAGTTGATATCATGAATCTGAAACTCAAAATCTGGCGACAACCCAACGCATCCGCACCCGGCAAAATGGTAGACTACCAAGTGAGTGACATCTCCGGGGATATGTCGTTTCTTGAAATGATTGACGTATTGAATGAGCAGCTCATTGAGACCGATGAGGAGCCCGTTGCCTTCGATCACGATTGTAGAGAAGGTATTTGTGGCATGTGCTCCATGTACATCAATGGTGAGGCACATGGTCCGGATCGTGGTGTTACCACCTGCCAGTTACACATGCGCAAATTCAAGGATGGCGATACCATTTACATCGAACCGTTCCGAGCCAAAGGATTTCCGGTTATCAAGGATTTGGTGGTAGACCGATCGGCATTTGACCGCATCATGGCTGCCGGTGGATTTGTGTCGGTAAACACTTCGGGAAATACCATGGATGCTAATGCCATCCCCATTCCCAAACCGGATGCCGATGAAGCTTTTGATGCCGCAACCTGTATTGGATGTGGTGCCTGTGTAGCCACGTGTAAGAACTCCTCAGCGATGTTGTTTGTATCCGCCAAGGTTTCCCAATTGGCATTGCTGCCGCAGGGAAAGGTGGAAGCCAAGCAACGCGTATTGAGCATGGTGGAGCAAATGGACAAGGAAGGATTTGGCAACTGTTCCAATACCGGAGCTTGTGAGGTGGAATGTCCAAAAGGTATTTCGCTCAGCAACATCGCACGGATGAATAGGGAGTACCTCTCTGCCTCCATCACGGGCGACAAATAAACACCCGCGTGTTTACCGGAATCATTGAAACCCTGGGAACTATAACCGACATTCGTCGGGAAGGCTCCAACATTCATTTCAAGCTTCAAGCCGAATTCACCCTCGAGCTTCAAATTGACCAAAGCGTATCGCATAACGGGGTTTGTTTGACTGTGGTAGAACTCTTCCCTGAATCGAGGGAATACGTGGTTACCGCCATTGATGAAACCTTGCAAAAGACCAGTTTGGGCGAATGGTCCATTGGAAATGTCGTGAACCTGGAACGTTGTCTTAGAGCCGGTGACCGAATGGACGGTCATGTGGTTCAAGGTCATGTGGATACCACCGCAACTTGTAAATCGGTCACCGATGAAGATGGAAGCTGGGTATTTCAATTTCAATTGCAGCACTCGCACAACGGTTTGATCGTTGAAAAGGGATCCATAAGTGTAAACGGAGTGAGCCTGACCGTGGTAACCGAAAGCGCCGATACCTTTTCCGTTGCCATCATCCCCTATACATTTGAGCACACTCAATTCCACCAACTATCTCCCGGCAATCGGGTAAACATTGAGTTTGACATCCTGGGCAAGTATGTTCAGGCCATGATGAAGAATCGGTTGTAGACGAAAAAATGCTTTTTACAGCGGTTGGTTAGATTCCATCAGCGGTTAAATGCGTTGGGAGAAAACTTCTGGTAGCCTTCATTTCCAGGTCCGATCTTTCGCTGGGGAAGGGGCTGATACGTCCCTAACACATTCCGATCAAATCACCACGATCGTTCGGTAAAATCAATCGGCGTTGGGCATTTATTCTACGTTCGGAGAAATTACATGGTCATTCTTGTTCTTGACTCGTACCTTTCAACGGGGAAGGGGTTGATACGTCCCTACAGAATTTCAACCAATTCATCTCAAACGTTCGGTAAAATCAATCGGCGTCGAATCTTAAATCCCAAAACACGAATCTTGAACCGTCCTCCGTACTCCGTCTTCCGTCCTTAATTTGCTCTTGCTCTTAATCTAACCGCAAAGATTTCTATGGTAATAAACAAGTGTTTTTCACATCCTATCTAATAGGATTTGGTATTTCTTCAAGGTATGGTGTTTGTCTTTGGATCACAACAAAAATTCGGTGCACTAGTTTGTTTCGAATCGCGTTCAGTACACTCATCTTGTTTTTTCCTTCGGCTACCTTTCTCAGGTAATAAACTCTTAATTCTTTGTTAAATCTGATGGCACTCATTGCTGCAGTGTGAAGCAACTTTTTAAGCACCATATTAGCCATTTTCGATATGCGTGGCTTCTTGACAACGGTACCTGATTCGTTTGAAAAGGGTACGACACCGGCATAGCAAGCCAGGTGTTTAGCACTTGTGAATGACCTAAAGTTTTCAGTATAAATCACGAACTGAATGGCAGTCTGTATCCCTATCCCATTGATGGAAGTCATTAGCTCCACATTCTTCTGAACCTGAGAATCAGCTTCAATTAGCTCTTTCAATCGCTTATCTGATTCCTCAATGCTCTGAATCAATGTTTTTAGCACTTTGCGATACCCATTGTGAAGGAGTTTGTATGCCTCAGGATCATGGCTCTTTGCCTCTTTCAACTGGTTTTTAAGAGCAACTTTCTGAGCCAACAGGCTCTCTCTAACCTTGTGCTCTTGTCGAAGCTTCATGATGAGTTCGGATGCCTCTTGATGGGCGATTGCTCGATCGTGGTACCGAACTGAATATTCAGCAATTCTCCAAGCGTCAAGCTTATCATTCTTACCCCTTAATTCAGAACTGGCCCGTTTAATCTTAACAGGATGTTCCACCCACAGTAAAACACCTAATTCCGAACAAACCCGTTCCAGAGGTCTATTGTAAATACCAGTATCCTCGCAACATACCATCATTTCTTCAAAGCGGATCTCTAACTGTTTAGCCAACTGCTTCAAGGCTGTTCTTAGCTTAACATCCTTATTGGTAATCTCGCGATGAAGTAAATACTCAAGCTTGCTGTTTACAACGACGTAATCCACTTTGGACTTGGAGATGTCAACTCCAACGAAGTAACTTTGATCCATACATATTATTTATAATTCAACCTCCTTGAATGTGCATTCTCCGAGCCCTTAATAATGGGACTGAATCCTAAATTTCTATTTGGAGCTTTCACATAAGGAACAAGGGTCAAAATCTTTGCATAGGTCATTAACCTTTGACGCCAGCTGATTCCCCTTGCTCCTAAGGAGGTTTTTGTTCAAATGTAGTTTTTACACTACTCAACAAATTCCACTTTTCAAACTAAAGGACGCCAGGCACGCAGAGAGCTCGCAAAGAGTTCGCAAAAGATTTATAAGATTGGTAAGCATCCCGAATCCTACCTTCACTGCGTTTACGCTGTCGCAAAAGCTTTAGCTCAGGCGACCAGCAGGCAGGCCCGAATCCTGCCTTCACTACGTTACGGCAGGCAGGCCCGAATTCCGAATCCCGAATCCAAAATCCGTCCTCCGTATTCCGTTCTCCGTCCTCGAAATGTCATCCTCCGTATATCGATAAAAGCAGTTTTTATGACACAGGTGGATAAATCTACAAACCTTTGATGCGGGATTCTTGTTTCCTTTTTGTTAATTCGGATAATAGCGGTCAAGCCGCGTAGAATATTGAAGTCTCCAAGATTCGAAAAATTTCGTCAGGATTTCACGGAAAGGCTGCGTGCTAAACTCAGTAAAGATCTGACGTACCACGGATTTCATCACGTGATGGATGTACTGGAAGCCGCAAGTGCTATTGGTCGGGATGAAGGTTTGTCTGACCATGAATGGACCCTTTTGAAGACCGCCATTCTCCTGCACGACAGTGGATTCATGGAAGGATATCAGGAACATGAAGAACGAAGTTGTGAAATCGCGTCTCAGATTCTGCCCAATTACGGATACACTGAAAAAGACATCGAAATCATCCACGGAATGATTCGGGCAACCAAAATTCCTCAGCAACCCACCAACATTCTGGAAAACATCATTGCAGATGCCGATCTGGAATACCTTGGAACGGATCGATTTGATGATATCTCTGAAACCCTCTTCCAGGAATGGCAGAACAAGGACATCATTCACTCACGGGAAGATTGGGACAAGGCACAGATTGCCTTCATCAGTAAACACCGGTACTTCACCGATTTCTGCAAAGCACACCGTGAACAGGCCAAATGGGACAATCTTGATCGCGTAAAGCAACGCGTTGAAGACATGGCCTAAATCACATCGCGTTTTTCGCCTCTACGTACAGTTTGTTTTGATTTCTGATGCGCTTGCATAGTGCGCTCAAAATACCCTTTACCACCTCAATGTGGCCGGTCATTAGTTCATAAATAGCCGCTTCATCCAATCGAAGCAACGTGGTCTTACCCACTGATTTGGCATCGGCTGAGCGAGGTGCTGGATCCAGCAGGGACAAATCACCGAAGAAGTCGCCTTTGCTAAACCGAACCAATTCGTGTCCGCCATCCAGGATGGAAATTTCACCGGAGGTAATCACGTACAAGCTGTCGCCTTCATCACCCTTGCGGAACACAAACTCCCCGGCATCCACCTCAATCTCGTCCATCAGCTCGGCAATGTCCAACAATCGGTTATCCCGAATGGATTCAAACATCTCGGTTTGACGAAGCAGGAAAACCCGGTCAATGTGCTGAGTTCCCCCCGATGTTTTTGTTTGTTGTTCCATAGGTTCAATTGCTAAATTACGTTTAGATGCTTCGGCATGCAATACCAGTTGCAACCAGCGCGTCCAGTGATTCTGATGAGATTCCAGTAGCGCAATAGCCTCCGGAACCGACACCACTTCATATTCCGTATTGGATTCCAGAATTTTCCGGATCGGTCCATATAGTCGCATTGGAAGGGCCGCCTGAAGGGCTTCCATACACAACGCCATCTTATTCTCTCCGTATAAAAACAGTTCGGTTTGAGCCATCCGAAGAACGGTCTCGCCAGTATGCAAAAAGGCCAGCCCCAGCAATCGCTCTATCACGATATTGCGTTCCAGGTTTATCGCCTTTTTCAATTCACCATCTTCCGCAATATCAAAGTTCAACCGGTTCAAAATATCCTGCTCATTCCGAAGCATCCGTTCGGTTCGGTCAAACGTCAGGCGCAACTGATCCCGACTACACAATTGGTGCAGCAGTTTTCCGCGATCTTCCGCCCCACTTGATTCCAACAGATTCAAAAGTGTCTCCTCGCTCTTGCGATCTTCCCGATTGATCAACAGCTTCACAAACGCATCCTGCGAGATAAAGCCCTGGTCGTATAATCGGGTGAGTAGCTGGAACGACATATTCTCAAAGGCCTGCACAGCCAATCGTCCATAAAGTGGATGGGTCACATACGTCATTACATCGGCCCAGAGATAGTCAATGTGCCATTTGGCGGCCAACAACGCAGATCGCTTCACATCCGGATCGTAATGCTCAATTCCCAGGCGGATCACCGGAATAATCTCAGGATGATGAAACTCATTCACAAAATCCATCAGTTCCACCAACTCCACTCCGGAAATAGTGGTGGAATGATTCTGAATCCATCGCACCAGTTCACGCTTGTCCAGCATGCGATGATTGTTGGCAAGACCACGCAATGTTGCCATCCGCGTCCCATAATCCATCTCGTTGAGGGATTCCCAATCCATTTCCTGACGCAACCTACTGGTTAACTGAATGGCTTTGTGCCGCACACTATGATGACTCCCCACCGTCTGGTTGGATTCAAAGGATCGCTGTACACCTTGCATGATCTCCACACTGTGTGTGGGTCGCTGATTCAAAATGCGAAAGAGCTCTGAAAGTACCTCTGGTCGCTCATCTTCCAAAAAATTCAGGATGTCCTCATCCTTCAAATGACCGGCTTCCTCCATCAAATTGATGGCATGAATAATATCGGCTGCCTCGTTTGACTTGAGTCGATCCCGAACCTTTTGCACCAGTGAATCGTCCCAGAAAATGGCTCGCTCACCGGAGATCAGCTTGAGGTCGATAAGGTTTCTGAGCTGATTGAGATAACCCATCGAAAATCGGCGTCCCGCCCAGATCCAAATCACCGAAGCCACAAATACCAATGGAATAGCCAGTTTCAGATCAACGTGCTTATGACCGTTGTACAATCCCAACAGAATAAAGCCGAGGATCAATACCCCAATGCTTTCGTAATAGCCCTTCACCTTGGTGTGGGCACTCAGGATTTCCTTCTTCCCGAGTGGTTGAAATAGGCTCAATGTCAACGGTTGATCAATGGTTTCCGATAACACCAGGCTCACCATCATCAGCATTACAAAAAAGAGGTATTCCTGTGCATGGATGTCGGACGTGGTGCGGATAAACCAGTGCACCAGAATGGATAACGACAACACCATCGGGGTGATGATGAGCAAATTCTTCAACTTAAATCGGGTGAGCATGCGCCCGGTAATCGTGATCTTGATAATCGCAGCAATACCATAACTGATGGCTAACGCCTCGGAAATCAACCGAAACATATTCCCGTCTTCCACCTCAAAATGGTGCTGCACTTCCTTGGCGAACAAGAAGGCGATGAAACTCAAGGTAAACACCACCACGGCCGACAGTCTGGCAATGCCCCGAACAATGGGTTTGGACTGGCTCTTGGTGTACTTACTGGACACATGATGCTTATTCAGCAACGCCAGATTTTCCCGGTTCACCACCCGCATGAACAGCATGCTGATTAGGTAGCAAACGATAGCGGCCGACAATAATATCCGATAATCGATATTGGCAAAGGCATCCAACGTAGTTACCAACGTAAAGCCGATAAACTTTGCCGGCAGATACACCGATCCCAACATACCAAACAATCGTTTGCTCTGCCGGACATCATAGAACATGGCCGACGCGCCCCAAAAACGCATCTTGTACAGGAAGTAGATCAGATGGTAAAGCACCATTAACGCAAATCCAATGACGGCTTGATTAATGGTTGCCCCAAGGAATGAGGCAATCAAACCAACCGCAAAGCTCACCACGGAACTAGCCGCCAATATGCGAAACACCTTACCCGGTGGCAGATGATGTTCAAATCGTTCAAAGATGAGGGTGAATCCCAAAACCGATAACGCCGAGGCCACCATGAGCCAGCCATATCGATAAATGGGGTTGTAGTCCAGGAAGTAGTTCAGGGCCACGGAGTAGAACAGGGCAATGGCCAGTCCCTCAAAAAAATTGTTGCCAATAAGGAGAAGCGCATTGCGTCTTTCATGACGGGCCAATCCCAAAAGGCTAAACAATCTCATACGTTTATCGGGTTACTCTACCCAGGCGATCACCTTCAATTCAATGGCAATCGGTGTTGGCAATGATTTAATTTCCAGGGTGGTTCTGCAGGGCTGATTGTCCTTGAAGTACTCGGCATACAGCTTATTGTACGTAGGAAAATCATCCTTCATATTAGTCAAAAATACGGTGACGTCCACCACGTCTTCCCAACGGGCGCCGGCATCTTCCAGGATGTAACGGATGTTTCTGAAAACCGAATGACACTGGGTGGCGATGTCGTACGATACAATGTTGCCGTCATCGTCCAATTCCACTCCGGGGATTTTCTTGGTTCCGCGTTCACGGGGTCCTACCCCACTGAGAAACAACATATTGCCCACCTTTCGGGCGTGTGGATACAAACCAACAGGTTCCGGTGCCTTCCCGGAATCAAACTTCTCTCTGCTCATTAATCGGCTTCTTCTTCGATCGTTACTTCAACCTCATCGGTCTTGTTGATGACCTTCTTATCTGACTTATTGGGTTTGGTCGTTGTCTTAGCCGGTGGCAGCGGGTTGGCCGTTGTTTTGGTATTGGGTGCCGCTTTTTGAGTTCCAGCCGGAGCATCGGGTAATCCCAATTGCTTGCGTTGCTCAGGAGTGAGTTGCTTCCGGTTGGTAGCCTGACCTCCTGGCGCCTTCGGGGTAACGCGTGACACACCGGTTTTCCATATCACCGGTCCGTACACCGGATTGGGATCCAACTGAAAGTGCATTCCACCAATGATGCATTGCTCATCGGCTGACAGGGCAACGGTTCGAACTTTTTCGCCGTTGGCCGAGCACGTTTTCATAAGCTCACCGGTTTCCAAAGACCAGAGTTTCACGGTCCCATCAATGGATCCGGTAATGACGTATTTGCTGTCGAGGCTGATATCGATGGCCGTAATCTTCCATTCGTGTCCGGCCAGGGTGTACTTCACCTTACCCGACATCACTTCCCAAACAATGGCGGTTTTATCGTTTCCGCCGCTCACCAGGTACTTGTTGTCCATGGAATATTTCACCGCATTGACGTAATCAGTGTGACCTTCAAATTGCTTCACCAAATTTCCCAATCCATCGTACTGTTTCACCACCGTGCTTTCATCGGCACAAAAGATAAACCGGCGATTGGTGCTCAGGGCGATGCTCCGAACCGGGATCTTGTTTTCAATGATTTTAGACGTGTTTTTGGTGAGATCGTAGATCATGATCCGTCCATCATCTCCGGCCGAGTACACGTTTCGCATGCCCGGTCCAAAGAGGACGCAATTGATGCCGGCGGTGTGAATCATCGTGATCTCCTTCACATTTTCGAACAGACCCGTTTCGGCGTTCTGTTTCCAGATGATCACTTTGTAATCCTTCCCTCCGCTAATCAGGCTTTTACCATCCCGACTAAAGGCCAGGGCCGATACAGCGGCATTATGGCCATCCAACTGCTGAGCCAATTCGAAGGTGCTGTCGTTCTTGTAGATGCAGATTTTGTTATCCCATCCGCCGGAGGCGAAATAGGTATTATTGGGGCTGGCTGCCACCACTTCCACATCATCCGTATGTCCGCCAACATATCGATACACACTATCCTGTGCTGCCTGCAAATACAGGGGTAGCAAGGCTGATAAGAAAAATCCAATTAGGGTCGGTATTCTTAAACTGCGCATAGGTCAAATAGACAATTGCATGTTAAACGCCTTTGTAA
>JACJZW010000012.1 GCA_020635355.1 Flavobacteriales bacterium
AACCAACGAGTTTCCATTGGTAATTGAGTCGGCCTGGTTCCGTTAAGTGAATGCCATTCAAACTGAAACCAAAGTGATTCTGATCATACGGAAAAACAGGGATGGAAGCCATTTGATCCCAAAAGGTGGGTTGATACCCAAAACGGCCAGAATCCAATTGTTCATAAAACAGATCCACGCTTTCCAGGTAGACAGATGGTGGTAAACTTCTCCGTTCCGTTCGATTGGGATTGTATCGCGTGAGACCGTTGATGGTGCCAAACCACAGCATTCCATCCCGGTCGCACAACGCTGCATTCTGGCAGGTCTCGATCCCCCGAAATCCTTCCTGGGCACCAAAACGTTCCACCTCAATCACTTCGCCGGATTCGTTCAGGGTAAGCACATCCAAACCGCGTTCATGACCCACGTACAGTTGACCGTTCAGATCAAACTCCAACAGGTAGAGATTGGTTGATTGCATCAATCTGGGATTGATTCGAATGAGGGTGTCTTCAGTTGGTTTATAGTGATACAGCCCGTTGGATGTGGCCAGCCAGATGCTGTTTCGTTTATCAGATCGGATGGCCCTAACCGATTGATACGCCAGGTCCTGTCCCGAACGGGTCATCGTTACCTTGCCGTTTTGGAAACGACCGAAGCCTTTGTTTTCTGTTCCAAACCAGCAATTGCCACTTTTGTCGGCATGCAGGGTATACACCCGATTGGACGGCAAACTGGTGCGGTATTGATAGTTTCGAATGCGCGGAGTTGTCCCAGGGTATATGGCTGAAACGCCACCGTCCAGGGTGGCGACGAAAAGGATTCCTGAGGAGTCTATTTCAATGTCTTTGATATAATTGCCACACAATCCATCGTCCCGGTCAAACGTATGCCAACCGGACGTATCCTTAATCAACAATCCCTGACCTTCGGTTCCGAAATACCACACAGAATCCTTTGTTTGAGCCATGGATTTGATCTTCAGATTTTTCCAAATGGAATCCGTGTAGTTCACCATTTCGCCCGGTAACATGTGGGTGAGTCCCTTATTCCCGTTTCCCAACCAGTAGGTGCCATTTAGGTCCTGTCCAATGGCATACACATAATTATCGGACAGGCCATCGGCCCGCGTAAAATGAGTAAAGAGTTGTCCCGTAAACTGGTTCATTCCACCACCCGATGTCCCAATCCATAAACTTCCCCATCGATCCGTGGTAACACTTCGGACATGCTGGTTTGAAAGGCCTGATCGTTCGGTGAATTGCTGCACTTCACCGGTGGTTTCATTCCAGCGAAACAGGCCGTGTTGCTGACTCGCAATCCAAAGATTTTTATTCTCGTCGTGCACCAGGTCATACACGATGAGATTTGGCGGAAGATCCGGTATGTTTACTGGTGAGATAGTGCCCTGGTCAAATTTGTTGATTCCCTTGCCGTAGGTGCCAAGCCAGGCGGCACTATCACCCAATGGCAGAATGCATTGAATGTAGTTGTCCGACAATCCGTTTCGTTTTGTCCAGACCTTTTTAAAGGCATGCTCAGCCCTTGAAAGTTCTATCAGACCGTGGTTGGAACTGGCAAAGATGGATGTTGATGTACACCAGAACGAGGTGATGTACAACGAGACGGCAGGGATGGGTACATCTACTTTCTGAAGGTGTTGGTTGATCATACGGTAAAGTCCATCCGATGTACCAAACCACATGGATGAATCGTTTTGGGTGATCGCGAATACACGTACATCGGCCGTGTCTGACAGTCGGAAATTGTGAAATCGCCGACCATTGTACACGCTGATCCCGGATTGCGTTCCAACCCAAATTTGACCCGCCTTATCTTCATACAGGCAGTTTACGAAGTTGTTGATGAGCCCATCAACTGTTTGGAAATTTCGAAAATTCCGGCCATCAAAACGGGCAATGCCACCGCCGCGGGTTCCCAACCACAGGAAGCCTCGGGAATCGTTCATGATGTCAAATACCTGAGATTGTGGGACTCCATCGGCCAGGCTATACGTCTTGAATTGATAGCGTTGGGCCTGCGTCTGGAGCAGCAGGCACATCGAAATCACAGTTAACCAATAGCGATATCTCACGGTTCAATTTTTTAGGGTTGGATTCATCCGATCATCAACTGGCAGATGAATTAATCGTTTAAGATTCCAACCGATGGATGTGGTTTCAGGTTGGGGCGGTAACTTTCGATGGGGAAGGGGCAAATGCGTCCCTCGCGAAAATGGCTCAAACCATCAACAACGTTCAGCAAATTAACACAACGGTGGGTAGTTTTTTACAGAATGTGTCGGCATCATCCACCTCTGCTTTCCAGATGGTCCCTTCAACGCGTTTTTCCCTATTCACACTTAATCGAAAAGAGCGTGCAGGTTACAGGTGGGATCAGACGATTAATCATTTGTGTCAAATTCCTTGGCCAGGCGAGTCCATCTTTACCCTACCAAAATGCTTGCACTAAGAAGAATATCGAAGCGAACAATCAAACGATGGCTGGTCATTTCGGGGATGATTTGGTTTTACCGCTGTGTGCCTCACAACCTGTTTGATGCTCCGTATGCCAGTCTGGTCACCGGACAATCCGGTGAGTTGCTCATGGCTACCATTGCAGACGACGGTCAGTGGCGATTTCCGGCAGGCGACTCCATCCCATATAAGTTTGAACAATCCCTCATTGAATTTGAGGACCATCGATTTTATGGTCACTTGGGGGTGAGCATTTCGTCCTTGGCACGGGCAACAGTTCAGAACATTCGCAACAAACGGGTGGTGTCTGGTGGAAGCACGATAACCATGCAAGTGATTCGAATCAGCCGGCAACGCACGGGGCGGGCACTTTCTGATAAACTCCTGGAAATGGCCATGGCGCTTCGATTGGAGATGAGGTTTTCCAAAAAAGATATTCTGGGCATGTATGCCGCACATGCTCCCTTTGGGGGGAATGTGGTGGGACTGGAAGCTGCTGCCTGGCGATATTTTGGCCATGCTGCCAGTGATTTGTCGTGGGCAGAATCGGCCACGTTAGCGGTGTTGCCTAATGCTCCGGGATTGATGCATCCGGGACGTAACAGGGATCTGCTAAGGGCAAAGCGCAATCGGTTGTTGAAACGACTCTGGGAAAAGGGGGAGTTGAATGAGTTGGAATACAAATCGGCGTTGCAGGAACCGCTGCCGGACAAGCCCCGCGAATTGCCCCAGCTTACCTATCATTACCTTGCTCACCTACAATCAACTCAGGGCAATCAGCACTTTAAAACAACCATTGATGAGACGTTGCAATCTCATTTAAACGAATTGGCTCAGCGATACGGGATCTATCTGGGACAATCGGGGATTCACAATTTAGGAGTCGTGGTAATGTCGGTTAAGGATGGAGCGGTGAAAGCCTACATTGGTAATCTTCCCGGAACACCCGATGCGCCGTTTGTAGATGTGATCCAGGCACCGCGTAGTACGGGTTCCATACTCAAACCCTTTTTGTATGCCGGAGCGATGCAGGAGGGATTGATCACCCCGCACATGTTGTTGCCGGATTATCCTACCCGAATTCACGGTTATACCCCTAAAAATTATGAAGATGCCTATGATGGGATGGTACGAGCCGATGAGGCACTCAGCCGTTCGTTGAATATTCCGGCTGTCCGACTCCTATCTCAATATGGGGTTACCCGTTTCAAGCGGGATGCCACTGAATTGGGGATTTCGACCCTCTTTCGTCCGGCAAGCGATTACGGCTTGTCGTTGATTTTGGGGGGAGGTGAGGCCACGTTGTGGGATTTAACAGGGGCCTACCGGAAGTTGGCGTTGGACGCCCATCCAAACCACCGGAATCGAATGTATGATGCCGCTGTTTCTTGGTCGGTTTTAGAAGCCATGACGCAGGTAAACCGACCGGGCATGAACCAATATTGGAGCACATTTCAAGGGGAGAAAATTGCCTGGAAAACGGGGACAAGTTTTGGTGCCCGGGATGCCTGGGCCGTTGGTGTAACACCTGAATTTGTGGTAGGTGTTTGGGTGGGAAATGCCAGTGGAGAAGGTGTGGCAGGGATGACGGGAACCAGCACTGCTGGGCCACTTTTGTTCGACGTATTTCGGTACTTACCGGCCACCACCTGGTTCCAAAAACCGGTTCGGAATATGAAATATGTTGCTGTGTGTACGGCCAGTGGTCATCGGGCGGGGCGTCATTGTGAGATCACTCAGCAACAATGGCTGCCCAGGGCTTGTCTGGAATCCGATGTGTGCCCATATCATCAATCACAGGTGGATCGCTCTACAGGCGTCAGAACCTATCAATTCCAACTACCTGTAGCTGCCGCACATTACTACAGGTTGATTCATCCGGAATATCAGTCGGCAACGTTGGAGCAAAAGACCCGCCTATCCAATCGAAAATCCATGAGCGTGATCTACCCGCAGCCGGGAGTTTCCATTCGAATACCTGTGACGTTTTCAGGGGAATTGGGTGAGGTCGTTTTTGAAACAGTTCATCACCAACGGGAATCGGAGGTGTTTTGGTTCATCGACAAACATTTTATCACTTCCACCAAAGATATTCACCAAATCAATGTTCAACCAGAACCCGGAAAGCACGTCCTGACGGTGGTTGACAGCGATGGCTATACCATTCATCGGACTTTTGAGGTGGAGTAAGGTGATGGGTGATGTTGGCCTGATGAGATGGGTTTTGTATCTTGATCGCAGGTAACTGGATAATCAAATTGTCAAATCATCTTAAAGGTAGGGGAGCTTCCATTCAGGTTAATAATAGGTTTGATTCGAAGCACTTTGTGCCGGATGACGGAGAAGCCATCGAACATCAGGATGGTGTTCAAACGCAGGTGATTGAGATTTATCCGAAGTCCATTGTGAATCATGTTCCCAGTCCGGACATTCCCATGAATTGGAGCATGAATCCCTACCAGGGTTGCGAACACGGTTGTGCCTATTGCTATGCCCGGCCAACCCATGAATACTGGGGCTATAATGGCGGGGTTGATTTTGAACGCGTAGTCCTTATAAAGAAAAATGCCGATGAATTACTGCGCGAAAAGCTGTCCACCCGAACCTGGACGGGAGAGTCCATCATGCTCAGCGGAAACACCGATTGCTATCAACCCATTGAACGCAAGCTGGAGATCACCCGTACTCTGCTGAAAACCTGTCTGGAGTTTGGAAATCCGGTTGGCATCATCACCAAGAACAGTTTGATCCTTCGTGATTTGGATATTCTGGCTGAACTAGCATCAAAAAATTTGGTTCACACCATACTCAGCATCACCACATTGGATGAGAAACTGAGGGGCTTGCTGGAGCCGAGGACGGCATCGGCTCGCCAAAAATTAAAGGCCGTGTCTGAACTCTCGGCGGCGAAAGTGCCCGTGTCCGTGATGATGGCACCCATCATACCCGCTTTGAATTCCTATGAAATTGATGACATGGCAAAGGCGGTATCGGAAGCCGGGGCACTCACCATGCACTTTACCATGGTGCGCCTGAATGGGTGCGTAGAGGATGTTTTCACCGATTGGCTGGAACGCCACTATCCGGATCGTAAAAACAAGGTTCTGACACAAATTGCCGACATACACGGAGGGGATGTTCAGGATAGCCGGTTTTCCACCCGAATGCGTGGTGAAGGCAATTTTGCTAACATAATCGCCCAGCAATTCAAGATGGCAAAGAAACGCTACGGCTTAAATCGCAAACCTGAACCGTTAACGTCACGCCATTTTGTTCGAAAAGGCCAATTCCATTTAGATTTGTAACATGCGGATGTGGAGCGTATCAATGCTGATTCTTCTAAACCTGGGTGTTTCTGGGCAGATTGATACGGATCGGCCCAATTACACTTCCAGTCCCAATGTGGTGCCCAGCAAGTCGTTTCAGATCGAAACCGGCTACGTCATGGATCGGGCAGGACAGGCGTTCTGTAACGGAATTCAATACTTCTACAGCGGCAGTTTAAATAAGACCAGCTTACGGTACGGACTGTCAGAAAGTTTGGAACTGAGGGCTGGTTGGGATTTTCGTCAGAACAAAATTTTTGAGGATCATCAGCTTATTTTCAGAGCAATTGCATGCACCGAGACGGTTCCTGTTTACGCTGATTTAAACCACGACACAACGATTCGTACACGTGGATGGGCACCTTGGTATGTGGGTGTGAAGCGAAACATTGTTCGTACGAAAAAAATAAGTCTGGGAGTAATAGGACAGGTATATGTTCCCTTTGGTTCAACGGGTATATTTAGAACGGATAACGTGGGGTTGGACGTTCAGCTTCCGTTTAATTGGTATATTTCGGATGCACTTACCCTTGCGGCGCAATCCATGATGACGTGGGGTGGAAAGGGCTTCGGGTTGGAATCCACCAATTCGCTTGCTCTGAACTACAGTCCGTTTAACCGGTGGACGTGCTATATGGAAGGCGTATATCAATACCTGGGAGATGTACATGCAAACGTGTTGGATGTGGGGTTGATGTTTACCCCAACAGACCACATCCAGTTGGATTTAATTGGGGGTATTGGAGATGATCCTCGAAGGTTGAATCAATCCGGCCGCGGTGTGTTTTCAAGTTTTGGTATTTGCTGGTTGTTTGATGCCAAGTCTGATCAGGATTGATATCCTTTCTGCAGACTGACGTAGTTTTGCCAAATGACCTTACGCCTACCAACGTTTTTGAGCTTTCTATTTTTTTCATTCACACTACACGCACAGATTGAAACCGATCGGCCTGATTTTACCGAAAGTCCCAATGTGGTTCCACGCCGTGTACTTCAGGTTGAAAGCGGTTTTGTTTTTCAGCACGAGCGTCAGCAATACTGCGGAAGTGAGGAAGTGTACAAGGACATTGCGCTGAACACCACGCTTTTGCGTTATGGAATTACCGACAAGTTTGAACTTCGACTCAATTGGTTGCTCGCCCAGAATGGAGTCACCGCTGAATCATTCCCAACCCTCGTGGCTTGTACCGATAATCTGGGTAATTACCCCGACACCTCCTTTACCCAAACAGGCCTTACGCCACTGTTTGTGGGATATAAGACAAACCTGATAAAAACGGACCGATTCTCCCTGGGTATGTTGGGTCATCTGTATCTTCCCTTTACCGCCCATGAGCGATACCGCCCCAGCCATTATGCAGCCGAATTTTATGTGCCGATGTCATTTTCCATCAATGAGAATTGGGGAATAGCCACCCAATTCTCGATGAGTTGGGATGGAGATTCACCCCGCTCAACAACCGGTTATACCTTATCCATTTCGCGGTCCATTGGCGATAAGTTGGGGGCTTACATCGAACCCTTCGGCTACTTCACGGAGAACGGCGGAGAAGAACATTGGATCAATGGCGGATTCACCTATTTGGTCAACGATCGGTTTCAACTGGATCTAACCGGTGGTCAAGGTTTGTCGGGAACATCCGCCACCTTTGTTAGCACCGGACTATCCTTTATGGTTGGAGGCTCGAAGTGATCGTTTGGCCACGTGCCTGTCCTGCGCTTTTACCAAAAACGGGTGAATTAAAACCGACCCCAAAATGATGGCCGTACCGGTGTAGAACCAGAGATTGAGTTCCTGATTCTCCTGAAACAGTAAAGCCGCCATCACAATGCCGTAAATGGGCTCCAGGTTAATGGCCAAATTCGCCGTAAAGGCCGATAACACCCGAAGCGAGGTGAGCGAAAGTGCATAGGCCAACGACGTGCACGCCAAACCAAGAATAATCAGGTAAACAAATGAATGAAGGTGAAGACCAAACAATGCGTGTTTCGAAATGAGATCGTCCCGAAACAGGGAATAGGACGTGAGGTCAAAGCCGCCTTCATAGAGCGGAATAATCAAACTGAGAAACAACCAGCCGGCTCCCAACTCCAATACCGAAACCGACAAGGTGTTTTGGTTTCGTAGGAACTTTTTGTTGAACACAGAAAATAGAGCCGCAAAGAAGGCCGAGATCAGTCCAACCACAATCGCAAAATAGTACGTAGGCCCCACGTTGAGTACCATGAGTAAACCAATGATTACAATGATGCCCAGGATCAGTTCAACCGGTTGAAATTTGGAACGGGTAACCAGGGGTTCCAACAGGGAGGTAAACAGGGTGGATGTGGCCAAACAAGCCAGGGCGATGCTGGAACTATCGGCAATTTTAATGCACCCGTAAAACGTCACCCAGTGAATACTTACCAACACGCCAACTCCGGCAAAGCGCAGAATGTCTTTTCTAGTCATCTGAATCAGACCGCAAAGCACCCCGGGAATGAAGATCAATCCCAGCACACTAATCCACATCCGATGCCATACCAACGCCAATTGCTCAAAGGCAATGAGCTTGCCCAAAATAGCGGTAAAGCCAAACAGAATTACAGCAATGTGTATCTGGACATACGCGGCTGACCGGGAGGTTGACATGCAACAAAAGTACAGCCCGGAAACATACAAAGAATGCGGTATTCGTGTGGTTACATCTTGCGATGATAACGATACACAAAGTCCGTCACAGAAAGGGTGGTTCGGATGGACGAAATGTGGGTTGCCCGTGCAATTAATCCGTTTGAATCATAGATGGTGATATATCGCTGATCCAATTCACCGTGGTCATAAACATCCATCTGTTTCAATAAACCAGCCGGAGTATAGGACAACTCATATCTCAGCTGTTTTCGGGCTTTAGCCGTTGGGAGAAAATACACGTGCGTGAGTTGTCCTGAATCATTGCGTTCATAAACGTACTCTTCAATTCCACGGGACGTCCAATGCAGATAGCCACTGCGCTTACCGTTACGATAGAAGTATTTTGTCTTGAAATGTTCAGAGATACTTTCGGTAAGTAAGGAATCGGTGTAAACGTACGAATTGTACTGGCTTACCATGCCCTGGAATAGGTTGTAATAGGCAATTTCGCGCCCCTGTTCATCATAGACCATACTGTCCACCGGACCTTCACCATAATCCCAGTCCCATAATTTGGAAGTGATTAAATGACCCACGGAATCGTAGGTAAATTGGTATTCCAGATTACTGCCGAAGTCAACCACCTTAGCTTCATTACCGGCGCCATTGTAAAGAATTACCTGGTCCAGACTTAGGGAATCATCTTTTTCAATGTAGATGAAACAGGAATCAATTTGCTGCTCAATGATTTGCGCCTTGGGATGATATCGGTACGCGGTGTACAGAACGTCGTCGTCATATTGCGCTAACGCCGATGCCGTCCCAACGAGTAAAAGGAGAATGAAAAAGCCGGTTGATTTCATGATATCGGCATGAAGGTAAAACAACCGAAGGTGCAACCCGACAAAAACATTATCTGATTTGGTGAATAACATCCGAACCGATGGATTTTTTATGGGTGGATGGGGAGCAACCTTTGTAGGTGAAGTATGAAATCAGCCGAATTGGAATTGCGCGATGTATTCAATCAAATGATGATGAAGTTTGAGCGGCTTCCCAGTCATGAGCGACGAGGGCGCTATTTGCAAACCACTCGAATTACGCAGTGGTTGAGTGACCAACTTAAACGGGAAATACCGGCCAAAACGGTTGTTAAGTTATTCGAGGAACGGGGCTATGAGTTTGTGTTTGAGAAGGGGGGATTTCACCATTGGGTACGCAACCCATCATAGCATCATTTTTCTTATTAAGTGCATGTACCGAAAAGGGTGAAAATGCGTGTATAACGAGGAATCCGGGTGATTTTCAAGTACATTGGAAAGCATTAACTCTACCTTTGTCGCTTCTTAACGTGCCCGTTAATTGGAAACTGAAACTAAACTACAATTAGAATTTTACGCCACCCTTTTGGATGGTGTAGAAGATACCGTAATGGTGCTTGACGCCCAGTACAACTTGATGTACATGAACCGTGTTGGTCAGGAACGTATGAGTCAAATAGCCGGGGATCCGGTTCATCCCGGAGATCCGGTCACCAAGTGTATGCCCAGGGAATCTCACGACAACTTCTTCAAACTAGCACCTCTGGCATTGGACGGCACGGAGCAAAAGTTTGAGTTCATCTTTAAGGTTGGGAGGGAAATCATTGTTACGGATACCCGGTTGTTGCCCATCAACTTAAACGGGAATCCCGGTGTTCAGGTAATCGCCACCAGAAAAACACTGGAGCGCAAGCTAAAGAGAGAACTGATTCTCTCCGAACGTCGCTTTGAATCCGTTGTTGATGACCTTACTGAAATGGTGGTTCGATGGAAACCAAACGGTATTCGAACCTTCGTGAATAAAGCGTACTGTGAAGCGTACGGCATCACCGAGGAGCTGGCTATCGGAACTTCTTTTTTTGCGTTGATAGCGGATGAAGACCATCAGGATGTCCGGGAGCGTATCGCCAATCTTTCACCGGAAAACCCGGTAAGCACCGGCATTCATAAGATTACACGACCCGATGGAACCAGGGGGTGGAACGAATGGACGGATCGGGCCTTTTTTGATCACCGTGGCAAAATCAAAGAGCTTCAAAGTACCGGACGGGATATTTCTAAGTTGATGGAATCCAACATGATCTTTCAGGACATGCTGGACAAATGTTTGGTGGGTGTCTACATTATTGTTGGTGGGAAGGTGGTGATGGTTAACCGGGAGTTCTGTCGCATTTTTGGGTACGAACAAGCAGAAATCAGCTCACTGGATTTGAAGAATCTGGTTCACCCGGATTATCATACACTCATAGAAGAAAAAATCCAAAAACGTTTGGATGGAACCGCGGAAAATCGACGGTATGAGTTTGTTGCCGTTCGAAAAGATCAACAGCAACGATGGGTGGAAGTCCTCGGTAGTAAAACGCTCTATGGTGGAAAGGAAGCCATCATTGGTACCGTTCAGGATATTACCGATCGCAAAGGAAATCTGGAAGAACTGATCAGTTCCAGAGCCAAATTGGAAACCATATTGGAGCACACCAGAAATCAGTATTTCCTGGTAGATCTCAATTTCAAAATCATTTCATACAACAAGGCAGCGGAAGATTATGCCAACCTGGAGTACTCTCATCGGACCCTGGATCAGGATTCCATTCTGAGCTTCATTCGTCCTGAAAAACAGGAGGCCTTCATCAACATGATTGAAGAGGTCAAAAGTGGGAAGGTGGTTACCTACGTCAGGGAGGATAAAGGTATTCGAAATCGGTGGTTTGAAATCAGCTTGATACCCGTTAAGACCGGTAAGAAAGTTACCGCCTTCGTGCTGTCCGGAGAAGATATTACGACGAAGAAAATGGCCGAGGCGGAGCTGTTGTCCCGAATTGAATTATTTAAGGATTTGTCCTTCATTACCTCGCATGAGCTGCGAACAGAATATGCACGTTTGCACGCCTTATTGGGTTCCATCAAGGATATTGGCGCCTTCAATCCATACGTTCAAAAGTTGATTACCGAGAGTCAATCATCGTTCAAGAAGTTGAATGAATCCATCTTCAAACTCAATAACAAGATCAACTTCTCACACCGGACCTTTATGGGAACCATTTTGCAAATGCCGGAGATTGATGAGATTGTACTGGTAGAAGATGATGAAATTATCAGCACGGTTCACGAAAGCTTGATCCAATCATTCACGGAGGTCGACAAGATTCTTCATTATAACAACGCCGATGATTCCATGGACTATCTAAAGGCTAATCGGGATCGCGATTTTCTCGTGTTTCTCGATCTTAGTATGCCCGGTAAGAGCGGGTGGGATTTTCTGGACGAACTCAATGAGCTGGATTTGAATGTAATTGTCGTCATCCTAAGTGGCTCGATCGATCTGAACGATCGCATCCGCGCAGCCGATTATCCGCAGGTGCGCGAGTTCCTCTCCAAACCGCTCACCCGCGAAATAGTGCAAAAGATCTTTGATCAGATGACCACTCCCGTATAACAGCCGCACACCAATACGATGCGTTGTACGTTTGTGATCTGTGAAGTGGTTATTCTTCATCAACTTTTTGTTGATCGCTTGGTTTAGTCAGGCCCAAACCATTGGTAAGGCCGATGTGAATAATCGGTTCTGGCATCTGGATCATCGAAGTGATGCATCAGCTGCCGCCACAGGAGGATGCTTGATGACCAGTGATCAACCGTCTGCTGCCGCCTGGATTAATCCCGCAGTGTTAGGCTTCAATACCGGTCAATACGGTTCAGCAACCTACCATCCCTTGTTTACCCGACTCATTCCGGATGCCTCTGCCGCCACTATGACCATGGGGTATACCCGTAAAAATCTCGGACTTGGTTTTTTAAATCAATACACCTCGATTTCTGCCATAGATAGTAACGGACAGTCCAGAACATTTGCATTTTATGCCATCCAACCCGGTTTGGCCGTTCGATTGGCTCGGCCCATATCCGTTGGATTAACGTGGGGTTGGGATGTTTACAACGAGGTGGATCAGCAAACGGAGTTCAGGAGCCACGCCACGTCGGGTTCACTTGGAATCTTTTACACCGATACCATGCATCGGGATTCAGCAACCTGGATCGTGTCTGGCGGAGTGTCCTGGAGTAATTTAAGTTCCAAGGTTCAGTTTCAGTTCAGGGATCGTCAGGCGGTGCCTTCCTTTATCAATGTTGGTGCATCCATCACCCGGGAGGAAGGTCGTCATGCCATCAAATACCAGATAGAAGCTTCCAATAAAGAAGTGGGTCCTTTTCAACTCCCGTCGAGTGTTTCGTTGAGAACCGGAATTCGCTATCGATACAAATGGATTCAGGCAGGAACTGGAATGTACACAACCTTAACCGGGACAGCACATTCTCCATCCGGATGGAATGCCGGAGTTGGGCTGGTAGACGATTCCTACTCGGTATTCCTGGCCATACCTGTTCAGGAAACCATTGCGGGTGAATCCTCATTCTTACCTAGAGGATTTATGATGAGTATGAACTATCACGCCCGCCCTTGAAACGATCCAAATCAAAAAAGCCACTCACAGGGTGAATGGCTTTGATATCGTTTTGTCTGACTTTAAGGTTGAACACAGTTACATGTTTTATCAACTTTGCCTTTTTGGCCTGTTGTGGTAATGCAATCATCCCCAATGTTTTTACGCAAATTCATGCAATCATACATCGTATTGGATCCGGTGCCTTCGCACTTGCAGTCCTTGTTGATTTTACCAACCGTTCCAGCCGCTGTTTTGCATGGGTCTCCGTAATTCATTTTCAAATCCGGGCAATCGTATTTTGAATCTGTAGCAGATCCTTCGCATTTGCAATCCTTGTTGATCTTGCCAACGGTTCCATTGGCTGTTTTACATGGGTCACCGTAGTTCGCCTTTTGATCTGGGCAATCGTATTTATTGTCGGTATTGCTACCCACACATTTACAATCTTTGTTGATGGTTCCACGGGTTCCGGCTGCAGTTTTACAAGGATCACCATAGTTGGCTTTCAAGTCCGGGCAATCAAAACGTTTATCGGTGTTAGGCGCTACGCATTCGCAGTTTTTATTCACGAATCCTTCATTGCCGGAAGCCGTTCGGCATTTGTCTTTAAAGTTGAGTTTAAGGGCCGGACAATCGTATTTCTTATCGTCCTTCTTTTCCGTTTTCTTTTTGATGAACCGGAAGATGTCGTCACGGTCGCTGTTGTCTTTACAGGCCGACAACGATAGCATGGCTCCAACAACGAGGAGCAGTGTGAGTTTGATGAGATTTTTCATATTCAAATTCGAGGATATCAAAAATACAGTGGAAAGTTGGCTTGTCAACCGGGTAACATCGGTTGATCGTCATTTTTCCCTTGCAACTGGTTCTCCGTTCGAGGTCAATTGCGTTGCTGAACATTGGGTTTTTGTCAGATCAGTCCGCAGTCCCTTCCGCATGGGCTGGGTGATAGACTGCGGAGAGTTGGGTTGACTCAATTTTAATTGCCCTCTTGAACAACAGCCGCGTTAGCATTTCAGAAAAAGCGTTCTGCAGGTATTGCTGTATTTTCGGATTGCTGATATACTTTAGCATTCCGTTCAAAACCTCTGCACTTTTAGTCATAAACGGAGGTTTCAATTGAATGGAAACCAACTAAATCAAATTTTTAGACCTAAAGAGATTAAGCCTAACATGAAAATAAGATTGTACTCCTTTGCCATTATTCTGATTATAGTTACCGGATTTTATACAGCCAAGGCGCAAGGGCCAACTCAGGGATTGCTGGCCTATTGGTCATTTTCGGGTAGTGCTGCTGACTCCTCAGGTAACGGACACAACGGCACGGTGAACGGTGCCACGCTTACCACGGATCGTTTCGGAAACTCTAATTCCGCGTATTATTTTGATGGGAATGATTACATCGACTTTGGGGCAAGTTCATCACTTACGCCCAACAATCATACTGTTAACCTCTGGTTTAAATATACCGACGATGCCAACTCCCCACAGGTCTTGTTTAATAACACGAATTCCAATTCCGGTGAGTACGGGGTTATGGCGTATTACGTTGCGGGATATGGAATGCGATACAAAGCAGCCGCAGGAAGCAGTGATCGGGTGAGTTTCGTTGAAACCTCACCTTCGTATGCGGATGGGCATTGGCACATGTTAACTGGTACGTATGACACGGCCACGAACAAACTCGCGATGTATATTGATGAGTGTTTTGTTGGTTATCAGAATGGTGCAGGTACGAAAGGTGGATTGAATGCTACAGATAATATTACCTATAATCCAACGGAACACTGGGTGGCCGGAGCAGCATCTCAATACTTCAGCAGTACCGTCAATAATGGTCCGCAATACTTCAAGGGGTCACTTGACGATATCCGGATTTACAACCGATCGCTGAGCCCAATGGAAATCAGAGATCTCTATTATGAAGGCATTACCATTTATGACACCGTTAGGGTTTCCATCGCCGTCACCGATACACTATACATGGATATTCAATGGTCCAGCAGTGCCAGTCAATTCAATCAAGCGAAGGTTTATCCAAATCCGGCAAAGGACAAAATCGTTCTTGACCTGGGTGATTACACCAAGTTATCTGGTCATCGCGTTCAGATTTACAATGCTGTGGGGACTAAACTCTACGATCAGGCCATCACTAGCAAAACGATGACCATTGACGTAAGCACGTTAGGGGCAGACGGGACGTATGTTCTGAATATAACCGATTCCTCTGGGGCAGCGATCAATGTTAAAATCCTCGTTTTGCATTGATGACCCTGAGTTGCCCAACGTCTGTAGCAAAGGCCGGTGGGCAGTGACTTTGGACTTTCTGTAATCAGTCCGCAGTCCCACCGCACGGGCTAGGCGACAGACCTTGGCAATGTACTTTTTGCTCAACCATTGACGTGTTTTGATCGTCAATTAGGTATGCGGATGGTTCTGAATCGATTTGGGCGAGTGCTCATACTATGGGTTTGTTGTTTATCCTCATCCGTTCATGCTCAGATCACAAATGAATTTGCACCTGAGTTTATTTACCTCCCCGTGCCCATCGGGACGCCATATCCATTGGATGCCATCACGATGAACGCCATTCAAAAGAACAAGGTGATCAGTGTAAACATTAAGGGGGCAGATATACGGGAACGTTGGACTTTTGACGCCTCCTCCACCCGATTGATGGAGGTGGCGCGATACCAGCGACATGTTGAGGCAGACAAGTCATTATTGATGCGCAGTACGTATCGCTACGACTCAACCGGTAGGATAGTCGCCTATTGGCGGAACGACATTGAGCATAAGGTGTTATCATCGGAAGTCTATCGATATGACACCGCCGGTATCCTGATGATGTATGTACATGTGCGTAGCTTGAGGAAGCGGCGATCAAAGAAGAATCAAAGAGAAGTGATTGATTCAGCGTATTTCACAAAAACGAATACCTCAGTTGATCGGTTGCACCAGAATAATTCAGGGAGTTATTTGCTCCAATCTGAGCACATGGAATATTGGGTGAATCAAAAGAATCAATTGGTACTCACTGATTATGGAACTGGTCATGCCTATTACTATGATACACTCACCGGGTCACCCAGGCTCATAGAAGGGTTCCACAGCGAACTGGGGCAGGATACTTCGGAGTATTCCGTTTGGCAGGGGAGACGATTGATCCGATACACGTTTGAAAAAGATTATCACACCCACCTTCGATCAGATCATCCGTTTGCGACTATTGAATCTATGTTTGATCAGGAGAATCGCCTGTTGTGGAGACTGGAGATAAATGGGAAAGACAAGGTATTTCAGTCCTGGAAATACGATGAAAATGGATTGCCTTCGGAATCAGTTTTGATTGATCAGAAGGGGTATCGAAATCGTAAATTTACTTATCAGTACACCTTTCGTGACTGATGTGGACGTGCTTTGTGGTGGCAATTAACCCCACTGTCCAAAGTCTGTAGCAAAGGCTGGTGGGGCGGTGACTTTGGACTTTGTATAATCAATCCGCAGTCCCATCGCAATGGCTGGGCGACAGAATGCGGATGGTTGTGAACCTAAATTAGTCTATAACTCGTCCTTTGTAATCCGTCCTTCGTACTCAACTTTGGTTCGTGCGTAATCGCTCCAGCATCGTCAGAATAAACAACTACGGTTAATTAATCTCTCCTCATTTCCCATTAATCAGTTCAAAGCTTTTTAAGCTATCCGTACTCTCGTTTACAGACCACTTTAGTAATCCTTTAGACAAATCGAAGTATGCTCGGCAGCCTTTAAATCCTTCCACCGTAGCTATGATCTCACCATCATACCCCATGCAACGATTTAATTTAAAGGTTGAATTATTCGAAATAACCGTTCCATCCAGTTTATGTAAATCAGAATTTGGAACCCCATTGATCAAAATGGTGGTATCTGGGGTCACACAAAAAAAACATGAGTTATAGCCTTCACTCATGGTAAAGTCTGAATAATGGAAAAACAAGTATGGGATATCTGACCAGCCTTTTGTGACATCAAACACTAACGAATCGTTGTCTTCAGAGTAATAGGTCAGGTGAAATCGTTCAACGAACAAGTCTGCACCAATGTCGCACTCCTTGGTTCGGGTGCCAACATTTTCAAATTTTAGAACGTCGGTGAATGAGTCCCTCTTTACATAGATGACCGTATCGATTTTGGATGAACTTTTAACTTGATAGATGAGCGAATCCATCGACATAACCGGGTTCAACACATCAATTAGGTCTTTGGAAATAAAACGTCTTTCTGAACAATCAACGATAGGCTTATCTCCGCAACCCATTTGAAGAAGCAATGCCGAAACGAAGCACATGATTATGGCGATTTTGACTTGAATCAATGGCACCTTCAACAAGTATTTCATAGTTTGGGATAAAGGACAATAGCAATATAATCGACTTTATGTAAAGTCAGCAGTTACGGTTGGCAGGCTGAGAGGTTGGAGGCTATGTGAATCAATCCGCAGTCCCCACTGCACGGGCAGGGAAACGGACTACGGAGAGGTGGTATACATTCTTACTTGATTAACATGTCACCCAAAAAACCTTGAATTAATTCAAAACGTATAGTGTCACCATCTAGTGATGTCAGAGCTGCATGCATTGATGCGTATGTTTTAGTTTTAATCTCTTCAGTTCTGCCAAGAACTTGGATGACGTCCGAAAGATATTTGTTTGAATCACGTTTGCGTATGGATTCGAACGTGTGCCACAATCCTATTGTAACATGTGGCAATAAGTAGTACAATGAAATCACCCTACCTTGATAACTTGGACTGTGCATTAAATGTGCATCCACCCTTGGACTGCTTACAAATCTTAATGGCATATGTTCTGTGACAGAACTATCAAATGATCCATAAGAATGAAGCAGACCATTTCTAAGATTCTTGATCATTTTGGCAATTTCTAATTGACCATAAAGAGGATTGATAGGGGCTAAAAATTTGACTATCCATCTTTCTATTCTTCCTGGTTCACCCTTATCTTGTTTTATGTCACCAAAATAAATTGCGGCTCCATAATCGATCAAACAGTGAGTTAAAATGAATGCGCCCATCATTGATCCCCCATCAATGGCACGATATGCATCAGCAACGGCAGTATCAAAAAAGTTGCGTTTGATGGATTCGAACTCATTGTTTGAAGCAAAATTCATTTAACAAATTTTAGTCTCTTATTTCCACTATTCAACACTCCTAATGTCGATAAACTGTAACCCCACCGTCCAGTGTCTGTATCAAAGGCTGGTGGGCAGTGACTTCGGACTTTGTGTAATCAATCCGCAGTCCCACCGCACTGGCTGGCCGACAGACTGCGGATAGTTCTTGCTCTAAAAAGAATTGCCCGCCTTCGCTGAAGCTACGGCGGGCGATGTAGCCCGACCAGTCATCCCCGATAACGTCACTGCGTTCCGTATCGGGATAGACTTCGATTCCATGCTTCGCATGTGCTGCTGTCGCAGCGGTCGTAGCCCGACCAGGAATCGAACCTGGATCTAAAGTTTAGGAAACTTCTATTCTATCCGTTGAACTATCGGGCCAAAAAGGTTTCAAAAATAACTGTTCACGACTGTTCAAGAATCTTGAACATTCTCTTGCCTGCCGGAGCGCCTTCGCTAAAGCTTCAGCGACAGCGTAAGCGCAGCGCAGGTGGGTCCGTTGAACTATCGGGCCGGTTGGATTAATGTTTAATTCTTAATTTTTAATGTTGAATTATTGATGCAAAATGGTCAGGTAAAAGGAGGAAGTCCAATCATTAAAAATTAAACATTCAAAATTAACCATCAACTCTGGCTCTCCTTTTTAATCCATCGGTCAACATGCTTCTCCAACACGTACAACGGAACACAACCGGTTTCCAATACGGTATCGTGAAAGTCCTTGACGTTAAATTGATCTCCCAGTGCTTTTTCGGCACGGGCCCGCAACTCGCGGATCTTCAACTGACCAATCTTATACGATAATGCCTGACCCGGACCGGCCATATACCGTTCGATTTCTGAAATGATGGCTGCCCTCGTTTCTGCCTCGTGTTTCAGGGAATAGTCAATGGCGTCTTCCCGTGTCCAACCCTTGGAGTGCATGCCAACGTCCACCACCAATCGGATGGCCCGATGCATCTCTGCACCCAACATGCCCAGGTACTGATATGGATCTTCGTACAAACCAAGTTCTTTCCCGAGTGACTCGGTGTAGAGCGCCCAGCCCTCACCATAGGAGCTGTACCACATCAACTTTCTGAACATTGGCAATTCATCGTTTTCGTGCTGCCAGGATTCCTGAAAATGGTGACCGGGGATGGCTTCGTGTAGGAACAAATCTTCGTCTGAATACACATTGTAGTTGCGTACATCGGGTACCGGAACGTAAAATATGCCCGGTCGGGTTCCATCTAACGAGCCTGATTGATACTCGGCACTGGCCGAGGCCTCCCGGAAGGCTTCTGTCCGTCGTACTTCAAAGGGTGTTTTGGGAATGGTGTTGAACAGCTTGGCGATATTGGGCTTCATCTTGTCGTGAATGGCGTTGAAATTATCAATCACCTGTTGAGCATCGGTGTACGGCATCAGTTCCTTCTTGGTTCGCACATGATCCATGAACGATTCGTAATTTCCCATGTATTCCACGCTTGCCATGACCATCATCATCTCGGCTTCTAATCGGTCTACTTCGGCTAAGCCCAGTGCGAAAATTTCATCCGGAGTCATGTTGGTGGTGGTGTAATACCGAATGCGCGACTGGTACCAGTCTGCTCCTCCCGGCAATCCACTGATGCCACTGGTTTCCCGGGCGGCAGGCAGGTATTCCTGTTCCAGAAAATCGGCGATGGATTTATATCGAGGCATTAAAACCTGGGTGAGGTAATCGCGGTACTGATTTCGGATGACATCGGCGTTAGCCAAACCCTCCGGAAGATTCCGAATGGGACCATAAAACAGGTGCTTTTCAACATCACCGCCTTCCAACGCGCGGAATTGAGGGATTACCTTGATCACCAAACTCTTCGGGAGCACAATTCCCTGCTGGATTCCCTGACGCATGTTGGCCACAGCTGTATCGCACCAATCCATATAATCATCCAGCCGTTTTAACCAATTCGAGTAGTCTGCTTCGGTCTTAAAGGGCTGTGAGCCTGATCCGCTGGCCAGCTGACCAATTTGAAGGTGCAATGACCAGAATTGATCAATTGGGATTAAGTGGGAGGGATGTTTCAGATTTTCCAGGGCGATACCACAGTCCCATTGAAGAACGTCGTAGCTGAGGCGTTGCTGGACGGTTAACGTATTGGTGTCGACCTGCTGAAGCGCATCCAGATAATGGGTGTAATGACCGGACAGTTGCGTGCGGAATGCCGAAGTCAGCGAATTAGGCAGGGTGTCGTTAAATCGGTTGTCACCCGCGGATGTGGCCATCAACGGGTAGAAATGCAGTTGATCCTCGTGATAGGCATCTACCAGGCTATCAAAATTTAAAAAGGTAGGCGTGGTTGATGGTTCGGTTGGTTTACTGCATCCAAACAGGGATGAAGCAAGTACACATACAGGGAGCCAGATTGTCTTCATTTGACGAAAATAGAAAATCAACCAACATTCACCTTCACCTCAAACCATCGGATTTTTCGTGTATCATTGATGTGTTAACAGCCTCAATGCATGAATAATTCGAATCAAAAACTGGTCTGGTATGCCGTAACGGTGGCCATTGCAGGCTTTCTATTTGGCTTTGATACCGTGGTGATTGCCGGAGCAAATCTTCCGATCAAGGAACTGTGGCATACCTCACCGCTGTTCCACGGAACGTTTATCATGTCCATGGCACTGTGGGGTACCGTGATTGGTGCCTTAACCGGCGGAATTCCCAGTGAACGGTGGGGCCGAAAACCAACGCTCATGCTCATTGGCTGGCTTTACCTGATATCGGCATTGGGCAGTGCACTGGCGCCCGATCCATATAGTTTTTCCTTCTTTCGCTTTATAGGAGGCCTTGGTGTTGGGGCATCATCTGTTACGGCACCGACCTACATTTCGGAAATTGCCACAGCCAAACGACGGGGAACCATGGTAGCACTTTATCAGTTCTTCCTGGTCTTTGGGATTTTGGTGGCCTTCATTTCCAACTATGCCCTAACCGGATTTGACGGCGCAAATGATTGGCGATGGATGATGGGGGTAGAAGCTATCCCGGCGTTGATCTACTGTCTGTTGATGCTGGGTGTACCGGAAAGTCCTCGA
This sequence comes from Flavobacteriales bacterium, assembly GCA_020635355.1. Taxonomy (GTDB): domain Bacteria; phylum Bacteroidota; class Bacteroidia; order NS11-12g; family UBA9320; genus WGNA01. The sequence continues at coordinate 21,133 of JACJZW010000012.1, forward strand.
TGGTTAATCGCCATCAAGGGGAATCGGGAGAAGGCGAAAAAGATATTACAGCAAATTCATGGGGAAGGGGAAGCCAACCTGGAAATGGATGGAATAGAGGCGCATTTGAACCACAACCAGGATTCTGGTTTTGACGTGCGTCGACTGCGAAAACCATTGATTCTGGCATTTTGGCTGGCCTTTTTCAACCAGTGGTCAGGTATCAATTTCGTGCTTTATTATGCACCGGAGATCCTGGAGAAAACCGGATTGGCTGCGCAGAACTCGCTGGAAAGTAGTATCGCCATTGGCGGGGTGAACTTTTTGTTTACCCTGGTGGGGATGTACCTGATCGACCGTTTGGGACGGAAGCAGTTACTGATTTACGGTTCCATTGGATACATCGTTAGTTTGGTGATGGTTGGTCTGGCCTTTCAGTGGTCCATGAATGCCATGGTGCACCTCATCTTCCTATGCTCCTTTATCGCCTCGCATGCCATTGGGCAGGGAGCCGTGATATGGGTGTTTATTTCGGAGATTTTCCCCAACAAATCCAGGGCATACGGACAATCATTCGGCAGCAGCGTTCACTGGGTTTTCGCTGCGCTGATAACGTTAATCACCCCGCTATTTCTGGATGAAAAGGAGGGAATCTTTGGTGAGAATCCAGCCCCAATTTTTTTCTTTTTGGGGCTGATGATGGTGTTCCAGTTGATCTGGTCCATACGGTACATGCCGGAGACCAAGGGAGTGAGCCTGGAGGAACTTCAGGACTCCATGGTAGCCAAATGAGGGAGGATCTAGCTTACGCCTGATCCTGGTTCAACCACCTTACCCGGCTGGACGAACTCGAGCTTTCCATCGGCGTTTTCGGCCATGAGAATCATACCATTGCTTTCAATGCCACGCAGTTTTCTGGGGGCGAGGTTGCATACCACGACGACTTGTTGTCCACTCAGTGCAGAGGGATCAAAATGCTCGGCAATGCCGGACACAACGGTTCTGGTTTCGAAACCCATATCCACGGTGAGTTGCAATAACCTGTCGGCTTTTGGGACCGGTACAGCGGCAGTAATGGTACCTACCCGAAGGTCGATTTTCGCAAAGTCATCGTACACAATTTCGGCCTTCAACGGCTCGTGCTGTTTCGAAGCTGTGTTGTGTTGTTCATTCATCTCTGCCTGCATTCTGAGTTTTTCACGTTGACGTTCTATTTCTTCATCCTCAACCCGTTTAAACAATAGCGAGGCTTCCCGTAGTTGATGTCCGGAAGCAAATCCGTTTTCATCGTTCAGCATGTGGGTAATCCGTTCAGCCGTTCGGGGCAGGAATGGCAAGGATGCATCGCGGAACAAGCGGATTAATTCCAGCGAGGTTACCAGAACATTGGCCACCTTCTGTTCTCCTCCTTCTACTTTAATGGCGTGCCAGGGGGCTTCGTCCTGAAGGTATTTATTTCCCAGACGGGCGATGTTCATTAAAGCTTGCTGACCATCTCTGAAATGGAAGGAGGACAGGTGCGAACGCAGTTCATTCCGGAAGGCATCGGCTTCAGCTAAAACGGACGAATTGATTTGGGCCGAGGCGGGAACCACGCCGTTGAAATACTTGTGCATCAACACCATAACCCGATTAATCCAATTACCGAGGATGGCAACCAATTCATTATTCACGCGTGCCTGATAATCGGCCCAGGTAAAATCAGAATCCTTGGTTTCAGGCATGATGGCCGTGAGAACGTATCGCAGTTCATCTTCTTTTCCCGGAAAATCCTCCAGGTATTCGTGAAGCCAAACGGCATGATTTCGGGAGGTGGAAAGTTTATCCCCTTCGAGGTTGAGGAATTCATTCGCCGGAACATGAGTAGGCAATACGTATCCGCCATGTTCATGCAACATGGCTGGAAAAATCAGGGTGTGAAAAACGATGTTGTCCTTTCCCAGGAAGTGGGTGAGTTCGGTTCCTTCATCTTTCCACCACGTCTTCCAATCGTCTGGAAGTATTTCCCGCGTAGCGGATATGTAGCCGATGGGCGCATCAAACCAAACGTACATCACCTTGCCCTCGGCACCATCCAGTGGCACCGGTACTCCCCAATCGAGGTCGCGGGTCATGGCTCGGGGTTTTAAGCCTTCGTTGAGCCAGCTTTTGCACTGACCAAAGACGTTGCTCTTCCAAATGTCGCGCTTGCTTTCCACCCAATCGTTGAGGAATTCTTCCTGGATGCGGTCCAATGGAAGGTACCAGTTTTTGGTTTCCTTCATGATGGGCGTAGTGCCCGTTAACGTTGATTTTGGGTGGATGAGTTCTGACGGGCTGAGTGTTCTTCCGCACTTTTCGCATTGATCGCCGTAGGCATTCTCATTGCCGCAGTTGGGACAGGTGCCGGAAATGTATCGATCGGCCAGAAACTGTTCCGCTTCCGGATCATAGAATTGCTCCGTAACTTGTTCCGTAAATCCACCGGCCGCATTCAGATCCCGAAAAAAGGCCTTTGCCGTATGGTGATGAACCGGGCTGGTGGTTCGGGAGAAATTATCAAATTCAATACCCCAGGTGTTGAGGGCATCGGCGATGATCTTGTGATTATGATCAACGATTTCCTGAGGAGTTACGCCTTCTTTGCGCGCTTTCAGCGTGATGGGTACCCCGTGTTCATCGGTTCCGCAAACAAACAGTACGTCTTTCCCTTCAGAACGAAGGAAGCGAACGTAGATATCGCTGGGGAGAAAACAACCGGCCACGTGACCGATGTGGAGCGGGCCATTCGCGTAGGGAAGGGCGCAGGTAATAAGGTGCCGCTTGGGGGATTCCATGCCGCAAAAATAGGCCGATTGAGCGGCTTACCGAACTTCGAGTTTCTGCAGATAGAACACATCCCGTTTACGTCGGATGCGGATGTCGCCGGTGTTGCGAATATTCTGAAAACCGGTGGCGATAAAGTAGTTGCCATACCAGTAATTTACTTCGCCAACAGTGTATCGGATTTGGTCGGTGGAATCAGCCTCCAATACCACCGTTTCTGAGAATTCCTCAGAGGGGGTGATGGCTTTATTCTGTAAATAATTGTCGTTCATATACACCATTTCCAAAATGGTGTCATGGGCATACATGTTCACGATGTTCTTGAGTTCATAGGGCTTATGCCAGATGTGAATAGGAAAGCAGTGATCACCCTTGAAGTGACCATCGAGATCAAATTTGCACACAGCGGCATGGGTATATTCATAACCATCAAACTGGCGAACGCTGTTGGTTGATGGTCGTCCCTGTATGTACGTGGTGGCTGTTGATAGATTCCGATACGTTGGGTAATAGACTTCGCCGAGGAGGATGAGTTCATTTTCGCTTTCCAGTACTGGATGAACGTACATATTTACCGTTACGTCCATTTCCTTACCGTGTTCTTCGTAGCGTTCCTTTCGCCGTTCGATGGCCTGTTGGCCGTGGCTGGACATATAGTCGAAGAAGTTTTCAAACGTCCCGAAAGAGCGTGTGGCGAAGAATTTCATCTCCACATCGTCATAGACTGCCAGGAACATGCCTTTTGCGCTGGTAGTGGAGTTCTCGGAGTAGGTGCCGGACACAATAAACCGTCCATCAGATAAACGATCGGCAGCCGCCTGAACAATGATCAAGTCATCGGTTTTTAGCGGCAGCACATATTCCTTTTGACCATCTTCGTCTATGGTCATGAGAAAGGTATTGTTCACCGTGCGGTTGAATTCCCGGATTACCACACCCAAGCCACTTCCATCTTTAAAAGCCGACACATCGAGTATTTCCAGATTCTTTCGTTTTAATGTCCCCGGTAAATCAATTTCCCATACCGCACCTGTTTTTAGGTTAGCCTGGTATAATACATCCTTACGGGTTTCGAGTTCGGTGAATAGGGCGGTGTTATTGTTCACCGCAAATTCATCGATCAGGATGCGTTTGGGCATTTTGAGCACACTTTTTTTAGGAAAGGTGTCCCGGGGAGTGAGCGACATGACGGTTCCGTTTCCAAAGCGCGCGTCGTAATACAAGGTGTGGAGCGTATGCGGACCTTGATAGGTCTTCACCAGTTTCTGACGGAAGGGGACTTCAACCTCGAGACTTTGCGTTTCGATGAGGCTCGTGTCGTACATGATGTAAAGTCGGTCCGGGTCGCGCTCCGCTTTTTTAGGATCAAGCGAAGCCGATACGATGATGCCGTATTCCCCGCAATTGTGAATGCCTAATGGTTGGAAATCCCGTTCGTAGGTGAGCTCGGTCCGAACTACCGGAGTGATCTGTGCAGAGGTGATAAATCCTGCTGCAACAAAGAGTCCTGTTAACGAAAATTTAACCATGGGCTGTAAAGTTAACGCATCTGGTTGGGCATTTACTACATCTACTTAATACCTTGATTTCGAGTGGGGTTTGTCAGCATATCGTCAAACGCCAAAAAAATACATGTATATACAAACAAATTTTGAATCCGACGGTTTAACCCTAAAATTCAAGACAAAAACAAAATGAAAAAATCAATTCTGTTTGTAGGCCTGTTGGGCACTTTATTCCTGGCAGCGTGTTCAAATTCCACTAAGACAACTGAGGCTGGAAATGAAGAAGTAGCGGCGCAATCTACCGAAGAGGCAACCTCTTACACGGTAAATGCATCAGAGTCCAGCGTTAAATGGCTCGGAGCAAAATTGTTCGACACCAAGCACACCGGTACGGTGGCGGTAAAAGAGGGTGAATTATCCGTTGTGAATGGTTTTATCCAGTCCGGCAAATTCGTGATCGACATGACCACGATTACCGAGACGAACAACGACAATGCGGAGATGGCAGGCAAACTGGTAGGTCACTTGAAAAGTGGCGATTTCTTCCAGGTAGATTCATTTCCTACGGCCTCGTTTGAAGTAGTTTCTGTAAATGGAAACACCATTACCGGCAATCTGACGATTAAAGGGATCACCAAGTCGATTGAAATTCCGGCTGATGTACAAATCGCCGAAAATCGCTTGACGGCTTCCAGTTCATTCACCATTAATCGAAACGATTGGGGAATTACCTGGGGGTCAGCTGCTCAGCCGATTGACTTTTTGAAAGATAACCTGATCAAAGAAGAAATTCAGTTCGACATCAATTTGGTGGCGACCAACTAAGACTTTTTTGAAAAGGTACCTGTGAACCCGCCTCGCTTAGCGATGGCGGGTTTTTTATTTCCCAACACTCATGCGAGGTTAACCTCGCTCACTTAAGTATTCGCAAGCAGATGGGTACTATTTCGGCTAAATACTCTCACGAGCGGATGCTCGCGAGAGTCTGATTTCGAATTAATGTATTTCGCGAGGTTAACCTCGTGAAATGCCTTCAGTGAGAGGCGAGTATTTACTCGCCATAGAGAAGAGAATAACGGAATGTGATGTGTGATAAACAAGATGAGCTCGCTTACTAACGTGTTCGCAAGCGGATGCTTGCTATTTCTGTTAAAGACTCCCACGAGCGAATGCTCGCGGAAGTCTGATTTCGAATTAATGTATTTCACGAGGCTAATCTCGTGAAATGCCTTCAGTGACAGGCGAGTATTCACTCGCCATAGAGAAAAGCATAACTGAATATAATGTGTGATAAACGAGATGAGCTCGCATACTAACGTATTCGCATGCGGATGCTTGCTATTTCAGCTAAAGACTCTCACGAGCGGATGCTCGCGGGAGTTGGGATGATCTATGTGTCTATGAAATCATTGATTGATTCCTTCTAATTTGAACAGAAACGCGTATTCAAGGGCAATTTCCTTCAATCGTTCAAATCGTCCGCTGGCACCGCCATGGCCAAAGTCCATCTCGGTTTTGAGCAACAGAAGATGGTTATCTGTTTTGAGTTCACGAAGTCGGGCAACCCACTTGGCGGGTTCCCAATACTGAACCTGACTGTCGTGCAAGCCCGTTGTCACCAATAAATGCGGATAGTCCTTTGCCTCGATGTTATCGTACGGAGAGTATGACTTGATGTAGTGATAGTACTCCTCGTCTTTGGGATTTCCCCACTCATCAAATTCACCGGTGGTAAGCGGTATGCTCTCGTCCATCATGGTGGTTACCACGTCAACAAACGGAACGGCTGCAACGGCGCCGTTGAATAATTCAGGCGCCATATTGATTACGGCACCCATCAGCAAGCCACCGGCCGATCCGCCCATGGCGTATAAATGTTCCGGAGTAGTGAGACCCAGGGTTACGAGATGCTTTCCGCAATCAATAAAGTCGTAAAAGGTGTTTTTCTTCTTCAATAACTTCCCATTCTCATACCAGGCTCGTCCCATTTCTTCTCCACCACGGATGTGTGCTATGGCGAACGCGAATCCTCGGTTCAGCAGGGAGAGTCTCACAGAACTGAAGGTTGGGTCAATAGAATGACCATAACTTCCATAACCGTATAACAAGAGTGGACCGGAAGTAAAGGAACGGTGATGCACCAACGAAATGGGGATTTGAGTTCCATCCCGTCCGGTAGCCCAAATCCGTCTTGATCGATAGTCCGATTTGTCGTAGCCACCTACCACGGTTTGTTGCTTCAATAACGTTCGACTTCGATCCTCCATGTGGTATTCATACGTGGAGGTAGGTGTGAGTAACGACGTATATCCGTATCGGAGGGTCTTCGTTTGATATTCCGGGTTAACGCCTACTCCCAGGGTATAGGTTTCCTCATCTACCTCCAGTTCATGTTGATCGCCGGTGCGTTGATCGCGAATCATGATATGCGTTAAACCGCCACGACGTTCTTCCAGTACCATAAAATCCTGAAACAACTCAATCCCTTCCAGGAGGGTGTCTGTACGATGCGGGATCAGTTCCTTCCAGTATTCGCGATGAGTTTGATCCAGGGAACATTCCATCAATCGGAAGTTCTCGGCTTCCCAGTTGGTGACCACAAACCAGGTGTTCTTAAAGTGAGCAATCCCATACTCCATGCCCCGTATCCGTGGTTGAAAAATGCGAAAATCAGCGGTGGGGTTATCAGCTTCCAGAATTTGATATTCCGTGGTTAAGGTGGATGATGAAACGATGATCAGGTACTCCCTGGATTTCGACTTACCCACAGAGATATGAAAGGTTTCATCAGCCTCAAAAAAACGTTCACGTGATTTGTCCGATGAAAAATCATAGCTAAATACGCGATCTGAACGAAGGGTCTGAGCGTCCTTGGTAGTATAGAAAACGGTCTGATTATCGTTCGCCCAAACCGATCCACCCGTGGTGCCTTCAATTTTTTGATCGATGATTTCTCCTGTACGAAGGTTCTTAAAATGGATGGTATAGATTCGACGGCTTACCGTATCCATTCCAAAAGACAACCAGGTGTTATCCGGGCTTACGGCTAAACCGCCAACCTGACAATAGGCCAAACCTTCTGCCAACGGATTGACGTCCAAGACAATTTCCTCATCGGCTTCCATGGTTTGATGCCGTCTGCAGTGAATGGGGTATTCCTTTCCACTTTCGTATCGGGTGTAATACCAGTACTGATTCAGAAAATAGGGTACCGATTCATCTTCCTCTTTAATCCGACCTTTCATTTCCGTGAATAGATCGGCTTGGAAGGTTTCTGTATCGTGCATCACCTCATTGGTATGGGCATTCTCTGCATTGAGGTAGGCAATCACTTCGGGATTTTCACGGTTATTCAACCAGTAGTAGGGGTCGTCCCGACGATCGCCGTGTTCAGTGTGAACATGGGGAATCTGTTTACAACCGGGAGCGACAGGGTGCGAATGTTGATCAGGCATTTAATTCTTCTAGAATGGTTTCGATTTGTTTCATGACATCTTCAAATTCCCGATAGGACGGTGAATATTCCCACAACGGGTTGTTGGCGTTTTTAGATAGTATCCGATAGCTGCGTTCACGAAGTGAAACATATTCAATGAGTTTGGATCGCAGCTGCAGTTGTTGCGGATTTAGTTCGGTGGTGTCTACCGATTCCAGCACCTTCTTTGCCTCAACCCACTTGGGTATCCCGGTGGATTCGATGAAGGTTTTTAAAGAATCCTCGCGAACCTGATCCGTCATGTGATAGAGGTACATGGCATCGGTTTCCAATTCGGCGAATTCTTCCACGGCAACAGCAAATTCATCTACCTCGGCTTCGCCGTTGGACACAACGATGAAGGATGAAGCCAGAATTACAACAGCAATGGCCGAAAAAAGCGCTGCACGAGGTTTGCCTCTAAAGGCTTCATAGCTGCGCCCAATCCAGGCCAATCCAAGAACAAATCCGGTCACCAATCCACCGATATGCGCCGCATTGTCTACTCCGTCTTTTAAACCGTAAACCAGGTTATATCCTACAAAAACCAGGATAGACGTGAGGAAGGCTTTGACCATTTGGGTGGATAAGGATTTAAATAGGAGGAGGGCCAGAAATAAACCGTACATGCCAAAAATGGCTCCGGAAGCGCCGGCGCTTACCAGGTTATTATGCATGGCAAAACTTACCGCACTGGCTCCGATACCCGTTACCAAATAGGCTACTGCAAAACGGGCTGAACCTATGATTTCTTCCAATATCAACCCGATGTAAAACAGGGCATACATATTAAACAGAAGATGAACAATGCCAATGTGAACGAAACAACAGGTGAACAATCGCCAGTAATCACCCTCAACCACCAAGGGGCCATAATTGGCGCCCCAACTCACCAGATCATCAGCGGAAGGTTCCATGATATGTACCCCATTCACCACCATCAGAATGAAAATGATGATATTCAGGACGATGATGGTAGACGTAACCACATGTGTTTTAAACGGATTAAAATCAAATGAGGGGGAATTGTCTGGAGTCAATGAATTTTGGTGTTCCTCCATCACTTCATCATAGGTTTTTTCCAATCCGGCATCCTCCGATTCACTCAGAAATGTCTCCATTTCAGTGATCAGGGGATCATCGATGTCATAGGACTCTTCACTTACGGTAAAGGTGGCAATCCCGTTATCAACTGAAACCGTGCAGGTGTAACGAAGTTCGTCGTTCTCAACGGAACCTACCATAAACTCACTGGCACTGATATCGCCCAGCAGCCAACCGTGATTTGAAAGAACGTGCAAACACGCCGATAACACGGCTTTATCTGAATGGGGTTGGAATGTGTGTTGAATCATGTGGGGGCGAATATCCGAAATCATTTGGTTGAAAGGCACGTCAGTGCCAATTCGATTGTTGCCTTGGTATCCGATATTTGCTGCATGACGCGAATTCTATGCATCGATACCTCCGGTCCGGTTTGCACTGCTTTACTGGCAAACAACGGGATGGTGGAATGGGTTCGTCAATATCCCGGCCCCAATGATCACGCGGCCTATCTTCATCTGGCCATTCAAGAAATATGGACAAAGCAAGGTGGAGTTGATGCCGTTGCAGTTTGTTCCGGTCCGGGGTCGTACACCGGTTTACGGATCGGTGTTTCAGCAGCTAAGGGATTGTGTTATGCCGGGAATCTTCCACTCTTAGCCATACCCACACTTCGGCTGATGGCTGAAAGTGTTCGGCTGATGGATGTTCGGAGTGATTACATTGTCCCAATGTTGGATGCGAGAAGGGATGAGGTATATCTGGGTGTTTTTTACACGGACGGGTCTCAGCTCAGTCCGGACGAAGCGCACATCTTATCTGAAAATTCACTTTCAGATTGGCGGAGTAAAGGAACGCTCACACTAACCGGATCGGGTGCTGAAAAGGCCATTCGGATACTGGGAACGGAACGTATAAGTCAGGTTGAGGTGGATGCAGAAACCCATCTTCGGGCGTTTGCGGCGATGGCACAATCAACCTACGATACCCGTCGTTTTGAGGACGTAGCTTACTTTGAGCCGGAATACTTGAAACCATTTTTCTTCACTTCGTCAAAGAAATTGTGATGCGTCGCATCCTTATAATTCTTCTGGCATGGATGTCCATTCTTCCTGTTTGGAGCCAAACCATTGCCATCAAACCCATTTGGGTAGATGGTGTTTCCAATGAATGGCCCAATCAGATTAGCCAAACCTGGAGTAATCATGAGTTGGCGCAAGGGGCCTTGGATGAAGCCGTTAAAGAAATGCGGGGTAAGGGATTTTTGCTGGCATCAGCGGATTCCATTTGGATGGATACTACAACACTGAACGTTAAACTTTACACCGGGTATCACTACAATTGGGCAAACCTTCGTATCGAAGGAATTCCCGAAGGATGGTTTGATGAAGGCGAGTTGAGTTCAACTTCACGGCGTAAAAAAGCCCGTCCTTCTGTTGAAACAGCATCAACTATTAATACCATTCTGAATCGAGGGGAAAATTTGGGTCACCCTTTCATCTCTGTTCATTTTGACAGCATTCAGGTTCGGGAGGATACGCTCATGGGTATTCTGAGAGTGGATCCAAACGCTCAGTTTGTTATGGATACCATTGAACTGAAAGGAGACGCCAAAGTGTCAAAAGCGTTTCTGTACAGTTATCTCAACTTCAAACCCGGTGATTTGTACCGGGAGAGCGTGATGAAACGGGTTACCGAAAAGCTTCGGAAGCTACCGTATGTACAACCAGGTATTCGGACGTCGGTTTACTTCGTGCAAAACAAAGCCAGGTTAGTCCTGGAACTCAAGTCCCGAAAGACGGATCAGGTAGATGGGATCATTGGCTTCGCCCCAAATGCATCGGCCTCTGATCAATTGTTGATTACAGGTGAGGCCAATATCGATCTCAAGAATTTATTTCAGCGAGGGATTGCCTACAACATGCATTGGAAGAGTTTTCAGGAGCGATCGCAACAACTGCGTTTAGGTGGTATGTATCCGTTTATCCTGCAAAGTTCGCTGGGTGCCGACGTGGGTTTGGAGTATGTGAAATACGATACATTGTTTTTTAATTTGAAATCGGTGGTTGGAAGTCGGTTTTACATCAACGGCACCGACTATATCAAATTCTACTATCAGAATCAGAACACCTCACTCATTAGTGTAGACACCACGCAAATTCGTTCGTTGCAACGCATTCCGGACAGCAACCCGGTTCGCATCCGAAGCTATGGCGTGGAATCCAGCATACAACGACTGGATTATCCCGTGAATCCAAGACGAGGTTTTCAAGTCATATTAAATGGCAATGTTGGTAATCGAACCATTCTCAAGGATTTCAGAATTGAAGAGGTCCGCTTTAATTCATCAGAGGGCTACAGCTATTCAGTATATGATTCCATCGACTTAAAAACCCGTCAGGGTGAATTGAAATACAACCTTCAGTTCTTTTTGCCGATAGGAAAAAGCAGCACGATTGTACCATCTATAACCGGCCAGCACTTATTAACCTCAACTATATTTTTCAATGACTTGTATCGGTTTGGCGGTACCAAGAGTCTGCGTGGATTTAATGAGGAGTCGATCTTATCCAGTTCCTTCACCATTTTGGCATTGGAGTACCGCTATCTGTTTAGCACCAACGCTTACTTTCAACTTTTCGGAAATGTGGCGCGAACCGAGAACCGGGCCAATGGATTACAAAAACTGGATTATCCCTATGGATTTGGTGCCGGGGTAAATCTGGAGGTAAATTCTGGAATACTGACGCTGGCCTATGCCTTGGGTGCAGAACAGGGGAATCCGGTAAAAACGAGCACGGCTAAAATCCACTTTGGAATTATCAACTACTTGTAGCCGTCCGATTCTGGGTGGCTTTAAATTCATCAATAGCCAGCTTCAATTCAGAGATCAATTGATTACGTTCGGTTTGCAGAGATTGTTTTTTAATCTGTAAGCGGCTACTCGTCATTATTTTTAGCTTACGAATAAATACACGGGCTGTTGCACCATATAAATAGGTGAACAATCCCAAACTGGGCCAGATGAGGACAAAGGCAACGGTTAGTAACCAATTGTCAAACAGGCGATGTATAAATAGGGATTCTACGAACAGAAAAATTGAAAAGAGTAAAACACCCAGTGCCAGAATAACGGATCCGGCAAAATCCGATCGCTTTACCACGCGGTAGGCAATAACCTTAGTGAGTAGAAAAGGGACGAGGTGGGTGAGACACCCAACTAAATAAACAGGCAAGGTGATTAAGAGCGTGATTAATTTCCACCAATTCCCTTTGATCGCGAGTTGGGTGCGTACGTCGGTACCAACCGCCGATTCCGGATCCACAATGGCATACTTTCTTAAGTGATTTCGCAGACGATTGGTAAATGTGTTGAGTTCATCGGGTTTCTGGTCTCTGAAATAGTTTAATCCCGCGGCGATAAACTGACGTTGTTCATACCAGGAATCCATGGACAAATCCGGATCGGCCTGATAGAGTTGTTCCATCTGTCGGATAAGTTGATCGTCGGAACTGGAATGAAGGGTAACAATTTTGGATTTTAGGGCGGCTTCCATTCGTGACGTCAACTCACGAACCGTTGATTCCGGATCGGACTCATAATCTTCTTTTAGCGCCTTAATGGAGAAGGGGTCGCCTATGTCCAATAAAAGACGACTGCGAAAAATGTGGGGATGCGTGTAATTAATACCTACCGGTACAATGTGTAAGTCAAGCTCATATTGATTTTTCTTTTCGGCACCTAATGCAATGCGTGCCGTTCCGGTTTTTAGCGGAGCTAATAGGAATTTGGTTTGGCACAGACCTTCGGGAAAGATCATCAGACTTCCCTTCCGCTCCAGAAGCTCGTAACAGTATTTAAATACGTCATCATTTTTATGGACGTCGTCAGGAGAATAATCCTTTCGGTAGATGGGGATCATGTTTAACCTGGAGAATATCTTGGCCAGGGTGGGGTTCTGGAAGGATTCGCCACGGGTTAGAAAGTTCATTTCATTGGGCAACAGACACGCCACTACAATGGGGTCCATGAAAGCGCTGCGGTGATTCGGAATAAAGATGATGGGTTTGTTAGCTGGTATCAGTTCCTTATTCAGCACCTTAATTTCAGAGAAGTACTGATAGATGGAGTACTTGAATACCCTTTTGAGGACTTTATAGATTCCCGACATAACTCAAATTTAACCGAACAAGCCACCTTGTGAGCCCGTTTAAGGCACTTTTACCCCACAAAATGAGGGTTATTCACACGTTTTCCACAATTAATGTCATTGAAATGTCAGTAAATGTGCGTTTTAGCGTTTATAAACGAATAGAGACAAAAAAGTCGCCCTAAAAGGTGAAAAGCCTTGCATGTTTAGGAAACGTTTTCTTCCTTTGAATTGTCGAAAGTGACAAACTACTCACCGGAGACGAACTACTTAAATTACTTAACTACTTAATCTATTATGAAAAGAAAATTATTTGCTTTGGCTATTCTAGGAATGGCTTTCGCTTTCACAACTCAAGCTCAAGACAACGAGACAGACGATCACACTGTTCAGATCGAAATCCCTGAAGTAGCTATCCTCGACCTCGAGGCATCATCTTCAACCTCAATCACCCTTTCTGTTACTGCACCTACTGAAGCTGGTTTGCCAGTTAGTTTTTCTGACGCGAAGGATTCTTCTGTATGGATCAACTACTCTTCTATTGTAGGATCAACTACTGAAGCTTCACGAACTGTTGCTGCTAAAATTTCCAGCGGTACTGTTCCAGGTGGTATGCTTTTGAAAGTAACTGCTGCTGCTGACGCTGGTAACGGTGATGGTACTGTAGGATCTTCTGCTGGACAAATCACCTTGTCTTCTTCTGACCAAACTGTAGTTTCTTCTATCGGAAGCTGCTACACTGGTGACGGAGCAAGCAACGGTCATAACTTGTACTACTCTTTGGAGTTGGATCCATCAGCTGGTAGCTATGCTAACATCGATTTCGATGACGCTACTACCCTGACTATCCTCTACACAATCTCCAACAACTAATAACAACCTTAACCCAATACAAAGTGGTTCTGACAGGGCGGTTTATCCGCCCTGTTTTTTTTTGTGAACATTTCAAACAGGATCGGCACAAGTTTTGTCCGTGAAAAGCGAGCAAAATCCTTGATTTGAATAGGTTGCTCCTACTACTCAAAAGCACTATGAAACAACTCATTTTACTGGCCCTGGGCCTGATGACCATTTCGTTTTCCAACGCCAGTATCGTGGTGGTAAACGGACTTTCCCATGAACACAATCTCCAAAAGGATGGAAAAGTACAGGGAACCGTTGTGGTTCGGAACACAGGAGAAAAAAGCAAACGGGCTCGGATCTACAAAACGGACGTTACCCATAATTGTAAAGGGGAAACCGTCTTTAGTGAAGCCGTAACTCGGGATCGATGCAATGCAGGTTGGTTGTCGTTGTCCGACAATGAAATCCTAATGGAACCAGGTCAAACCATCAACATCACCTATGGACTTACTCCACCAGCTGATCTGGACAAAAGTGGCAGTTACTGGGGGGTGATCATGATTGAGGAAATTGAAGATCTCGACACCAACAAACCAACCGTTGGTGTGAAGGTAAACGCCTTAGTTCGGTATGCCATTCAAATCATCGGCAGTTATGACGACAATGCGGTTAAACAATTGGAGATCGCCGATATAAAACTCGACACCACCGGAGGAGAACAACATGTTCGAATTTCCGTCCAAAACAGCGGAAACATCATGATGAAGCCCATCATGATTCTGGAAGTTTATTCAACCGATGGCGAACAAATTGCCCGAAAAGAAATTCCTTATCAAAAGGTATATCCCGGATACTGCAAGGTATTTGACATCCCTCTGGCCGATATTCCGGCAGGAAGTTATGACAGTGTAATTGTAGCCGATTGTGGAGACGAAAACCTCTACGGCATGCGATTTACCCTACCAGTGCTGGATTTGTCTAAATCCTGATTGGTCTGAAATGTCCGGTGATGTGGAGATTGTTGATGCTCAGCCTGATCAGCCTTTGGCTGATTGATGCTCAAGCACAGGTCACCGTTCAATTATCCAATCTCCCAACCGGAGAGGTTCCGTCTGGGAGCTCTCACACCATCGTGGTGAATGTTAAAAATCAAAGTCCGGACACCTTGGAACTGGTCTTTGATCAAACCATTCCCAAACCGCTTCGAGCCCTGGTTTTTACTAAAAAGTTCACCGTTAATGCGGGTGAAACAAAGAATATTCTCGTCCCAGTTTCAGTTCCAAGACGGACACCAGCCGGGAACTACGATCTGACTTTTTCCATTCTGAAGGGCACTGAACTTCAGGATAAAAAGAGCACCAATTTTAACGTCCCCAAACGTATTGAATTGGACGTTGAACTCATCTCCAGACCTCCGTATGCCAGAGCAAATGATACCATTCAAGCTCGATTTCTGGTGAGCAATTCCGGAAATGATCGGGAAGTGATCTCGATGTTTAGCCGGAACTGCCTATTCCCGGGTGAAAAGGTTATTTCCATACCGCCAGATTCCAGTGTATTCGTGGATGTATTCATGATCCCCGATGTTACGTTGATGCGAATTGATGAGAAAGCCATTGATCTTTCATGCAATATTCAGAGTGCGGATAAGGTGGTTTCAGATCAGGAAATTATTCGCATTTATCCGATAAAAACGAAGAAGCTGGATCCCTATCTCCGATATCCCATTTCCGTAAATACCAACTACATCTATCGAATTTCGAATGGGGAAACCACACTCAACACCTATCAGGTTCAGATCTCCGGAAAAGGGCCGTTGGACGTTAAGAAGCGACACAATCTAATCTTTGAATACCGAGGTCCAGGATCTGTCCGCATTACACGTATCGGCAACTTCGCCCAGAAGTATGCACAGTATTACAACAAGCGCTTTGATGTGTTTGTAGGAGAACGCACCTTTGGTTTGAGTAACCTAACAGAGAATTTTCGCTTTGGTTCCGGAGTTCAGGTGAATGCACTTCTAGGCAAGGGAGTCAAAATCGGCACCTATTACAACAGGCCATTACTTCAACCGGAAATTGATGGTCAAACAGCCGGCTACCTACAATATGAAACACCTAAAAAGCATCTGTACAGGGTTAACACCATTGTAAATGATCTGCACAATTCATCATTCATTACACTCACGTCTTTCCAATCAACGTGGAGTAATTTCAATACCTGGTCGTTTTCAACCGAGTTGTCGCACAGCCAGGCCAGCACCGGCGGTGGCTTTGCCTACTCGTACTCAGGAAGTGCTGAATTCAAGCGACTGAAACTATCCAGTACCGGACTTTACGCCGATAACAACTTTAAGGGCTACTATAAAAATTCGACCTATTTAAACCTGAGCGCCGGATACAATTTGGAGAAGATCGGGTTTCAGCTTGGCGGGAATTTTAACGATGAAAACCCCAATTTAGACACGGTGTATAGTGCTTCGCCATACTCCATCTTCTTGAACGGAGGATTGATCGGTAGGTTTACCAAAAATTGGAACCTGCAGTTATTGGGACTGTATCGGCAAAAGATAGATCGTTTAAGTACCAAGCGTTTCGATTATCAGGAACGACGGATTCGGTTTGCATCGGCTTACCGTTATGGCTTTTGGACTGCCCGAATACTTACCGAAGGCGGAATTACTCGAAACTTGCTGGTAGCCGATACGCTCAATCAGAATGCCTTTGGTTTTGATGCTCAGATTCAATGGCGATATGCTCCATCCGTTCGATTTTCGATTGGCGGATTTGGTCAATTCCTTAGTAATACACGCTATGAGCAACAACGATTCAGGTACTTCCTGTACGGGGGAGATATTCGCTACCGCATTCACAGAAAGGTGTCATTGGAAGCGGAGTTTCAAAATAACTACCTCGTAGAAGACCTCTACAATGACCGTAACCTGTTAAACTTCGCCCTGGATTGGCAAGCCCTTGATAATCATAAACTTCGCGCTGTAGCAAACTATGGAATACTTCATCAGCAACCCATCCGACGCGATTGGTACATGTCGGCTTCCTATGCGTTCAAAGTTGGGGTTCCACTGAAAAAAATGTTGTCCCTCGGAAGTGTTCAGGGTCAAATTCAGAACAATGGAGTTGACCGGGTAGACAAGGTGGTTTTAATTCTGGATGGTCAATTGGTTACCACGGATGAACTGGGACGATTTAAATTCAACAATGTTCGTCCGGGGCATCATCAGATCTTTATTGACAAGCGATCCATTGGAGTACGAGACATGCCGGATATTAAAATGCCCATCGAAATTGACGTTTTACCTGAACAAACAGCCAAGGTGTCTTTTGGCTTAACGCGTAGCGGATCAATCAGTGGGAAAGTGGAAATGGTGAAGGTGCGTGTGATTCAATCGTCCAAGGAAAAAATCGTCTTACCTCGTGTGATTGTTGAAGTAAGTAACGGCGATGAAAAACACCTCACACAAACCAATGCCGAAGGTGAATTTCTCTTTGGCTCCCTGCGACCAGGAACCTGGCACATCCGCATCATCCCAACCTATTGGAAGGACAAATTCATTATAAAAATTGGTGAAGTGGATGTGGTTTTAGCAGCCGATGGAAGTGAGGAAGTAAAACTTCTGATTCAGCCCAAAGTGAGGGAAATAAAATTCCTGGATACAAAAACCATTAAAATTGGAGGAGAATGATGAAGCGCAGCCTACTAATTCACGCATTGATGCTTTTCTGGATATCATCCGGATATGCGCAACAGGATTGGGACGATGACGATCATCAATTGTCCATGACCATTCCGGAAATGTCTTTGATCAGCATCGTACCTTCCAATGAAGTGGTTAAATTGGAAATGGAGTTGCCGGAAGCCGCAGGTAGTGAGCCCAATGCCGTTACCGGAAGCAATGTCCATTCCGGTACATGGATCAATTATTCAACGTGTAAGAAGAAGCAAGGATCGTATAAGAAATTGATGGTACAAGTCACCTCTGGTGAGATTCCTAAGGGAACTAAAATTGAGCTAACTGCCTCATCCATTTCAACTGGGAAAGGACAGCGCGGTACGCCATCAAGCACCGTAACCTTATCCAATCAACAACAGGTGTTGGTCAACAACATTGGGGGGTGTTGTTCCGGAAAAGGAAAAAATTTCGGCCATCAGCTCACCTACAAGCTTGTGTTGGTGAATCTGGATGAGCTGGAATTTGAGAGTCCTAATACCTTCATCACGGTAACCTACACCTTATCCGACTAACCATGAGAAGTGCGATCATTTTATTTCTGTTAACTCTATCGGTTTGGGCATCCGCTCAGGAAATCCGAATTCAGGGAAGTGCTGATTTTTCATTCACCAACTCGGAACTTGAGGCTGGCGACGATTTTAGCCTGTCGGCCGAGTCAACCGAAAAAATCAATCTCGACATTAAGAAAT
This sequence comes from Flavobacteriales bacterium, assembly GCA_020635355.1. Taxonomy (GTDB): domain Bacteria; phylum Bacteroidota; class Bacteroidia; order NS11-12g; family UBA9320; genus WGNA01. Next base: position 39,375 of record JACJZW010000012.1, read on the forward strand.
TATCCAAAGACGCCTACTGGACGGTTCAGGTTCAAAAGAACGATATCAATTGGGATAATCAGGTGAAGATTTACGTGCGCAGAACCAGCAATGGCAACGGAAAAGGAAATGTCTGGGGTGGATGGAATTACATTCAGATCAACAACCTCAACTCCACCTTTATTACGGGTTATGAAAAGCTCAATAACATCGACATACAGTACAAACTGGAAGGTATAGATGTGACCCTGGAGGCGGGGACGTATTACGCCGATATCGTTTATACCCTGTACGAGAACTAGTAATCTACGTCAGGTGGGGTGTGATATGCCGACTATCTTTGCGGCATGCAAAAGAATCATTTGCTTGAACAGTTAATCAGCGAGCGTATCCTGATTCTGGATGGTGCCATGGGTACCATGATCCAAACCTACAAATTGTCTGAGGAGGATTATCGCGGAGATGCTTATCGTGATTATCAGCATTCACTTAAGGGAAACAACGATTTGTTGTCCATTACGCAGCCCGGTATTATTCTCGAGATTCACCGTAAGTTTTTGGAGGCTGGCGCCGATATCATCGAGACGAATACCTTCAATTCAACCTCCATTTCCATGGCCGATTACCACATGGAGTCGGAAGTGCGTAAAATCAACCTGGCTGCGGCGAAACTGGCTCGTCAGGCAGCCGATGAGTACACACAGCGCACACCGGACAAACCGCGCTTTGTGGCGGGTTCCATTGGACCCACCAATAAAACAGCGTCCATCTCACCCGATGTAAATAATCCGGGGTTTCGCGGGGTCACTTTTGATGAACTTGTAATGGCGTATTCCGAGCAGATCCAGGCGTTGGCTGATGGCGGGGTCGACATTATGCTGGTAGAAACAGTCTTTGATACCCTCAATTGCAAGGCCGCACTGTATGCCTTAATGGAGTTTAATGATCAGCGTGATCAGCCCTTCCCTATTATGATTAGTGGGACCATTACAGACGCCAGCGGACGCACCTTGTCCGGCCAAACTCTCGAAGCATTCTGGAATTCAGTTTCTCATGCCCAACCGCTAAGTGTTGGATTGAACTGTGCCCTGGGGGCGGATCAACTTCGTCCGTATGTGGAAGAACTTTCTGACAAAGCCTGGTGTTATGTAAGCGCACATCCCAATGCCGGGTTACCAAATGAGATGGGTGAGTACGACCAATCACCCGACCAAATGGCGTCCATCATTGGTGAATATGCACAGCGAGGCTTTGTAAATATCGTTGGTGGCTGCTGTGGCACCACTCCGGAACACATTGCCGCGATTGCTAAAATGGTAGAAAACATTCCGGTTCGGAAATTACCCGAACTGATCGATTAGAAAGATAGACGATGAAGATAGGGATCGTGTGTTACCCAACCTATGGTGGGAGCGGTGTTGTGGCAACCGAGTTGGGGAAGTTTTTTGGAACTCAGGGGCATGAGGTGCACTTTATATCCTATGATCAACCGGCTCGATTAGACTTTTTCAATGAGCGGCTCTATTACCACGAAGTCAGTGTTTCAGATTATCCGCTGTTTCGCTATCCACCCTACGAGATTGCACTCTCCAGTAAAATTGTTGACACGGTAATAAATGCCGGTCTCGACGTTTTGCACGTTCACTATGCCATTCCCCATGCCGCTGCCGCGGTCATGGCTAAATACATTCTCAAGGAACGCGGGATCAACATTCCCATCATTACCACCTTGCACGGTACGGATATCACCCTGGTTGGGCGCGATGCCACCTACGGTCCGGTGATTACCTATTCACTGAATCAATCGGATGGCATTACGGCTGTTTCACAAAGTTTGAAGAATGATACACTCGAACTCTTTCCCATTCACAACGAGATTGAAGTGATCCCCAACTTTGTGGACATGACGCGCTTTTCAAAGAAGCCCAGGGAGCATTTTAAACGGGCTATCGCTCCGAATGGAGAACGCGTGATAGTCCACACATCCAACTTCAGAAAGGTGAAGCGTGTGGATGATGTGATTGAAGTATTCCGGTTAATCAACAAACAAATCCCATCACGGCTACTGATGATTGGCGATGGACCCGAACGCATTCGGGTGGAACGGGAATGCCGCGAATGCGATATGTGTGATCAGATTTCCTTCCTCGGAAAACAAGACGCCGTTGAGGAGCTGTTATCGGTAAGTGATTTGTTCATCATGCCATCAGAGACCGAAAGTTTTGGGTTGGCGGCACTGGAAGCAATGGCCTGCCAGGTGCCGGTGATTTCAACCAACACCGGAGGGCTACCGGAAGTGAATATCCACGGTAAAACAGGGTTTACCTGTGCCGTTGGCGACATTCAGTCTATGGCTAAATACGGTATTGAGATTCTGGAATCTGATGAACAATTGAATCAATTCAAGCAGGCCGCATTGGAGCATGCCATGACATTTGATATCAATACCGTTGGTCCCCTCTACATGACTTATTATGAGCAGATTCTTCAATCTGTGAACGCCTGATTCACTCTTCTTCTAAATTTGCGGAGATGAGATTGTTCTCCCGCATTGTATTGATCATGGTGTTGCTGGCAGCCGTTGGTGTCCCTTTGGCTCAGTGTGCCGTCCAAGCCGATGCGGCATCTTCGGATAGTTGGGAAATTTTAAGACCGGATCGGCAACGATGGTGGATGTTCTTGTTTGCTGTGTTGGTCTTTTCCTTCATTGGCTTGCTTCGAAACCTGAATTCACAGCGTCATCAGTTTACTTTCTTTAGTTACGTGGTAAGTCCAAAAACGGAGAATGAACTGCTGGAGGATAATTATCAGATCGATATTTTTCAAATCATTCAAATCGGAATATCCTGCTTAATCATTGGCTGGTTCATTTCATTGTTCAATCCATTTGACCTGAATTTTACAATGGTTGGCGAGTTTGGGAAATTCCTGTTGATCATCCTTCTGGTTGCTCTGGTCTATTCATTCAAGTATTTCGTTCACTTTATCATTGGAATCATTCTTCAAAGTGACCGGTTGTCGAAGTTGATGGTTTTCAGTCAAAGCAACATGATGTATGCGGTTGGGCTGATTTTGTTCCCGTTGATTTTGATCCTGGCCTTCGCCCGCGAACCTGAGCTTCAACACATCTTGAAAATGACCTGTTTCGGGGTGATTGGAGTCATGTTAATCATGCGGTTTATCAAGACTTTTCGCATCTATCTCCACCTCTTTCCGTATCGGAGGGTTTACATATTTATATATCTTTGCGCCCTTGAAATACTACCCCTGTTGGTTATGTTGACCTACATCAACTGGGAGTGGATTTGAACTGACGAGAGAAATTGAAAGTTAAAAGCATCTTAGTGTCCCAGCCGGACCCTGGAGATAAAAAAACTCCATACCATGCCCTGGCTGATCGCTTTAAACTGAAGTTGGATTTTCGACCTTTTATTCAGGTCGATCAGGTGCCTGCTCGCGAATTGCGCAAGCAGCGGTTGGATATTCTGGATCATACAGCAGTTATTCTTACATCCAGAAATGCGGTAGATAATTTCTTTCGGATTGCCGAAGAGATGAAGGTGGAACTGCCCGCTACCATGAAGTATTTCTGTATGAACGAAGGCGTTTCGCTTTATACCCAGAAATACACGGTACTTCGGAAGCGAAAAATGTTTTTTGGTAAGGGGCGGATCCCGGAATTCCTAACCCTGGTTAAGAATCACGCCAAGGAGAAATTCCTGTTCCCGTGTTCCAACATCCGTGCGGATGTAATTCCCGACTTTCTGGAGGAGCACAAGATCAAGTATACGGAGGCCATTATGTACAAAACGGTTAACGCGGATTTGAGCGATTTGGCCGATGTGTACTACGACATTATCTGTTTCTTTAGTCCGGCGGATATCAAGAGTTTGTTCGACAACTTCCCGGACTTTGTGCAAAACAACACACGGCTTGCAGGATGGGGAAAGACCACCCATCAGGCCATTGAAGAGGCTGGTTTAACTAACAATATTCCCGCTCCGTCACCCGATGCACCAAGTATGGTAGCAGCATTGGAAAACTACATTCTTCAGGTAAACGCCTGATCTGAAGTCCGCATTCTGCGTAACAATAGACATCTCGTAACCCGATCCCAGTTGGTGTAGAAGTACAGGTGATACTGTCCACCATCTTTGATGCCCAACCGTTTGCGAATGGTTTGAACGGATTCGGGGAAATCGCGTTTGGTGATCATGACCTCATGAATGCCTCTGGTTGACAACGCCTTCCGAATTCCCTTCCAATTCACGTCAAGTTGATCCACTACCTCGAACCATTTGCCCGGGGAATTGAGAACAACATCATTAGCCGTATATAGGAAACTGTGTTTGCCCAGTTTTAAAAGGGAATGACGTTGTGCATACTCATCTGCCAACCCCGCTTTAATCAAAGCCGACCCCGGTTCAAAGACGAGGTGCTGATCAACACAATGAGCCGGTAGTGGAGGCTCTTTCCTGCCTGACGATGAAAACACCTGCTCGCCTGAAGGATCCAAATTCACCGCTGTAATACCATTGGGTAAAGCTGAGGTTCCAACAACGGCCATAATCTCCTTTACTTCATTCAACTCGCTGATCACCGCCAAAGAAGTTAACAGAGGGATTTGTCGGCGCAGTTCCGTGAGATCCACCATCGGACTTAATTTCAGAGCCAGCGTTTGGGACTTTGACGTAAGTTCATCCAAACGGCTAAGTACATTGGGTTCGCAATCGGCTAATCCATGTACCCGCTGCGATCCGGGTCGGCGATCCGGATCAATGAAGATCAGGTCTACTTCGCGGTTTAAAGATGTCAGTGCATCGTCAAATGTTGAGTGAAGGATAAGGTGATTGGTGCGGCCCAAACGAGTGGAATTGAATCGAAGAAGTTCAACCAGTTCCGGGTTTACCTCAACCGAGTAAACGGATTCAAATTGATGCGAGAGAAAGGTGCCGTCAACACCCAGACCGGCGGTCATATCCCAGGCTTCTTTGCCGTGAAATAAAGAGGATCGGTACTCGGCAACCCGCTGAGAACTGCATTGTTCATAGGCGCGCTGCGTTAGGGCGCATCGGGCATCTACCCATCGAGGTATTTTGCGTTGAGCTTTCTGATAGATGGATAGTATCGAAATGGCGGTTGGAAGGTCGAGGTCAAACCGATTTCTCAATCGTAGGGCCATCTCATCCAATCTCAGGTGAGTACCGGCATCGATAAATTCCACCCATTGCGGGTGTTCGAGGGTGAGGATTATTTTATTTCTTTGCACTAACCAAAAAAGGTGAACCGTTGTACTTCAAAGGTGTTCACTAAAAAAGGAAAATTATGAAAAAGGTCATTGGCATTGTATTGATTGGATTCTTCGTTGTGGCATTGCTCTCTTCGTGCGGTTCCAGACGGAAAGACGGATGCCCAAACAACTTCAGCATCACGCTGAGTCTATAAGAACCAGCCAAACTAACCGGAATATCGAAATTCCACCGCTTGTTCAATTTCAGGATGAAGGCTAAGTGCCACCGGGCAGGTACGTGCGGCGTGTTCTAAAATTTTCTTTTCCCGATCTGAATATTCTTTCCCACCAAACTGAATGGAGATGGCTATCCGACTGATTCGTCTTGGATTAGACGCCATGGTTTTGGTGACTTCCGAATGAATGGAGCCCAGCGGAATGTCATTTTTCTCGGCATGAATTCCAATTAGGGTGAACATACAACAAGCCAGTGAAGTGGCTGTTAAATCCGTTGGGGAGAATTTCATTCCCTTGCCATTGTTATCCACTGGGGCATCTGTCTCCAATGTTGATCCTGATTTTAAGTGTGTGGCGAGGGTTCTAAGGTTGCCCTGATAAACCACGGAACTGGTCGTCATTCAGATGGGATTAATTGGTGAAACAATCCGTGCAATTTGCTAACTTTACCGTTGCATGTCAACCAGACGCCTCATTTTTTTCTTCGCACTCACGGTTACCTACTTTCTCGGGATGTCGGTTGCCAGTGCCCAATGGAATCGGGTTACTCCTGGTAAACAATGGGGAGTGGGGATGGTTTTGCGAACAACAGGTGTTGGCTTGACCTTCAACCAGGAATACAAACTCAATCAAAAAGGTCGGAGAATGCTGGCCTATGCCGAGTTAGTTACGGTGAAGCACCCGTCAGAGATCAAGATTGTCAATCAGGGAGCACAAAGTCCAACTCCGTATGTCTACGGTAAATTGTATCACACATTTATGAGCCGCCTAGGGGTGGGGATGAATCAGTCCGTTATCTCCCGCACCGCATCCAACGCCATTGGTTTTTCGGTAGAAGGTTACGCAGGCCTTTCGGTGGCCTCCCTTCGTCCCGTGTACCTGGATGTTATGACGTATCAGGCCAATGATAAAACCCCGATTATTCGCAGCCAACGGTACGATCCGGCCACCCACACCAATCAAGCAGACATCGTGGGGTACTCACGTCAGGAAAAAGGTTGGAGTGAAATTGAAAACCGACTGGGAGGAAACCTGACATTGGCAGCCCGTTTGGATTGGGGGCGCAGCCACATCGGAAAGCAAGTGGGAGTAGGGGTTATGGTTGATTATTTTCCATCCGATTTGCCCATCATGGCTACCAGTCCAAACGCAAACCTTTTTGCTACGCCGTTCGTTCGGTTCATGTGGTACTTTTCAAGGGGTTAGCCAGTTCTCAAGTGAGCGAGCCCACTTGTTAATTAAGGGTTGTCAGAACGGATTAGACTGATAAATTTGCACATTGTACCCTCAGGAAGATTTTGGAATGAATATGAAAAAGAAGATTTATGTTGGAGGTTTGATCATTGCAATCGGGACAGTGGCCGCCATTGGCTTGCTGAAACCATCCCAGGAGCAGATCTATCAGCCCAGAACCATCCAGGATGAACAGCCGATGAGCATCCACCCGATGCTGGAGTATCTGCACGCCATCCGAGCCAATCAAATTACAGGAGAAATTGATCCGATGGATGTGGCTAACGCCCGTCAGGATATCCAACAGTTCAGAAAGTTTAATAAAGCCTCGTTCCCATTGAACTGGTCCGCTGCAGGACCCGACAATGTTGGAGGTCGTACGCGTGCCGTGATTGTTGATCGAAACGACAACAACATCCTTTATGCCGGAGGCGTGATGGGCGGTATCTTCAAGTCAACCAACAAGGGTGCTTCCTGGTATCCGGTTGATGATAAGTTTGAGAGCATGGCGGTGTCTACCATCTGCCAAACCAAAAACGGCGATGTGTTCTTCGGTACAGGAGAATCCTTTACCGGAAGCGGGGGACAAAAAGTTTACACCATGGGTTTCTCCGGTAACGGGATCTATCGTTCCACTGATAATGGCAAATCATTTTCCCGCATTGCCTCTACATCCGGATTAACCTATGTAAATCGTTTGGCGAGTCATCCAACCAAAAATTATGTATTGGCGGCAACCAGTACCGGGTTGTATGTGAGCAACGAGTCTGATCCTACTCAAACCTGGACACAGATTCGTCCGGGAAATGCCGAGGACGTAACCTTTGATAAAAATGGAAACGCCTTCGTTTACATTACTAATCGGGTTTACCGATCTACCAATCCAACTGATAATTCATCCTATACTCAGGTAACAGGTCTTCCGTTGGCTAATTCACGTATGGCTATCGCCGCTTCACCGTCTGACCCTAACTATGTATATGCAGTGGTAGTTGGAACGGTAAGTATTGACGGAACACAAGGGGCATTTACTGTTTCTGGCGGGTTGATTGGTATCTTCCAATCCAAAGACAATGGACAAAACTTCTCACAAATCGTAGGAAAAGCGAGCGCGTTGTTCGCACCGTTTACCAACCAGTCACTTCAGAGTGCACAGGGAAATTACGATCTGGCTCTTGGTGTTCACCCCTACAACAAGGAGCGAATCTTTGTTGGAGGCGTAGAATTTGCTGAATGGACCGAGGCAGGAGGGCCCATCATTGTGGGTAATACCTTCAATTCTCCGTTCAATCCATTGGGTATTCATGCCGATAAACATTGGGTAACCTTTGATACCGTTTCCAAGCCAGCCATTATGTATGTGGCTACGGATGGTGGTATCTCTAAAACTACCAATGCAGACTTAAACCGATACATCGATATTAACAACGGCTATCAAACCACTGCATTCTACGGAATTGCGGCAGGAGTTGATGGCTCTGTGATGGGGGGAACTCAGGATCAGGGTGGATTGTATGTAAATGGAAAAGGAAGTACGCCTCAGGCAGGTGTGCGCATCAATGGGGGCGACAACTATCAATGTGACGTTTCTAAAATTGATTCCCGTATCCTCTTCATGCAAGCCTATTATGGTTTGATGGGTCGTACACTAAATGCCGGTGGAAGTTTTTCATCCATCTGGGATCCTCGTATTAAGGAATACTTTGTTGATAAAACTGAGCCCATCAGCCGGGTGAATAACATCGTTAACACACCGCTGAAATTGTGGGAAGACCGAGACAGCATGAAGAGCCGATTGTTCTTTGGTATGGACAACGAAATGTGGATGGCCAATGGTGCCTCTACAACGGCTATTCCTCAGTGGTTCCGAATTGCCAATTTAGGGGTTGATCCTTACAACGTTGATTTTACTCCTGATGGTGGAACCTTGTACATCGCTGGTTTTGGTGGATCCAGAATCTTCCGATTGGATGGATTAAATGATGTGACCTGGGACACTACCATGTATCCCGGAAATACCATTCCTTCTGAGCTTAAACTTACCGACATCAAATCCAATTTGCCATCCAGAACCATCACCAGCATTGAGGTGGATGACAACAACAAGGATCGGGTAATTGTGACCATGGGTAATTACGGAAACTCGTCTTTTGTTTACATAACCGAAGATGCAACATCAGCTAGTCCAACCTGGCGTTCCATACAGGGCAACCTGCCACGTTTCCCCGTGTATGATGCAGAAATCAGTACGGTTGATCCGGACATGATTATGCTCGGAACAGAATACGGTATTTACGCCTGTACGAACGGAACGGCAACTACCCCAACCTGGGTGGAAAACAACGATCAATTCCCATTGGTGCCAGCGTTTGATCTGTATCAGGTGGAAGCCAAGAAGGTTGATGGCGCCAATGCATGGCGAACCGGTCCAATGCTCTACGCCGGTACGCACGGTAGAGGGATCTTCAAATCGAGCAATTTGCTCACCAGCTTCCGTCCGGTTAATCCAATGGACATCATTCGCTTATACATCTACCCTAATCCAGGTTCTGAATTTGTAAAAGTTCAAATGCCGGGAACAGTGAAGGGAGACGTGAAACTGACCATTCTGAGTATGAGCGGTCAGGTTGTGAAATCGCAGGACCTGCGTTTGAGCAGTTCTACCATTGATCTGAATGTAAGCGATCTGAACCGTGGTAATTACATCGTTCAGGTGGAAGGTGAGAACTTCAAGGGAACATCGAAGTTTGTCAAAATGAATTAATAGATGTCGATTCAGACACATCAAAAAACCCGCTTCAAACAAGCGGGTTTTTTATTGCGCCTCAAATGGGTCGTATCCTATCTGTGGCCGATTGGCTTTCCACATCACAAACTCAATCAAAAAGGACTCTACCTTCAATGGTATCGGGGAGAGCTTCAGTTGTTTACGACTAAAGCCACCTATTCATTTGGGTCACTTCAATGGGCGTTCAAGCGACTTTTTGCGATGACATCCTTACCGTACCATTCGGTGAAGGATGTGCTGATTCTGGGATATGGCTTGGGCGGTGTTGCCGATTTGATTCAACAGAAAACCAGCACATGTTCGATAATCGGGGTTGAGCTTGATCCGGATATAGCAGAGGTTGCGGAAGCCTGGTTTGATCGTCCGAACGTTAACCTCATTGTTCAGGATGCCGCTGATTTCGTGAAGGAATGTGAGAATCGCTTCGATTTAATCGTCATTGATGTCTATCACGACCTGGATGTGCCGCAATCCATACAGCACGTTTCTTTTTTAAGCGCGTGCGCCAACCTGCTTAACCCCGGAGGCGTAGTAGTGATGAATAAGGTGGTGAATTTTCCACTTCATGAAGAAGAACGATTGCAACTTCTGCTGGATTTGGGGAAATGTTTCAGGCAGGTGGAAGATGTTCAGAGCACCAATCTCAATCACATGTTGGTAGCAAAAGCAGCCAAAGTGGCGCAATAATTTTAGGAATTGTAAATTAAGCTGACAGGGTGGCTGATTTTTAGATGTAAATTGAAGTGGTATATCAATTGACCACATCGATGTAAAAATTACAGAGATGACAGTTACAAAGTACAAACCTTCGACTCATTTGCTCCGAGATGTATTCTTTCCAAAGGGATTTGATTCCATGATGAATTCGTTTTTGCAGGAGACAGATGAAAACCTTCAAACATCCTTTTTCCGTCCAAGTGTAGACGTTGTGGAACATGAGGAGAATTACGAAATTCATGTGAGTATTCCTGGTGTTAAGCGGGACGACATCACTTTGGATGTTCAACGAAATCAACTGATTGTTTCAGGTGAGCGTAAGCAAGTTACCGAGAAAAAGGAAGCCAAGTATCACACCGGAGAAATTCGGTATGGCAAATTCTCACGCACCTTTTACTTGCCTGATGATGTGAATCACAATGCCATTGAGGCCAAGTTTGAAGATGGTGTGTTAAACATTCAAATTCCAAAAGCCGAACAGGCCAAACCAAAGACCATCAAGATTAAGTAAGGGTCGTATTTCATATATATTCACGAGCCGGTACGCCATTGTGCCGGCTTTTTTGTTAATATGCGTGAGGCGGGATATGGATCGGATAAAAACAAAAATTCATCAGTTGATCGAATTCGGCGAGTCCGAGACGATGGATTTTAAGCAAAGTGTAAATGATGCAGCTAAAATTGCCAAAACGATCGCCGCATTTGCCAACGGAAAGGGAGGCGTGCTCCTAATTGGTGTAAAGGACAACGGAACTATATCCGGTGTCAACACGGAAGAGGAGTGGTACATGTTGGATATGGCGGCGAAGATGTATTGCCGGCCAACTGTTGAGCTGCGAAAGCGTGAATGGGTGATTGAAGGAAAGGGCGTGTTGGAGTGTATTGTTGATCAAGGAAAACAGGGGCCTTATTATGCGTTGGGAGATGATCAAAAGTGGTGGGTATACCAGCGCGTGAATGACAAAACCCTGTTAGCTGGACACATCGGAGTAGAGGTTATGAAGCGTGCCTCCTCTACGCATGGAAGTTTGATTGAATACAACGACGCAGAAAGATCGTTATTCGCCTACCTTTCTACCGAAGGTGAAATCACGCTCAAGGGATTTCAAAAACTGGCCAGAATTAATCGGTGGAAGGCATCCCGTATCTTGATCAACCTAATCAGTGCCGGCGTTGTGGTATACAACCGGTCAGAAAAAGAAGAATATTTCACCCTGAATTGACCCATCAGGCTAATTTTGCATCATGAAATTTGGCGTTGTAATTTTCCCCGGCTCAAACTGTGACATGGATTTGATTCATGTTCTGACGGATGTTAGCGGACAAAAGGTCGAAGAGCTTTGGCATAAAGACACCGACCTCAAAGGCTGTGATTTTGTCTTTTTACCCGGTGGATTTTCTTACGGTGATTATCTCCGTAGTGGAGCCATTGCCAAGTTAAGCCCGATTATGAAATCGGTTCAGGAGCATGCTGCGAAGGGCGGATTTGTAATGGGTATTTGTAACGGATTCCAAATTTTATGTGAATCAGGTTTGTTGCCAGGAGCCCTGCTTCGAAATGAGGATCAGCTCTTTATTTGCGATAATGTTTACCTGCGAACCGAAACCAATAATGCAGCGGTTACCCGTGGTTTGCCATCCAATGCAGTGGTTAAAATTCCTATCGCACATGCCGAGGGTAGATATTACGCCGATGACGCAACCATCCAGTCGCTGAAGGACAATGATCAGATCCTATTCCGGTACTGCGAAGAAGATGGAACCACCTCAACTTCGTCCAATCCGAATGGATCGGTTGAAAACATTGCCGGTATTTGCAATGCCAGAAGAAATGTTTTCGGAATGATGCCTCACCCGGAACGTGCTGCGAGTGAATACCTCTTTAATAAAGATGGACTCGCCATGTTTGAAGGCATTCTCAGCGCAACCGTCTGAAACCCAGACACACCCCATATTTCTTAACTTGTACTTAATATTAGACGCTGTTGGTAGCTCAATTCGCGTAATGGGTTGATTTTCTTCAAATTTGACTCATAAATAAACGTTAAAGATGCAATTGGAATTGGGAATGTACCGGACAACAAAAGGGTTTAAGAATAATCATAAGTCCACCGAGTTAGTGTGTGAGAATTGCAAAGCGCATTTTCTTGCCAATCGAAGAAACGCGCGATTTTGCAGCTCCAGTTGCCGCTCACAGTTTTGGTTGAATAAGAACGATAAGAAGGTGATTACGCTTGCCGTTCCAGCCGACATCGATGAAAACTACCTGAACGAAGTGCGTCAGATGCTTCTTAACTATAAGAAGAAGGACAAAAACGCACCGGCCATATCCGCCAACAGCCGGTCTGAAGCCACCACTCCTATAGTTAAGGCAGCCCAACCCATTCGAGAGACCCGTTTATTTGAACATGTTGCTGACCTTCAGAATTACCTTGAAGATGCTGGGTACGACGATTATAAAATCCCCAAAATCGACAATGGAATTTACTACGACGAGGGGTTAACCATCAAGAAAACCGAAGAGGGCTGGGAAACCAGAATCACCCAAAAAGCGGGATAAACCTATTCGTAGGTAAGCTTTACGCGGCTGCTGGTAGGATGTGATTGACACGTCAACACGTATCCTTCATCAATCTCCGCATCACTTAAACCTTCACGCTCATCCATGCGAACGGTGCCTTCGTGCACTTTTGCCCGACAGGTGGTGCAAACGCCTACCGTACATGAAAATGGGGGATCCATACCAGCTTCCTGGGCGGCTTCCAAAATGGTTTGATTCGGTTTAACCGTCACGTCCATTTCATCACCAAACAGGTCAATGGTCACAATCTTTTCACTTCCATCGTCTTCCACAACAGTGGATTTTGCCTCATCTGATTTTACCGCAGCAAAATATTCGAGGTGAATATGCGATCCGGGAATCCCCATATTCTCCAGGCTTGATTTTACCAACTGCATCAATCCGCCAGGTCCACAGATGTAATATTCTGCTTCAGCGATACGGGTTTCATTCATTTTCACCAGCTGATTGACCTTCATCTCATTCAGCATGCCTTTCAAACCGGTCCACTCCGGTCCGGCTTCATCCAAAACATGGATGATTTTGAAACGGGATGCATAGGTTTGTTCGAGAGTGTCCAGGGCTTCGCGAAAGATGATGGAAGCCTCATCGCGGTTGGCATAGATCAACGTAATCTTACTGTTGGGCTCTTTTAACAGAACCGACATCAGAATAGACTTTAATGGAGTTATGCCACTACCTCCGCCAAACAGTATAAAATGGCGTTGAGCCTGATCATTCAGGTCAACGGTAAAATTTCCCATTGGAGGCATGGCTTCAATAAGATCCCCCTCCTGTAATTGTCTGTTGAGAAAGGTACTCATGCGTCCATTCTCTACCTCCTTAACCGCAACGGTTGGCATATCGTCAACGTACGGACTTTCACATACGGAGTATGACCTACGAATTTCTTCACCGTTGATGGTGGCATGTAAGGTCAGATATTGTCCGGCCCGATAGGTGAACAGATTTTTAAGCGGTGGGGGAACCAGAAATCGTATTTGAACGGCTTCCGGAGTCTCCCGGATAATTTTATCAACTTTAAGTCGGTAGAATCCAGCTGGCATAATGATTTTCAGACATCAACAGATGCCGCATTTACAAGTTTGTTTTCGTATAAATATTCGGCGATTTGAACTGCGTTGGTTGCAGCACCTTTTCGAAGGTTATCACTCACCACCCACATATTCAGGGCATTTTCTTCACTTTCGTCCCGTCTGATACGGCCTACAAAAACCTCGTTTTTCCCGCGGGCGTAAAATGGCATCGGGTAGATGTTGTTTTGAACGTCGTCCTGCACCACCACACCCGGCATACTGCCGATGTCCTGTCGCACCGTTTCCAGATCAAAACTCTTCTTCAAACGAACATTGATGGACTCAGAATGCCCTCCCGATACCGGTACACGAACAGCGGTGGCCGTGATTCGGAGAGAAGGATCGCCTAAAATTTTACGCGTTTCGTTCACGAGTTTCATCTCCTCCTTAGTGTATCCGTTTTCCGTAAACACATCACAATGTGGAAGACAATTCTTATCGATCCGATATGGGTATGGGCCTTCGGCCGATTGCTGATCGTTTGCGCGTTCATAATCCATTTGATCAACGGCAGCATAGCCGGTACCCGAAACCGATTGATAGGTGGATATCACGAGGCGATCGATACCATACTTGTCCTGCAAGGGTTTCAACGCCATTACCATCTGAATGGTTGAACAGTTTGGGTTGGCTATGATAAAGTCAGTTTCCGTTAACTCGTTGGCGTTAATTTCCGGAACGATGAGTTTGTGATTGGGACTCATTCTCCAGGCGGATGAATTATCGATCACAAATACAGAACGCTCAGCAAAGCGGGGTGCCCACTCTAATGACGATTCTGAACCCGCAGAAAAAATGGCTATATCGATGTCGCGATTTATGGCATCTTCCAGCGTAGTGCATGTGTACTCCTTCCCACGCAACATCACCTTCTTGCCGGCCGACTTCTCACTGGCAACCGGTATCAGTTCAGATACGGGAAGCGTACTGTTTTCCAATACGGCGAGCATTTCAGTTCCAACCATTCCGGTTGCTCCGACAAGGGCTATTTTCATAGGGTTTTAAATTTCGTGCAAAGAAAACGCTTTCCGTTCAAAGGATCAGCGAAAGATCAGATATCAAGCACCTCAGCCTCTTGTTTCCAATTGGAGGTGCGGCCCATGGCGTTAACAATGCGCGCCAAATCAGGTAACATTTCCTCAAATTGATCGAGATAGAGGGATTGTGGCCCGTCCGATAAGGCTTTTTCGGGATGATCGTGAACTTCAATCATTAACCCGTCAGCACCTGATGCAACAGCACTCATGGAGGCCGGTTTAATCAGATCCCGATTGCCAGTTGCCTGTGAAGGGTCGGCCAATACCGGTAGATGCGACAATTCCTTGGCCAGTGCAATAGCAACCGTGTCCAGGGTATTTCGTGTGGAATCGTCGAATGTCCGTATTCCGCGTTCGCACAAAATAACCTGTTCATTGCCACCGAGCAACAGATATTCAGCAGCCAAAAGCCACTCCTCAACCGTGGCATCCATTCCCCGTTTGAGCAGGATTGGTTTACGTGTTTTACCCAGCTCTTTAAGGAAATGGTAATTTTTCATGTTCCTTGATCCCACTTGCAGGATATCGGCGTAGGGATACACAGTTTCCAATAGACTAAGATCCATGACTTCGGTTACCACACCCAGCGAATACCGATCGGCCACGTTTCGCATCAATTTCAATCCGGGTTCCTTCAGACCCTGGAAACTGTAGGGCGATGTTCGTGGCTTGTAGGCACCACCACGCAACAACCCAACGCCAAGCTGACTTATGGTTCGCGCAATAACCTCAATTTGTTCTTCGGATTCTACGGCACACGGACCGGCAATCATGACAACTTCGTCACCTCCGATTCGGATATTTCCAACGTCTACAATTGTAGATGAGGCTTTGGATTTTCTAGCCGCCAGCTTATATGACTGGTTTGAATTCAAGTCTCAAACTTTTTGCAAATAAAACACCATCTTTTCATTAAAGTTTGGTGTACGTGACTTTCAATCGGATGTTTTTCTCCGTTTGATTGTTCTTCGTATCCAGAACCAATCGGGATGGGGTAATGGGGTTGTCAGAAGGGATGATCACATACAGACCACGGTTATCCATGTTGCCATTTAAAACAGCATCATCCAGCAATCCCTGAAGGTGTCGGTTAAGATGGAAGGTGTAGGTACGTCCATCGGAGTTTAACTCCCCACCATAATTGGTGTAACCACTCCAGGCTGAGCTTGGTGGTGCGATCAGATCAATCAAGTCCAGGATAAGTTTGTTGGACCCTGTACCATCGGCATTCACCGGTTGAAGCAACAGCAATCTCTCCGGAGCTGGATAGGTCTCTGTAGCGGAACCATTGGCAACGGTGAGGGTAAGCTTTGCTTCATTGATCAGAATCTGTTCACCATTCTTAACCAATTCAAATAAGTCTGGGATTTCAATCTTAATCTTACTCATACCCATGGATTGCAGGTACGTTTCATCGAAATGCGTTCCTGGTGAGTTGAATTGATTGGTGAGGTTTGCAGATGGATCACTGATGGTATAATGCATCATTCGCTCCGATTGATCCGTAATTGGAAATTCTTTTTTCAGTGTATCACTGAAGTACACCGATAGCTTACTGAGACTTGAATTCAAGTCAAGTGGAGAAATATAACCCGATCCGGAGCTGAGACCGCTGGAACGCGGAACGAGCGCAATTCCATTGAGGAAATTTAGGAAAGACTCATTGCTACCATAGGCGCCGGCAGTGAAGAACGACTCACCAAATGCCTGACTCAGTTTGATGCGAATCAGACCTCGTTCTTTTTGAAGTGTTCCGTTTTCGTTAAACCAGGTGGTGTCATCCGGGTTGAGTTTGCCGGTGTATGTTCCCAATAAGCTTCCAACAGCTGGCTGATAATTGGAGTAGTATCGGTTATCTTCATTTAACAGTTCCTGAAGTTGAAATACATCAACGGTCACGTTGGAATTAACATCGCCGTATCCGGGTATGTCACCATCAAGTGCAATGGAGAGCACAACAGAATCCAGCGAGGGATTGGTTCCAAAATCGATGTTGATTTCCTGAAGCAGGCACTGGGTATACACGCTGGAAGAGGTCGTGCCAAACACCGGATCATTGATCGCTCCCAAAATGGTAGAACTCAATGAATCCACGCGGATGGAATCTTCGCGTACAGCATAGGTTCGGATTTCAAATGAATCCGTAACCTGTCCTTTGAATTGATCTGTGTTCGGCAAAAGGTCGAAGCCTATTTCATCTTCATACTTTTTGCAGGAGGAGAGTGTAGCGCAGAGAGATAAAAAGAAGGCTGCCACATGGACAGCCTTGAAGTTAGTTTTGCGCCAGAATGTTGTCATAGAATTCCGTGTATTCTTCGGCAATATTATCGCCCCGGTGTTCGAGGACTGGCTTGGTACCATCGTTCTGGAGATGACTGGCAACCTGAGGATCCAGTGTGTCCGCACAGTTAACAATGGCGTCTGAATGCGTGATGGCTCCAATGTACAAACTAGAGCAATCGCCGTTTTCAAATGGTTTCATGTGCTCGTCTGTAATGTGGTTCAGACTCGCTTTACGGGTGAAGTCATTACCAAGTGAGTCTTGATATTCCTTGTTGAATACGCTGTAAACAATTTTCGCATTCTGGAATACCGGCTCATCGCGATAAATGGTTTTGAGGTAAAGTGGAATCAAACTGGTCATCCAACCGTGACAGTGAATTATGTCCGGGTACCATCCAAGTTTCTTTACCGTTTCAAGAGCCCCTTTGCAGAAGAAGATGGTTCGCTCATCATTGTCCGCAAAGAATTCATCATTCTCATCGCTGTAAACATGCTTGCGGTGAAAGTAATCCTCGTTGTCAAGGAAGTACACCTGCATCTTTGTGCTTGGGATTGACGCGACCTTAATGGTCAGTGGGTTGTCGTTGTCATCAATGGTAATGTTCATTCCAGACAATCGAACAACTTCATGAAGTCGGTTACGACGTTCGTTAATAACTCCAAATCGTGGTACAAGAATCCTCACCTCATTGTCCTGCTCCTGAACAGCCTGCGGCAGCATGCGTGCAATGTCCGACAAAGCGTTACTTTCCAAAAAAGGACTCATTTCCGAAGAAATGAATAATACTTTCTTCTTGTTGTTTTCCATAAAAGAGTGTGATTACTAATGCTTGTGCAAAGATACCGCCTAAAATCCGCACATTTGCCCCCGGCACAACTTGTATTTCTAATATAATTTTCGTACATGAAGGTGTTCAAGTCCGCTCTATTGCTGCATTCAGAGCTCGCCAATCAACGGAAAATGGGTCGATCAATCGGCTTCGTTCCTACCATGGGGGCACTGCATGAAGGCCATCTTGCTTTGGTAGAACGCGCCAGGGAGGGAAATGATACAGTGGTGTGCAGCATTTTTGTCAATCCACGGCAATTTAACGATGCTCAGGACCTGCAAGCCTACCCAAGGTCAATAGAGGACGACATGGAGAAGTTGATGGCGGCTCAGGTGGATATATTGTTCCTTCCAGAATACGCAGATGTATACGGAGCGGATGATGTACATGAAACGATAGATCTGAACGGTTTGGATCATGTGTTGGAAGGGAGGCAGCGCCCGGGTCATTTTCAAGGTGTGGCTCAGGTTGTCAAGCGTTTCTTTGAACAGGTTCAACCCAACCGAGCCTATTTTGGCCAGAAGGATTTTCAGCAAACGGTGGTGATTCGTCGGCTCCTCAATCTGCATTTCCCGGATATCCAGCTAGTGGTTTGCCCCATTATTCGCGAATCCAACGGTTTGGCCATGTCGTCGCGAAATGAACGGCTAAGCACAGATGGGCGTAACAAGGCCGGTTTTATCTTTCATACCCTTTTGAGATTGCGGGAACGATGTCATTTCAAAAGCCTTCAGGAGTCACTGGAAATTAGTCGTGACTACCTTCAATCAAAAAAGGGAGTCACATTGGAATATTTAGAGGCTGTGGATGGACTTACTATGAAAACTGTACAGGATCTGGAGGATGCCTCCAACATCGTGGCCGTTGTTGTGGTACAATTTGAAGGCGTTCGATTGCTGGATAACATCATCCTCAAAAACGCTGCCGGGAACTAAACGATCTGTCCGGTCCGTCCAGCACCCATTCAGATCGCCTGAACGGATGCCATGATGCTTTAGCCATGTTATAGGTTGGGTCAATCATATCTTGAGCTTCGCGATAATTCAAGCTCACCCTGGAACGCACATAGATCTCTGCCTCATCACCATAAATACGCTTCAAGCGTTGACAATACTGCCAGATTAAATCCGGGTGAGTGGGCAGCATGCCGGCCTGGTGCTCTGAAAGATCGGCCTGATGATCGTGGAATGTTCGATTTCCGTCTTGATCCACAATGGTGAACCGGATGTAGCCGGATTTGGATCGAAGCATCATCCGCCAGCTCAATCGGTGGCCTTCCTCTGTCCAAAGCACATCGCCCGGAATAAGATGATGTCTCAGTGGTAAGGCAATTTGAAGTAGAAAGAATAAACTGTAAAAGATGAGGATCAAACGAGTATTTCCGGTTGGCCGAGTGGTGCTTGATAGGTTGGGCTTCAAACGAAATCGTTTGGTCAAGACAGATTCCGGATAGAAAAAAACCGCCGATGCGATCATCATATATGGAAAGGTCCCGATTTGAAAGGTGATGGAATTGGTCACATGAAAGAATATGCCTATCACAAAGGCAGCGTTGCGGGTAGGTTTATATATTAAGGCGGGAATCACTAGAAAATCAAAGGCTATTCCGCCCCACGCCACCAGATACTTCGTGTAGGCCCATCTGTAAAATCCACCAATCACTGGAAAATCGTGTTTGGGTTTGAACCACTCCTCGATGAGAACACCATGCAGCCAATCTGGGTAAAGTTTCGCCATGGCAGCATAGGTATAAACAATGAAGAGTAGGGCAACGAATTGATAGTGATATATGCCGGGTATCGAATTGGTGCGCTTAGCTGATCCTTTTCTGGAATCCAGACTGAGATTGACAACTGCCGGAGAAATCGTCATCAGGATGCAGATCAATCCCATCAAGTAATGATGATTGTTGTAACTCACCTTATGCATTAGATAGGTCCACCACCACAGTACCGTGAAGAGGCTCATCATCCACCGGTACTTCCATCCCAGGGTAATGCCAACGGCCAACAGGCCCATCACGATATATATCCCATATAGGTGATAACCCGGTGAACAATTCATCCAGTCAAACCCAATAAAATTAAATGAAGCCACAGGAGGGGTGATGAACAATAAATGGGTATAACCCACCAGGATAGACCCAAAACATTCCACTATGAGAACTATGCCAAATAGAATTCTCCAAAGCGACAATGGAATAGAGGATACGGGCTTAAAAAGGAATTCTCGGATCATGGTTATCAGTAGTCCGAAGTACGTGATTTCAAGTCAGATTTTCACGCTAGCGTACGTGTCCCTATGGCTTTGTGCTTGAACGTATAGGACATAAAAAAGCCTGCCATCCAAGAGGAAGGCAGGCTTGGTTAAGTTAATTTCTGACGGTTATTTGGCAGCGGCCAATCGGCGTGCAACTTCATCCCAGTTTACGACATTCCAGAATGCGGAAATGTAATCGGGGCGACGATTCTGATAGTTCAGGTAATACGCGTGCTCCCATACATCCAGTCCGAGGATGGGAGTGCCCTTGCAGCCAGCACCCATGATCGGGTTGTCCTGGTTTGCTGTAGAGCATACACACAGTTTTCCATCGCACCAGCACAACCAGGCCCATCCGGATCCGAATTGAGTAGCTGCGGCGTTTGAAAAGGCTTCTTTAAAGGCGTCAAAACTTCCAAAGGCCGAGTTAATTTCATTGGCCAGATCACCTGTTGGTGCTCCGCCACCGTTTGGTGACATGATGGTCCAGAACAACGAGTGGTTATAGTGCCCACCGCCATTATTTCGAACGGCACCATTGTCGTGATGGTTGCGTAAAAGGTCTTCCAATGACTTGCCTTCCATATCGGTTCCTTCAACCGCAGCATTCAATTTTGCTACGTAACCGGCATGGTGTTTTCCATGATGAATCTCCATGGTACGGGCATCAATATTTGGTTCAAGTGCGTTGTGCGCATAGGGAAGCGCAGGTAGTTCAAATGACATAGTGTTTTGTTTTAAGTTGACAAATTTAGGTTAGAAAAGTGCTTTTCATACCTTACACTTAACTTGCCCTATTGTTTGAAAATAGTGTATTATCATTTGTTATATGGATATCGATAACATCATTCAAGGAAGGCGATCCAGCTTTCCTGCCCAGTATTCGGGCGATAAAATCCCTGAGCGTGTGGTGCTCCATCTGCTTGAAAATGCCAATTGGGCCCCCACCCATTATCATACAGAACCATGGCGATTTAAAGTTTTTGCCGATGGCGGACTGAATAGGCTTATGGATGCCTTGGCCGCTATTTACAAAGAGCGGACCCCTGAAGAGGCCTTCTCACAGGCAAAATTTGAAAAATATACCGATCGCAAATCGAAGGTTTCACACGCCATAGTTATTGTGATGAAGAAAAGTCTCCGTCCGGATCTTCCGGAAGTGGAGGAAGTGTGTGCCACAGCTTGTGCCGTTCAGAACATGTGGCTAACCCTTGCCAACTACCCTCAATACGGAGGGTATTGGAGCACCGGTCATTTGGTCTATACCGATGAGTTTCGCGAGTTCCTGCATCTGGAGGAAGACGAGATGTGTCTGGGAATTTTTTATTTGGGAAGTCTCCGTGAAGATGCTCGCGAAATTCCGGGTAGGCGCGGAGATTGGAACGAAAAGGTAAGCTTTCAGTACAACTGATATGAGTCAACTGAATCGATTTTTAGAGCACACGATCTTCTTCAAAACCATTTTGTCCTTTCTGAAGGATCGGGAATACCGGGGGTTGATCTACATCACGTTGTTTGTATTGGTGGCCGGCACCATTGTCTATCACTATATGGAAGGATGGAGATGGATTGATGCACTTTACTTTTGTGTCATCACGCTTACCACAGTTGGTTACGGGGATTTTTCACCTCAAACCGATGGTGGGAAGCTCTTTACCATTTTTTACATCATCGTGGGTATCGGCATCATTTTGAGCTTTATTGATGCGCTATACACCCATTTTAATCGGCATACACTGGAACGGAGGAATAAACGATGAGGGCCTTAATTCAGCGCGTGAGTGCGGCGTCTGTTCGGGTGGATGGTGAGACCATAGCTTCCATTGATTCGGGCATGGTGGTACTATTGGGAATAGGGGATGAAGATGACACCACCGATCTCGATTGGTTGGTGGGTAAGGTGGCACGATTGCGAATCTTTGACGACGAGGAAGGAGTGATGAACTGGTCATTGAATCCGGAGCATCATCAAGTAATTGTGGTATCTCAGTTTACCCTGCATGCGTCTACGAAGAAGGGAAACAGACCATCCTACATTCGGGCTGCACGTCCTGAAAAGGCCCAACCAATGTACCTGGAATTTGTGCGTGCCTTGACTCATGAATCCGGTTGCACGGTTCAGATGGGCTCATTTGGAGCCAACATGCAGGTTGACTTGGTGAACAACGGACCAGTTACGATTTGGATTGATTCGAAGAATCGGGAGTGATGGAGAGGGTATCCAGAATAATTTGAACGGTTTGTGCTTTCGAACCAGTTCGTTCCTGAACGTAGTTCCTCGCTTTATTACCGGAAGATTGACGCAGAGTGGCGTCTTCTATCAAGGAAATCAATTCTTTTTGTAATTCATCCTCGTTTGAAAACACGTGAAGTGCGCCTACTTTTTTCAGTCCCATCGCCTCAGGAAAGCGCTGGATATTCGGTCCGGTGAGAATGGGCAATCCAAAGGTGGCGGCTTCCAGTATGTTGTGCAGTCCTTTGCCAAAGGCACCACCAACCACCGCTACATCAGCCTGGGCATATAATCGAGCCAGTAAGCCAATTTGATCCACGATTAAAACAGAAGATACGGTGTCGTGATTAGCCGTCCACCTCTGAGGATCAAAGGCTTTGAACTGTTCCATTAATTGATGAATATGCGGTTCAGATACATCATGCGGAACCAATACCAGGTTGGCGCTGGAGCCCAATGAAGCCCATATCCCGGCTAAAAATCCTTCCTCATCAGGCCAGGAACTTCCCGCAATGATGGTTGGCTTGCCGGTGATAAGTCGGCGTAGCAAATCACCACCGGTTTCCACGGACTGGCATCGTTCCCACACCCGATCAAATCGCAGATCGGGAGCAACAGTTACATGATTATTAGGAATGCCGTTTCGATATAAGGTGTGCGCCGATTCATCATTCTGAACGGTGAAGTGATGGATGGATTTTAATGTTTTCAGGAAGATTCTCCCCAAACCGGTGAACGGCCATCTTCCGCGTGGAAACAAGGCGTTAATCATGAGAACCGGAATGTCACGCTTCGCGCAAATTCGAATCAGGTTGAACCACAGATCATAGCGCACGAAGACTACCGCAGCAGGTTGAAGTTCATTTAAAAAGGAGGTTAGTTTACGCGTCGAGTCAAACGGTAAGTAGCATTTGGCATCTGCTAAGGAGTCAATCCGTGCATACTCATATCCGGATGGGGAGAAAAAGCTTACCACCGTATAAAATTGATCGCGAATCCGTGGATCAGCTAAAACAGGTACGGCCATCTCATATTCACCCAGCGAGGCACAATGAACCAACAGAGTGGGTTTATTGATTGGGCCATTTGAAAGGGGTGGCGCTGACCTTCGGCTCCGAAGAAAATGATCGAGTTTGCGGTTGAAGATGGCAGCCACCTTCAGGAGGAAAACCCCGATGTGAATGATCAGGTTATAGACCTGCCACATAATTAATCCGTGAAGTACTGCTCTTCCTCCGGGCGCTTGGTGTATATCGGAAGGGTAATTCCCACGCGTAAGCCGTTCAGAAGATCGGTTCGTTCCGTATTGTCGTGTTCCCGAATATCGAATTGTGTGGTTCGCAAGCTGGATGTAAACGCCTGTTGAGCCATAAATCCGATGTTGAAATTGATCTGCTTTTTGGGATCCAAATGCTGATAACCAATAAACTGATTAAACATCAATCCACCTGAGAGTCGGTCGTACCCTTTTTCATAGTCTCCCGTTACCTGTGGTACCTTGGCAGTAGACGCATACACATCTATGCGGTGGTACATCGCCCCAACGCCAACCTGAATCAATATACCTGAGTTCTTGTTGAGTTTGGAAACCGGAAAGAGGCGGCCACCTTCAATAGCCATGCAGTGAACACGCTCATTTAAGCGGATCACCGAATACAAGCCATCCTGATCAATAATTTCACCGCTGGGACCGGTGAGCGAGTCAAAAATGTCCTGAGCGGCGGGTTGAATGTTCCGGCCGAAACCCCATGAGTAGGAACCACCGATCATCCAGCCTTTCTCAAATTTGAATTTGCAGTCGACCCCGATACCGCTGTTCCAACCAAACCGATCAGCCATATCAGCTCCCGGCACATAAAAACCGTAGTTTACACTGATGAGATAACCCTGTTTGGCCTCGAACGGTTTCTTGACTTTTTGAGCGGATAAATCACCCGATTGAATAAAAGCGCAAAGTAGAAGAAGGAGGATTCGTTGAGTGAAATGATTTAACATAATAAAAACGTACGGCAAATAACGCCCATAGCGATGATACGGTAAAGTTTTGATTAAGTTTGCAGCCCAATAAGGATACCCAGATGAAGATTCAAATGGTCGACCTTCATGGTCAGTACCTTAAAATCAAAAAAGATGTTGATCAGGCCATTCAAGGGGTTATTGACTCAACAGCTTTCATCAATGGGGGAGAGGTCAAGGAATTTGCTCAGGAACTGGCCGAATATCTCAACGTAAAACATGTGATTCCTTGTGCCAATGGCACAGATGCGCTTCAGGTAGCCTTCATGGCTCTGGGGCTGAAACCCGGTGACGAAGTCATTGTTCCGGTGTTTACCTATGTGGCTACGGCTGAGGTCATTGCTTTATTGGGATTGAAGCCGGTTATGGTAGACGTTCACCCGGATACCTTTAACATTGATGTAGACCAGGCACGATCAAAAATTTCGGCAAATACGAAGGCGATTGTTCCGGTGCATTTATTTGGGCAATGTGCCGATATGGATGCCGTGATGGAGCTGGCCAATGAGTTCAACCTTTTTGTGGTTGAAGATACCGCTCAAGCCATTGGAAGTGTCTATACGTCGAAGGACGGAAGTACAACCAGTGCCGGTTGCATCGGACATTTTGGAACGACGTCGTTTTTCCCGTCTAAAAATTTAGGTTGTTTTGGGGATGGCGGCGCCATCTTTACCAATGACAGTGACCTGGCCGAGCAGGCCCGGGTGATCTGCAACCACGGACAACGCATAAAATATCACCACAGCATTATCGGGGTTAACTCCCGTTTGGATACCCTTCAGGCAGCCATCCTTCGGGTAAAGCTTCGCCATTTGGATAGCTATTGTGCCGCTCGTCAGGAACTGGCTGCTTTTTACGATGAAGCATTGAAAAATGATGATCGGTTTGCCACTCCCGTTCGAAGTGCTCAATCCACCCACGTTTTTCATCAATACACGATGAAGTTGCGGGAAGATATCAATCGGGCTGAACTTCAGGAATACCTACGCCAAAACGGTGTGCCGTCCATGGTGTACTATCCGGTGCCACTCAATGAGCAGGAAGCTTTTGCCAGTGATGGGAATTATCCGGTGAGTAAGAACTTATGTGAACGGGTGCTGTCCATTCCCATGAGTACTGAAGTGACTCCGGAACAACGGAATTATATTGTAGAAACTCTAACCAATTTTATACAGTCTTAACATGAAAATTGCAGTAATCGGTACAGGATACGTCGGACTTGTTTCCGGAACTTGTTTTGCTGAAACCGGAAACCATGTAACCTGCGTTGATATTGACGAGCGCAAGGTTAACTCCCTGCGCAACGGCAAGATCACCATTTATGAGCCGGGTCTTGAAAAACTTTTTGAGCGTAACCTGAAAGAAGGCCGACTTCACTTTACTACTAAAATTGAAGACGTTATCGATGATGTAAGCATCATATTTCTGGCCCTTCCAACCCCTCCGGGTGAAGATGGTTCAGCCGACCTTTCCTACGTATTGGGTGTAGCCGATCACCTGGGTAAGATCATGAAAGATTATAAGGTGCTGGTGGACAAAAGCACCGTTCCTGTGGGAACGGCAGATAAGGTTCACGCAGCCGTTGCCGCCAATTACAAAGGTGATTTCGACGTAGTTTCCAATCCTGAATTCTTGCGTGAAGGGGTGGCCGTAGACGACTTTATGAAGCCGGATCGGGTAGTGGTTGGATGCAGCTCTGAGCGCGCTGAAAAGCTGATGACCGAGTTGTATGCTCCTTTTGTACGCCAGGGTAATCCAGTAATCTTCATGGATGAGAAATCGGCTGAGCTTACCAAGTATGCCGCCAACAGTTTCCTCGCAACCAAGATTACCTTCATGAACGAGATCGCTCGGGTATGTGAATTGGTGGGAGCTGATGTAGACAAGGTCCGCAAGGGTATTGGTACCGACACTCGTATCGGAAACCGATTCCTGTTCCCGGGAATTGGCTATGGTGGATCATGTTTTCCTAAGGATGTAAAGGCCTTGGTAAAAAGTTCATCGGAGGTAAACTACGATTTCCAGATTCTCAACGCGGTTGAGAAAGTGAATGAAGAGCAAAAAACCTACCTTATTCCTAAAATCAAAGCCTACTTCAACGGTGATGTTTCCGGTAAGCATTTTGCGATCTGGGGACTTTCCTTTAAGCCGAATACGGATGATATCCGCGAAGCACCTGCCTTGTATCTAATTGATGAATTGGTAGCTTCTGGTGCCACGGTAACCACGTTTGACCCGGAAGCCATGGAGAACGTTAAAGGGGTTATCGGCAATAAAGTTGCCTATGCAGAAACCATGTACGACGCTTTGGATGGCGCAGATGCCTTGATCATTGCCACTGAATGGGCCGAGTTCCGAAATCCAAATTTTGATCGGATTGGTGACGCATTGAAGTCAAAAATTATTTTTGATGGTCGAAATGTCTTTGGAAGTGAAAAGATGAAGGAATTGGGCTACATCTACTTCTCCATCGGCCGACAACCGATTACAGCATGACCAGAAAACGCATTCTCATTACCGGCGCAGCCGGGTTTTTAGGATCACATTTGTGTGATCGATTCATTAAGGAAGGGTATCACGTAATTGGGATGGACAATCTCATTACGGGTGACATGAAGAACATCGAGCACCTTATGCCGCTCGAACATTTCGACTTTTATCACCACGACGTTTCCAGATACATTCACATCCCGGGAGAGCTGCATTACATTTTACACTTTGCTTCTCCTGCGAGTCCGATCGATTACCTAAAAATTCCTATTCCTACCCTGAAGGTAGGTTCGTTGGGAACACATAATTGTTTGGGATTGGCACTGGCTAAAGGCGCACGTATGTTAATTGCTTCCACATCGGAAGTTTACGGTGATCCGGTGGTACATCCTCAGAATGAAGATTATTGGGGTAACGTTAATCCGGTTGGTCCTCGCGGTGTGTATGATGAAGCCAAGCGTTTCCAGGAAGCCATGACCATGGCATACCACACCTTTCATGGCGTAGAAACCCGCATTGTACGCATCTTCAACACCTATGGTCCACGGATGCGACTGAATGATGGACGGGCATTGCCGGCTTTCATTGGTCAAGCATTGCGAGGAGAAGATATTACCGTTTTTGGCGATGGCAGCCAAACGCGTTCCTTCTGTTATGTAGATGATTTGATCGAGGGAATCTACCGGTTGTTGATGAGCGATTATGCGCAGCCTGTGAACATTGGTAACCCGGATGAGATCTCCATTCTTGACTTTGCAAAGGAAATCATCTCCCTTACCGGTACGGATCAAAAGATCGTGTTCAAGCCGTTGCCTAAGGATGATCCGAAGCAACGCAAACCGGATATTACCCGGGCGAAGGAAATTCTCGGTTGGGAACCCACGGTAGACCGACAGGAAGGATTGAAAAAGACGTATGCCTATTTCAAGAGTCTTCCGGAAGAGGATCTGTACAAATACGCCCATCCACGGGACTTTAAGTAATCAAGACCAACTGTCATGAATACGGAACAATCATATTTTGCACATGAGACGGCCGTTATTGATGACGGTTGTACCATTGGTGCCGGAACCAAAATTTGGCACTTCTCTCATGTGATGTCAAACTGTGTTCTTGGAGAAGGATGTAACATCGGTCAGAACGTAGTTATATCTCCCGAAGTAGTTTTGGGAAACAACGTCAAGGTACAGAACAACGTAAGTATTTATACCGGGGTAATCTGTGAAGACGATGTTTTCCTGGGCCCCAGTATGGTATTTACCAATGTTATTAACCCAAGAAGTGCGATAAATCGTCGAGGTCAATATTCCCGAACCACGGTAAAAAAGGGAGCCAGCATTGGTGCAAACGCCACCATTGTGTGCGGCAATGATTTGGGGGAGTACTGCTTCATTGGAGCTGGAAGTGTCGTGACCAAAGAGGTTTTGCCATTTGCGTTGATCGTGGGTAATCCGGGCAAACAAATTGGCTGGATGAGTATCTACGGGCATCGACTGGAATTTGATGCCAACGGCTTGGCGACGTGTCCTGAAGGTGGTGAGCACTATTGTTTGGCAAATGGGAGAGTAACGCTGGTCAATGAGTGAGATTTTAGTTACTGGAGGTCTGGGCTACATTGGTAGTCATACCGTAACGTGTTTATCCGAAGCGGGGTATGATGTTGTGATCATCGATAATCTGTCCAACTCTATGTTAGATACACTTGATACCCTTCGGGAACTGTGTTCGGGTACCATTACCTTTTATGAGGTTGAAATGTGCCGTCAGGAGGAGTTAAATGCCGTGTTTGAAAAGCATCCGAATCTGGCTGGTGTTATCCATTTCGCAGCGTTGCTTCAGGTGAATGAATCGGTGCAACAACCGGTTCGGTATTACCGAAATAACCTGGATTCTACGTTAAATCTGATCGATGCCTGTGCGCAGTTTAAGGTATCATCGGTGGTATTCTCTTCGTCTTGCACAGTTTACGGTCAACCTGAAATGATTCCGGTAGACGAATCAGCTCCCATTGCCGAAGCGGAATCACCCTATGGCAGTACCAAGATTATGTGTGAACGCATCTTTCGGGATGCCTGTGAGGTGTTGAACTTGAATGTGTTAAGCCTTCGATATTTTAACCCTATAGGTGCGCATCCATCAGCTAAAATTGGCGAGGTGCAGCACGGTGAACCGCATCATTTGGTTCCCTATATCACTGAAACCGCTATTGGAAAGCGGGAAGTCTTAAAAGTGTTTGGAAGCGATTACGATACCCGGGATGGGTCGTGCATACGCGACTACATCCACGTCATGGATATTGCCGAGGCCCATGTTGCGGCCATTGGGAATCTCATTGATGGGAAAACAACCGGATTTGATCCCATCAATTTAGGAAGTGGGACCGGTCAAACGGTTATTGAGATGATCACAGCTTTTGAAGCCGCAACCGGACTATCCGTGCCGTATGTGCTGGCCGATCGGAGGCCCGGAGATGTAGAAAAGGTTTATGCCAATATTGGTAAGGCCACGTCTGTCTTGGGATGGAGGCCAACACGCGGATTAGAGGAGACCTTGAAATCGGCCTGGGTTTGGGAGCAGCGTCAGCCGGCTAATTGAGCTGAGGATCAATGGGGGCATTGCTCAAATGCCGATACTTCCCACCTAATTTATCGATCAATTTCTTCCACAACCAAAGGGAATCTTCCTGAGGACTAAATATCTCATCGGCTTCAATATCCGAAACCACCCAAGCTTCGTCGTCCAACTCGCTGCGTAATTGACCTTCGCCCCATCCTGAATACCCAAGATAGAAATGCATGTGTTCTTCCAATTCCGGGTTCAGACGAAGCAACCGGAGTGCTTCATTGATGTCACCACCCCACCAGATACCGCGTCCCAATTGAAGGGAATCGGGTACCACCTGTCCGAGGTTGTGTAGGAAATGGAGCGTATTGAGTTCAACTGGTCCGCCTTGATACACCATGGCACCCGGAAGCGATTCATCCTTCAGCAACTTGTTTAACCGAATGTCGGTGGGTTGATTCACCACAAAGCCCAGGGTGCCGTGATCATTGTGTTCGGTCAGAAATACAACCGTACGCATAAAGTTGGGATCCTGTAAAAAGGGATCTGAAATAAGTGCTGATCCGGGTTTGGGTTCTTTCATGTGGATTAAGTCATCATGAGATATACATAGTAGGCAATCAGACCAATAAGCAGAACAATTCCGATCCAGGCGATGAGTCGTTTGGGAGCCGACCAAAACGAGGCATCTGTATGTTTGTGGACCAGCATCATCCCAAGAATGGCGATTACCGGTGCAGTTAAGAACGAAATTACGGTGGCAATGTTCACCATTTGTTTCATGCTTCCGATGTGCCGGGCAAGTAAATAGACGGATCCCACCGCAATGATGGCCATGATACCATATCGCAAGGTGTTTGATTGTTTCTCTGATGAGATGGCGTTTGGGTTCCAAACACGAATGGCTTCCGTAAGGACACGAGGTACCGCATCCAGGCACGTTAAGGTGGTGCTGAACATGGTGGTAAAGGCGGCGATCGCAATGATCCAATAAGCCCAGGTGCCAAGGCTGGTAGAATACATATCGATCAATTGGCCGGCATAAACGGCACCTTTGTCCGACAATTCCTGACCGGTACCATAAATCACATTTGCCCCGAGCATCAGAAAGCAAACGGCAAGTGCAGCCGTTCCCCAAAACCCAACTTTGAAGTCGAACAAAGTTTGCCCGAGGGTTGCTTTCGTTCCCTTGGAACGGTTGCTCTCTTCGCTCCACAGCGAATGCCAGATGGAGATGTCCAAGGGGGCCGGCATCCAACCCAGAAAGGCAATTAGAAAGAGAATGTGGGTGGAATTAGCTGGATCAAACACCGTCATGAAATCTGAAGATTTGTCGATATCCGCATAAAAGGATGCAATGAACGCAACGATGGTGGTGATGGCTAGGATGATCATGATAACCTTCATGAGGTTATCCAGCAGACTAAATTTATTGATGGCCAAAATCCCAAAACAAATCACCAGGAGAAGCGCGCTCATTTGCCAGGGGGCAATCGAAATATTCAGTATTTTATTGGCAAGCCCGGCCGTCACAACCGTAACAGCGGCTTGAATGGTGAACATGGTCGAAATAGTCAGGAGGATAACCAAGGCCAAGGCCCATTTTCCTAAACGGGCATATCCCTGCAGTAAATTTTCACCTTTAATGGCGGTGTATCGGGGACCTAGTTCGAAGAAAGGGTATTTGAAGATGTGAGCCAGGAGAATCCCAAGGATCAGAATCCAACCATATTGCGCCCCGGCTTTGGTGGACTGCACGATGTGGGAGACACCAATGGCAGCACCGGCGTACAACAATCCCGGTCCAAGTGCCTTGAGTTTTGAAAGCATGAGGCTAAGATAGCGGATTCGGAGAATTCTGAATGGGATTTGGACGGAATGAGTCCGATCCTAGCGTTGATCAATAAACAACTTGTCATACTCCTTCCCGGCAATCGTTTCAATGATGAGGGTGTACATACCGGTGGCAACCTGGGGGAGAAAAATTCGGTGAGAGGTGGTGGAGCAGTCGATTCGCTTTCCGGCAACATCAATCAGATATGCTTCCTTCATGGGTGTATGTGCACTCGGAAGGTGGATGACGTCATTGGCTGGATTGGGGTAGACTGAATAGCGTTTAAACGTCGGATTAGGCACCGAAGTGAATCGCCAATCGCGTTCTCCTAGTTCACAGGCGCCGGGGATTTTTAGATAGGTGCAATAAATTTCATCCTGTCTCACCGCACCAATTCCAACCAAATAATGGGCTTTGTAATAATCGAAAATCGGTGGAATCCCGATGGTAGGTAACGAGTAAATGGTGTCGTTACTTACTTCAAAGTATTCAGATCCGCCACCATAATCAACCGCATTAAACGTGTATCGGTCACAGGTGAAATATCCTCCCAAGGGGTTGAGGGATACGAGCCATCCATTTTGATTGTCTGGGATAGTAATTCTACCTGGTTGCGGATTAATTATAGCTGAGGTGTCCTTCGTTTTAAAGGAAATCAGACCTTTGTCTTCGTGGTGAATTGGATCATGACCTGGTCCAACCGTAGTGGATCGATAGCTGGTAGAATATTTAATGGTATTTCCATTCGTCCCTAAAAAGGAATCACGTTGATTAAACTGAATCCGATCCGGTTCATTCCGAAAACTACCCGTTGTCTCAAACACGGTGCCGGGGGTGCAAGTGAATACCTCAAACTCGGTCATTTCCCGATACGTTTGCCAATGAACTGATGCCAATGAATCAATCGGAATGTGGCGGTAGAGCAGGTCATAAAACACCGGTGAAGAGGTTAATCCAAAGGTTTTTTGAATCTTGACGCTGAACGATTTGCTTGATCTGGTAGCAGTAGAAAATGCGGATAGCCCAATGGTCAGGATGGAATCACCATTGTGATTTTCAAGTGATTTAAATTTCCCTGTGAGGGTAATGGCGTCATTTTGAAAGATGGTCCATTCCATGGCAGGAAGGAATGTTTTTTGGAACAGGAGGGTATCGGCAGGTTGGTGTTTATGCTGAAAAATCAGTTCTACACGATCATCCGTTTCCATGATCTGATTTCCATAGTTGGAATTGCCCAGTAGGATATAAGCCACCCAGGCATCCGTTCGGGTTGGCGGATCATATATCGTATCCACCAATGAGAAATTAGCCAGGTTGATCAGGGCGGTATCACCGTGTTGTTCAAAATCTCGAAAATCGATGCCGGTATAGCGATAGCTGTGCTGAATGGGATTTTGATAGATCCGCAGACTATCCTTTGGGAACCAGGTCCAGTTTTGAGCACTTGATTCAAGCGCCCATCCACTCAGTAGAATGAGCGATGTTAGTCCAGTAACCAGGCGATACGATCTTGTCATGAGATGCTAGTGTTGGATCATTAGTTTGTTGATATATACTCCATCAGCCGCTTCCACCCAAAGGGTATAGATTCCGTTGGAAACAGATGGGAGTTCAATGCCGCTGGAGGAGTGATCACAAAACAGGATTTGTCCGGTAGGGAAAATTAATTTAATGGCGGTAATGGGAGGAAATTGATCCGGTAATTGAACGCTGGTGGAGGCTGGATTCGGATGAACCACTAACTTGTTGATGACAGGTTGAGGCACTGAAGTAAATCGCCAATCGCGTTCTCCCAGTTCACATTCACCGGGAATTGAAAGAAAATGCCAGTTCAGAGTTGAATGATAACTATTGATGGTTTGACTGCTATTGATAACACCCACTCCGTGCATATATTCAATATGCCAATCAACAATTTCACCTAGCGTTGGTTGTTTGAGAAGGGTATCACCTGTACGTGTAAAAAAGTATGACCCTCTCACATCATTTACAAGTACAAATCTCTCACACAAGTAGTAACCGCTGGAGGTTCGCAGACTACGATTCGGGTCATTTAACAGTTTACCAGGAATCGGGTTGTAAATTGTTGTGTCCGTAGTGTAGTTAAAACGGAAGATTGAATCATTGTGAAAAAAGGAATCCTGAACTGAGTGTGGATAGGGTGAATATTCCACATGTTGCGTGATCGCTCTAATGTCTATATTGTGAATTTCATTTGATTGTTCAAAGTGCGAGAATGAATCTCGTTCATACCAAAACGCGTAGGTCGGGTATCCTGATATTAATAATGAGCGTGTAAATTCTACAATCCTTCCACTAATCGGTCGGGTAAAACTGGAAGTACTCATTTCTTTGTAGGTTCTGAGATTTGTGGTGCTGAGATTTTCAAAACCATCAGGATGGCGAATTAAATTATATAAAATGGGTATTTGAAATATGCCTTGCTTTTTAGAGATTTTAATGTCAAACATCTTGAACGAGTTGGTTTTTTTGTTCTGACAGGTCATTTGATAAATACGAACGGAATCACCCTCTTGCTCAATGGAACCACTAAGGTGACAAGTTACCTTTAACCAATCATTCTCCATGCACGGCAATTCTTCATTTATTGGTGCCAACTGGTGAAAATAAAAGGTGTCATGGTCAATGGATCCGCCACCAAAGCACACCAGTACGTGATTATCAACTACAATAATCTCAGACCCGAAATCAGAGTTTCTGTGTATGAAATATCTGTCTGGTGAAAGTGTATCTAATCGAGAATGATCACTCAGATCAAATATGACGGTATCACCTGAATTTCGATGATTTCGGAGGTCGATTCCAGTATAAATTTGATCATCAAAAGGGTTGAGATAAACTCTCAAACTATCCTTCGGAAACCAATCCCAATTTTGTCCAAAGGATTGAAATCCAATGGAAACAAAAAGGGCTATGAGAATGGATCTCATAGCCCGAAGATAAATTTATTCAAAGGAAGATTTATCCGATTCGTGCAATCAAATCAGCAATGCGATTGCTGTAGCCGGCTTCATTGTCGTACCATCCCATGATCTTTACCGTGTTTTCGTGAACCATGGTACTCAAACTGTCGAAGATGCACGAGCGTGGATTTCCAACAATGTCAATGGAAACCAACGGTTCGTCGGTGTATTCCAGGATGCCTTTCAATGGACCTTCCGAAGCCGCTTTTTTGAAAGCTGCGTTAATTTCCTCGGCAGTTGCGGGGGATTTCAAGGTGGCAACCAAATCGGTGGCTGATCCATCCGGTACGGGAACCCGCATGGCATTACCCATGAGTTTACCCTGAAGATGAGGAAGCACTAATCCTACTGCCTTGGCTGCCCCGGTACTGGTTGGGACGATGGAGTAGGCGGCAGCCCGCGCTCTTCGGAGATCCCGGTGTGGAGCATCCTGCAGATTTTGATCGGCGGTATAGGCATGAACGGTAGTCATGAAACCAAATTCAACTCCCCAGTTGTCGTCCAGGATTTTCACCATGGGCGCCAAACAATTGGTGGTGCAGCTGGCGTTGGAGAGGATATCCGCAGAGCCGTCCAATATGTCGTCATTTACCCCGAGAACCACAGTTTTGATATCTCCCTTAGCGGGTGCAGAGATCACCACTTTTTTAGCTCCAGCTTGAAGGTGTTTGCCGGCGTTTTCGGGATCGGTAAATCGTCCGGTAGATTCCAGAACCACATCAACCTCGAGCTCACCCCATGGGAGTTGAGCCGGGTCGCGTTCTGCTGTGGCGTGAATACGCTTTCCGTTTACAATGAGGTGGTTGTCATCGGAATCAACGGTTCCGTTGAACTTGCCGTGGACAGAGTCATATTTGAGCAGGTGGGCAAGTGTGGCGTTATCGGTCAGATCATTGATCGCAACCACTTCCACATTTTCCTTTTGGAGGAGGCACTTGAATGCGAGTCGACCGATTCGGCCGAAGCCGTTAATTGCTACTTTCATAGGGTAGGATAGGTGATGATTTGGTGAGTGAATCAAAGGTAAATTTTTTAAAAATTTCTTTGTTTGAAGATTGGAAAAATTCTTTTCTTTGCAGCCTCAAAATTCCGAGATCGCGAAACGTTGTCTTGGAATGAGTAACACCGATAAGCGGAAGATGGTTTTCCATCAGAAGCTTCAGCGAAGGATGGCCCCTTCCAACCTCACGGTTGACAGGGACGCTGGGTTTTTCACCCTGTCGGGTGACCAGCCGGGAGGCTGGCGGAAAGAGGGGTTCGATTGAGAATGACCAAACGAGACGTGAAATGTATTTTGTTTACGTTCTTAAAAGTTTGAAAGATGGGTCCACCTACATTGGTATGACAACGAATCTGGAAAGAAGAGTTGTTGAACATAATGAGGGAAGAACAAAGTCCATCAAGCATAAAGTTCCATATACGCTTCATTATTATGAAGCTTATTTGGATAAGACAACCGCAAGGAAGAGAGAGATTAAGTTGAAGTAGAGCGGTTATGAAAAAGAAAAGTTGTTTGAACGCTTGTTTAGAGCGGAAAACACAGAAAATACTGCCGGTGAGTGACGGATGTTTGGAACATCTGAAGCTTCAGCGAAGGATGGCCCCTTCGTCTATCGGTTAGGACGCCAGGTTTTCATCCTGGAAAGAGGGGTTCGATTCCCCTAGGGGCTACTTAAGGAGAAGTGTCGTCAACATTGGCGACACTTTTTTCGTTTAATGCCTTTTGGGTCTCAAATTAACAACGAGTTGTGAGAATCCTTTTAGCGACATAAATGTTCGAAATTTGGGATATTGGGGGTGGGCAAATTTTGGGGGTGATTTCCAACATTGCGTGTGGTATGGGAAAGAACACAATAGTTTTTTCAGAAACAGGAAAAAATTTTAACAGTATGCAGGATTACCCACTATTCATGCCATCGGAAGAATTGGCATTGAAAGGCGCAAAAAATTGGAATAAAGCAGATAAACAAGAATATTTTGATTGGTTTATTAAGATTAAATCCGAAAGAGTGAGTCACATGTTAAGGTATATTGACTTTTGTCCTTCAGGTGATCGTTATGTGGATTTAGGTCAGATAAATCTAAAAGTATATGAACTTTTATGTGAAAGTGATTTTCACGATGTCAGAGAAGTCGATGGTGGTAAAAAACTAAACAACACAGGCTTTGCACTAGTTACTGATTTTGGAATTTATTTCTCGATGTTGCTCGAACAGAATAGTGATAAACTAAAATGGGTCATTGCAAAAGGATCTAAGAGCTACCATAGCTACAATCTTCCAGTACTAACAGGGTTTAGCAATGGCGAGTATGACTTTATTTTCTTAGCTATCAGTAAATTTGGATATGCCCTGAATCATTTAAAGGCGCCTTATGATTGGGTAGCCTTTTTGAAAGAGATGGAATCAAGATCGGAATAAGGAGGTCCAAACTTGGAAGAACATAGGAACCATCAAAACCATCTCAAACCAGTGAAAACGCAAAAACCGGTAATCAAAGGTCTTTCAAATCCCTGCCTACCGGCAGGCAGGCTTTAACACTTGGAGCCCGGAAACAATATTGGATCTTAGCTCTTGTGGTACGGGTATGTATCTGGTGAGGGTGGTGGGAAATGACTTCTCGTATTCCAAAGGATCATTCTGAACAAATAACATTTCTTTTCTAACTGTGGTCCGTCTTCTTTTTTGGTGGAGGCGGACCTTTTATCTTGGGGCATGTGAGACGTCAGCAAATCTTCGGTGTTCCTTTTTCTCTGATTTTGAAGTATTATTACCGTTCAGGAAATACCCTAGGTGCCCTATTCTGAACATACTATAACCCGTACCTGTAGTCTATTTTTTCGGATCAGGCTCTTGCTGATTCCACTATTCCTGTTTGCTCATGGTTGTTCCCTCCATGTGGAGGATAACGCTAAACCATCCGCCCTATTGACTTTCGGAAATACCGAACAACTGAGTAAACCCT
This sequence comes from Flavobacteriales bacterium, assembly GCA_020635355.1. Taxonomy (GTDB): domain Bacteria; phylum Bacteroidota; class Bacteroidia; order NS11-12g; family UBA9320; genus WGNA01. The sequence continues at coordinate 76,708 of JACJZW010000012.1, forward strand.
GGATATCGGCTACCACAGACAATCACTTCATCGTGGGTATCCCTTCCTGGCATAACGGGAATATCCAGGCGAGAATCGTGTGCATTGATACACAGGGAACAGTTTTGTGGGATCGATTCCTTGGAACGGATCAGGACGACTTTTTTCAAAGACTGTTTATCGATCGAGACGGCAATATTTTGGTGGTGGGAACCACTTTGGGTGCAGATGATTCTGCCACGTACCAGAAAAACAGAGATGTATTCTACCTGCATTATCTCACACCTCAAGGACAGACCATCTGGGAAAAAATCATACCTGCGCGCTTCTGGAATAACTTCTATTCGGGCAACGATGTTGTAGGTGTTCAGCAGGACAAGAATGGTGACTTTCTGATTTCGGCGTTTTACAGCAATGAGTTTCTTGTGATGCAAAACTGGGAATTGGCTTTTTTCGGCACCCTAGCCGTAGTGAATTCAACCGGTGATCTGGTGGATTTGTATGTACACGGCAACAACCCATTCTACGCACCCTTTGGAACATCCAAAGGATATGGGGTGTTCTCCACCTCCGTCAACGGAGTTGGCATCATTGATTTTGACCGAAATGCCTCGTATCGGACACCGGAGGATACTGAATTTCCGAAAGTAGATGAAGTTGAATGGAATTGGGCTGATCCGGAACCCTTCGAACTTGACGTATGGTCTGTTCAAACAGCTCCGGATCAATGGCAATTTGTGGTAGTAAAAGAAGAAGGCCTTGTAAAATTTGATTATGATGCCGGTTCCGGAATCATTCAGCCGAGTGCGTTGGAAATCAATTCACAAATGGGTTCAGGATTCCCTATTGCGGCCACGTCAAACCACAACAAATTCTTCGTGGCATACTCCAACGGAACCATTTATCAGCTCGACAACTCGTGGGAAGTTGAGAAAAGTTTTCAAACCAACTGGAAGATTCTTACTTTGAGCTCCTCGCCAAGCGGACATACTGCGGTGGCATTTCAAATGGATGAAATCATTCAAGTGATGATATACGATGCATATGGGAAAGCTATTCGGTAAACACATGCATCTCCAGGGAATTGTATCCCTGATGCTGTTGCTATTCTTTGGTGCCTGCTCCTCCGATGAGGAGAACCTGTCTGCCATTCGCTATCTTGAATCCAGCACGTACATTCAATATCTTGATGTTGGTGCCGATGATAACATTGTGTGCATTGGTGCGGCGCAAAAAGGTGCCTGGTTGGAACACACCGGATACCTGTTCGATCGTCAGCTCAATTTAAGGAAGCGTATTGTTATCACCGATTTGCCGGGTTATGATGGATCCTTACATTTCAAAAGTCTGGAAAATGATGGATGGATCGTATCCAGTATCGTCAATAAAGACAAGCATGGAAAGATAACTATTCACAGAACGGATCCGGATTTCAACATTCAGCAATCGGTACTTCTGGCCGAAAGATCTCTTGAACAGGAATCACAGGTGTTTGGAGCTGTCTATGACATACTCCAACTGAAAAATGGCGACATCGGCATTCTATGGAATGAAAGTGTGGAGAACGCACCATATATCGAAGAGAGCCACATCCGCATGACCCGAATGTCTCCGGATCTGGAAGTACTGTGGACCTTTGAAGGCTCTGACACCAACGTCACTTTGCCAGAACTCTCACCGTGGTCCCTGACAGCAATTGAGCTATCTAATGGCAATATTGCTTACAGTCATAACCTGTTTGGGCCGCCACCCAGTGAAGCAAATCTTGTGTATGGGTGTCTCAATCCGAAGGGTGAATTAATCTACCAGAAATTCATCACAAACGAGCCTCTTGATTATGTTACCTCCATCCACGCGGGAAAGAACGATGAGGTGTTCGTATCAACCACCTCTGGCTTTAATTTGCGTGGAACACCTGTTTTGCGACCATATTTTCTTGGGTTCGAAGGCCAATCCGGTAAATGGATCGGATCAAGAACGTTATCCAACGATATACTGACCATTGATCAAACAGGATCCACCCCATTCCGAGATCGATTTGGGATGTTCTTTTACGCGTTCGATCTGAACAAGGTGTTTTGGGGTGAATTGAATTCGGACATGGAATTCAGGAAAGTGTTCTACCCTACCTTACCGAACCTGGAATATGTGCGTATCAATCATTTACGAACCAAGGAAAATACCATCATACTGGCGCTCAACTATCGCCACAACGAAACGAACCGCATGGAATTGATGGAGTGCGACCTGGAAGGAAACCTGGTGACTAGATAGGTTACGGTGGTTGCCTCACATCAGCCCAGTGTATGAAAAGCCAGCAAGAACAGAGTCCCGATGAGTGCAAAGAGTTTTTGGCAAATCATAGTGACTATCAAAACTTGCACACAAACAACTATATGAAAATAGGTCTGTCCCATACATTTAGCAACTTGGTACTATCCTTTTTGATCGTATCTGCCATCGGCTGTAACCTATGCGGAGCGGATTCGGTTGAAAATTGATTTGTTGTCCAATTCCTGGTAGCCGGTGAGGAGTATGAAGAGTATTACTGTGATCAGTCTAACCATTATTTTTTCGAAGGATGGATATGTTCCACCTATGATGTAGAGATATCTCTCAATGGTCAAGATGAATTCTATAAAAAGTTAATGAAACTGCCTCGTTAAGAATAATATTATCTTGTCCATTCATTTCTCCAACAACGTCAACGGTATAACTAAATATCATGGCCTACCTTGTTGAAAGTGGTATATAACCGCCTTTATTTATATGATTCAATAGAATCGTAATTCTGGCGCGTTTGAACGTTCAAAACCATTTGATTTCGGTCTATCATCGTTTTAAGTGCAATGGGAAATTTACTGAACCTCTAGTATAATTGGTGACAAGGATCTGATTCCATCCGGCCCTTTGGCACGAATCATATCAATGATGACACGATCACCAGATTCACACTGTTGTACCATATCTTTTATTTGACGGTCTATCATATTACCATAAACCTTTTTACTAATAACAGAATCTTTCTGACGTAAATCCAAAACAAATTGGTATTCTGAAATTTGATAGGACACCCCTTCCAATACAAAACCACTCCCGAGGCTAGCAAAGACCTGCATTTGAGCTAAAAGTGCTGCTTTGGGAACCGGTATCCCATTGTTTTCAATGGCTCCCCAATGTACCTCAGGTTTCGGGATTGGCCGGACTCTAAAGCTTCTTGTACCAAGTATGATTCTGGAACTATCATTCAGTACCCGGTATATCCTGAATATGGCCGTACCTCTGTCCCAAACTTTAATCCGATACGAGATTCCCGTATCATGTTGAATGACACCTTTGACACCTTCGAGTTCTACAAAAAGTTCGGATGATGCTATTCCAGGGATAGCAATAGAAATGGGATTGAAAACTCCCATATACAGTACATCCATAGCATCTGCAGAGACCACCACATTGCCGGAGTCAAGATTTTGGGAATTGTCATTAGCAGATGTATCAACGGTAATAGTATAACTAACCTGACCCTTTAAGGTCGGTGCTAAGATGATTAATAATGCCACCGTTAATGATGTCAGACCAATATGACGTGGGTGTAGTCCGAGGTGTTCAATTCCCATAGTTGATTGTTGTTTAAATAGGATTGGTCAATTTAACAAATCATTTTCAAGAGGTTTAAGCGGTCTGAACTACCAACAGGTTTGTCAGAACGGATATGATCCGCACTTAATAATTCAAATCACAACCTGTTACGCATGATCAGAAAACCAACTAACGTCAGGACAATAAGGATGGATATCACCCCAAGGTAATTGAATTTTTTAGGAAGTTGGTAGCCACTGCCGAAGTGGGTTAACCCCGCCCAAAAGAATGGGTGTTTGTGCCGGTTGGTGATTTCCGGATCTTCGATATACCGACGTTTGGCGTTTTGCAATGCCAATGAACTTTCCTGATGATCATGGAGGTTGTTAACAAAGTAATTCGTTAATCGATCCGTTGATAGCTCATTTAACTTCCATAAGGATTGAACCACATTTGTAGAACCGGCTACTTTAAATGCCCATGCTACACCTGTGATTCCTTCCCCGTTGAATCGCTTGCCTAAACCAACTTCACAAGCCGTGAGCAAGCATAAATTGGATTGAACGGATGATTCCATTATTTCATCTACAAAAACCGGTTTGTCGTAGAGGTGAATATATGAAGAACGGTAACTGGAGTCATTGGAGATTCCATGTGTGTGGAGGTGTAGAATGTTGGTGTTTACATGGGCGGTTAGCAGTTGATGAGAAGTGGCTTCCTGGTTGATGTAGGATTCACCGTTTAATAACCGGGCCGTCGATGTTATCCGATTAACGCCCAATTGGAGATTTGGGAGTTTGGTGGAATGGATGTAATCACTGGTGAAACCACAATAGGTAGTAGTGTAATTCGTGATGGAAGAATTTAACCGTGTGTTTAGTGAAAAATCATAACTAACTGTGCAGCGCCTGATCAAATAGGGCAAATCCCCCCAGTTTTTGCCTGATAAATCCGTTGATAGGGCATCGAACTGAATGTATTGCAGGACTCCATCGGGGATAATGATCAGTTTTCTGATGGGTTTATGACCCCTTAAATACGGCTCAACCAGACTTGAAAATAGTTTGTAACCAATGCGTTTGTAGTCATTTAACGAGGACGACGGGTTGCTGGCAAGCTGGTGAAATGTTGTGGAAGATTCGGGACTAAAGTCGTTCAATTCATGCATCGAAACCGAAACATGATCAATGACAAAAACAAAGAGTTGATCACCGTAAATCGAATATTCCAGAATCAATTCACCTTGATTTAAACTGTTCTGTACTTGCTCAATGTCATGCGAACCAAAATTCTGTGATCCGTCCAATCCAATGTGATGTTCCAAAGAGTCGAGTTGGGACCGGATGTGGGATGAGGAAGTGACATCCCCCTTATCCCGAAAGTCATAGAGCTGCTTGTTGAGGTCATACCAGAAGGCCAATGTAGGCTCCGGTATGGATGTGTTTTTAAACTTTTTCGAAAGCGATAACCGTTCGTTCAATACGTTGGATTTGGCGTTATCGGCATAGGTTAATGCTTTCAGAACGTATTTGGTATCTTTACTTTTTAAGAAGAGTGCGTAGGATATCCTGACACCAAGTTCCAGATTTTCACGTCTGATTTCGTCTATAAAAAACTTGGAGTTGGTGAACTGATATTCGGCGTGAAAATACTGTGCCAGCGATTCGGCCTTTGTTACCCATTTTAAGGCAAGGTTGTCTTTTTTCAATCGATGGTATACACGTGCCAACAGGTTGTAGGCCGAAAGTAAATAGGCCTCCTTGTAGGAGGCATCTCCGGCAACGTAAAAATTTAAAAAATCAGTTAGGGTTTCTTCAGCTTTGATCGGTTGGTTGAGATCCAGATACAATTGCGATAAGCGCACCATGGCGTGCATGCCCTTCCTCGAACCAATTTTCCGTGCATATCCTAGACAATCCAGGTAGGCATCAATGGCCTGTGTACGGTTACCGATACCTTCCAGATAGATCGCCCGGTTAAATTGATAATACATGGAAAGCTCATCGATTGCCGGATTGGCTGGATTATTCAGTTGTGCCTGTTGCAAGTCAAGGTAGTACTTCGATTTGTTGTACTGCCCCATGTAGGTATAGGTCGATGAAAATCCGTCATAGAGATCAACCAGACATTCCTGTTGGTGGAACTGTTTAGCCAACTTTATACCGTTTTCCAGGCTTTGAATGGCAAGTGGATATTCCTGTTGATTTTGATGATACACCGCCCGGTCGATATAGCACCACACCAAGTCGTAGTACGCTTGGGTAGAATCATAGTGGAGAGTGAGGTTGGCATTGATTTTTAACGCATTGTCGAAGTCACCAATTCGGGCATAGTCTTGTCCAAGATAATAAGCCACTTTATCAATTATCCAGTGCTCATTCATGCCTAAGCGGGTTGCTTCCGATAGGCAATAGGTGCGAAATGCGATTCGCTTTGGAATATCAATACCCAGGGAATCCAGTCCCTTGTTATAGTGTGATTCGAACGTAACTGAATCAACACCAGTGACGCAGTTTGCTGCGGTAAAACAAAAAGTTATGGCTAGAGCCAGAATTAATCGCATAAAAAAAGAGTCCGATAATACGAACTCTTTCTATTTTTTACCTCGATCCGAGTTTGGGCTTCCTTTTTCTCAGCAGCCTAAACAGGATAAATCCGACTAGGACACCGCCAATGAGGGTAAGAACTACCCAAATAATTGGCGGACCAGGAGGTGGCGGAGGAGTTACGGTTTCACAACTTTCCTGGTCACATATTCGATCGGCATATTTGGATGCCTTTCCCCTGGTGTGATCTTCTAGAAAGCATAATTGATCCCCAATTGGAATAATCATAGGCTGTGTGTAAATGATATTCTCATCATCAAATTTGATTTCCGCTTTATTACACAGGCAATAACACGTGTCCCGGTTTTCACCTGACATGGAATAGTCGATTGAATTAACAGGGCTGATGCTGGCTTCAAATTCAATCCATCCTTTCGTGCTTTCAACCGAATAGTTATTCGGAGATGCCGTACCGTGAAGTAGGGCGCTGGTACCATTACCGCCAATTGTCCATTCATGATAATAATTGTTTGACGCAGAGGCTGGTTGATACGATGGTGTCAGGTGATTGAAGTTTGGGGAATAACTGAACGAATTCGGGATCATGGTAAGATACTCGGGTAGTTTGTCCCGAATCAGAATCTGGGTAGCATCTCCAACATCGGTATTTTGAAAATGAATTCTATATCGGACGCGAGTTTCTTGGGAGAGGGCTGCCGTGGCAGTGGTGACGTTGATGAAGGGGATGTTGGCCACTTTAAAGTTGGGGTCGTATGGCCCGGCTGTGATGGCAACACTGGTTGAAGAAGGCGGACACTTGATGGAATCTCCTGTAGTGGTCAATCCACAGGTTGCCAGATCATCGATATTACCTGAGACATCAAATTTGACAATGGCATAGGCATTATTGGATTGCATGGTCCACGACTTGTCGAAGGTAAGCTGGTTGGGAGATGACCCTATAGATGAGAATTGATTCGAATATAACAACACAGGATTACTCAACGTTTGAGAGTAGGTGATGCTGTATGAAACAATGCCTTCCTGTCCGCAGTTGGGCAACGGAACAATCAGGTAAACATCTTTCCCAAATTTGGGTTCAGGGAGGTAGCGTATGGTGTGGTTGGAAATGGTTACCGGAGGACAATTGGAGGTGCATGCCGGAACATTTAACACCTGACAGTTTACCGAGATGGTTGGTGTAGACTCGGGCTTTTTCCGTGGTACCAGCACCAGGGTCACATCGTGTGTACCTGAAGTAGCAAAATGAAAAATTGGTTCTTCTTCACTGCTGATGTTACCTTCATCGGTATACCACATGTACTCATATCTTTCCGCATTTGGATCGGTGGAGTATTCGTACAGATTTGGAGGGGTGATTTTGAATTGATACCCTCCGTTCATGGGCGTGAATTCAATTGAAGGAGGAGGTGGTGGTGGATCCCCAAATGAACTGAAGGCGCCGAGAAACATCCCCAGAAATACCAGGTATGTACGGACAAAGAATGATGATTTCATATTTGATGTTTTGGTTAAGTAAATAGCGGTAACACTCAAATATAGATAGAATTGCCTGATATTAGGAGAGTTACCAAATAGGTTGCAGAATGATCAGAGTTTAATGAATTTCATGGACGTTACCTTGGGTCCACTGCTGAACCGGATGATGTATATTCCTTCTGAAAGGGCGTTCACATCAATGCTATGTTGTCCGGAGGGTGCCTTACCTGATGCGTGAATCACACCCTGAATATCTGTAATCTGAAAGTTGGCCTTCTCGTTCAGGTCCAACAACAGAATGTCCTTTACCGGATTTGGGTAGGCCTTAATCTGTAATGCCGGAACAGGTTGTTTGATTCCTGAAACCTCCATGGATCGCTTCCAGATACCACAATCGGTACCAGCGTATATGAAATCACCATCAAAAGCAAAGGAGCGAACATTAATCTGATTGCAGTACCATTGGTTATTCTCATCTTTAAAACCCTGGTTAAAGGTGAACCAGTGTGCACCATTATCCTCCGATATCAAAACGCCGGCACCTTCTGTTCCCGCGTACACATGGGCGGCATCATGGGTTATCGCATACACCGGTTTATCCAGAAAGGCGGAGGTACTTGATGTAACCCAGTTTGCACCGTTGTCCAATGAGTGATATAAAACAGGCAAGCCGGATATATTACCGGCAAAAAGCGCATCGCCGTTTCCATCAATGGTCTGAATATAATCTGACGAGGAAACCATGGTGTTGGAGGTAAGGGTCCAGTTGACGTTATCCACGTCGGTTTTCCATACGCCTTCCCCGTACGTTCCAGCATACAGTGTGTTGCCATCAACAAACAACGACCTGATGTGATTTTCCTGTAATCCGGTGTTGAAGTTGGACCAGGTGGCTGAACTGATGTTGGTCAACGATGAAACATAGATGCCATCACCTTGTGATCCAATGTAGATTTTATCACTGTATACCGCAAGATCCCGTATGTCTGAAGTGGAATTGAAATTAGTAGGGGTTATGTCTGTCCAGGATGCCCCCATATCGGCAGATTTGTACACACCTGCGTTAGAACCTCCGGTGCCAATGAACAGATTACCATCATGTGCCACCATTGAATACACCCTAGGGTTTGTTAATCCACCGTTTCGCTGAGTCCACGAAGCACCTTGATCCGCAGACATATACACTCCACCGTTGGTGGCTCCTGCAAAGATCGTGGTGCCGATGGTTTCAAGCGCCCAAATCGAACCGTTTGGTGGTGTGCTGGTTTGAACCCACTGTGTTTGGAGCTCCTCATAACTGACCGATTCCCAGTGATAGGCAAATAGTTTTTCCTGATTGTGGTCATACTCTATTCCGTACAAGTTGTCTGAGGTATTGGCCAGACCAACATCAATTTTATTATTCTGGTTTCCGTTTGACATGTCAAGATGAACCACGGAATATTCTCCCGGGCTTCTGCGGTACAGATAGATAAATTCCTGGTTCACTTCATCAATGGTTCCGCTACCATCAGCGGATGCATCCGTTGTTCCTGTTCCAATGGTAGTGAAGGCGGCAGTTTCCGGGTTGATCTCGATGAGATGGTATTTCCCGGTACCGTTATCCTGCAGGAATCCGTACAAGGTACCGGTAGAATTATCGTAATCAATGTGCATGATATTCTGACTGACCGTCCCGGTGGCCAGGGATATGGTTGAGTTGTAGATAATTGTCCCATCCGAAACATCGATCGAATAGAGGATGGGAGACGAACCGGAATTAGGAGCGATAAACGTAAACACTTGATTGGTTTCATCAAAGGCGCTTGGGTTTCCAACGTACACGGCAGAACTTGGAATTGAATTGCCGATGCGTGCGGTGGATCCATTTACCTGATTGATGGAAACCAGATATTTTACCCCATTCGGATTGTCCTGTTCAAGTCCATACAACGTGTTGGTTGCATTGCTGTATTGGAAGGTGCTAATGGAAATACCCAACGGAGGGTTGTATTGGGTGCTGCCATCTGAGGTATTCACAGAATACAGTCGTATGCCATCGTCACTGGAGTTTGAACTGTTTAGAATAAATCTTCCATTGTTTTGATCAAAGGTCCGTTCATTGGGATAGATCCAGGTGAGTCCTTCTACCTTCGGACCCGTTTTGATGATGGTTTCGTTTGCGAGGTCAAATTCAATTACAAATTCGCCTTGTCCAAAAACGGACAAGCTTAACATTAAGCAAATTGAGAGTTGAGTGAGCTTTTTCATTGTACCATTTAAAATTGTTATACTGTGCTTTTACTGAATGGTACATCTGCAGACAAAAACATAACATGAGTTGTGTCTTTACGGGTGGCTCGTTGTGCATGAAAGAATTTTTCTCTTACTCCAATGCGCATTAATTTGTTAGAAATTTTTGTTCTGAAGTACAAATGTTCAGGAAGCGGCAGAAAATAGATGATGACACGCTGGTGTCATGGATTCGGATTGGTGAATCACGCTTGAACGATGCCACAAGGCAACTTATACTTGAGTACGGACCTAAGGTGAAATCCTATCTTGAGAAACTCAGTAACAGTCGGGAAGAATCCGAAGATGCCTTCTATGAAGGACTGGCTGCGTTACTGTTAAATGTTCGTAACGGAACGTACAAAGGACAAAGTAGTCTGGGGACCTACCTAACCTCTATTTGTAAGGGTATTTGGTTTAAAAAGTATAAGCGAATGATGGTACATCAGAAGTGGGAGGAATCCGAAATGGCAGAAGGTCAGGTGATTTATACAGAAACGGTCTTGACAAAGGAACTTCGTCATAATCTGGAATTTCTGTTGGATGGACTGAAGGATAAATGCAGAGAAGTCCTGAACTTGTGGGCTTACAGTTACTCTATGTCGGAAATCGCCCAAATGCTTGCATACAGCAGTCCACAAGTTGTCATGAATAAAAAAAACTTGTGTCTGAAGGAGTTGAGAAAAATCCTTGCTGACAATCCTAAAGTGGCCGAACTTTTTGACTAATGGAAGAACGCTGGACACAACTAATTGAACGTTTTTTCGACAACGCATTAAGCGATGCCGATGCGATTGAGTTTGATCAACTTTTCGAAAATGATGAAGCATTTAAGAAAGAGGTCCTGCTAACCGAGCGTGCCATAAAGGTCACAAAACTCAATGCTCAAAAAGAACTCACTGATAAAATTCGAGCCTTGGATCATTCACTTCGGTCACGATCCGGAACTTCATGGATACGCGCAGCAGTGGCAGTGATTATAGTTGGATTCGTTGGTCTGGTGTTTTATGCTCAACGGTTTAACAATGACAACCTTTATAGTAGCAGTTTTTCACCGTTAGCTGATGAAATTACCAATTTAGACGACTCAATCACGGATTTGGAACAGGCCATTTCGTTTTATAACCTTTTCGATTACAATGAAGCAGCATATCGGTTTAAGTCTATTATGGATACTGATCCGGATAATCAAACGGCTGCTTTTTATTATGGCAATTGTTTGTTGCTCATGGATGATTATCAAAATGCGCTTGGAGTTTTCGAATCATTAAATGACATGTATTATTGGGAGGGGCAATGGTATCTGGCTTTAACCTATTTGAAGTTGAACCAGGAAGATAAGACGAAAGAAATTTTAAGTCGAATTGTTCGTGAGTCAGATGATGAGGCCATCATCAACCGTGCATCTCATCTTCAAAAATCCCTAAATAGCCCGCTTAGAAAGTTAGCCTTCTGAGCCTTTGCTCATTGGCAATTATTTTGATTTCCAGGATTTTTCCCGGCCTTGACGCACTGCCCTCCGTGTTGACCCGATATCCATTTTTAATTTTCATGTTAGGTTTTGGTAAACCAATGGTACAAAGCTGTAAAAACCATTCAAATCAGGAGTAAATCCTCAGTACTCAGATTGAATGAAGAACAACTTAAAGTACCATTATGAAAAAAACAAGAACAGTATTAGGAGTATTATTTCTGCTAAGTACTTACCTCTCGTCAAATGCGCAGCAAAAGTCTTTAGATGGCTTTACACCTGGGCTTCCGGGACATTCGGTAACCATTTATACGGGTCCATCATTTCCAATTGGTAAGTTCAGAGAGTTTGCGAAGTTGGGCCTTAATCTTGGTGTCTCCGCTGATTATGCCCAGTCTGCACATTTTGGCTGGGGGCTAGACATTAACCGCCAAATCAATTCGTTTAAATGGCCAAATTCCTACCTCAATCTTCCCGAGACGGGAACAGGACCCAATTATACAATTACTGCGGTTCAAAGTAGAAGCGGTTGGGCAACCACCACCTTGGGTATTGGACCGTGGTGGCGATTTACACCATCTGCGTCTTCATCGTTTTCCTATACTCTTTATACTAAAGCTGGGGTAAGCACGGTAAAATCACCAAGTGCGTCATCTACCTTAAATTATGTCAACATTCAATCCGGATTGTTATTTAATATGCCAGCACAACGCAAGACCGCATTTGGAGTAACAACGGGAGCACGGTTCTATTTTGGTGTGGGTCAAAATCTGAATTTCTTTATCAACCCACAGTATGTCTATACGTCTGCCAAGATAATCTATGAGTATCGAGATCTCACAAATGCATATCCCAGAGGTTCGTTTAATGCGGGATTGGCTTTGGAGTCACCGATGGTGGAGGAGTATGTTACTCCAAATTATTTCAACCTCAATGTTGGTTTAACCTATACGCCTAAGGCCAAAAATCGAAAACCAGCAGCACTCGTGCTGAAGTATCCAGAAAACGGTGCCGTATATCAGGCGGGAAAGCCGTTTAAACACTTTAAGTGGAAACATGTGAATCCCCAACCTGGTGTTCCGGCCATGTACAAAGTAGTGGTGACCTCATTATCCCGAAATCCTCAATCGTTTACCGCCTACACATCCAGCTCTCAGGTTTCGTTTGAAGAAGTTTTTAAAGGAGCAAAGATGGACGGGAAATATACCTGGACGGTTACCGAGGTTAATTCGGGGTTGAAGTCAACACCATTCACGCTTAAGACAATTCAATCAGGTTTGGATATTCAACTTCAGAACATTTCATGTGTGGATCCGGCTTTCGATAACCAGGGAAAGGTGCATTACACCGGACAAGTGCTGCTGAGCAATTCTGCCAACAATACCGGTGCGATCACCATAGAAAACACCCCGTTTATTCTTCAGAATCTGGATGGGACGTCACCGGTGAATGCCACTTTTGTTGCTTGTCCAGGTACAGGAACCGTGTATCAACCCGGTGTGTTGAACCCCAATACTTCAGTTACCGCTTGCATCGCTTTCACTCGTCCAATAGGTGCGTCACAAGCATTGGTGGAAGTGATGTATCACAATAATAATGCACCGGCAATCAGCATGAATGAAGTGTCTTTGGATAGTTTGCCCAACTGCGTATGCACCATGTGTGATGATTGGAAGATTGATGTGACAAAGGCTCAGGTTTCTGCTATCGCGAGTGATCGGGCAAATGCCTCCATTACCCAGGATATCACCATCTCAGGTTCGTCCAATATTAAAAAGTTGAAAGCCGAAATCATTTATATGAACCAGGACGTAAATTATCCTGATTGCTACACATGTACCAAACATGATGATCAGATGGGGCTTTTCAGCCGGTTTGGCAATTCAGGAATGATAACCACTCAATCATCCAAATGGCAAAACGATGGCATGGGCGAGTTGTTTGACGAGAATCAGGATGACTATGGCAACAGCTTTACATGGTGTGCAAGTGATCCGGATGGGGTAGATTTTTCTTCAAGTCAACGGCTCAAGCTGCTCATAAATCTACCTGGAATCCGGGGTTTGGATTGTTGCACCGGCACGTACACCGTGTGTGTGCGATACACCTTCACAGATGTCCAATGCAAGTCATGTTCCTATGTGCGATGCTACTCACTGAAGTCCGATCTTAAGTCAGGTGAGGTATCCGAAACATCCGAGGATCAAACTCCAAAGAACTAGTTAACCAATTAAGCAATTACAAAATGAAACATACATACATCAAGCACGGAGTTTTAAGAAGACTACCGTTGTTAATCGGATATATTCTGTTGAATGCAGGTTTTACCCAAGCAAAGTGTTACCAGGAAGCTGCGAGTTGTGATACCATCGAAAATTTTGAATCCTATCAAGGAAATCAACCCGGGAGTTGGACTGGCATCAATCACAGCGGAATCCGAACGGTCAAGCGGAATGGGAGCACCGCATTAAATGCAGTTGATGGAAGCGGAGCGTCATGGTTATACAACAATCAGATTTTTCCTAAAAATCTGGTTGCTGACCGACGCTGTGAATTTCGATATGATGTGGAATACATTGCGGGCAGTTCCAATAGCCTCACGACCTCCAGAAGTATTACCATTTACAACGGTCCGGACCCTGCTAATTCCAGTTTTAAAGCGAGTTTTGTGCTCAATACGGCCAATCAGGTTGTTTCAGGTAGCGGACCTCATACCATAGTAGTGCCACTTGAACTTGCAGATGAGACCACATTGACCCTACCTTCTAATTCATTCGGATCATGGTACATCTCGCCCGGCGGAACATACACGCTGACCCAAATTCAGGCATTTAACAGTTGTATACAGAACACCACCGGACTGGCATTCTTTCTGGATGAAGGGGCCAATCCAGCAGAACAATGGTGGTTTGATAATTTTACCATTTGCACGTGTGAGGCACCATGTTCGGCTAGCACCTGCTGCCAGACCAATCTTGATATTTACAATGCTGCCGGGACTCCCAACCCACTTCCAATCACCCAAACCGTTGTGAATGGTACCGTCGTGTCCATGGCTCAGGAAACTTACGTCGTGCATAAGGATGCCGTAATGCCAATAACGGAAATGCGTGTGGTTGTCACCGACATCCAATTCGTAACGAACTATGAAGGGTGTGTTCAATGTATGAACCAACCCCTTCAATGGGGCACATTAATGGGAGGCAATAAGGTAATTGGGGAAAAAGGTCTTTACCTTCAGGAATCAGTCCCCAATACAGGTAATAGCGGGCAATCCGATGGTAACTTCAGGGAAGTTGCTTGGTCTAGTTCCAGAGGAGCTATGCTCCAATCAGGGGATCAAGTTGAGGTGCGATATATCTTACCTCCGGCATCGGATATTCCGTGTTGCGCAACATCCGTGAAGATTTGTTCTAAAATCGTCTGGAAAGATGCCAATTGTAACATGTGCGAGGTGCCTACTTGTTCTGTGATTGATCTTTCTACGAAGGATGTCGGGGAATCCTGTGATTGTAAAGACGGGACCAAATTTGTTTTCGTTCGCGGATTGAATAATTCCACTCCAACGGGCAGCCGGATTATAAACTGCGGATCTACCATTTCAGGTAAAATGAAAGGTGGAAGCCTCACCTTTACAGGACCGGTCGTGAGTTGTTCTCCAGCCAATTGTAGTGCTCATTATAAATGGGAAATACTAAAGGATGGGAAGGTGCAGCAATCTGGAACAGGTAGGAATTTTAGTTACGACTTCAAAGGACTCTCAAGGCGAAGTGAAAAGTACACCATTCGGTTTTCACCTGATTGCGGTGGAAAGAATTGTTCGGCTTGTGAAATCAATTTGAATCTATCGCGATAACCCGATCAAGAGCAGCTTTCCAATTATTGGGTGAAGATCATAAAAAATCCCTTCAACGGAGTTGAAGGGATTTTATCGTTATAGGGTTAAAGGCTAATAATTCCGTTGGGAGAAACTCTTCATTATTACAGCGTTCCCCGCTTGGCTTGTTCAGCTTCGATGGATTCGAACAAGGCCTGGAAGTTTCCTTTCCCGAAGGACTGCGCGCCTTTTCGTTGGATGATTTCAAAGAAGAGGGTTGGTCTATCCGTAAGGGGTTTGGTGAAGATCTGTAGGAGATAGCCTTCGTCGTCCCGGTCCACCATAATACCATGTTTTTTAAGCAATTCGAGGTCTTCGGCTATTTCGCCCACCCGGTCGGCTACGGTGTCATAATACGTACCCGGAACATACAGAAACTCAATTCCTCGTTTGTTCATCTCACTCACGGTAAAGACAATATCATCGGTTGCAACGGCGATGTGCTGACAACCGGGGCCGTTATAAAAGTCCAGGAACTCCTCCACCTGAGATTTCTTAATGCCTTCTGCCGGTTCATTAATCGGGAATTTAATCCGACCATTTCCATTCGTCATCACCTTGCTCATCAATGCGGTGTATTGAGTTGAAATGTCCTTATCATCAAATGTGATCAAATTGGCAAAACCCATTGTTTCAGCGTAGAACTTGGCCCACACATTCATCTCGCCCCAGCCCACATTGCCCACCATGTGGTCAATGTATTTTAATCCGCATGAAGTGGGATTGTAATGGGAGTTCCACTTTTCGAATTGAGGAAGAAAGACACCGTTATAGTTTTTGCGTTCAACAAAGACGTGTATAGTATCTCCATATGTCCGGATGGCGGAGCGAACAACGGTTCCGTCGTTGTCGGATTCCTCATACGGCTCAAAGTATGAATCCGCTCTCCTGCGGGTAGTTTCTTCCCATGCTTTCCGGGCATCATCAACCCAAAGGGCAATGGTTCTGACCCCATCTCCATGTTTGCTGATGTGCTTGGCAACTTCACTTTCCCTGCCATCGGGCATTGGAGTGGTAAACACTAATTTGATCTTATCCTGAACCACTACGTAGGATGTGCGGTCACGCAATCCTGTTTCCAATCCGGCGTATGCCAAAGACTGAAAGCCCAGGGCTGTCTTGTAAAAGTGTGCAGCTTGTTTGGCATTGCCAACATAATATTCAACGTAATCTGTCCCAAGAATGGGTAGGAAGTCGTCGGCTTCGGGGAAGATTTTTTCTAATCCGTAATTGAAGTTTTGTACGGTTTTCAAGTCTTTCATAGCTGATATAATTAAGCGGGGGTCATTTGCGCCCAGGATTGATAATACGAATTGACTTCTAGTTTGAGGGCCTCCTCGGTGATGGATACCGGATTAAATGGATCAATCATAACGGCCAGTTCTCCGGTTTCTTTTTGACCGATACTTCGTTCAATGGCGCCCGGGTGAGGTCCGTGGGGAATGCCACCTGGATGCAGAGTGATTTGTCCTTTTTGTATGTTATTTCGGCTCATAAAATCGCCATCAACGTAATACAGAAGCTCATCGGCATCTACGTTACTATGGTGATAAGGAGCGGGAATGGCATCTGGATGGTAGTCGTACAAGCGTGGAACAAAGGAGCAGATCACGAAGTTGTTGCCTTCAAATTGTTGATGAATTGGCGGAGGCATGTGAATCCGACCCGTTAGTGGTTCAAAGTCGAATATGGAGATCGCATACGGATAGTTGAAGCCATCCCATCCAACTACATCAAACGGATGATTCTCATAAATATAGGAATACATGATTCCCTTCTTTTTGATGTATATTTTGAATTCCCCTAATTCATCATGAGTTTCAAGGTTTTGGGGAAGTTTGAAGTCCCGTTCGCAGAAAGGGGAGTGTTCCAGCATCTGCCCAAAGTGGTTGCGATAACGTTTGGGTGTTAGTATGGGACTGAAGCTCTCCACCAGAAGCAATCGGTTTTGAGTGGTGTCAAAGTCGATTTGATAAATGGTTCCACGCGGAATAATGAGGTAATCCCCGTATTCAAAGCGAAGACTCCCGTACATGGTTTTAAGCATTCCGGATCCTTCGTGAACGAAGATCATTTCATCTGCATCCGCGTTTTTGAAGAAATAGTCGGAAGAAAATGATTCCGGAGCAGCGAGGCCGATGTGCATGTCGTTGTTGACGAATAGAGTCTTTCGACTTTTAAGGTAATCGGCTTCTCGTGGTAGGTCAAACCCTTTGAAACTCATGGCGCGCATATTGTCCTCCAGCGCAACTTTTGGACGAACATTTACCGGTTCATCGAATTGTTTTACGCAGGTTGGAGGGTAGTGGTGATAGAGCAGGGACGACATACCTGCGAAACCAGCCGTGCCAAAAAGTTCTTCCTGAAAAAGGCTTCCATCTTTTTTTCGGAAGGTGGTGTGTCGTTTATGGGGGATCTTGCCGAGTGCGTGATATCTGGGCATTGCAGCGTCTTTTTGTTCGAGGTTGATGTACGCGTGCAAAGGAAGTCCGGTGGCTACTCAAAAAAGATGATGAGGTGTTCGGCAGAATATGATTTTGGTCAGGACAATCGAACGAATGATAGATCCCGATGTTCATGAACATCGATTCACTCAATTGAATGGAAATGGTTCGACTCCGATATATGAACGTCTATTTCAAGACGTGCACTACACCCGAGAAATGATTTTGCCGTCCACTGATGTTCGCGGGGTAGCCAAGTTCAATCGTATAAAAATAAACTCCCATGGGTACCCAGTTGCCTCGATACCAACCCGTCCATTTTTCATTTATGTCAAACGTCTCAAAGAGCTTTTCCCCCCAACGATTGTACAGGCACAGGTGATAGCTGGTGATTTCACAATTGGTGATGGGATAAAAGCTTTGATTGAGATTATCGTGATTTAATGTGAAGGCATTTGGGATGAATACCTGGCACAAGCAATTTTGTGTGTGTACATAAACGGAATCAGTCTTGGTGCATCCATTGTTAAGTGATGCTGTGACATAATAAGTCGTTGGCTGCGAAGGTGTTGTAGTTGGGCTCGCAGAAGATGGATCTGAAAGTTGATCTTCAGGCCACCACACATACGATTCGGAACCTGTGGCTTTGAGCTGAACCTCGTCACCTAGACAAATATCTATGATATGTTCTTCTACCTTCAGATTCGGTAATGTAAGCACCTGTACATCAAAGGTGTCCGTGTGCTCACAAAGCGTGTCATCTGTATAGGTGTGGATATACCGGATCGAGGAGTCCGGAGAACTGATCGCAAGCGAAGGCGTATCGAACGTTAACCAACGCTGCGTATTCCATTCATGGTTGGAGCCGCCTGGTTCAATTGGAAATTGAATGGAGTCACCGCGGCAAACGGAAAACGTTTCGTGTTGGCTTTGAATACAGGGTTCCGGTATGGTGACACACCTCAATTGAACATCATCAATCCCGAAGTCATTCCCACCACTTTCAACAGCAAAATTCACAATGTAAAAGCCCACTGTATCGGTTACTGGTGCTGTATAGCTTCCGGTATATTGAGTCCACGGGGTAAGTTTACCAATTCGGCCTGTTGAAAGGATGATAGGGCCGGTAGCACTATCTGTCCTGATTTCAAAGAACGATGTTGCCCCTGAATATTTGCCATTCACATTGGCGTTAATGAACCAAACGGAGAATTCGTAAATACCATCTTTAATCACTTGTACGGATTGATGCCAAACCACCACGGTATCGGTAGAGCCATCGCCCATCAGAACATTTGTTCCGCCACCTGGAGTATGATCCGAAACGCCGCCCCAGTATCCACCATTCCAAGGTTTACCGGTCTCATCAATGAAGATCCATCCGGGGCCTTCAACCCTTGGGACACAATCCAATTTCATGTCCGACTGAAATCCCACTGTTCTGCAGTTAACGGAATCAGTTTGCTTGAAGTCACCGTTCACAAACAAGTTGTTGCAATCGGGTTGGGCCTTAACCACACTGATTGAACAACACAGAAGTACTGTGATTAAATGTTTGAGATGGCGGAGGTTCATGAAATTTGGTTATATAGAAGAAGTCCGTTAGGACGGAATGGTTGCTTCATTATAATGATTTGTAAAGATTCTTTCGGATTGCAAGGCTAAGAGCGGGAGGTGATACAAACCAGTTATCGAATCAGGGTTACTGTACCGCTTAATTTTTGATAATCCTTGCATTTACTACCTATTTCTGCCATCCAGAAGTAGGTTCCGGGAGGAAGGTGGTATCCGTCTACTGTTCCGTCCCATGCCACATCCTCATTGGGTCCAACTTGATAAACTTGTTCACCCCAGCGATTATAAATCCGGAAGTAGGTGCTGGAAAAGTTGGAGATGGGGATAAAGAATAGATCATTAGTATGGTCATTTCCAGGTGTAAAGACATTGGGGATGAATAAATCCGCCCCGGATAGTTCGGAATAGACGATGGTAGAGTCTTCATCATAGCAGCCCAGAGAGTCCTCTATATGGATCAAATAAGTACCGGTGGTTTGAATCCAAATTTGTCGGGTTGAATCCGTCACGGTGCCCTGCCATCTGTAAGTGTATCCTTCCGGGGCTTCCAAAATGAGGGGATCGTTTGGGCAAAGCCGATAGGCAGAATCAAGATGTACGGACGGATTTGGGGTGGGGTCAACCTGAATGGTGTCTGTAAAGGAACAGCCAGACGTGTCTGTTATAAACACGATGTATGTTCCGGGGGAATAAACCGTTCTCCTGGCATTTGTACTTGAATCTTCCCACAACCAGGAGGCAAATTGCGGATGGAATGTAGAGAGCTCTATACCATTGGGATTATTGCATATGATGGTGTCCGGGAAAAGATCCAACGAAGAAATGGACGGTTTAATAGTGATGATTCTGGTAGACGTATCAGCAATGCACGGTGATTGGGTGATCAGTCGGATTGGGTAATCCCCCGGTTGTTTAAACGACTTAACTACGGCAGCCCCAGATGCCGATGTGGAGTCGCCAAACTGCCATGAATAAGTGAAATTGGACCGATTGTGACATGCCGTAAAACGAATATCAGCGCCTGCTGTTAACTCCTTGCAGGTCAGGCTCACGGGCTCAAACGATGGCTCACAATCCAGGTCAACCAGCGACACTCCGGCAGCATAAGCATATGATTCTGCACTTCCCAGGCCAATGGCATAGGCCAGAAAACCACAACCTTCCGTGATTAATTGGTACGATCCTGCGGGAACCTTGAAGGAGGAAAAGGCGTACGAAGAATCGGCAGAAAGGATTGAGAAATTTGTGACCGGGGTGCCGTTTAGGGTGATGGTTGAGGTATCTGATGTGCGGGTGACCACGTGAATGAAACTTTCGGCAATGGCATAATCGTCAACTGTGAAGAAAGTAATGGAATCCAACAGCATCTGTTCGTTGGGATTGATCATGATCACGGACGGATCACCATTCTTGCTGTTACTACAACCGTTATTTGCGGTAATGGTAAAAATTCCAACGGACACAGTTTTATTAGATTCAATGATCGTAGGAGATGTATAGACAAATTCATGAACATCTCCCGCTTGAAGGGTTACCGCGGTTGAGTCGTTTAGGTTGACGGTGGTATTGTTTGAGTTTGCCAGAATACGAGCCACATCCTTTCCAGATGTTGGGGTTGGTAAAAGGATTTAAGACTTCCCCCAAGTGGGTACCGGAAACATCTGTTCGTAGAGTGGATCTGCATTGGTTCCACATAAAATTTGTACCCATACATGTCCCCCAAATACCGATATAGGTTTGTCGGATCCGAGGGATCGTACTTGAGTGCCGGTCAAGTCATCGCCCAGTGCATCAGCCTGAACCATGAATATGTCGCCCTGATTGAGGTTTACCGTGTATGGTTGATTGGCCTGACGGCCTTGGCTGGTGTTACAGGAAGGAGTGATCTGTACGGTTGTACCATTCTTCGTTGCCACCACAATAAATTCTGATTTTCTGAGGGCATTGCTTTTGGTTTGGGTGGGATAGGACATGATGCGATAATCCGTCCCGATGGACGTAATCGGAAGGACTAGGGATGCTTCACTCCGTGCATTATGGATGGTTCCGGCATACACCGAAATTGGACGTACGGAGGTTACATGGATGCCTCGATTGAGTACCTGTTCCTGTGCAGTGATTGTTGCATCGTTTGACGGCAGTGAGACCTTGGTGACCTGACCATTTATGGTAGAGAATGTCTTGGAATAGCCGGTTCCGGGTATCTCTACCGTACCGTTAGTGGGGCTGTTAGATGATAGGTAGATGATGTATTCTGCGGAGGCGAGGTCATAGAATTCCGGGAATGCCAGCCAGAAATCGGTTCCGGAATTGGTAAACTTTTGTGCGTGAGCGTGACTCCAGACACATAGGCATCCAATCGATAGAAGAAGTGTGTTCCAATATCGTATGTTGCCGAACTTCATAAGCACATTGCACGTCGAGGTGTTTTGTACGTTAAAGGTAGGTTATTCGTTTGATTTTCAATTAAGTGAAGACCAAGCGAAACTGTTTCAATTCCAAGAAGCGTGAAAAACCGAACTAGTTGCCTACTTCTATTTAAAAGTGAGTACCTGATCAACTGGAATGCGTTGAGACATTTCTGCCCGAGGGGCGTAGGATAATTTGCAGAAGAACACTGTAAATTCACCTTCTTTTAAGCCAAATAATTTTGACCATTCCATGGAAAGATTATTCAGCAAAGACTTTTCATCTTCGGAAAAGAAGTGAGTTTCACCCAGGTGGTGTCTAATAATGAAATAACTCAGTGCGGCGAAAGGGTGAACTGCAACATTGTGAGATGATAATTTTAACCAAAGTTGTTGAACCAATTTTCCGGCATTGTAAAACGCCTCAGGTGTTAAATCTGAAATACTGATATAGGACAGTGCGGAAGAATCGAGTATTTGCTTTTTTGTTAAATCGCCCAATGCTTTACCACCAATCCTTTTTACAAATGAAGCTACATTCCAACTGTTTGCGATGTTAAATCCAATACGTTCTTTTGGAGTTAGGTCGAACAAATCAAGTTCAACGCCCCATGGTCTTTGAATCGCCGATTTTTTGTCCCACCTAATTTCATCCATAAGTTCGTCGTACAAATATTTATTTAGAAAACGTATGACATCAGCTTCAGCAAGTAAATCAGATACTTTTTCAATAATTTTTTTATCTGAAAGTATCGTTACCTTTGACGCCAATTTGGTAGAGTTAAGGTCATTTATTTCGTCAATGATGTTTTGATTAATTTTCTGCCCATCGCTCTTGTTTCGATTCGTCTGTCGCCGGCATATTTCGTTGTATAGCCCGCTCGTATCTGTGAAAGTATTTGAGTTATTGGGTGTTAATTCGAATATTTTACAATGATCTGTGTTGAAGTTATTTTTCTCAACTACTTTAATATTGTGGTGCGAGCATGAAAGTTTCAGGTTCATTGCTGAACACCCCAGCGCCAAATATGCACCCCATTGATTAATATCAGTATAGGGGCTATATCTGGATTCGTCCATGAAAAGAAATAATTGACCATTGTCAAATTCCCACTTCCAAGGTTGAGAATTACCCCCAGACGGTGCAAGAATTGCGTCGGAAATGAGCTTTTTGATAAGTTCACGAGTAATATTATTGGAGTCAATCGAAACGGTGGCTAACTCAGGGATCGAAGCCTTGTCAGAAGATAATGAGGTTTCTACATGACGAATTATCGGTAATTCTTGAGTTGATCCTTGGGTGATCAGTGTCTCAACATCTAGAGAATATCTGCCGGATGAACAATGCGTACCAAGCAAAATCCTTCGTGCAACATCGGTAGTCATGCCACTTCCATATGTTACAGCAGAGGAAAGTTGCGGCCAACTTCGAATGGATTCACCAACTTCAATTAAACTGCCCTTAAGTCTTGTCGACATCTGAGTCTCATCAATAATACTATACAAGTATGGTATCTTCTCGTCAGTGGTCAAATTCCTGAGGGCGTTGAGATCGTCCACCTGGATTAGTCCATGGAAGATTTCTCGTTCGGGTTCCAAATCAAACCGTTCAATATCCAACAAACCCATGTCGCTGGTGTCCATCATCACTGGGATTCCGAGTTCTTTACATTTGATTCGAATATTGAACTTTTCATAAAATCCGTCACACTCCTCAATACATAAATCCAGTTTCGATGGATGATTCAGGAAGTGTTCTATGTTATTGTCTGTAATGCCGTCATGATAACAGACCACCTTAATGAAAGGGTCGATTTCTGCAATTGCCCGTGCTGCAATCACGGTTTTAAGCATGCCTATTTTGTCAATGCCCGCCTTTATGCGATTTAAATTGGTGAGCTCAAGTGTGTCAAAATCAGCGATTCGTAACTCACCACAAATGCGCTCTGAAGCAATAGTGAGTGCAATGGATTGCCCAACAGATAAGCCAACTATGCCAATGACTTTTTGTTCGAGAAGTTCCTGCTCTTCATTGGTAATCTTATATCGATTTCGAATTGTTCGCAATTGAATGAATTCGGACTTGGGCATGGTGTGAACCAAATTGCCTGACCAAGGATAGTATATCCAGAGACCAAAGTGCTCTGGATTACTCGTTCCCAGTATCTCGTCCTTTTTGACTTGAATAAAATCTGCCGTAAGATCATCCTTCGGATACTTCATTTTGATGAATTCCATCAACTGTCCGTCAAGCTGATCCACCAGATTGGATGACGATCGGATTGAGGTATAAAAGGTTTTATCCTCTTCTATCGTTAGATCAAGTATCCGCGGCTTGTACTCTAATTCCTTTTCCATTCTTTACGTACATGTACAGGGCACGTTGTACACTGAGCCAATTCGTGGCAAATGTAAGGGGGTTCCTACGCACCTTGATAAAAAGATGATCACATTAGGTAGATGACATGAACACTATTTGTGAATAAATACGACTGGTCCATGAAATCTTGGATCATTTCTTGGGCTGATCCTTTTGAATCACCTTGGTAGCCGTAGCGATAATGCCAGCAATATCGGATAAATCTGAGGGTATAATCATTGAATTATTGGTCTGGGCAAGCTTGCCAAATTCACTTAGGTACTGTTCAGCAATGCGGAGGTTAACCGCGTCAACTCCGTTCTCTGAACCAATTGATTGCGCAATTGCCTTAATACCATTAGCCGTAGCCACAGCCACAGCTTCAATTTCGGAAGCCCGCCCTTCTGCCTCGTTAATCCGACGCTGACGTTCGCCTTCCGAGTGTTTAATTTTTTCCTGTTTTTCTCCCTCAGCACGATTGATCTGTGCCTGTTTCTCACCTTCAGATTCGGCTATCGTTGCACGTTTCTCTCGTTCTGCCCGCATCTGCTTTTCCATGGCATCCTTGATGCTCTGAGGTGGTGTGATGTTTTTGACCTCATATCGAGCTACTTTAACGCCCCAGGGGTCACTGGCTTTGTCCACGGCATCAACAATACTTACATTAATGGCATCACGCTCCTCAAACGTGGTGTCCAACTCCAGCTTGCCAATGACAGAACGCATAGTGGTTTGGGCGATTTGAATCGAGGCAAACTTATAATGATCAATACCATAGCTGGCCTTTACCGGATCAATAACCTGTAGATACAGTATACCGTCCACTTCTACCGCAATATTGTCTTTGGTAATACACGTTTGTGAGTCCACATCAATTGCTTGTTCCTTTAGCGAATGTTTGTAGGCAATGCGGTCAATGAAGGGAACGATGATGTGAAAGCCGGCATTCAAGGTCGATGAATATTTACCCAATCGTTCCACCAAATACGCTTGCCGTTGTGGCACAATGCGAATGGTACGTACCAATAGAATAAAGAAAAAGAGGGCTGCGCCTAAAAGAATGTAAGTTTGAATGTTCATGAATTAGATATTAGTCTTTTTGGTTACAAATAATTTAATGCTCTCTTTGGAGGTGATTTCTATCACATCACCCACACGGAGTTGCTCGTCTGATTGAATGCTCCACACGGTACCACGGAATTCTATCTGACCAGATTTACCGTCTTCATTTACCTTGGAAACCCGTGCCGTTTTACCAATAAATTCTCCGCTAAGGGACTCATCCTTCTCCTCGGTGTCACTGAAGAAACGCTGCTTGAGCACACTTCTGAATACCAGTAAACTGAGTATGGATGTGGAAAGAAAGACCACCACCTGGGCGGTAATGGAGATGTCTGCTACATAACAAATACCGGATGTGATCAGCGCACCAAGCCCAAAAAATAGTATCACCAAACCAGGGACAAATAATTCAGAGAGCGCCAAAAGAATTCCCAGCATCAACCAGAAGGCAGCCGGATTTTGTAAGAGAGTTATTTCCATAGCGAGGGTAAGTTACGACGAATTGCGTTGAACTCGTCTGTAAATCTATTACGGAAATCATCCTTTGGAAGTTACATCCCACAAATGCGGGGTGCAAATGTCTTCATCCATCGACGTTTTGAACAGCACCAATTGGCTCGGATTGTCAATCGGAAACGTGTTTTGACGTCGAAAACCGGACATCATACAGCGGTTCTGGACTTGGGTGGTTGGTGGTCAACAGGTCATTCACGGGAATTCTATCAATCTACCAGGATTGGGAATCGAGCCACTTGATGTGGGAGATGGCAAATCAAGTAATAAATCCCCGGGGCCACATCAACCAGTTGAATAGCAAGCCCTCCGTCCTCATTTTCCCCAATAAATGGCACCTCCTGACCAAGTTGATTGGTCAACGTCAAATTGAGCTGATTAACCTCACCTTGCAGATGAAATGTCCCTGAATTGGGGTTTGGGAAAATTGTATACCTCAATCCATTCAATTCTTGAACACCAACCAAATCCTTGAGGGTTATCGTATCGGACACGGTTCCACAGGAATTAGTCACCCGCACCCAATAGGTTCCGAAATTGTGAATGTTTACAGATGACTGTGTTGACCCCGTACTCCATAGGTAGGTCGCGTCTTGGTGGTAGGCATTCAGAACAATGGTAAAAGGACGTTTTAAAAGCGTGTCGTTACCAATGTTTACCACCGGTGTTGTAATGATTTTAGCAAACGTGTTTACGCTATGGTTTTTGCATGCCTTGGGATGGATGATGACGGAATATGGCCCAGGCTCCGAAATAATCAGAGAGTCAGCGGTGCTGTTATCAGACCATTGGAAAGTGGCCCCTGGATGTGAAACTCGAAGGGTGTCACTCACTTGATCACAATAGAAGGAGGTATCCAACCACTGAATAGTTGGTGTGTGATCGAAGAACAGATAAATCGAGTCGGAAAGCACCATGCAGGAATTTTTCGCCACCAGGTTATATCGGCCTGTTTGAGTCGCATAAATGCCTGATCCTTTTTCATTGGTGTTCCATTGATACTGTACACCCTGGATTGATTGAACATCTCCAATAAAAAGGCTATCCAAATCACATGCGTACTGATCAGCTCCGAGATCGATACCGAAAAGTGAATCGCACTGAACCATAAAACTATCTCGATCAAAACCACAGAAATTGCGAATCTCACCCCAATATGGGTTACTTGATTGAATTGCGAGTGCGCTCACGGAATCGTTTGTACTCCACAAATAGGTGGTATTCTTATAACCTGGATTGTTGGTATCCGTAAGCGTAAATATGGTGGAATCCAAGCTACAAATGACGGTGTCACGTAAAGGATTTATCTTCGGGATTTGAACCGCCATCAACTCAGTAGAATCCAAATGCCGGCACCCATCTAATGTTACCACATTAACACGAAGTAATTTTGATCCGGATGAGAGATTAAAGGTGATAGAACTACTATCCGATGTTGCTGAACCAAATTCCCAGAACACCGATTTAATCCGTTCTTCACCGATGAATGAAATGGAGTACGTATTAAATGACGTGGCACAGATTTCTTCATTGGTCTGAGGCAGCAGTTCAACTTTCCCGGACGTAAAAAGTGTGTCGTACTGATAGGTTATGCAGGCGTCATTGTCAGATGATTGCTCGATCACAAATATTCCCTGCTTATAGAATACCAGGGTGTCATCCAAATAGGTGGAATGGGTTCCTCCGGATCGCACGAATCGATGATTTGCCGTGTCCTGTATAACCTTGCCTGCGCTGTCCAAAATGCGGTATGTCACTTTCGAAGTGGTTTCTTTAATCTGTGTGCCATCAATGGAATATGTTCCGCAGGAAATTTGTTCCCTCTTGAATATGGATTTAGGTTTCTGGCGAACAAAGAGATTTACTCTGCGCATATAGGTGCCGGGGAAAGGGCAATTGTTATCGGTTGCAACCACGGTAAACCGATATGGAGTGGATCGCGCCATTCCTGAATCCGGTTGCCATGCAAAGGTCCCGGATTGAAAGAGGGAGGTGTCATTATCGGTTGAAAAGCTATACCCTGGAATGCTTGAAAAAACCGAAATCCGAACGGTGTCTGGATCTGGCTTGGGCGCTGGAGGTGGTGGGGTATAGACTTGATCGGATGATTGGATATTTAGTTCAAAGGAATCGCCTTCACAAACACTATATGACGCATTCAAATCCAATTGGGGTAGGTTGTTGTCCAGACATTGACCCACAACCATCAGGTTCTCACGAATGGTAATACCTACCTTTTGATACGCACCAGCTGTATCTTTTCGCCATTCGGTGACTTCTACTACCATGGGGGAAATGTCCCCGCAATTGGTAGCGGTGAAGACGGTGAATCCATCAGTTGGGTCAATATAGAATCCACGTGGAGGAATGGTGTTGGGATTTGTGGTTCCGGATCCACCAGGATTGTACACTTTAACGGGGGTAGATGCGCTATAACCGGTATTCCAACTTGCCGAGGTGGAATAGCCGGTTTTGGGTGAGATCAGTGCATAGCTGAGGGAGTCGCCATCGGGATCATCGGCACCGTTGTCCAGGTAGTAGGAACGATTACAGCAATATCGGAACCGGGGTTTATCCCGAAACACAGGTGAGGAGTTGGAGGCATAGATTGATGGATCCAAGGTGGTAAGCAAGATGAGGGTCTCATTAGCCGATCCGGTGTTGATGTCAGCCGGTCTGCCGGACAGATTTACTTCAAAATATAGCTGGGAACATCCGAGCATCGATTGATATGGAGCCGCTCTAAAATCAATGGTTGTTGAATATATGTGTTCCTCCCAACCGTCCCCTGTTCCGTACGTGTTCTTTGGATTGCAGCCTGGGGTAACAGAGGGACAAATCCGCGTGATTTCCTTAATGCTTACCAAGGTGAGTGAAATATTTTGGCTGGTTGACGATGAGGAGCATTTTAACTTCGTTGCGTTGCTTGGATTAGATGCACTTACTCCACGACAATTTCGGTAAAAGGTGACGGTAACGTCAAATACAGAATCCTGCACTGCCTCATACTGAATAAAACCGCCAACCTGGTGGGAAGCGGTTCCATACATGGGACTCATCAGCCAAAGCAAAACAAAGAATAGGTAGTGATTTTTCATGAAGATCGATTCAATTTACAACGGGCAGATTGATCCGAATGCCTCAGGTTGCGAACGCACCTCCTGAACTTCAGATGAATCTCGTTAATTCAAAGATCGACGCCAACCCGAAAACGCTGCATAGCCCACTTCCCAAATGTGTATTCTACTTTCGCCCAATGGCTCTACCAACTCCAATACCCAATTTTTGGAACCACTCACGAGTGGATTCTTTGGGAATGCCGATCCCGGGGACGTATCGTACATATCGATATTCGGCATAGCGCATATCGGAAGATCGCAAATTGAACTGTACATCAATGTACCACCGTTCGGTTTTATTCATCCACATAAACGCGGAATACAGCCCCACGGTCTCAAACATGGAGCTGTAACGTCTGCTGTACAGGGCTGATTCAAAGTACCTGCCTGGAATGGTATAGGTGCTGATTTGATTCACCTGACCAATGGAATATTCGAATCCGAAGCGCAATCGATTGCGGCGATTACCCGTTTGACTTCGGAGGAGAAAGCAGCCTCCAAGA
>JACJZW010000013.1 GCA_020635355.1 Flavobacteriales bacterium
TGCATCCGTTACCGCTACCAGTGCCAAAGGCAACAATATCAGTTCGTTTTGGAACATAACAGCACCTACTTCCACAGTTGATGGCTATTTGTCCATAACACCGCCTTCGAGCTATCTGGATAGCCTTATTTCCATCTGCATTGTGGTTGAAGATTTGAAAAGTGGGTGTGATTCAAGCATGTGCAGATCCATCATAATTGCACCAACCCCAAAACCAAACTTCAAATTCACGACTCCTGTTTGTGATGGCACACCTGTACAATTCACGAATCTCTCCACCATTCATTCAGGTTCAATGTTATACAAGTGGTACTTTGATGATGGCGATTCAGTAGATTACCTGAATCCAGTACACACCTTCCCTGCACCAGGCACCTATTGTGTTAAACTAGTCACCAAAAGCTACGTCTATTCCATTACGAGCGACACCACTATTTGTGTCACAATCTCTGAAAATCCGGTAGCTAATTTCAAAGTTGATAACGCTTGTCAGGGGAATGAAGTAATCTTTACGGATAGCTCTACAGTGAATGGTGCTACGCTCACCTATGATTGGGATTTTGGAGATAGTTCAACGCACTCCACCAGCAAGAATCCCAGACACGAGTATGCCAAAAATGGTGGCTATACCGTCACGTTAGTTATCCGCTCCAGCAATGGATGTACAGACAAACAGGCCAGAAATGCCTTTCAATTTCCTTCACCTGTAGCCAATTTCAATTACAACGATAGTTGCTCGAATGATGAAATTCAATTTAGCGACATATCCAAGATATCAAGTGGCAAGTTAGGGCGAAGGTGGAATTTCTATGATGGTAGTCAGGAAACCGACTGGACCCTAAAACATGTGTTTACCACACCTGGAAAAAATTCGGTAACTCTTTATTCGATATCCCCATTTGGGTGCGTGGACTCGATAACCAAAGTGTTGGATATTGTCCCCGGTCCCTTGACAGATTTCACGTTTGGTCAGGTCTGCGATGCCAAACCAACAGCGTTCATGAATACCACCACAGAACCAGATGGTGTAAATGTAACTTACAACTGGCAATTCGGAGATGGTGCCTATTCAACGGATGAATCTCCTTCGCATAAATTCAAGGATTTAAAAAAGTACACGGTTAAACTAACCGCTCAAGGCGATAATGGATGTTCATCATCCATCGAAAAGGATGTTACGGTAATAATTCAACCAATTGTGGATCTAAGTGCACAAAACGTTTGCGAAGGTGATTCGGTCAAATTTGAGAACAACACGAATGAACGGAATCTGGACGTGACCTATTTCTGGACATTTGGCGATGGCGATACATCTCGTTTAATTTCTCCAACCAAATTGTATAACATTTCCGAAACAACCATTTTCGGAGTTACCCTAAAAGCCAGTGTTGAAGGAGGATGTACCGATTCTAAAACGATTTCTGTACGAGTTAGTGAAACGCCCGATTGTGGCTTTACAACTACTCAGGTGGGGGGGCCTAAACTTACCTTTATCTTCCATGCCGACAGTTCAGAATATCCGTTTTATCTGTGGCAATTCGATGAAGAGGGAACTGCAAATGGCAGCGACCCAACGTTTACATTCGATGAAGAAGGAACGTACAAAATCTCTCTTTTAGCCCGATCGGCGGATGGATGTGAATGTTTGGACTCATCCCAATCTCTTGTTGTCAAGAAATCAAACATTGAAGATGTATTCGGAAATTCTGTATTCAACGTGAAGCCCAATCCAAGTGCCGGTAGTTTCACCATTTCATTCAACAACGCTGATAATCAGGATGAGGTTAACATACAGTTGCATGATGCAGTGGGAAGACTTGTCTATTCTAAAAACACGTTTAGAAGCACCGATAACCTGATCCGTTTGGATGCCGGGCATTTGAATGCTGGAATGTATTATTTAACGGTTACTAACCATGGTGTTCGTGCAACTCAGCCGGTTCAAATACAGCATTGATGGTTCCCTTTAATTGGATGTGAAAGCATTGGAGATTGTCAAATTTTGAAGGGCAATCTTGATGCATTTGATGGTGTGGTCGAACTTTTTGGTGGATCCTATTTGTTGCTGAACATCCCAACATCAACGCAGACCTTCGGACCAATCTAGGGGGATACGGAACGCACACATTTTTTTTACGATTCCCTGTGAACGTTGTATATTTCACCCGTGTCCAAAATATCCCGTCTTTTATGTCAACTTACTCCGAAACCTTAAGGCAGAAACTTCATTATGTGATTGAATCTACCCTTTCGGAGCATTGGGATCCTTTTTCGCACGAAACGTTGAGCAGTCCACCACATCGGCACAAGCTGATTCTCAACATTTCCAAATTCATTGAAGGCAATCACCACCATTCAGACATTGGTGAGCATTTGCATGATCACAAGGAAGAACATCTTTACGGACACAGTTTCGACTGCAACTGTCATTTTGTGGCCGAACAAATCCGCATGAACTGGAATCTGGTGTTGAATGGGTAAGGTTTACCCGTCGATCATTCCGATAGCATAGTAACTGAAAAGCTCCGGTCTCCCGACCGGAGCCGTATCATACCTGAATGGCATTTCGCCGTAAGCAGTACAGGTAGAAATCGTTCACATGCCCGTTCAAAACTAGAACCTCATGTTGGAAATCAAAAATTGTGAATGTGAAATGATGGTGATCTCGGAAGTACTTACAAAAGGACGGACGAACTGAAGAAGAATTGTTCACCTACAATCGAAATTGAGCTGCTCGCCCGTCCAAAACGTAAGTAGGAGCAATATTATACCCGATAGATCGGATCACTGCCATGGAAGTCTCACGAGTTTGTCAGAGCGCTCAAAAAGCACGACTAACCTTCCACGAAGTACATATCAATCTCCCCCTTATTCTTCGCCT
This sequence comes from Flavobacteriales bacterium, assembly GCA_020635355.1. GTDB lineage: Bacteria > Bacteroidota > Bacteroidia > NS11-12g > UBA9320 > WGNA01. Next base: position 2,882 of record JACJZW010000013.1, read on the forward strand.
GGATCTTACCCCGATAGGTGAGTTTAAACTGATCCTTTATCAACTCTTGCGTAAAGCCGGTTACGTTGATTTTACCCGGCTCACTTTGTTGTTCCATGCGCGCAGCGGTATTTACGGTATCGCCCCAGATATCGAAGGCAAACTTCTTGTTCCCTACCACACCAGCCACAACGGGTCCGCTGGACAATCCAATCCGGATTTGCTTGATTTTAGCCTCGGCCTTTTTACTGTGATGTGCCATAAATTCCCGGATTTCAACCGCCGCCTGTATGGCGCGAGCTGCGTGGTTATCTTGTGGCATGGGTAATCCGGCAACAGCCAAATACGCATCTCCGATGGTTTTAATTTTTTCCAGACCATGCCGTCCAATGATCTCATCAAATGCCCGGAAGCAGTAGTCGATCTCCTCAACCAGTTCAGCCGGAGTGAGCGATTCGCTGATTCCGGTGAAATTCACAAAATCGGTAAACAAAACGGTCACGTTATCATAATTACGGGCAGTTGCCTTTCCTTTTTCCTTCAACTCGTCGGCAACTTCCGCCGGTAGAATATTGAGCAACAAATCTTCAGATTTGGCTTTCTCCCGCTCAATGACATCCTTGTTTTGTTCCAGGATCTGATATACGTTGGAGTTATCAATGGCCACGGCTACATAGGACGCAAGTGTTCGAATAAACTCCTTGTGATAGGCATTATAGGCCGATGTATTGGATGTCAATACCGCTATCGCACCAATCTCCTTCTCGTGCATCATCATGGGTATACAGATCACCGAACCGGGTTCCATTCCGGAAAGCGTTTTGATGGGATGATCCACATACTGCCCGTAATCGCGTTTTGCATCGTCCAGGTATACATCCTTCTTATTCCTGAGCGACCACTCCATAAGATGATGGGACTCACCTGCGTTGTGATGCGTCAAACCGTTTTGAGGCGAATAGGATAGGTAAACTGTTTCCTCATTCTTGAAGTACAACAATTCCAAACCGTCAACGAACATGGTAGATTGAACGTAATCGTACAGAATGGAAATGATCTCTTCGATATTCAGGCTGGCCGTGATGCGTCGGCCAATATCTGTGAGCACCGTCAAGCTGGACATCGATGTTTCAAATTCCCTGACCTTGGCATCCAGCCGATTTTTTTCCTTGCTATCGCGCATTAATTCAGAGCGTTCTCCACTCCGATCTAGTACCATTTTAACCACTCGATTGAAGTTGGTTGCCACATTTTCCAAGTCCGCACCACCCTCAAAAGTGACCATCATGGGCTCTTCTTCTGCACTGGCAAAATCTGTTTTAGAACGGAGCTCTTGAATCTTCTTTCGCATCAATCCAAGGCGCAACAGTATCAGAATCAACAAGATAGCCAATATTCCGATGGCAATGTACGCAACAACCATTTGTCAGAGTTTTTTCACGAACTAAATGCTATTTTAGCAGATTATCGTGGTAAGCGACGTGCTGAATGACTAAATTTTTAAATCCGTTTCCCGGTTTACGGCCGTTTGAGGCATCTGAATCTCATCTGTTTTTTGGACGGGAACGGCACATCGACGAAATCCTCAACAAGCTCACCTCTCATCGGTTTGTATCCGTAGTAGGTAATTCCGGAAGTGGTAAATCATCGTTGGTTAGAGCAGGCGTCTTGCCTAAACTCACGCAGGATGATTCCTGGGAAATCCGCATCATGCGTCCCGGCGAGAATGCCATTCAGCATCTGGGCGAATTGGTAGCCAATGAACAAAGCGTTTCCGATCGCATGGAGACCTTGAACCGAAACCGGTTAGGATTAATACAATTGGTTCGATCGGTTTTACCAAAAGGTAAGAAGCTCCTGTTGTTGGTGGATCAATTTGAAGAAATCTTCCGATTTTCAGGAGAAGGTGAGGAATCCGGAGAAGATGCTCATCGATTTGTTGATCTCTTGCTAGCTGCCATTGATCAAACCGATGTTCCCATTTATGTCATGCTCACCCTGCGTTCCGATTTCCTGGGCGATTGTGAGCAGTTTATGGGATTACCTGAGGCCATCAATGATGGACAGTTCCTCGTGCCTCGAATGAATCGGGAAGAACTGCAGCGCAGTTTAACCGGACCGATCATGTACGTGGGTGCTAAAATTTCACCACGTCTGGTACAGTTGCTCCTGGACGAGGTGGGAAACCGCCCCGATCAGCTTCCCATCCTCCAGCATGTTTTAATGCGTACCTGGGAAGTTTGGGAAGGTGCTCAAAACCCGAACCTTCCGTTGGATTTGGAGCACTACACTCAAACCGGAGGAATGTCGCACGCCTTGTCCAACCACGCCGAGGAAGCCTTCGCCACACTCAAGAATGATCGTCAGCATCAAATAGCCGAATCCCTTTTCAAGACCATTACCGAAAAAGGCCCGGATAACCGTGGAATTCGGCGTCCAACCAATATTCGAACCATTGCCAGCATCGCGCGGTGCACGGAAGATGAGATATTGGACGTGGCCGGGATATTTCGCCATCCGCATCAGGGCTTCATCATGCCCCCATTGTCTACCCCACTTACATCGGAGTCCGTCCTGGATATTTCCCATGAGAGTTTAATGCGGGTTTGGGACCGACTTGGAAATTGGGTGGAAGAAGAGGCCGAGTCGGCAGAACTCTATCAACGCATAACGGAAAGTGCCATGCTCTATGAACAGGGTAAGGCTGGATTGTGGCGAGACCCCGATCTTCAACTGGCATTGGACTGGCAGGAAAAAAATGATCCCAATGATGCCTGGGCCGGTCAGTATAACACTTCGTTCCGCAACTCCATTCGATTTATTGAAGCCAGTTTACAGGAGAAGAAATTTGTACGGGCTGAGAAGGCACGCCGACGAAAAATCTTAAATATTGCCTCCCTGGCTGCCGTGTTGGTACTGGCCATGCTCAGCATCTGGGCGCTTACAGAACGTGGACGATCCATCGCCAATGCAAAGGAGGCGGAGCAAGGTAAACAGGAAGCCGAACGCCAAACGTCCTTGGCTCAGATCCAAAAGCAGCGGGCGGAGGAAAACTTCGATGAGGCTCAACGCAGAAAAAAAGAAGTAGAAGAACAACAAAAGTTAACGGAGGAACAAAAAAGTCGAGCCGAAGCACAGGCCAGGGAAGCACAAATTCAACGTGAAAAGGCGTTGACGCAGTCGCAGATTGCCAAAGAGGCTGAGCAGCGGGCAGTTAAGGATCGGAACAAAGCCGAAAAACAAAAGGCGGTTTCCGATAGCTTGAGAATCCAAGCCGAAGCCTCTGAAAAACAAGCCACCCGATTACGGGTATTATCCGTTGCCCAGAATTTGGCCATCAAATCCAAATTGGCGGATAAAAACACCTATTCCCAGCAGGTCAAATCACTCTTGGCCTTGCAAGCCTATAATTTCAACAAGGAGTTTGACGGGAATCCCAATGATCCGGAAATTTTTGGAGCATTGTTATCGTCTCTCCGACGATTCCAACATCCCGATGAATATCGACATAAACTCCACACCAACACCGTCAACTCCATTTGTTATAATCCAAAAGGAGATTTGGTGAGTGCCGGTGATGATGGGCAAATCATTCTGCTGACCGGAGGTAACTTAAAATCGCCGGTGTATTCCAAACCACAACAGCTCATTTTCAAGAACATTATGTTCAACACCGATGGCAGTCAATTTGCCGTTTCGGCTTCCGAACTGAATGCCTCTTCCAGTGGGCAAAACATATTGATTTACGCCACCAATGATTTGGCCAAGCCTCAGTACAGCACCAAAGGACTTGGGTTAAAGAAGATTAATGCCATGGAGTGGTATGGTAATAAGTTGATTGTCGCTGATCTCGAAGGCAATAAGATTGTGATTTTAGATCCGGCTAAAAATCAGGTAATCACAACCGTCCCAACGCCATCGCGTCCCTGGTCTATCGATTATAACACCGCTAAAAATCTTTTAGTTGTGGGGTGTGAAGATGGAAGTATCTATAAGATTACACCGGGACAAACGGATCAGCTCACCCTGGTGAGCAAACCCACCAGCAGTACGATATTGTGCGTGGCTCTTAATGCCGATGCATCCAAAATAGCCATAGGAACCGACGTTGGTTTATGTATGGTGCTCAACTCCAGTGGGGAAACCATTTCGAAATTATCCGGCCATCGATCGGGTCTTACTCAAGTCCGATTTCACCCGCAAACCGGTTATTTGCTGACATCGAACCGCGACAAAAGTGTTCGTTTATTCACGTCATTGAAATCGGGAACTCAGCCAATCGTATTTAGTGAACACGAAGATTGGGTGTACGATGTAATCTTTCATCCTACGGAAAAAGTCATTGCTTCCTGTGGCCGGGATAAGACGGTACGGCTTTACCCTTATTCCATGGATGACGTCGCCACATCCCTGCAAAAAGTGGTGAATCGCAATTTAACCGAAGAAGAATGGCGGCAATTGGTGGGTGACGACGTGCCGTACGAAAAAACAATTCCGAATCTCTAACAATGTAATGAACAGTGCCTTGAAGAACATTGCTACCTCTACCCTATTCCTCTTACTACTTCTCCCTTTTATCGGGAAGTCCCAGGATTGTTCCGAGCGGATTGATCAGGCCAAGAAGTACTACAACAATGGTCAGCTTGCGGAGATTATTCAACTGTTAGACACCTGTCAGACCGAACTTCACGGGAATGAACTGTGGAATGTTCATCGGTTGTTAGCCCTATCCTATCTGGGTTTGGAAAAGAATAGTGAAGCGCGCCAACATGTCATTGCCATGATGGAAATTTCTCCGGAGAAGAAGCCCAATGTACTCACCGATCCTGTGGATTTGATCAAGCTGATGAATACCGTGACCATCATCCCTAAATTCAGTCTGGGTTTTGGTGTCATGGTTGGCCCCAGTCTCACGATTCCCCGACCTTATGGAGCCTACATGTTAACGGATCAGGTTAAGCATTACACCGGCAAAAACAGTCTTCAATTTGGATTGTCATCATCGTACCAATTCAACACCCGATTGGCTATGGACCTGTCGGTTCTGGTATCCACGAAGTCGTATGATTTGGATTATTCATTTGGGAATTGGGACATGAAAATGGATGAGAAGCTCACCTACTTTGATGTGCCCATCTATCTCCGTTACCTGTTTCCCGGCAAGAAACGTCTTTTACCCTACGGACAGGCGGGGTTGTATGGCGGTTACCTCTTATTGGGCAATAATAATTTCGACGCCACCTTCACCAAGGATGAAAGTTCCTTTGAGCTGATCAACATTAATTCTGCCAACCGCAGGAACCGACTGGATTATGGAATTGGTGCCGGATTAGGTTGTATGTATAAGTTGAAGAAAGGTCATCTGTTTTTTCAGGCCAACTATCTCCACTCCATGGCCAATATCTCGGATGCCGATAAACGGTATACCTATCCGGATTTGCAACAGTCCTACCAGTACCTGGATGATGATATGCGGCTGAGTATGTTTTCAATCGGAGGTGGTTTTGCCATGTACATGGGTTATAAAGTGATAAAAGACAAATGAAACGAGTACTCTGTTTTTGGCTGATGTTGAGCTCATTTCTGATTGGAAATGCTCAATCCGATTGCAAGGATGCGTTGTACAATGCCAACTTAAAATACAAATCCGGCCAATTGAAGGAAGGTGTTGAACAATTGGAAACCTGCCTGTCCGAACTTAAAGGAGATAATCGGTTTGAAGCGTATCACCTGTTGGCCATCATGTTTCAGGAATTAAATCAACCTGAAAAGATGGATGAGGCCATTAATCAGATGTTGCTGCTTGATCCGGACTATCAGGATCAGCCCAATACCGATCCGGTTTCGTTCACCCGCGCCCTCAATCAGTACAAGGTCACGCCGAAGTACCAGGTAGGTGTTCGGGCTGGCGTGAATATTACATCGGTACAATTCGTTGAAAGTTTTGGCCCCATCAAAGGCATCAATATTTACAAACCGCAAACAGGTTATGATGTGGGTGTAATGATCCGAAAAAATCTAAGTCGTCAGGTAGTTTTGGAGTTGGATGCTCAGGTGGCCGGCACCAGAATTCGTCATGAATTGGACTATAACAACGGTTGGAACAAAATTTATACGGAACGTTTGAACTGGTTTGGAGTTCGGGTAGGCGCAGCCTATAACCTGCCTGAATTCAAGCAATTCAGACCTTGGGTTGGGGTTTATCCGGGTTTGGACTTCCTGCAAAAAAGTACGGTAAACCTGGACAAGGTAGATCCGGAAGGCAATGTCCGACTCCAATATTCAAAGGTGGCTACCAATGAGCGGAACGCCCAACAACCTGTTATGGGGTTACGAGTGGGATTTCAAAAGAAAATAACGCGCGGAGAGATTGGTTTTTCGGTTAACTATCGCATGCAGTTCAATCAAACCGTGAACGCCGCCCAACGAGGGAGCAATGCGTCCTTTGTTTATTCCACCCAATACATTGAAGACGGGCTCAAATTGAATACGCTAAGTTATACGCTTACGTATTCCTTACCCTGGAAGTTCTCAGTTAACAAATCGAATTAGTCCCGATAATTCCCATTGCGATCGGTCATTAGAATGAAGTGATCGTCATTCTCTTTACCCTTTCCAAAACCTGCCACACTACCGGTAGCCATATACCCTTCAGGTGTTTCCCGAACATGGTACATCAGACCCGATCCGCCAAAATCATAAATACGACGCCACTGAACCGTCCCTGTGGCCGATAGCTTCATAATAAAGGATTGAAAGTAGGATGAACTCAACGGTGTGCAATATCCACAAACCACCGTACCACCATCCGAGGTGGACTCAATATAGGTTGGATTCACGTTGAGCGCCTGTTCAAATCTGATGGGCGTACGCCACACCACATTATTGTTCTCATCCGTATTTATCACTTCCATGAGATCATTGCGGTTTTCACCTCCTTGAAAGAAAAAGAATCCGGGAGATAAGACACATGTAAGAGTGCGATCCGAATTCAACGTCTGTGAGAGCACGAATCGATCTTCCACACTGGAGGGATCCAACACCTTGAAGGAATACTCTGCATCCGGGCCAATCTTGGCAAAAAATACTTTGATTGGATCAGACCAGGACCAGTTCGATTTCGGATAGCATGTTCCCGTGATCCAGTATGTGTACTCCCCATCGGCATCTAACTCCACCCGATAAGGATAAAAGGAAAGCGCCTTAAAGCCTAGGCCGCTATTGGGAACATTGTACAGGTTACCCAAGGTATCCGCATCCTTTCCCCAGACAGCCAGGTAATTGGATGACGAACCTGCCCCATATCCACTTCCAAAACCGACATAAATGCTGTCGTCATTACCCAAGATGGGATCAGAAAAAACATAAACCGGTTGATAGGATTCCACATATTCAAAGTGGCCAAGATTCTTACCATTGGGACTGATTCGGAAAACATCCCCACCCACCCAACTGGTGATCAGGTGATCGCCATTGGGTAAGGTCAATTTCCGGGCAAAGAAATCCTTTAAGGTACCATTGAGCTGGGTGGATAGCTCCGTTCCATGACCGTCCATTTTATCCAGACGCATGTGCTTGGTATCGCCTGAGCTTCCGCCTATGACGATAATACCCCCATCGGATGAGGGAATGGTGAAGAAGTTATAATCGGCGGTGAGTCCGCCATATTTTTTGAAATAAAATGTCTGATTACTCTCGGATGGTCCTATTTCCTTTTCACATGAAGTGATGATGACCGAGAGCATCATAAAAGTGAACAACCAACTGAACTGCTTTACTCTCATGGTTTCAATAATTTTATCTCTCCATTTTGATCCAGTTTGTATCGCATCAGCATCAGGGCATCCTTGGCATCATTGCTTCCAATCACAACCACTTCATCTGAAACCCGACGCGCTTCCAGCGCGATGTATCGGTTAAACTCATCTCCTACAAAACTTGAAAGTTCAACCTTACCTTGATCATTAAGTTCAATCAGCAATGCCTTCGAGGTTTGCATAATAGCGCCAGTGAGGTAGTCCAGATCAATGGATTGCCCGGTTATGGTTAAGCCACCGGCTTGAGTGTAGGATATACCGTTGCCGGCGGAGCAGCCCAATCCGTACAGCGTCGTGTCCAGTTGAACATTGCCCTCCATATCCCACTCCATTGCCCTAATTCCAGCCTTTTTGGTTGGTTCGGTATAGGTTGTGGCTAAGGCCAATTTGGTACCTTGACAATCGAAGCCAACAATGGTAACTTTTTCGACCGAAGCCGTCATGGCCATCGACTCAAAAAGTGTCTCGCCTCGGTTGGCCCCAAATCTGGGTTCAAGTGCAATGCGATACGGATGATATTGATTCACCTCGGAGGAAAATCCTGATTTGCTGCACATACCCATCACCACAATGTTCCCATCGTATTCACAAGCACCAACGGCATAATCATGCCAGGGCCCTATTTCGCGACTTCTTGACCAAATCTCCTCGCCATTGGGATCCAGTTTATAAATCTGACTGCTCATGTTTACATTGTTAACCGCCCCCACAACAACCAAACTTTTGTCGGCCAATTCAGTCAGGTTATAAAACCACATTTCAAATTCATCTCCGTAAGATTTCGTCCAAAGTACATTTCCGTTTGCGTCGAACTTAGATATCAAACCATGCTTCAACTCCTGCGGTGAATATTCAACCGATAAGGTATACCCCACAGCGAGATAGCTGCCATCCGAGATCTTGTATACGCCATTAAATCCATCCAGATTGGAGCCGCCTATCGTACGTTCCCAGTCCAGATCACCGTCTTTATTAATGTGGGAGATGAACGCATCACCCTTGGCCTCACCTACCATAACAAATCCGCCATCACCATCCACTATGGTGCGATTGATGAAGGAATAACCGGAATTGACATAGTATTGAATAGCCGATTTACTCTCTGGTTCCGAAACCTCTGTTCGCTTGCAACCGGACTGACTCATGGTGAATCCCACCGCTGCTGCCAAGACCAGGATTATTCGGGTTTTACGACACATCATTGTGCAATATAGAGAATTATCAGATTAATGTAACCCCAGTGTTACGTGGAGGGAGGAAGAACGGTGAATTTGCCCCACCCAAGAGTGGATCATTCAGATTGCATAGCATTGTGCCACCTGCCCTAGTCCTTAAAATATTCAAGACCTTGTTTATTGGCCCACCCCTTGAATTTCTCACCGTCAAAAAGTGCGTAAAGGGAATATGTATTAAAAATGGATCGCATCACCGGAGGATATCTGAAAATAGGCTCAATAACATCGGCTTTTGAATACTCATGAGCACTTCCAGGGTGGTATCCGTAAAGACCGTCCTTCTCCGTGACAAAACATTCCAGCGTGTCGCCATGAATAACCGGAGTATAGATTCGATCATACTTCATCGGTAACACTTCCTCTAACTGAGTCCCATGTAAGCCATAGAATCCAGCTTTGGTCACAATGAACCACACCTTTAAATAGGTGAAGAGCGGCTGAATGGAATCGTACTCAAACGGTAAGAGAATGGTACCCCGTGCATCCATCACACCGTATTTTCCTTCCTTGACAGCCACAAAGATGGGCAACTTGAATCGGTCAAAGTAGTATCCTTTCAGCGATTCAAACTCCGGTTGAATGCGGGCAAAACTTGTGATAACCCCCAACTTGTCACCACTGGTATATACCACATACATCAAGGGATGATTTTCGATTTGATATCGATCCTCCCGACACCTGACGGTTTCGAGATACCTGCGTTGATGTTCCGGAACGTCAAACGAATGATCCTGAAATGGAGGCGAAAGATGATACCGTTTAACGAGGATGGTATCCTTTTGGGCTCCAGTCCCTTGAACCTGCATCAACGAATAACGCTGATTGTCACGCATCCAAAAAAACGACCGATTCTTATTCGGGGCAGGATCATAGGAATCCAACACGTCCATTTCCTCGGTTATCGGGTAGTAAGAATCCTCTTCTATGGCGTCACATGGTTGATAGAACCGTCTTTTCTCCTTGTTGTTATACTTATGCTCATAGTATGACTTTGTTTTTCCGCTGTACACGATGAGTTTATCCGCACCATCGCGGGAGACGATACTATCTGCTTTGAACGTCTGATGAAAATCGATCTCTATGGATTCTTCATTGATGATCATCACATCCCATAGACCTGATTTTCGCTCAATAACTAGCGTGGTGCCGTCGTAATGCAAAAAATGGGTGGTAAAGCGAATCAACTCGCCGGAAAGCACATGCGTACCATTGTGCAAATACAATTCACCAAAAGGTTCTTCCAATGTGGAATCTACCGGCTGAAAAATGGCGCATTGCATAACCGGACGAGCCTTTCGGTCAAATACAATCGGGGTTAGCTGATGGCTTCCCTGGAATAAACCCCATTTGTGATCCTTTTCGGCATAGAGTAAGGTACCGTCTGATGGATAATACGAACCCACAAAATCAAATTCCGGTTCCAGCAATATCTTACCGGTAGCATCACACATGCCCCACAATTCTCCGGAACGATAGGGAATCACATACTGCTGGGCTGCCAACTGAAGTGACGAAATCATCACGACAAGAAACAAACCGAACGTGGGCAACTTACTCATGGATGTTCAAATATATCAACTCCGCCCTTCGCCCGGCATTCTTCCCGTCCATGGATTTATCACGTACACAGAATATCTGCTACCGCCATTCGGTAAACAATGCCGCAACCTCGTATTATTGTTCACCCTAATTCATACGAATATGATCCAACGTATACCTTCCCGTATCCTTCTGATTTCATTCATCCTTGTATTGACCATGCCCTTCGCGGTGGCTCAGAAAAAGGAAAAAAGTGCGGATAACTATCCGCTAAAATCAAGTCAGCTGAGTGGACTAAAATTCCGCAGTGTTGGGCCGGCACTCACCTCGGGTCGAGTGGCCGACATTGCCGTTAACCCCAACAATCCGAATGAATATTTCGTGGCTGCTGCGTCAGGTGGAGTATGGAAAACTACCACTGCCGGCACCGTATTCACTCCGGTATTTGATGGACAGGGAAGTTATTCCATCGGATGCGTCACCTATGACCCCACCAATCATCATGTCATTTGGGTTGGCACCGGGGAGAACAACAATCAGCGCAGTGTGGCCTATGGCGATGGTGTTTATAAATCGGAAGATGGTGGGAAGTCCTGGAAGAATATGGGACTTAAAAACTCGGAACACATTGGTGAAATTGTGGTTCACCCAACTAACGGTGACATCGTTTACGTTTCGGCCATGGGGCCACTCTGGAATGAAGGGGGAGATCGGGGAATCTATAAAACCACGGACGGTGGTAAAACCTGGAACCGCGTCCTTGAAATTGATGAGCATACCGGTGTAGCCGATTTGGTGATGGATCCGCGTAATCCCAATGTGTTGTATGCAGCCTCGCAGCAACGTCGGCGTCACGTCTTTACCTACATTGGTGGCGGACCGGGTTCAACCATTTATAAATCAACCGATGGCGGTGCCACCTGGAACAAGATCAATAAGGGATTGCCCGGCGTGGATATGGGACGGATTGGGTTGGCCATTGCACCATCTAATCCGGATATCGTATACGCTATTGTAGAAGCTGCTGATGGCAAAGGAGGTTTTTATCGATCGGTAAACCGTGGTGCGAGCTGGAACAAGATGAGCGGATACAGCACTAGTGGAAATTACTATCAGGAGATTGTGTGTGATCCCAAAGACGAGAACAAGGTATTTGTAATGGATACCTGGCTTCATCACACCGAAGATGGTGGTAAAACGGTCAAAGCAACCGGTGAGGATGCCAAACACGTGGACAATCACGCCATGTGGATTGACCCATCCAATACCAATCACTGGTTAGTGGGTTGCGATGGCGGGGTCTATGAAACCTTTGATCACGCCAAACATTGGGACTATAAATCCAACCTGCCCATCACCCAGTTCTACAAGGTATCCGTGGACAATGACGTACCATTTTACAATATTTATGGAGGGACGCAGGATAACAACAGTCAGGGAGGTCCATCCCGAACCATCAATGAACACGGAATCACCAATTCAGATTGGTACATCACCCGGGGTGGTGATGGTTTCGAGACGGTTATTGATCCGGTGAATCCCGACATCGTTTACTCCCAATCTCAGTACGGATGGTTGGTTCGATACGATCGAAAAAGTGGTGAAACGGTAAACATCAAACCACAGCACAAGATGGGTGATCCCGGCCTCCGATGGAACTGGGATGCACCGTTGATCATCTCGCCACATGATCACGAACGACTGTATTTCGCAGCCAACAAGATTTTTAAAAGTGATGATCGAGGGGATTCCTGGACCGAAATCAGCCCGGATCTTACCAAACAAATTGATCGGAATAAACTCAAGGTCATGGGACGCGTTTGGGAAATGGAAGCGGTTGAAAAAAATAAATCCACCACCATTTATGGAAACATCATTGCCCTGGATGAATCACCCATTCAACGCGGTCTGCTCTATGCCGGTACGGATGACGGGTTGATACAAGTGACTGAAAACGATGGCCAAAGCTGGCGGAAAGTGGACGGCATTTCCGGCATTCCGGAAAACACTTACGTGAACGCACTGGTATGCTCGCAGCACAATGCGAATCGCGTATTTACCGTATTCAACAACCACAAACAAGGTGATTTTAAACCCTACATCATGCGGTCAAATGATCGTGGGAAAACATGGAAAAACATCAGTGAAACTTTGCCGGAGCGTGGAACCGTATACGACATTGCGGAGGACCACATTAACCCTGATCTATTGTTTGCCGGAACGGAGTTCGGTGTGTATGTCTCTATTGACCGAGGCGAGCACTGGGTACAAATGAAAAGTGGCTTACCTACCATTGCCGTTCGCGATCTGGAAATTCAGAAACGCGAGAATGATTTGATTCTGGGCACCTTTGGTCGAAGCTTTTATGTACTGGATGATTACTCACCCCTGAGAGAGTACGATCTCTCCGACACCCTGGCAAATGGAAAGATTTACCCGATTAAAACAGCCTATATGTATTTTGAGGCTACCCCGATGGGCAATGCCACCATGGGTCATAATTTATTCAGCACACCCAATCCGGAGGTTGGTGCCGTATTCACCTATTTGGTGAACGATTCCATGAAAACACTCAAGGAAATCCGCCAAGCGGCGGAGAAGAAAATCAAGAAAGACGGAGGTGATACGTACTACCCCGACCTGGACGCTATTCATGCCGAAGATCGGGATGAAAAGCCCTATTTATTGTTTGAAATCCGGGATACCGCCAACCAGGTAATCACCCGATTAAAAAAAGATTATGCGCCCGGATTACAGCGCGTTGTCTGGGATTTTCATTACCCATCCAACAGTCCTATTCAGATTCACATCCCGAAACCGGGTCGTTACAGCAGTCCCGACAAAGGTCCGATGGCCTTACCCGGGAACTACACGGTTCAGCTATTTAAAGTGCATAACGGTGATGTTAAGCAGCTCACGGAAAAGGAAACCTTCACCATTACTCCGCTAAACAATCTGACCATTCCTGCCAATAAACGTGATGAAGTACTGGACTTTCAGAACGAGGTTGGTAATTTGATTCGGACGGTTTCAACGGCCGGTAAACTGAAATCGGATTTGGATACCCGACTCAAACACATCGAAACGGCAGCAGAGCGTTTCCCATCCATACCGCTCTCGTTTTTCAAAGAGATCCGGGATCTTGAGTTGCTGATGGACGAAATTGAAATTGAATTCAATGGCGATCAATCGCTGGCCTCCCGGGAATTTGAGACGCCAAATTCACTTTATACCCGATTGTACCTCGCCCATTATGGTTCACTCTTCAATTCCACTAACATCACCCAAACCAGCAGGGATATGTATAAGGAGGCACAGGTTCAGTATGCGGCCTTGAAGCCTAAGCTCAAATCGGCAGAAGCCAAGGTTATTGTCCTGGAGAAGAAGCTGGATGAATTGGGAATTCCGTATACACCGGGTCGTGAATTACCTGACCAGTATCGGGATTAATTCCGGGAAGTTTTAAGAATCTTGCGAAACAAATATACCTGAAGGAGTACACCCCAGGTAATGGCCCCAAACACCTCGGCCACGTCTGATGGCGTGCGTTGAATGACGCCTTCGGTTGTGAGTATGGTTAGGATGAAACTCAGAATAATGAGTCCGGAAATCCATCGGTTTTGAGGGTTTTGAAAACGGGATACCGCCACGAAGTATAGCGGGAACAGAAATACAAAGTAATATTTCCAGGCCAATGGAGAGGCGATGGGAATGAGCGCCAACACCACAGCTATCTCCGCCGCTTTCTGATTCATGGGTGTTGATTTCCACGAAGAGCGCATCCACCAGGCAAACGGAATTAGAAGAATGAGCAAGAGTGCCTGACTCACCACCTTGGCGAGTTCCAGTGGTAGGCTCATGATGTTATATTGAATGCCTAGACCGCGGGTCACATCGGACAAAAGCCCTATGCCAAACGGCAGGAACGCCTGATTTTTATGTAAGATGATGGGATCACCCAATAGTCGGTGTTCAATCCAGGTATGAAAGGCCAGGTGCGTTTCCAATCCACCCATGATCGGAAAACAGAGGGCATTGATGGCGAAGATGCCCACCACAGTAGCACCAACCGGCTTAAGATTTCGTTTATAAAGCAGATAGAACAGAATAAAAATGGGGTATACTTTTAGGGAGATGATGAAGGCCAGCAGAAGTGAAGCCATCACCCATCTTCCACGATCCAACAGCCTGAACACACCCAAACTAGCGAATAACAACATGGAATTGATCTGGATATTGGAGATATCCTCAATGACAAATCGGAAAACGAGTATAAATGGCAGTAAAACACGCCAATCACGCCACCACTCACTGCGGTTCATTTGAACATCAAACAGCCATGTACTCATTCGTACGATCCCGATCCAGGAGAGGGCAATGCCCATTAACCAGATTCCTCGGATCAATAATGGACTCCAATTATGCACCAACGCCAATGGGACAGAGAAGATGGCAAAAAAGGGCGGCCAGGTATTCAGAAAATCCGCATAAATATCGGTACCGTTCAACACGGCATTACCGGCATTCACATATCCCATGAAATCGCCATCGCGTTGAATGTCACGGATGAATTCAAAAACATAGGCCAGTCCAATCAATGCCCAGAGGACAAGGGGAACAGAACGCTTAAATCTATGTTGAGTGAATGCGGGCAGAACCCTCCAAATCTACGCAAACAAATGGCTAAATTTTGATTGAACGTGATGTTCAAATCCAATGGCCTTGAGGAGTACGGCAGCACTTCGCTCATTGTCATACTGCTCCAATAGCGTGGTTTCACGCTTTTCCAGTTCGGAATGGTCCATGGGTGTCTCCCACAAATCCAGAATGGCCTTTTTGTAGGCGGCAGGTGTGTCGGCAATCCGGCACAAGGATTCCAATCCGGTATCCCGGGTCATTTTGGAATTCGCAACGCAATGACGCCCCATGAACAAGGCATTGATCAGTTTGAGCTTGATACCCGTTGCCTGATTGGTATGCAACAAATTGATTTGCGCATCGGCGATCAGATGATTAATTTCTTCCGAAGTAATCTGATGCTTGAGTTTGATAAAGGAGTATTGCTCAACCAGTTGCTTGAGTTCATCCGACGGGTCATTACCCGCAATCACAACCGGCAATTGCAAATCTTTCAATACGTGATTAATGAGGTACATGGCTGCTTCGTTATTCTCACCAACCGATAGATTTCCGTGATAGAGAATAAACTTACCCTGACCTTCCTTCGTAGTGACCTGGTTGTTCACGTGAAACGGTGGAATCCAAATCGTGTTACCGTACTTGCGATCAAAGTGATACTGATCATTAGGCGAAATTGCCGCAATCAAATTGGCGTGTTTTAGCACGCGTTCATATCGTTTCAGTCGATCCGATTCCACCTTGAAAAAGTACTTCTTGAACAAATTGTTTTCAACGCGCTCCAGATGCTTGTAATAGTGGTGCTCCACGTTGTGGGTGCGCACAATTTTATATCGGTCTTTAAGGCGAGGATCGGCCAGATAATAGGTGCAATGCAGTCCTTCAAACAAAATAGGATGCTCGTCCCGCATCAAGTTCTCTATGAGTTGGGTAGAGTTTCTCGATGCAACAATGTAGGGCTTGGTATTGTAAATCGGGTTCTTAAAAATCTTTCGACGGTAATAGGTGACCGACTCACACATACCCTTCAGCATGGCACTTTCTGACCTCCCATACTGGTAACAATGCAAATGAATTCGAACGCCCGCTTCTGAGAGGGCTGCCAATCGATAGTAAATGTCAATGACTCCGCCGTAATTGGCTGGATAGGGCACGTCAAACGCAACGACGTGAAGATGCTTATCTGGTGGTCTCATAAATCGCAACTAACTTTCCCTTTTCCGTCGTCCAATCCAGATAACCAGATGCAATGTTACAATTATCTCGTAACCTATGGTACTTTTCGCGGTCAAATAGGAGTAATTTGATCGCATTCAAAATAGATTCATCCTTCGGTTCAGCTAATTCAAAGACCTGGTATTGTTCGTTTAGATGCTGATATTCCGGGAAGGGTGAATGGATCGAGGGCAATCCCGCGTGTATGTAATCAAAACACTTGTTCGCCAAGGAATACCGATAACTCAAGCCATCATCTTCCAACACATTTAAACCAACGCTGGCTAACCGGGTAAGTGACTTGAGTTCCTCGGGCGACTTCCAGCCGTGGAATACCACCTTATCCATCACACCCTGATTCCGGGCATATTCCCGGAGTGATTCACTGAGATCCCCCTCTCCTACAATCCACAACACCGCGTCTAACGATTTTATAACACGGATGTAGTTTTCAATGCATCGTCCCTCGTTCAAGGCACCTTGGTAAATCAGTATGGGATGTCCTGTTTTGGATGATATTTCGGGCAGATTAGCTGTTGACCTAACCGGCACATTTCGGATTACCGCAATGGTATTGGGCGACATCGGCTGATACCACTTCGCAACGGATTCACTCACCGTATATACCGCATCAAATCGCGAAAAGGCCCACTTCTCCAATCTAAGCCAGAGGGATTTTTTAATCTGCTTACCACTCAATTCCGGCACCTCGGTAAAAAGTTCATGCGCATCGTGAATCCATCGAACGGGCTTGACCGTTTGGTACAATCCACCTGCTAATAGGGTGTCGGCATCAATGGTATTCAGAATCTCGGGCGGTTGACCCAACAAATACGCATAAAGCCGAATGTTGAATTCCAGGTAAAAAAGCGGCCCGGTATGAAACCAGCATTTTAATCGGGTTTGTTGAAAAGGACGGTTAGTTAGTGGTGGACTGTTTGGCTTCTCGCGCCCCACCAGGGTAACCGCATGTCCAGCCTCCTGCAAAGCCGTACAAATACGAATCATTCGCTGGTCATGCACCAGGTCATTGGTCACCAAACACGTTATCCTGCTCACCGAAGTCGCAATTTATGATCTTCCCGCATTCGAATAACCCGATCGTCCATCATCCACCGCAAAACCATAGATAACTCATCCCGATCAACTTCGCGCAGTTCCTCCAAAATAGCACGAATGGAATGAGGCGATTGCGAGAGCAGGAATTCTACCTTTTGTCGAATTTCCTGATACAACGAGGATGAGAAGGCATTTCGTTTTCGCAGGTTACAGATATCACACTGCCCACATTCCTCCTTGAGATCTTCTCCAAAATAAGATGAAATAGCCTGCATCCGGCATTGCTCGGAATCCACGTAGTGCACCACCGACTTCCATTTTGAAAAGGCCGTATCACCGAGTGTTTTAAGTCGTTGATCCGGATCTATGATGGCTTGTGTCCGTCCATGAACATAGCGAACCTTGGGTAGATCGGTTTGTTCGTGGTACTCAATCAGGCGTATTTTCTCAAATTGATTCAAGACCTTATGGATGTCCTTTCGGTTGGCATGAACCGCCTTTGCCAATTCTGACTCCGAAATCACCGTTGCCCGATCCATGATCCCGGCATAACGGCGGAGCATAAACTTGATCAACTGTTCGTACCGTGGATACCGAAGTTGAAAATCATACAACGTGGTTGAATCGGTTATAAATCGGACCCGTGATGGTTCCACCACGGCTTCAGATCGACTGATGTACCCCAATTGTTCCGCGGCTTGTAAGGCATAAAAAACATCCAGCGGGTTGTAATCGAATTTCTTACAGAAATCCGGTAAATCCAGATCGTATTGATGTCCTTCACCACTGTGAATGGCAATGCCCAGGTAATTACTCATGGCCTCGTAAATTTCATTCACCCGATCCAAACGTGGATGTTGGGTTGCCACGTTGAGTTCACCTTTTGAACGATCCGACGGACCAATCACCAATTCACATACTGATCGCTGCCCGTCTCTTCCCGCCCGGCCGGCCTCCTGGTAATACGCTTCCAAACTGTTGGGCGGCCCCCAATGAGCCACAAATCGAACGTCGGGTTTATCCACTCCCATCCCGAAGGCATTGGTACAGGTGAGTACCCGAATACGATTGGAAATCCAATCCAGTTGTCGCTGGTTGCGCACCTCGGCCGGAAGTCCGGCATGATAAAACGAGCAATCAACTCCTTCATCCCGAAGCCACATACACAGCTTTTCACATGCACTTCGTGTGGGCGCATAAATCAAACCGGATCCTGCCACCTGTAAACACAGATCCAGAATCACACCGCGGGTGTCATCGGTTTCCCGAACCCGATAGATGAGATTGTTACGGGCAAATGTGGTGCGAAACACCTGAGCATCCAACATGCGCAATTGTTCCAGCACGTCGTCCTGCACCTGAGGTGTTGCCGATGCAGTTAAGGCAATGACGTTCAGGTTGGGCAATTGTTCACGCAACGAACCTATCTCCCGGTAAGCCGGGCGGAAATCATGCCCCCATTGCGAAATACAATGGGCTTCATCAATGGCTAAAAAGCTCAGATTGAGGTAGGGAAGGTGATCCTTGAAGGTTTGACTTAACAGGCGCTCCGGTGAGGTATAGGCCAATTTATATTTCCCATTTCGGATGTTTTCATACTCGCGCTTCAACTCAGTCTTAGACATGCCCGAATGCAGGTAAATGGCCGAAATCCCTCGATTCTTAAGATTTTCGACTTGGTCGTGCATCAGGGCAACGAGGGGCGAGATCACCAAACAGCATCCCGTTTTCATGAGTGCCGGCACCTGATAACAGATGGACTTCCCCCCACCTGTAGGCATCATCACCAGGACATCCTGTCCGTTCAGAACAGACTGAATGATCTCCTCCTGAGGAGGACGAAAGGAATCAAATCCCCAATATTTCTTAAGATAGGAAGTAGGCACTGCTTCTTGCGAAAATAGAAGGCAGCGCGGTTTGTCGCACGAAAATCTTACTTACCGTACTACGTGAAGTAGGCCATTCACATTTTGGAATTCCCCATTTTCCGTTGCTATGAACCGCATACGATACAGATACACTCCTTCCGGAACCGGGTTACCGTTGTACGTACCGTCCCAGCCTACATTGACGTCATGCGTACCAAATAGGCGTTCTCCCCACCGGTTGAAGATCTCGAGTTCATAGTTCTCAAAGTTGACGAGGGTTGGTTTAAACACCTCGTTGAGACCATCACCATTTGGTGTAAACGAAGATGGAATGAACTGGTAGCTAATGCATCCACTTCCAATTTCAAATTCGTCCGTTCCTTCACAACCATCGGCATTGGTCACAGTGACCCGATAAATGGTTTGTTCCGTAGCTTGAATGGTTTGAGTGATCTCACCTGTTGGCTCCCATGAATAGGACATTCCCGGATTTCCGGCATCCAACATCAAGGAGAAATTGCCACACAGAATTGTATCAATACCCAGATTCACAATGGGGTAGGCCGACACGCGAACATCCAGCGTGTCGTTATCAGATCCGCAATAGTTGGTTACATCAACCCAATATTTGCCAGCTGATGAAATGGTGATGCGGTCCAATCCTGACCCATCATTCCAGCTATATACTTCTTCATTATCGGCTCGTCCGGCAACCAACTCAAATGGAGTAACGGCTCCACAGAACACGCGCTCAGCACCAAACTCGAAGGCCGGTTTCTGAAGCAATTTGTACACCACAGCATCCGTTGCCAAACCACATCGGTTTTCAATGGTCACACTGTAGGTTCCTGCAGAGGTAGCCTGATAAACCGGTGCGTTAGAGCCATCTTGCCAGAGATAGGTCATTTCCGGATCGCTATCGGTGGCATCCAGTTTTACATTCATACTGCCACAATACGTCGAATCATTTGGCAGCTTGATGGTAGGTTTATAGTTCAGGAATACATGGAAAACGGACGAATCGGAACCGCATTTATTGCTGGTTACTCCGGTAAGAACACCAGGCGAGGAGAGGTTAATGGAATTCGTGGTTTGACCGCTTGACCAGGCGTATGTTTCCTCATTGTCCGACTTACCGATTTTGACCGAACCGGTAATGACGTCACAGAAGTACAGACTGTCATTCAACCCTTCCTTCGGCGTTTCGATCAAACCAATGGAAACGGTATCGGAATCAGCGCCACATTTATTGGTTACCGTCATTCGGATATCCTGAGGTCCGTAGGCAATAAACACCGTTCCATCAGAAACCTTTGTTCCATCACTCAACCGCACCCATTCATAGGATTCCCCGTTCTCTCCTTGTCCTGCTTGCATCGCGTAGATGATGTTATCACAGAACACCGAGTCTTGCGGAAGTACCGCAACCGGGAAGGTGTATTTATCCAGAGAAACAGCATCACTATCGGAACCACAGAAGTTCGTCACCACAGCATAGTAGGTGCCGGTATCCCGGACCAAGGTGGTTTGAACGCTGTCGCCATTGCTCCAACGATAGGTGGCCTCGTTACCTGCATTTTCAGCGTCTAGTGTCACATGAACACTGTCGCACCCAATCTGATCCCCTCCGAGATCAACAATAGGCGTGGTGAGCAATTTAAAGTTTATGGTGTCTGTCTTCGTCCCACAGTTGGGTGTGGAAATATCGACCCAATACTTACCAGGAGCCGTTACGCTACGTGTTTGTGTAGTAGCACCGTTGTCCCAGATATAGCTTCGATATATCGTATCGTTTTTGGCGTCCAGCGTGAGCGTTGGAAAATTATCACAATACGTAGTATCATTCCCAAAGACCGGGACCTTGGGCGAATGCTCCAATTCAATGGTGATGGTGTCTCTCACCGTATCACAGCCATACGTGGCCTGTACCCAAATGGTTCCGGAGTCCTTGACGATGTTGTAACGATCCTTCCACCCATCGGACCAGAGGAAATCCGCTCCCTGATTTTTGGCATCCAGAATTTCAAAAACGTTATCGCACTCCACAAGGGTATCGTCCAACGAGAGCGCAATTGACTCGGTAAACAAGGTATCGCGGAACTTGGTTACAAAACCGGACCACCAGGATCCCGTACTGGATTTATTCTCTTTATAAACTCCTTTAGTTGTTGGGAAGTCGCCTGAATAGCTATTTCCCGCAAAAAGGATGTAGGTCACACACCCTACTCGTTTGGCGCGAATACCGCCCGGGTACTCTCCACCACTTCCACCGAAATAAGTACCATACATCAGGTTGCTACCGGTGTAGGAAAGTTTGGTGATGGTTAGCTTTCCATAGTAAGATGAGCCATTGTTACTCGATTGCAGGGCATCACTGGTTACCGGGAAGTTGGCTGATTTGGACGTAGCCGATATAATCGCTTCCTCCTTCACATTCGCGGTGATGGACATGTTGTCAAACCACCAGTTGTAGGGAGAATAGGCGTCATCCGCACTACCGCCCAGATAGGTGCTGTATCGGAAGTTGGTACCGGAACTGATCATTTTCACCACAACGAGATCGTATCCGCCCGCATTGCTCTTTTGAAAAGCCGTAGATGACACGGGGAAATTCGAAGAATTGGAGTTCCCTACGATGTAAGGTTCTCCGGATTCATTGGCATAAATTCCCTCAAAGGATTCATCGCCCGTTCCACCCATCAGTTTACCAAAGTCCATGGCGTTGCCGTTGCTCTTAAACTTCACGACAAATCCATCGGTATTTCCTTTAATGTATTTGTTGAACACGGTTGAACCCGGTGTAGTTGGAAAGTTCCCGGAGGAAGTTGATCCCACCACATAGATTTCTCCCCCCGGCGCCACGTACAAGTCGTGCGCCACATCGTTTTTAGATCCGCCGATGTAGGTAGAAAATACCAACGCCGATCCATCTGCCTTTAGGCAGGTTAAAAACCCATCCCCGGAGTTATACCAGTAGTAACCGGTTCCCGTTGATGACCCACCGTATTGCGATTGAAAACAACCGGTGGTCGTAGGAAAGTCCTCCGCCATGGTATTACCCACCAAATACACATTGCCATTATCGGCAAGTTGCATACCCCGGATCCAGTCAATGGCCCAGGTGGTGGTATACGATCGTCCGGATAGGTAGGTTGAATAAATCAACGAATTTCCGGTTTCATTAAATTTAGTAACGAAGCCTTGATAACAATAGCCACCGGAACAACTTCTTCCTGTTTCGTCGTATGCTCCGCTTGTTGTTGGATAACCGGCACCATACGTTAAACCGGAAATCACCGCGTGGTGCGATGAGTTCACCGAAATGTTCATGGCATATTCCCAGTTGGTTCCCCCGATGAACGTAAAGTAACGCAGACTGTCGCCATCCGGCGTAATCTTACACACAAAGGCATCGTAGTAATAAGTTGTGGTGGAACCACTTCCGTAGGTGGTATCATAACCGCCAAGCTGACTCACAAAGGTTTGCCCGGTTGTCATACCCGTGATGTAGACAAAGTCTTCATCATCAATATCAATGTCCAACACGTAATTCCATCCGGACCAGGAAGTACCCACGGGCTCACCGTAGAAGTACGTACTCCAATCCACATAGATCGGGTCAATGATCAATGGTTGGGTAGCATCATACGCACCCACGATTTCAAATCCAATTTCTGAATCCGAGGTTTGAATGTACCGAACGGAAACTTCCTGTTGTTTCCCGTTGATGATCTGATAGCTGTAAGGTGCATCCTCAACAAACACGCCCCAATCGGTTTGCAGTTGCATGCTTCCGTTTGACATGAGGTGGATGGCATTGATTCCGGCATAGTTCATCCGAATGGCGTTCACATCTGCCCCGGGATTAAGAATAAAGTCGTATTTCAAGGCACCGTTATCGGCACTGTAGAATTTCAAATCGGTTTGAGGATAGATCTGACGGTACGTCAATTCGCGGTATTCCTGTAGCTCCACCGCTTTCTTAGCATTGGGGCCGAAGTAATTGATGTTTCGGCTTATGCGTTCCTCCGGAAGGAGGCCGGCGCTTGCAGCTCCCTCAAACGACAGACTCCAGTTCAAATAGGAAGCCGTCATCTCGAATGGGTCCTCCGGATTACCCGTCAGTTTTTGATTCCGGATGAGGGAGAACATCACCTTATCGGAATAAAACCGGGCAGAGGCATTGGTTCCCTCCGACACAAACAAAATATCGTTGGCGTATTGGCCGTGATTTTGTCGGAAAGCTTGCTTTTCTCCGGTCAGAAGGGAGTTGAGTTGTTGCTGGTACTTTTCAGTTTGCTCTTTGCTTGTTTTAGCAGACGCACAAAGTGCTGTGAACCCCAGTAAAAAAGCCAAAAGTCTTGTTGGTATTACAAGTCGCATGATCAATCGGTGGCGTGAATATATTCATTTGATCACTTACATGAAAGTATTGTTGCCTCCAAATCATATTGATGTTTAGAATTTTACGGTAAATGACGTCCATGTGAAGAAGGAGATTTTCATGTACTTTGCCCTCGCATGAATCGCTACCTGCGCATAACCCTCTGGATCAGCTTTGGAACTGTTCTTTTGTTTTCCTATTCCGGGTTGCCCGATTTGCGTCCTCAAGGCATGCACAGCTGGGCACAGGCCGATCGATATGCACTGGCATTGCGGTATATTGATCAGGTCAATTTTTTTAAGCCCGCCACCCTCAATCTGATGAGTGAAAACGGTCGGGTTGGAGTAGAATTCCCGCTCCTCCCCTACGTTGCCGCAAGAATCTCAACCTTCACCGGAACGGACACCTTGCCCGTTGTGATGCGACTCTTGAATTTACTGTTGTTGCTGGGGGGATTCCTGTTCTTCATCCGATCCATCGATGCGCAAAGTCTACTAAAGCTTCCGGCTTTTTTTATGCTTTGGCTCACGCCGATTTTATTTTTTTACAGTTTCGGCTTTTTGCCGGATACAACAGGGCTGGCTTTCCTGCTCATCAGCTTTGGCCATCTGTTTCGCTATCAACGAGACGATGGTTCATGGTTCTGGGCGATGGTGTTCGGTGCATTGGCCACCCTCATTAAAACCAGCTGTGGGGTGTATTTCATCGCGCTTTCAGCCTCTTTAATCATTCATAGGTTTAGGAAAAGCGGATGGCGATCTAGCCTCTTACCCACCGCCATCTTTTTCATTGCCAGTCTGATTATTGTAGGGTACGACTATTACTTCTTCTACCGCGTAAACAGACTGTACTGGGCCGTAATCTTCATGTCGGAGAGTCAGCCCATCCAAACGATGGCCCAATTTGACGAAGTGAGGAAGTCCCTGTTCTTCTGGTTTGGGCAATGGATCACGGTGCCAACGGTGGTGATGCTGATAACCTTCTCCACCATACGAATACGTTCACGTCGTCAACTAACCAGCACTCCGGTTGCGCTCACGGCCGTATTCTCTATTCTTGGTGTGGCGGGTTTTACAGTACTCATGGGCCGACAATTTGTGAACCACGACTATTACTTCATTGCCGTGTTTATTCCATTCCTGTTTTTACTGCTTGGCCTCTTCCTAAATGGCATGGATAACCGGTTAAATCAACTAAAATCATGGGTTAAATATGGGGTAATGACCCTTGGCTTTCTGGCATTTGCCGCTTCTGCCGTGTTTGGCTGGCGCCAATTTCGGGACCGTTCACAAGAAGTGTTTGTTTGGCGAAACCGGCCCATCCTGAACGAAACCAATTGGATGGCCAACGGAGATGAAGCCCTAACATCACTCGGTATTTCACCTGATGCTCGAATCTTTGTGTGCTATGTTTTCGCACCCAACACCTCATTGATTTATTTCAACCGGCAGGGACGAATCTTCAATCATGAAGAAATGACCCGTGAACCGGAAAACATCGAGTACTGGCTCCAACGCATTGATCCACAATACGTCATTGTACCAGCGAAGTGGAATCCACATCTACACCGGGACCAACCGGATTTTGAACGTGAGTTGATCTTCTTTGGGGAAACAGAAACCTTCCTTGTCTATACGAGAAAATGACCGGATTTGGGATTCGGGATGCGGGATGCGGAATTCGGGATGCGGGATTCGGGATTCGGAATAAGGGCGTTGATCCTAATTCTCTATTTCTCTATTCCCCTATTCATCCGACTAACTGAGCGCATTCAACAGCCGGTTTCAAGATGCGGGATGCCGGATTCGGGATTCGGGATTCGGGATTGGGAAGAAGGGCATTGATCCTATTTCTCTAATTCTCTATTCCCCTATTCATCCGACTAACTGAGCACATTCAACAGCCGGAATAGTTGTAATTTGTGCTACGATCTATCAAACAACCACGACCAATGGACATCATTCAATTCCGCGATTACTGCTTAACTAAGAAAGGTGTGACAGAATCTACACCATTTGGGGAGGACACCTTGGTATTCAAGGTGATGGGCAAGATGTTCGCCCTGTGCAGCATGGCTGATTTCACCAGCATCAACCTGAAATGCGAACCGGAAAAAGCCGTTGAATTACGCGAGGAATTTCCGGAGATTAAACCCGGTTTCCACATGAATAAGCGACACTGGAACACCGTGTCGGTTTTGGGTAATTTACCCGACCACTTCCTATGTGAGCTGATTGATCACAGCTATGCACAAGTGGTAGCCGGGCTACCCGCAAAAATTCGATTTGAGTTACTGACGAATTAGTTCAGCAAATCCGAAATAACGTGGATTACACCATCCGTACACTGCCCGTTGGATGCTTCCATACTGGCTTTACCGTTGATGGTCAAACTCCCTCCTGACGAGGTGATGGTCATTTCGGCTCCTAGGGTGGTCAGCGTTCCAGTGAGTTGAGACTCGGACATATTACTACCCTCAATAATGGAGTTGTTGAGAATGGCTCGACGAGTGGCAGGAACCATCGCTGTTACCGTGGTATTGTTATCGTTCAGGAATTGAATAAACTTAGTTTCGCTGGTGGCAAATACCGTAGTTGTTCCGCTGGTTACCTTAGACTTAATGGTCGATTCCAGATTCAGCGCCACTTTGTATTTATCAATATTGGGATTGATGGCCAAAGCTTGCAAAACTGTCTTTGGTTTAAGAGTTCCTTCCATTTTGTAGATCATGCCGTTGGTAGCTTCAACCTTTTCAACATAGTTGACACCATCAAACCGGACGTTTTCACCTACCACCTGAATAAAGACACCCAATTTTTCATTGTTGGGTCCGGCAGCAGCGTTACAAGTCAGGTACTTATTGTTGGGAAAATCAGCAGGTTTCAAGGCGCCTTCAAATACGTGCATATTCACAATGTCCTCGGCATCTGCTCCGGAGAGGTCAACACCATCGGCCTGAAGCTGAAGATCGCTCACCGCCAAAATGGTAAAATTACCTCCTCCATTGAGTTTGGCTGTCCAGCCATACTTGTCAAGTGCCGCTAACATGATACTGAATCCACCGCTTGACGAGAGATATTCATGGATGTTTTGAGTGGGTCCTGCAGGACCATCATCCCCTTTATCTCCGCACGATTGAGACGTAAAAACAAAGGCCAAAGTGGCCAGCACTACAAGTAGGTTTCGAATTGATTTCATTGGTTTTGAGCGTTTTTAGCTCCGTAAAAATATGTCAAATGTCTGAAGCCGTTTCACGACTGCCAGAAAAAATGCAGATAAACCGACATATTACGGTTTTTTGAAAATAGCGTAATACATGGAATCCGACTGGTGCTGGTATCCCTTATGATATCCGGATTCAATCACGTCCAACTGATGCTTGTCTGCCATGCGATCACACTGTGCTTCATTTTCAGCCGAGAAAACTGAGCAGGTCATATATAACAACAGTCCTCCTGGTTTTAAAAATGGAAGCGAATGATCAATAATGGCCTCCTGAAGTGCTATGAGATGGGGTGGAATTCCATCAAAAGAATGAACAAATTCAGGATTCCGATTCCAGGTACCCGATCCGGTGCAGGGAACGTCTAACACCAGGACATCAAACAAATTTTGCTTGATGGTTCGGTATCCATCCGATGATTCAAACCTTAACTCATTCGCGGCTTTCGTGAGATCAATCTGGGCGGTTGCCACATTCCTGCTCATTCCTTTGGCCCGGTGGTGCAAGCTTTTCAGGATTTCAGGTCGAACGTCTGAAGCCATGATATCCAAACCCGAATGAAGGTTAAGTAACTTCAACGTTTTCCCGCCTGAACCGGCACACGCATCCCAGATCAACTCATCACCCGAAAGCTTTTCGCTAAATGCTTCCAGCACTTTCTGAGAACTGAGATCCTGCACCTGAAACTGAAATCCTTGAAGAACATCCCCAAGTGGAACGGTTTGATCAACCCCCACAGCCGAACCATTTTCCTCATACCGAATTTGCTTTTGAGCTAATCGTTCCGCAATGGAAGCCGGTTTGGGGCCTGTTAACCACACCAGTGGTTGTGTAAATTGATGCAGGCAGATCGCCTCCTTATCCAACTTTTCACTCAACAATTCAACCGGAAACACCCGATCCAATTGCCAGTTGGTGGTTGATTGAAGATGCTCACTTCGCTCTTTTAGCGACCAGGCATGCCAGGATGATGGTAAGCCCAGATCAGTGGTCAACTCCTCGTGAAGGTCACAATCCAGCAAGGCGTTTGCCATCATGATTTGATGTTCTCGATCACCTTCAAAAGAAGAACCTGCACGAAACCAGTTGTACACCATCGAACGCAATGATTTACGATCCTTGCTTCCCATTTGTTTATGGGTTTTGAAGAAGGCTGATAACTGCAATTGTGCCGGTTTACCGGTCTTGTATTGACTTAGAAAGGACGCCGTTTGCGTAATACGCCGACGATAAATGGGATACGGGATCATTCTACCGGTATGAGTTTTTGATCTCGGAAGCGGAGAATAAATACGTGGGTATTTTGATTACATCCTGAGCGTTCCTCGAAATGATAATTAGCGCCTAAATACCGGAAATCATGACCGTTGATGTAGGCTGGGAAATGTTCGCCAAAGGCCATCAGAAAATCTCCGATAAAACGCATTTGATCGTAACCGGTGTACGCATACGTACTGGGATCCATTACAAATGTGTCACGGAAAGTCCTGCGAAAAGTAGCAACGGCCGGATCGTCGTAATTAATAAAATCGGTTGCCACTAAGTGGACATTTAAGCTCAACCAAAAATTATAATCATTGTCCTCAAAGTCGGCCCAAGCATCCTCGCCTAAAACCACAACACCTCGTTTGGTGCTAAATATCTTCCCCAGTGACGAATTCACTACCACCGACTGATTGGTGGGGATATACACAATGGTGGTATCTGTTGAACTTAAGAGGTTGGCCCACAAAAGCTTTCGATCGTAGTTTTCTACTTTGTATGAGATCGATCCATCGGCTTTTAACGCATTCAATAGCTCAGGTACGATTCGTTTTTCATAGGAACTTCCATCCCGAATGATGACCAATTTTTGTTTAGGGTAGTTTTTCTTCATGAAATCCACCACCCGATTAGCCCGAGCTTCCATATTTGGTGACGGACTGTAAAACCTGCTGTTGTTAGAAGGAAGGTCACCCATGGAGGTAAAAGGTGAGAAAACCGGAATCTTTTGATCACGTCCAAATTCAGACACAATGGCCATGTGCGCTGCCTGGATGGGTCCAATGATGATATCCATAGATTGAAGTTCACGCTTTTTAAGGATTCGCTTCAATTCGTTGGTATCGTTCTTATTGTCGTATACCCAGAATTTAACCTTGAAACCAGACGCCTCTAATTCGGTAAGTGCCATTCGAACGCCCATGTAATAGTCCAACATCACCTCGGACGTGCGCTTTTCAATATCGCTTTGGGCATCATAGAAAAAGGGAAGAATGAGGGCAATCCTGAATTGATCCTTGTGAGGGGCAACCTGGTACTTCTCACCGAAAAATTCTATGGTTTTAAGTCGGTTGGATTCCTTTTCCGGTTTCTCGTTCATTTCACCCGACTCCGAAGGAGCTTCTTTGGTAGTCTCGGTGGTTTCGGTTTGATCCGTAGGATTGTTTTTGACTGGCTCGGTGTTTCCACCTTTGGTTTCGGGTACTAACCGAAAGGCGTTGCAGGAAAGCAACACCAGGCACAAGCCAATGACTATGATCTTATTCCCACTCAATCGTCGCCGGAGGTTTTGAACTGACATCATAGACAACTCGGTTAATCCCTTTGATATTATTGATGATCCTATTGCTTACATCCGCTAAAAAGCTGTGAGGTAAATCCACCCAATCGGCGGTCATACCGTCAACAGACGTCACGGCACGCAAACAAATCACATGTTCGTACGTGCGCTCATCACCCATCACCCCTACGGATTGAATGGGTAAGAAGATGGCACCGGCTTGCCAAACGTCATCATACAATCCACTGGATTTCAGACCATGGATGAAAATGGCATCGGCTTCCTGTGTAATGCGCACTTTTTCCCGTGTGATGGATCCTAAAATTCGAATGGCCAATCCCGGTCCCGGGAAGGGATGCCGGCTTATGATTTCTTCCGGTACACCGGCTTCACGCCCAATTCGTCGGACCTCATCCTTGAATAAGGTATTCAACGGCTCCAGTAATTTGAGCTTCATACGTTCCGGCAATCCACCCACATTATGATGACTCTTAATGGTGGCTGAAGGGCCTTTAACCGATACCGATTCAATCACATCCGGATAAATCGTGCCCTGTGCCAACCATTTGGCGTTGCTAAATTTATGTGCTTCGCGATCGAAAACATCGATGAACTTGGCTCCAATAATTTTTCGTTTTCGTTCCGGATCCGTCACCCCTTCAAGGGCATCCAGAAATTCATCGGAGGCATCTACCCCCGTGACATTCAATCCAATGGAACGATAGGTGTCCAGCACCTGATGGTACTCATCCTTTCGCAACAAGCCATTGTTAACAAAAATGGCTTTCAACTGATCGCCAATGGCTTTGTGAATTAAGGCAGCAGCAACGGATGAATCTACTCCACCGCTTAATCCCAGAATGACCTCATCGGTACCTACGCGTTCCCGTATTTCGGCTACGGTTGAATCGATGAAGTGTGCTGCGGTCCAGGATTGATCGCATCCACAGATATCCACCACAAAGTTTTGCAGAAGCTGTCGACCTTGAAGAGAATGGGTAACCTCTGGATGGAATTGGATTCCGTACACATTTTTATCGTGCACCTTAAAGGCCGCGACCTCAACGGAATCGGTGCTTGCAATGATGTCAATGGAAGTTGGTTTTTGCGTAATGGTATCGCCGTGGGACATCCAGACCTGGGAATGGGCATCCATATTGTTTAACAATTCGGAGGATTGCTTGAGCTCCAGACCCGCCCGACCATATTCGCGATGTTTGGACGCTTCCACTTCTCCGCCCAATTGTTTTGCCATGAGTTGGGCGCCATAACAAATCCCCAACACAGGAACCTGCTGACCAAAAATGTCGAGGTCCGGTATGGGCGCATCATCTTCCCGAACGGAACATGGACTACCTGAGAGGATTATGCCTTTGATCTCCGGTGTTAATTCCGGAACGGCATTGTAAGGATGAATTTCGCAGTAAACATTCAGTTCGCGAATACGACGAGCAATGAGCTGTGTATACTGTGAACCGAAATCAAGAATGAGGAGTTGTTGTTCCATTTTTCCGCATCAAGGGGCAAAATTACACCTTGAATACCTGCGAAAACACCAAACTTATTCACGTTTTGCCGTCAGGCTTCAACGAACTTATACCCCACTCCCCGAAGAGATTTGAAATACATTGGGTTTTTAGGATCTGGTTCGAAGTACTTGCGAAAAGCCAGAATGAAGTTGTCAATGGTACGTGTGGATGGATACACGGAATACCCCCATACGGTTTGCAGAATTTTCTCACGACTCACTACTTCGTTCTTATTCTCGATCAACAGCTTCAACAGCAGAGCCTCTTTTTTAGTTAAGGAGAAGGTTCCCTGATTTCCACGAGCCTCATAGCTCACAAAATTCACGTAGTTGTCGCCAAAGGAATATTCTGTAGCCGATTGTTTTTTGGCCGCATCATCGTTTCGCTCGATCAACTTGTGAACGCGCAACATGAGTTCTTCCAGGTTAAATGGCTTGGTGAGATAATCATCTCCCCCTTTCTTTAGCCCTAATACGCGATCCTCGGCAGAGCTTTTGGCAGACAGGAACAAGATGGGGACGTTTACGTCATGCAATCGGATGTTTTCACATACCGCAATCCCGTCAATATTGGGGATCATAATGTCCAGAATCACCATGTCGAAGCGCTGCTCCTTAAACTTTGTGATGGCCGAAAGTCCGTCATGGACCACAATGGGGTGAAAATCGTCAATTTCAAGATTCAGTTTGATGGTTTCGGCGAGGTGCTTTTCGTCTTCTACCAGGAGGATTCGTTTTTTCATAATCGTACTAATTCATTAAGGCTCTGCGAATCGTGAACGATGGTCACTCAACGCATTGATGCTAAGATGTTAACTTCAGATTGAGGTCACATCGTATGACGATTATGACATTTCTCCAATAGTCATCTCAAATATGGATGACAATCTTGATTCGAGTGTCACACCCTACTCATTTTTTGGTAGTGGTAATTCAATCCTGAAAATAGAACCCTGTGGATTATTGGGTTGCACATGAACGCTACCCTTGTGTTTTTCGATGCTTTGCTTCACAATGAACAAACCAAGGCCGGTACCTTTTGTATCCCTAATTTCCTCATCTTCTACCCGATAGAACCGTTTAAAAATCCGCTTGCGCTCACCTTCCGGCACACCCGGCCCTTGATCGTAGACCTCAATCACCGCTTTTCCTTTCCGGGTAAATAGCTTCAGGTGGATGGGTTTATTATCGCTGTACTTGATGGCGTTTTCCACCAAATTATTTACGGATATCCGAATGATGAAGAGATCACCAATGATGTCAACTTCCGGCTCAATCTCCGAGGTCATCTCATTTTGCAGGCTGTAATGATCCAGCAATCGGTCCATCATATCGGAAAGTGAAAACTCCTCCCGCGCATAGGTGTACCGATCATTCTCGATCTGCATAGCCGTGAGCATATTCTCGGTTAGCTCATTTAACCGATCGGCATTCTGAATGGCCTTATCCATCAATTCCATGCGCTTTTCCTCCGGAAGCTTCCGGGTACGAATGGTTTGCAGCATCAACTTCATGGCGGCAATGGGTGTTTTCAGTTCATGGGTAACTGAAAGCAGGAAGTTATTCTGTTGCTTGTTCAAATTGTAAATCATCTTAACCGATGAATACACGCCATAAATTCCGGCACCCACAAGAATCGTGAGGAGGATGGCCTCGAACATGTACAATCGAATCTTGTTCTGGAGCTCCTCTTCCAGTTGCTGTGTCTTACCGGATGATACACCAATTTCAATCATCGGTTCCCGACCAATGCCCACATAACTGGCCTCATAACTGCCATAATTGTAGGATTTGAGGTAGCGGTTCAACAAGGTGGTATCCACCCGCATTTCAATTTGACGTAATCGATAGATTCGGGCATCCGCCGTAACAAACTCATCATTCTTGCCTTGTTCAATGATTCTCAGCACACAAGCCTGCATCCCGGCTTTTAGGATCTGATCCTTGAGCTTGTATTCGTTGTGACTGAAACGCACCAATGAATACGTGAGCCAACCAAAGGCGGCTATTACATAGATGATGATCAAAACGAAGAAAAGGCGTAAACGCATCAGGATGAGTTAGCTTTGCGAAAATAGCTGTTATTGAGTGGATTGACGCCCATGAACGACCTACCCCGCATCACACCCCGACAACTTTCGCTTCGCAACGGATCCGATAAACCTGAGGTCTGGATTTGTTATCAGGGCATTGTGTATGATGTCACCAACAGCCGACTCTGGCACACCGGAAAACACTACGAACATTGGGCAGGTCAGGACCTGACCGCGGAACTCAAGGATGCTCCCCATACCACTTCTGTTTTTGAGCGGGTGCCAGTGGTGGGGCGGTTGGTGGAAGAAGGGTCTTGAATGCGGGATGCGGAATTCGGAATTCGGGATGCGGGATGCGGGATGCGGGATGTGTATACCGAAATAACGTTGACCGTATGATTGAAAAACACATCGTTGGGAAAACCAAACGTTTAAAATACCGAATACCTGTCCCGGTTTAGTGGCTATTTCCGATCTTACCAACGGGGAGGGGTTGTTACGTCCCTAGGTTATTTCGGTGGACACATCTCAATCGTTCGGTAAATTATTGCATCGTTCGGTACTTTTCTCATCGCAGATGTCATCATTCTGAACCGGCATTTTAAACTCATCCTCATGTAGGAGGGATGAGGGATGGGGAATGGGGGATGTGCGTTGTGACAGATGGAAATCATTGAGCTTTGAGTCACTCCAACTGTTTACCCTGACGGAGTGAAACGGGCGTCATGGGCTCATCTCCCCACCAACGTACCATTGTTCAAACCGAATCCATCCTAAAAAAGCTGTAAGTAATCAGAATTCAATAGAACGGATCCGAATGATGACTAATTTGCTTGTTTACAGATTTACACATGTTGCCTTCTCACTATCGGATTTTGGAAATCACCCTGGTACTGATTACCGCTATATGTAAGTTCATCTTCATGGAGTGGCTTGAATGGCGGCTGCAATATGTTGTAGTGGTGGTAGTCTTCTGGACATTATACGTTATACTCAGACGGTACACACAACCTGATGTGTTCAAAGAATGGGGGTTTAGAACGGACAACTTTCGTGATGCATTCAAGACCCTATTCCCCATTGGAGTCCTACTAGCTTTAACCTGTTTCGTCCTGGGTTGGTTCAATGACAGCATTATCATCACCTGGCACTTCATCCCCATTGTCATGATCTATCCATTGTGGGGAGTGATACAGCATTTTCTGCTCATTTCATTAACAACCGGCAACCTAAAACGATTACAGGGCAACTCGGCACGTCCACATCTGGCGGTATTTGTTTCCGCCTTATTATTTGCCGCCGTTCACTATCCCTGGTGGTGGCTGGTGCTGGCGACCTTCATATTAGCCATCATATATGGATACGTTTTTCTAAAAACACCCAACCTGTATGCTCTTGGACTCTTTCACGGGTGGTTAGGAGCCATTTGTTTTTTCACGTTGGTGGGACGGGATCCTTATCTGGAGGCCTTGAATTCGATACTATAAACCTCACCAATAAGATATTTACTTCAAAACACCGTTTATCATAGGCTTGAATGGGTAAGAAAAAGAGAAAGAGAAAGACCGCCTGCGCAAGGCTTCGGTGGTTGAAGAGAAAGGGAAAGAGAAAGTGAGAGACCCTATTTTTCTACTCATCTAGTCCTCTAGTCCACTAGTCCTCCAGTCCACTATTACCTCTGGCAAACTCCCAAGAATCAACACGGAATCTTATCGACACGTCGCTGATGACGCCCACCTTCAAACACCGTTGTGAGGAAGGTATTGACTATTTCGGTAGCTTCTTGTTGATCCAGGAAACGCGCGGGGATGCAACACACATTGGCATTGTTATGCTGACGAGCCAGGGCCGAGATTTCATTGGTCCAACACAAGGCTGCTCGAACGCCTTGATATTTATTGGCGGTCATACATACACCATTACCACTGCCGCAGATCAATATGCCGAGCTCATTCTCACCCGATTCAATAGATTTGGCTAACGGATGTACATAATCCGGGTAGTCCACCGAATCCTCTTCATTCGTGCCGTAATTGGTAAAGTCAACCTGATCTGAAAAATGTTCCATCAAGGCGTGTTTTAACCAGGTACCGGCGTGATCATTTGCAATTGCTACCTTCATATTTTCTGTTTTTTAGCCTGTTGGCGTTGAATTCTGAGTGCGATAAAAATACCGATTTCGTATAAAAAGTAGATTGGAATGGTAAGAAGAATCTGACTCATAACATCCGGTGGTGTGATGATGGAAGCTACAATCAGAATGATCACCACCGCATGTCGTCGGTATTTCTTCAGGAACTCCGCCGTTACCAGCCCAAGTTTGGCCAATATATAAATGAGCAATGGGAGTTCGAATACGATGCCGGATGATAAGGTTAGTGTGGATACAAATGAGATGTAACTCTGGAGGGTAAAGTTGTTGGTAATGTGATCTGTTAAGCTAAAGTGGGTGAAGAAGTTGATGCACAGCGGCGATAATATCATGTAGCCAAACAACACCCCAATGAAGAACAACATGGATGTAACCAACACAATGCCTGTGGTATACTTGCGTTCTGCCGGTTTTAGGGCTGGCCGGAAGAAACGCCAAAATTCATAGAGGATAAACGGAGCAGCCAGGATAACTCCCGCCGTAAAACCAATGATCATGAGGTACAAAAACTGTCCGGATACGTCCAGATTTTGGGTATCTATTTGAACCACATCCAAACAGATTCGGTTATCTCCGTAAATCCAATCGGAAAGGGTGCAGAACCATCGATATAGTGGAAAGGATTCCTTCGTTATACCAAAGATGATTTCATCAAACACAAAACGATAGTTCACCATGGCAACAATGGATGCCACGATTACGGCAATGAGGGAACGAATTATGTGCCATCGGAGCTCTTCAATGTGCTCCAAAAAGGTCATGTTCTTTTCCTCAGCCTCGACGTCGTGTTGATCGAGTGGCATAGAATCAGGTTAGCATCCCACCACAGACGTGCAATGTTTGACCGGTGATGTAGGCCGACATATCGCTGGAAAGGAATAAGCAGGCGTTGGCCACATCTTCAGGTGTTCCGCCTCGTTTTAACGGAATGGCTTCCACCCATCCTTTAACCACATTTTCGTCCAGCACATCCGTCATTTCTGTTTGAATAAAACCAGGGGCAATGGAATTACATCGGATATTCCGACTTCCCAATTCCTTGGCAATTGACTTGGTGAATCCGATGATCCCCGCCTTTGAAGCTGAGTAATTGGATTGTCCGGCGTTGCCGTTCACACCCACTACCGATGTCATATTGATGATGCTTCCGGCTTTATTTTTCAGGAAGGTCCGCAAACAGGCCTTTGTCAGGTTAAATACGGATTTCAGATTCACTTCCATCACTTCGTCCCACTGCTCCTCAGACATACGCATTAACAAGTTGTCACGGGTGATACCGGCATTATTGATGAGCACATCGATGTTCCCAAAATCAGCCAGCACATCGGCAACTAACTTTTCTGCTTCAACATACGAAGCGGCGTTACTCTGATACCCCTTCACTTTAACACCGTGTTTTTCGGATAATTCCTTTTCCACGGCTTCGGCCTTACTCACTGAGCTGGCATAGGTGAAGGCAATGTTGGCCCCTTCGGAAGCCAGTTTATCGGCAATACCATAGCCGATACCACGAGTTGCGCCGGTTATGATGATTGTTTTGTCCTGAACAAGTTTTACCATGTGGGCAAAATTAAGTGAAGGAGGAAATATTCAGAGTGCTCGCGTGAATTTGAGTTTGAAAGAATTGAATTGGAGACCGAAAAACGAATATCTAAGAACTAAGAGCCACGGAGTAAAGTCTATAGTGTAATAACCTTAGACCCTGGCAAGTTAAATTCAGCTCTTTTATCTCTAAACTCTGAACTAAGAGATCAACTCCTGCCCGAGCGCAGCGAGATTCAAGAGCCCCCCATCCCCCATTCCTCATCCCCCATCCCTCGGTAAAAAAAAACCCCGGCACGTTGGCCAGGGTTTTTGAAAAATTTTAAAATATGGTTATTGGTCGGCGCTTCGAACAACTTCAAAGTAACCGCCGGAGATATCGCGTGAGTTGATACCACTTTTCAACGTTCCGCTGAAGGTACCCTTAATTTTCCCTCCTACTTCGCCATACTCGGTGATGTTTACCTTGATGTTTGAATTGGCATCGTAGCTGTATTCGATACGTGAAGGTGGAGTTCCTGTGGCTACCTCAAGGGTAACATCATCGCTAGATTGAGAGAATGATCCGGTAGTTTTACCTGGGAAAACGATTTCTACTTCGCCTTTTCCATCTACAACGCCACCTCCTGCTTTTTCAGAATAACCAACAATGAAGATGATGGTTTTTCCATCAGCTGCACGATAGTGACCATCGGATTGATTGTTGTCCAGCACCAATTCGTATTTGTCGAATCCGGCTTTAAATCCAGCCAATACGGTATCCTTCGCGGTGGTATCGGTTGGTGTTGGAGTAGGTGTTGGCTCATCACCACCACACCCTGTTCCGATGATGATCATAGGTGCGATCATCATCACAAAAAGCATGTATTTAAGTTTTCTCATCGTTCAATTAATTTATGCAAGTATATCATTCCGGCGATCAATAACATTCACATAACAGTTAAAATTTTGATCGCTAGAGGTAAGACCTTAGAGGTGACGTAATTTGATAACTTCAGGTGACCTACCGGCACGAAGTGAAAACACCTCACCTTCACCCCTTGCATAGCATTCCTTTCCGGAAACATCGAGCCACGTTCCTTCCGGTAAGCAAACCACTTCTTCAGATGGATTCAGGGTCAGAAATTCGTTTAAACGGTCCATGCGTGTTTCACCACCGTGATTGGGTAGCACCTCATTGGTAAAATGTGGATTAATTTGAAACGGCACCAGATTTAAAGCCTTGAACGACGCCGGTTCACAGATGGGCATATCGTTGGTGGTTCGGATGGTTTTACCCGCCACATTGGACCCGGCACTCCAACCAACATATTTCATTCCCTCGTCTATGCGGTGTCTGATCACACCCATTAATTCCTCGTCCTGGAGTCGGCTGAGGAGTCGAAAGGTGTTCCCACCGCCAATCAAAATGGCATCCGCATCTTCAATGGCTTTGCGCGTGTCCGGAAACCGATGAATGGATCGAATCGTAGGATCACAGGGTTCCAGGGCGTTCACCACTTTGTCGAGATAATCGTCATGCGAAATGGTTACACCGGCATAGGGTATGAACACCGCGTTGTGACACCCTTTTAAAAATTCTCGCACCTGTTCTTTGGCATGTTGCAGATAGGTATCGCCGTAATTGGTTGAGTTGCTGAGCAGAAGCAGATTCATGGATCAAAGGTAACGGATTCGGGATGAGTGGTAGAGCGTGGGCAAACGGATGGAATAGGAACCGATATCGAAATGGCCGCCCTCATCCCTCATCCCCCATTCCCCATCACTCATCACCCATCACAAAAAAAACCCTTCTCCTGTCACAGAAGAAGGGTCACATCTAATTCGTAAAAACGT
Source organism: Flavobacteriales bacterium (assembly GCA_020635355.1). Classification (GTDB taxonomy): domain Bacteria; phylum Bacteroidota; class Bacteroidia; order NS11-12g; family UBA9320; genus WGNA01. The sequence continues at coordinate 41,472 of JACJZW010000013.1, forward strand.
ATGAAAGAATTAGAAAGGCGTTAAAACCAATCCCAGGCAGGCAGTATTAGCCATCGGGCCAACATTTTCCTTGAACACTGGGGTTGGATAATATTTTGCGTAGATGTTTAAATCACCATATCCAAACTGAACGACGTAGCCATATCGGTAATCCGACATCCCGTAATCGCCTTTGGTTTTGCGTTTTTCCTTTTGTCCGCGATCACCCCACTTCTGCTTAACGTGGGAACTCATCAAGTAGCCCAACTGCACTCCGGCAGCTAACTTAAAGGCATCTTCATCTTCCTTAACCGATGATTTGAAATTCAACATGAACGGCATGGTGGCATGCAGGCTCACCAACTTGTTTTTGTTGTAGTTCCGATCCGTATTTACGGCGAAGGAAAGCGGACGGGAGTCAGACTGCAGATCGATGTTGTTCTTGAAACGGTAATTGTTGTATTCAATCCCAACTCCATACACAAATCGCAACTTGCCCTTGTAGAGGTTCACCCCTTGCTGGATGATTCCCAGGTGAAAGTTTACCGACTTGCCGCGATCCAATTCCATGAGCTTATAATCTTCAGGCAGATCGAAAGTATTTTCCGTTAACCAAACATTCCAACCCAAATCCATAACAAACCAACTTTGTTCGACAGTCTTCCATTTATCCTCCTCCTTCGTGTTGATCACAGCGGATTTTTCATGGTGGCAATTTTCGCCGCAAATGTGGTGTTCCTCTTCGTTAATGCGAATTACTTTTTGCTCGATTTCTTTTTCCATCGTTTCGAGTTGTCTTTCCAGGTCTTCCATTTGTTTTTCAACCTGTTGTTCAATCTCGATTTCCTGCTGATGGGCATTTTCTTCTATCTGCTCACGTTGAGCTTCCAGTTGTTGTACCTGCAACTCCATCTGCTCCATCTGCTCCATTCGGAGTTTATCTCCGGTCCCATCGTCCTCAATTACATACTCCCGAACCATGGTATCGGTTTGACCGTTTGCCCGGTCATAGACTTCAATGCGGACATGCTTGGTTTTAATCACTTTTTTCTTTTCGGCACCGGTTGAATCCTGTGCCTGGGTAATCTGACTCACACCCAACAGCATCATCAACATCCCTGTTGCAACCGCTGCCATGGATTTTCCTCTGAATTGATTTGTGTTATTCATCGTTTATCGCTTCGTATCGTTCTAACTTATTTATCGATTGTTTTTGGGCAACAGATGCACCATTGCCACGGCATAATATTGATCGGTCATCACCTCTATGCGGAAACCTGGATCCTTGTGGTCCTGCATGCGGCGTACCTTGATATGTGTATTTTTTATCGGTTCAATTAAGGCTGCGAGTCCTTGATTCAGGGAATTGCGTACGCCTTGATATTGAGTTGCCGGCTTCAGCTTAAGATGATGGACCTCACCCGACGATCGGATTGGTTCATACGGAACGGCTTCCGGTGTAATCCCTTCTCCAAATTCAACCCCATCTGTCCGCATTTTCAACCCGAGTAACAACGGCAGCGTCTGAGCGGCAATTACGGGAACCTCCATCATCAAATTTGGATCCGGTGTAGCAGGCAATTCCTGAGATCCGGCCTGAGGATCGATCAGGTGTCTTCCGGGTTGTGAGGTTTGCTGATGAGCGAATTGCTTTACCGGAGCGGGTTCATTTTCTGGTGTTTCGGCACCATTTGGTGACTCAGGTAAGGTGGTGGTTTCATCTTGCGGAATCACATCCTGTTGAGGAAACGTTTCCGGATGAGTCACTTCCTCCAAACTGGAATACACTCCTGGAATAGTAGACTGATCATACGATGTGAGGTACTGATAAGCGCCAAACGACAGAATCGCGAAGGCTGCAATGGCAGCGGCAACACGCATCGGTTTTTGCCACCATGCCATGATAATAATCGGAGCAGCTTCGTCCTTCATCAGTTCCGATTTTCGGGTAAATACGATCGGTTCCGGTGTAAGAACGGTTTGTTGCATGGCTTCCCAAAGGGCAAACAATTCGTCATCTGCCTCAACAGCTTCCAGCGTAGCCGCTTCATCTTCTTCGGACAAATTGCCCTCTAACAAATCGAAGAGTAACCACTCCCGGTCCTCCACATTTAGCTGGTCGATATTTCGTACCCGATCTGTCATATCACCGCGTATAAATCCTTTAAATAATTTTTCAAAAACTGTCGGGCCCGGAAAATATTAATCTTCACCTGAGCCTCCGTCATCCCCGTAATTTCACCGATGGATCGATAATCATACCCTTCATAATCCCGTAGCATAACAGCTGTTTTTTGTGCTTCCGGCAACTTCTCAACAGCGTCTCGAACAATTTCCATGGCATCGCTGTATTGCTCGGAATGGCTGTGCCGGTTTTCGTGAACTTCTTCCAAAGCGCCGGTTCGGTTGGACTTGCGCAAGAGGTCGATGCAATTGTTGTAGGCAATCTTGAAGAGAAATGCCTTGGCGGTTTGCATGTCAACCTTATCCTTTCGTACCCAGAGTTTTTCGAATGTATTCTGCACAACGTTTTCTGCTTCAAACTGATCCCGAAGATGTTTCAGCGCAAAGCGGAAGATGCCATCAGACAAATCGCTCACACATTCATTATATTCGGTCGCAGTCATGAATTACCCGTTGTACGCCAGGACGAATCAAAAGTTACACGAATTATGATTTTTTTACGGAAAAAGATATTACACCCCTGATAGTCAGGGTATTGTTTTGGACAAACGATTTTGGATTCGGGATGCGGGATGCGGGATTAGAGCAAGAGCAAGTATAAGAGTAAGAGCAAATGGAGCTCAAAAAATCAAGCCTCAAAGTGCAAAATCCAAAACTCTGATCTCAAAACTCTGATCACGTTCTTAGATCTTAGTTATTACCTATTCGTTATTAACAGCTACTACACCGACACTTCCGAAACAAAACCGAAATTCGCGCAATGGACAACACCTCCAACTGGTATGAGTCGTGGTTTGATTCTCCTTTTTATCACATCCTATATGGAAACAGGGATGAGGAAGAAGCGAGGCGGTTTATCGATGTGTTGATCAACTTTCTTCAACCCACACCGGGCGATTCATTCATGGATTTGGCCTGCGGCAAGGGCAGGCATGCACTCGCCATTCACCGCCACGGCTACCCGGTTTGCGGCATTGACCTCAGTGAAAACAGCATTCGCGAAGCGCGAGCCTTGGAAGCAACGGGCCTGGAATTTCATGTGCACGACATGCGCGATGTATTTCGTCCGCAAGGATTTCAGTACATCTTCAACCTGTTCACCAGCTTTGGCTACTTTGAACATGCCAACGATCTGTATCAAACCATGGATGCCATCGCGGCTCAGCTAAAACCCGGAGGCACGTTGGTGCTGGATTATCTGAATACCCGGGCAGCCGACAGGTTCATCGGGAATGGATATCAGGATAAAATCGATCGAGACGGAATCCTATTTCATATTGAGAAAAAGATCCGCGATCAGTTCATCAGTAAATCCATCAATTTTACGGTGGACCAAAAGAAATTTCACTTCGAGGAGCACATCTGGCGGCTGGATGAGTCCGATTTTACCAAATTGTGTGATCATGCCGGCTTATCCATCCAAACAATTTTTGGGGATTATCAGTTAGGAGAGTTCAACCCTGAACTTTCTGATCGTTTTATTTTGATTGCCCGAAAGGACTAAATGCTGGAGTGGATAGGAAATATTGATGAACAGGTTTTCTTTCAGATAAACCATTGCATGAGCAACTTCGTGTTTGACGAGGTGATGCCGGTGTTGAGAAACAAATACACCTGGACTCCGCTGTATGCCCTCATCATCTTCTTCATCATTCGAAAACATAAGCTACATGCGGTTTACGTGATTGGGTTTGCCCTGCTCACCTTCCTCTTAGCCGATCAGATCAGCGCCCACGTCATAAAACCCTGGGCAGAACGTCTTCGTCCGTGTAACGATCCGGCCATCTCAGCGATGGTACACCTGCGAATTGATTGCGGCAGCGGGTTTAGCTTTGTGAGCAGTCATGCCACCAATCACTTTGCGCTGGCGTTTTTCTTCATCTCGGTTTTTGCCCGACCCAGTAATCGCTTTTATGTGACGTTGTTCTTTCTAATTTGGGCGGGGCTGATTTCCTTTGCACAGGTTTATGTTGGGGTACATTATCCGCTCGATGTCCTGTGTGGCGCCCTGTTGGGATCAACCATCGGATATTGGCTTGGATGGATGAATATGTACACCCTATGTCACCGATCCGGTAAGGTGTTATAAGTGAGTTTCTGGTTTTACTTTATTCTGTTCTTCTTTCCGCTATTAGGTGGAACCATTGGTCTGATTATCAAGACCGAGAACACGCAGTATCTCAAATTATTTCTGGCATTTAGCGGAGCCTTCCTGTTTTCCATTACCGCCATCAATCTGATTCCTGAGGTATATTCAGCACCCACCGATTATCCCGTTGGGTATTTTATTCTTGCCGGCTTTCTGTTGCAGATCCTGATCGATGTGTTTTCACACGGTGTTGAACACGGTCATTTACATCACCACCACACGCATGAAACACCATATGGCATCTTCATTGCCCTGAGCCTCCACGCCTTTTTGGAAGGAATGGCTGCCGGTAGTGATCTGTTTAGCGAGCGTGTTCATGCCAGTTTTGTTTTTGGCATTGCCTTACATGAAATTCCGGCGGCTTTCGCCCTGATTACTATTCTGAGAGCTTCAGGCGTACGTAAAAAATATCTGTATACCTGGCTGGTGGTGTATGCCTTGATGACGGTCATGGGCGCCCTGCTCTCCGAATTTGCGCTGAACCTTTTCGAAAACATGGAGCATTACATGGTATACCTGGTTGCCCTTGTGATTGGCGTATTCCTGCACATCTCCACGACCATTCTGTTCGAAAACACCGATGATCACAAATTTGGCCGACGAAAACTTCTGGCCATTGGAACCGGAGTTGGGATTGCGCTGTTGAGCACCCTCGTGCATTAATTGAGATTAAGTCAGGGGATCAGTCTTGGTCAAAATTGCCTGAGGAATTCTATCTTAGCCAACCACATGAAACCAGTCAAAATCATGAAATGGCCGTTGCTGATATATGCGCTTTTGCAATCGTCTGCCTCGTTCGCCGCATTAACCAGTCCGGTTCTCAATTTCCCCGAGGATAAACGCGAGGACCTCAATCCGGATGAATTGGTGTGCCGATATACCCACTCCAGCTCCAGAGCACGGGTTCAAATCGCCTTGGATGCTTCGTTTAATATGCCGGTTGCTGATCAGTTAACCACGGCCAGCGTAATTGCCTTCAATCAACTCAAACTGAATAAAACCTATTACTGGCGCGTCAAATCATTCAACAGCAACTACACGGATTCATCATCCTGGTCCGAGGTCCGAACCTTTAAAACCATTGATCAACTCACCATTAACTACCCGTATGAAGAAGTCAATTATCAGTTGGTTGGGTTAGGTGGATACCGATCTCCAGGCTATCACAACCTGGGCATGCAGATCCAATGTGATACCTCAGCCAATTTTAATTCGGCCTTCTTGCAGTCCGCTTTTAACGGACTGGTTGATTTTGCCTTTGATCACAAAACCTATTACGTCCGATCCCGAAATTTTACGGAAGGCGACACCTCATCGTGGAGTGAAACACAACTCTTTCACACCAACTTCAATTTGCGGTGGAATCCGGAAGATTATTGTTATGCCAATACCAACAACCTGGTATCCGGCAACATTTTTTTCGGTTATAATCAAGCCGATGTCTACGTTAATCTCTACCTCGATTCACAAAAAACACAGCCGTTCTTTGACACCACCTTTCTGAGTCGTTCCGGCAATGCTTATTTCCGAAAAGACTTTGTGGAATGCCATCGTTTTTGGGTGGATATACGGATTGAAGGCTCGCATGAAACTGCTTACCTCAGCCGCTGGTATCAGATGTGTAACCCCAATGAAAAAGCGAGTATCGCTCATTACCCGTTCACAACGAATGTCAAAAAGGAGTACAACCTGCAACAATTCAATGTACCGCATTGCTTTGATGGCCTGGATGTGGAACTGGACACCTCCGATCAGTATCAATCCCCTCACCTCATTCAACGCAGTTACACCACAGACACCTCGCTGTACTTTTATGACTGGATCTACTTTCCGGTGAATCCCATAAACTATCAGGGGCGATACCGCATTAAATCAGGCGACTTTAAATCTGAATGGGCGCCATTGAGTGAACTGGTGCGGGCACAGCTCATGTGGAACAAGTCCGGAGAACAATCAGATTCTACCAACCTCAAAGCCATATATCGCTTATCGGGTCTGGTGGATACCACCTATGACTATGAGTTGGAACTGCAACTCGACACCACTTCGACGTTTAATTCATCGGCTGGTCGTTCCGTGTTCACTCCAATCACCCAATCGGCCAACTTTCAGGCATCGTTAGATGAGCCGTATTTCACGGACACCATTTTTATGCGAGCACGGGTTACGTCGCCCGACGGAAAATCGTCCTGGACGCCACTGCTTTACAAACAATCCGTGAACAAGCCCATCATTGGAGGAGGAAGTGTTTTAAACCGTTATTACCCATTTGGCAACCCATCGGTTACCCCATCCACCTTCAATACACCCATTGTGGTGCATTATGAATACGCATCGGATACTCTGTTTACTCCTGGTAAAACACTTTCGGTGTGGGACAACACATCACCGGAGTTGGAAACCGGTCAAACCTATTTTTTGCGGGCTCGAATGGAACATGCCTATGACACGTCGGATTGGTCGGATATCGTGCAGGTGAACACATTGAATCGCGACTACATCCTAAACCCTCATTTGGTTTATCCGGAAGTAGAACAAACCGACGTAGCTCCTGCTACCACCACCTTCAAGTGGCAACCGCGGGTATCGGACCTGGCCTCTGCATACACCTTGATGGTTTATGAGGAAGAGATTAATGTGAACCGGGTGGTGTTCTTTTCTACCACTCAGAAATCGGAAATGGATGTCCCGCAACTTAAGCCGGCAACCCACTATGTATGGACGGTTCATGCTACCGGTAAAAAGAACCAAACCAGTTTAAATGAGATTCGGCACTTCTATACCACCGGATTCAACTCAACTCATTCTCCTTTCCTGTCTGAAAATGCGTTGTACCCAAATCCATCACACGGCACTATGATCATTCCGGACTGGCAGGAGGTGACTCAAATCCATCTGTTTGATCTCACGGGAAAACAAATCTCCACGTTTATCCCTTCCTCTGAATCGCTGAACCTGCATCATTTGCCGGCCGGAACGTATCTGATTCAGATTGAACGTTTGAACCAACTCAACCAAATGCAACGAATTACCCTACTGAACTGATGCGTACGTCCTTTACTCTTTTAGTGAGCCTGTTTACAGGCTTGATGGTGTACGGTCAATCCTCGATCCACTATGAACCGCTTCGCTCGGTTGGACCCGTTCCAGCCGAATTTTCGCGCTACACCGATGAAGCGATCGGCCAATTGGCCAATACCAAGGAAAATGCCTTTGAACGCAACGCACGAATTCGTATCCATGAATTGATCACCAGCGGATATGTGTTGTTTGGCGATGACATTAGCCGATACATCAACACATTGGGGCAAGAAATTCTGGCCGCCAATCACTTGTCTGATTCCCTGAGGTTTTATGTGCTGCGCTCCACCGATTTCAACGCCTTTTCAACCGATCAGGGCGTCATCTTTATCACCATTGGTGCCATTGCCGGTTCGGAAACCAGAGAAGAACTGGCCTTTGTCATGTGCCATGAAATTGCCCATTACCTGAGTCATCACAATTACGAAACCTATCAACGCGCGGAGGATCTCCTCCAAACCAAAAATCGCAATGAACCTCGGGTGGCTGAACAAATGGCTGAACTGTTCAAATACAGTCGGCAAAATGAGCTGGCCGCCGATTCACTGGGTGCTCAACTCTTCCTTCAATGCGGCTATCGCAACGATCGGTTAATCGCCCTCAAGTCGTTATACAACTTGAATACCTATGAAATGGCTGCGCGCCGATTGGATTGGAAACCTTCGTACCTTGAAGATTCGCTCTTTCAATTCCCGGCGTTTTACGATCAGCTCACCGAGTGGGATAAACGACGGTACCGTCATTTCTATACCACCAAAGAGATGAGTGGAAAGCGAAAACGACGCCGTGAAGTGGAATCGGAAGATCCCGATCACGATTTCAGAACCCACCCGGATTTCGAGGAACGCTACTCGGCGCTTCAACGTCAAATCGACATCAGCGATGATTCCGTTCAGCAATTTGTTTCAGCCGTGGCCAAAGCGGATGCCGCCTTTGTGACCATTCAACATCAGTGCGAAATTGAGAACATCTTCCTGTTGATGGCAGCCACCCGGTACATCGAAGCGCATTACCAAACGCAGATTACCAAACATCGTCATGGGTTAAGTAATGAATTGTATTTCCTGCAAACCTTAACACTGAACGATATATACTGGCACTTTTTCAGCCATGAATTTCGTGAACCCGCCCTTCTACCCTTTTGGCTGTCACCCGACTCTGCCTCCTGGAACATATCACACATGACGCGGTTCTTCGCGTTTATGTCGGCCGATGAATGGGGCGTTATTCTTTGCCGGGAAAATTTCAATCTGTTGGAACTCAATATCCATCCGGATGCATCTAAACATTATTTCAACCTTTCGGCTTCGCTGGCTAAATCAGCTGTTTCGTCCAAGTTCTCCGGATTCTGTAAAACGTTTGAAGAGAAAACGCTCGACGATGTTTTTGATGAAGATGAAACCATAGAGGATGAAGATGCGGAACGGTTTCGACATCGGTATCTGAAATCAGCCTTCCTGATTTTTCAGGATGATGAAAATCGCGAAACGAAGTTTGAACGAAGTCGGTCCGAAGACCTTGAAAATCAGACAGAGCTCTACACCCGTTCCATGGTTGGGCTGCGTTTCCTTAACCGAACCCAATTTAAAACCAGTTGGTTGCGAAAAACGGATACGCTGATCATTATGAGTCCGGCGATCAAGAGTTTTCGATACCGCAAAGGGGATTATACCCCAACTTCATGGCTGGATGAACAATACTCCAATGAGGTGTATGAGAGCATGCAATATGCCGGATCAAGATTGGGAATGCACATTCTTCCGATTAATGTGGCTACGCGAAGTGAACTCACGGCACAGATCTGGAATGATCACATTTTGGTGGAATCCTGGTTGGCGGAGAAACTCCTGTCCAACTCCCAGCAAATCATTCCGGTGTATGCGTTGTTTACCCATAACATGGCCAGTCAGTATGGATCCAATCCCATCCTGTATACACATGTAATGATTGCCAATAATGGCTTAAAAGACCGTAAACTGGTGAATTGGTTGACGCCGGTAACCTTCCCGTATTTATTGGCTCGAAAGATTGGTCGGCCGGCCTCCCAGGTTCTCATATTCAATGCCGTGATCGACATTCAGCATAATGAGATTCGTTTCGTACAGATCGAAACGTTGCAACATGCTTTTACCAGCGACTTTCGGGATGCGCAGGTTTATGACTTGCTGTATCAAACTAAACGACACCTAAATCTTCCCAGAATTGAACATGCGAATTAAGATAACACTTCTGTTCCTGTTGGGTGGATGGATGGTTGTGACCGCCCAGAACCCAGGATTTGCCAGCAAAAAACATGCGGTGGGTGTTGGGATTATTGTTCCCAATGACGGACTGATCAAAAATGTGTACCCCATGGTGGGGCTGGAACGAAGCCTAAGTTTTCGATCGAGCTTCCGGATGAGTGTATACCGACGGAGCATTGAATCCTCATTTGAAGAGTACACCTATGTCATGCGCCAGCTCAACCAGATGTACATTCCAAACTATCGCTATTACGATGTATTTGACGATTCGCCGGAAGGGCAAATCAAGGCCAGTTTGTTGGGTGTGGAATTGGCCTTACGCCGATACCTGCCGGTGTTTGGCTCCATTGCCCCATACGGGTATTACGCAGAGATGGGTGTTGGCGTGAATCAAATCGACATCAGCGAAGGCGATGCCTATTTAAACGGAACCTATTTGAATGAACCGGTTCGTACCAAGGTGTTATTCAATCCGGACTATGCACGTACCTTCTCCAATGCCTTGAATGTTGGAATCGGACAAAAAATGTATCTGGCACATTCCGGTTTTTTAGAATACCAACTTACCCTATCCATGCATGTTGATTGGAGCACCAATGACGGCGCTCTAAGCCCCACAGACATTGCGCGATACATTGTAAAACGTGAAAATGCGGCCAGTACCTGGCTTCAACTAAAGATGACCTATGGCCTTGGATTTTAATCTGTTACTAATTGGTGCACTGTTGATAACCGTGGGATTCTCATCCTGTGTGGAGGAGCGCGTGCCGTTGACGAAGGACGATGTACGGATCGAGGAGATTTACAACGATGGCCGCACAATTCCATGTGAATCGCTCGGTGATAATGAAATGGCTTCTACCCTGATAAACCTCAATGGGATCACCTGGGATCTGGCACAAAAAACGGAAGGGATTTTCACCTTTGTACACACGAATCCGCACGGTAACGACACCTTGATTATTGAGCCTGACCTGTTACTTCCGGATGTTTCCACCCTTTACTTCTGCGATGTCTTTCTAAAAGCCAACAATGCGGAAGGAGAAAAAATGATCTTGATCAACAGCAGCAATGTTACATTGGAAGGCGACACCCGAAATAACCAGATTTCCTTTACCATCTGTAACTACCCGCGCACCTTGCGTATAGCCAATCAGGATTTAAAGTTCACCTTCTCCACCCGAGCCACCTTTGTGCCGTAAGGAATCGAAATCCTGATCGGATTGCTTCGCTTTATTGTGGGTTTGATCTAAGTTTGAATCCTCAAATTCAACCACATGCCTGAATTGATTCTAGTTGACAAGCAATACCAGGAGCACATCGCCCTGATTACCATCAACCGTCCTAAAGAGCTCAATGCACTCAACCTTCAAGTCATGAGTGAAATTCGCGACGCACTCAAGGAATTGGACGATGACGATTCTGTTCGTGTGGTGATTCTCACCGGAAATGAACGTGCCTTTGCGGCTGGTGCCGACATTAAGCAGATGGCCGGTAAATCAGCCGTAGATATGTTGCTGATTGACCAGTTTACTACGTGGGATCAGATCAGAAAAACCAAGAAACCCATCATCGCAGCGGTATCGGGGTTTGCCTTAGGCGGTGGATGTGAATTGTGTATGACGTGCGATATGATCATCGCATCGGAAACAGCCCAATTTGGACAACCTGAAATAAAAATTGGTGTGATGCCCGGAGCGGGTGGAACACAACGACTGCCTCGTGCAGTTGGAAAAGCAAAGGCTATGGAGATGGTATTAACGGGCAGATTTATCAGTGCCGATGAAGCCCTGCAAGCAGGTCTGATTAACAAGGTTGTACCGGTGGACTCATACATGACGGAAGCGGTTCGGTTGGCCCAATCCATTGCCGTGCAAAGTCCTATTGCTGTTCAATTGGCCAAGGAAAGTGTGCTGAAGGCGTATGAAATGCCGCTTCAGGAATCCCTCGCCTTCGAACGTAAAAACTTCTATATGCTGTTTGCGACGGAAGATCAAAAAGAAGGTATGTCGGCCTTCGTAGAAAAACGTAAACCCGATTTTAAGGGCCGATAAATTGTGATCTCGCACAAACAAGCGTTTCTGGCGTATTTGGCGCAAACCTCCCCCACACCACTTTCGTTGGAGGTGGTAAAAGCATCGGGTATATACATCCGAACCGCTGATGGGAAAAGGTACATTGACCTCATTTCCGGCATTGGTGTAAGCAACACCGGCCACCGAAATACACGGGTGTTAAATGCCATTCGGAAACAGTTGGGTAAGTACATGCACACCATGGTGTATGGCGAATACATTCAACAACCGCAGATAGAACTAGCCCGCGCTTTGGCCAAAACATTGCCTAACCAGCTGAACTCAACCTATTTGGTAAACAGCGGCAGCGAAGCCATTGACGGGGCATTAAAACTGGCGCGACGATATACCGGAAGAAAGGAATTCGTAGCATGTAGAAATGCCTACCACGGCGGCACATACGGGGCGCTGTCCTTGATGGATAACGCATTTTTCACGGAACCCTTCAAACCGGGATTGGAGGCGGTAACCTTTATGCAACATAATGAGTTGGACGATGTGAAATGCATTACTTCGTCAACAGCAGCTGTCATCATAGAAGTGGTTCAGGGTGAAGGTGGTTACCGTCCCTCTACAGAAGAATTTCTGACCGCCGTTCGTAATCGCTGTACCGAAACCGGTGCGTTACTGATTATTGATGAAATCCAAACGGGCATGGGACGAACGGGTACCTTGTTCGCGTTTGAACAAACATCCATTGTCCCTGACATTCTATGTTTGGCAAAGGCTTTTGGCGGAGGCATGCCGATAGGTGCATTTATCTCGTCTACCGAAATCATGCAGAGCTTGCAAGCCAATCCCGTACTTGGTCATATTACCACCTTTGGCGGACATCCCGTTTGCGCCGCTGCCGCTCTGGAAAATCTACGTCAGTTGCAAACCCAAGGTTGGATTGACGAGGTGGCAGAAAAGGAAAAACTGTTTAGGTCCTTGCTCAAACACCAGAACATAATGGACATTTCGGGCCGAGGTTTGATGCTTTCGATTCAACTGGAATCCCATGAAGCGGTTCAGAAAGTGATTCACCATCTACTCGATCGAGAAATCATTACTGATTGGTTTTTACATGCCGAAGATCGATTGCGCATTGCACCGCCGCTCATCATCTCCAAAAAACAGATCAAGCAGGTGTGCCATCATCTGATGGCAGCCCTGGATACACTCTCCTAGGCTCCAACGTCAAAGCGAACACCCACTGCCATTGGAGGCAGGTTGTACGTATTGTTATCATTGATTATGTCGGAAAGGCGATAATCGGCCGTAAGCACCCACTTATTGAATCCCAACCGTACGTGGGCAGAGTAATTTAACTTCTCTATGTACGATAGGTTGCTGAATACCAGTTTACGGGTTTGATACGTCAAGTCCGGATCATCCGGTTTGGTTTTTACCTTGTTCTTATCGATGAAGGCATAATCACCTGACACACCTATCTCAAGGTAATTTCCAATGAAATCGCCACGGCGGCCGTAATTAGTGCGCAAGGCACATTCTGCCAGTGCTTCATGTGTGACCAGTCGGTTATAGACCTGATCACCGGTAACCCCGAGATCAAACTTGGTGTATCGATACGAGCCCGAGCCAACCAGACTAAAGGTTTTGCTGAGTTTGAGTTTGTAATACCCGCCATACTGAAAAAAGGAAGATCTCCCCTGTCGCATAGACACACTGGAGTCGCCTTCCGTATCGCCCAGAATCGTCCCAAAGCCCATAAAGGTTCCGGCAAAATGCTTGCGATTCCGACCAAAAGAACGGCTAACGGTGTCCTGATCAACGTGTTGTTCCAGCATCACGGATTGGGCAAACGATGGTTCAATACCAGCCAACGCGATGAGCAAGGAGTATAGGATGTAGTTGATTTTCATTTGATTTCAATTGATTGAGTATACCCGCGGTAGTGAACGCGTAGGGTAAAAGGTTTGGGATATTGTGAACGTCGGATCACCAAGGGGCCTTCACCTGCCAGCGGCGAATCACTGCCTTCACCGATCATTTCCAGAATTTTATTACTCAGACTTCCAACCGGGTCAACCACCCAATAATGCGCGAGGTAGCCGGTTTCATTTTCAATGTGATAAAACACGTAATCCGGCCATTGGATGTACCGTCCATTCTCTTTGTAGGTCACACTATCGGCGGGATTCAGTGAATTTACCTTTTCGGCAGATTTAATTCGGATGTAGATCCGATCCCCTTTCTCTTCAACGGTGAATGTTGGGGCCGGATTTAACGGAGTGGTCCGAAAAAAATAGGAAGCCTGAGGCACACCATATCCGTGAGCATAGTCATAGTACGGATACAAATCAGCCGATTGCTCGATTTCATGAAAGAGCTTCATGGTTGGATAGGATGGTCGGCTTTGTCGGGCACATGCCGCAAAACCTGCCACCAGCGGACCACTAAAACTTGTCCCTTGGGTCTCAGAAACACCCTTTGGACCGGAGCCAATAACATGTCCGTAGGCCGTAACATTGGGCTTCAGACGCTTATCCCGTGTAGGACCGAAGGAACTAAATGAGGTATGGATACCGGTAATGGGATGGATCCCTCCAATAGACAGCACGCTATCGGCATCTGCCGGTGTGCCGATGAATTTCCATTTGTCGCCCCCTTCATTTCCGGCCGAGTTTACTACGAGTATGCCTTTGGATGCTGCCATATTCGCGGCTTTAGCCACCAAAGAGTGCTGACCATCCATCTCCTCCCGAAAGTATCGGTGATACGTATAGCCGAGCGAGCTGTTAATGATATCGGCGCCATTTTTATCTGCCCATTCGGCTGCCATCAACCAGTTTTCTTCTTCTGAGTAGAACTCCGTCCACGTTTCGGTTCTGGCCAACAGAAACTCCGCACCGGTAGCCAGCCCCATATCAACACCCTGGATTCTTCCGGCGATGCAACTCAGCACAAACGTCCCATGCGTTCCTCCAGCATCCACATTTTCCTTCTTTTTAACAAAGTCCCAGGTGGCCTTGATCCGATTGTCTTTTCGGATGTGTTCGAACGCCGGATTGGTTTTGTAGGATTTAAATCCCACATCAAACACCGCCACACGAACGCCATTGCCGTCAATTTTATATTTCTTAAAGGCTGCCTCCCCCATTCGATGTCGCTGGGCATTTAAAAAGTTAATCTCATCGGCGTCGGGAACAAATGCCTCTTCGTGGTCCTGATATGTGTTGCGGCCGGAAACCAAAATTTCCAGCGGTCGTTCCGTTGTTTTCACCGACACGACAAAAGCCAATTTCTTCAGTTCACTGATTTGTTGGGGCGTTGCCAGGCAACAAATGGCGTTAAACCATCGGCTTTCTGCCCGGATATTTCCGGTTATGGTTTGTATTTGGCCAACGTATATTGGGTTAACGGGCACGTCAGACACATGAAAAACGGGAACATGGTTAATCTGTCTGCGTTCAATCGCCTTAGGATCCAGAAAGGTATATGGGTTGTATTGAGTGGTGTCTTTATCGGCCAGAAAAACCCAGACCTTTTCCATGTTTTCCTGTGCAATGGTCTTGGTTGGAAGCAGGATCACCAGCATTAACCCAACCAGCGCTATTTGAATGTTACGTACCATTTAAAACCGATTATCTCCGTCCAACAAATTTCCCAATCCACCCAGGATACTACCCTCACCTTTATGCTTTCCTCCAATTTGTGGAGCCGCAGCCAGCACCCTGCCAGCCAGCCGACTAAAAGGCAGGCTTTGAATCCAAACGTCTCCCGGTCCGGTGAGTGTGGCATAGAACAATCCTTCACCACCAAAGAGCGTATTTTTTATACCTCCCACAAATTCAATATCGTAATCAATCGTATGTGTGAATGCCACGATGCAACCGGTATCCACTTTTAATTTCTCACCGGCAGTGAGCGTGCGGCGGGTAATGGTCCCACCGGCGTGAACAAAGGCCAGGCCGTCTCCTTCCAACTTCTGCATGATGAAGCCTTCACCACCAAAAAAACCGGTACCCAATCGTTTTTGAAACTCGATCCCGATGGAGACCCCCTTGGCAGCGCACAGAAAGGCATCCTTCTGACAAATGATCTTGCCGTTCATCTCGCTCAGATCCATTGGGATGATGCGCCCAGGATACGGACTGGCAAAGGCAATTTTGGATTTGCCTGTTCCCTCTGCTGTAAACACCGTCAGGAACAATCGTTCTCCGGTAAGTACACGCTTTCCGGCCGTTAACACCTTATCAAAGAAGGATGATTTCGCACCGGTTCCATCACCAAAAATGGTTTCCATTTTAATGGCAGAATCCATGTACATAAAGCTTCCGGGTTCGGCTACAACCGCTTCCTGAGGATCAAGTTCAATTTCTACGAACTGCATCTCTTCGCCTTTGATTTCGAAATCTATTTCGTGTGCATTCATGGTGTGGTATTCTTCGGTCAGCGATTATAACGCTTCATCGTTTTTTTGTCAAAAACTCCTCGTTTAACGCTCCGTTTCTTCCGTCGTTTATTCTTATCAATGCTCCCCCCCGTTTTTTGCGACTCACTAAATGCCGGACATTCCTTGGCCTTGCATGCCGATAGGCTGTTGCAGGACAAACCAACTACGGCACAAATCAAGACGTTGTACCAAAATTTTCGAGAACGGAGCACGGTCAAAATTAAGGGTATCGATCCAACTTTTAGCATCGAATACCCATGAATGGTTCTTTGTTAGAACGGTGAAAATCAACTTATTTTGGCGCGTTCATCTTCAATGCTTTCCATGATTGGCAAACAGCTTGTCTTCATCCTTTTCTTTCTCACGGTGACCGGCGCCGCCTTTGGTCAGCAGTTGCTGGTTATGGATGCCTCTGATGATCAACCCATTTCAGAGGTCCAGGTGGTAATCCATCATCCTTTGCGCACCTCGATATTGGTGACCAGCTCACTTGGCACCATAAAATCGCCCTACCTCCTGCAATTCGATTCATTGGAGATCTCCCGGGTAGGATATTTACCGGTAGGTATTGGCTACGCCGATGTGGTCAAGCAAGATTATACGATCTATTTAACGCCTCAGACATCGGTTTTTGAACCGGTTGAAATCCGGGGAATGGTGGATTCGGAAGAAGGTCACGACCCACCTATTCGCATCGAACGCATTCGTCCGGCCGAAATACGCTTTCAAAATCCTCAAACCAGTGCGGACATGGTCGGGATGAACGGGAGGCTCTTTATTCAAAAGTCGCAGATGGGTGGTGGAAGTCCGATGATTCGAGGCTTTGCTGCCAATAATGTACTGATTGTGGTGGACGGGGTTCGGATGAACAACGCCATTTTCCGTCAGGGGAATTTGCAGAATATCATCACCATCGACCCATTAATGATTCGGGAAACAGAGGTGTTTTATGGTCCGGGATCAGTGATCTACGGATCCGATGCCTTAGGCGGAGTGATGTCGTTTCAGACCCTGAATCCGGAAATCCGCGACAGCGGATATTACAAGGGAAACATCATGTTGCGGACGTCGTCGGCTAACAAGGAAAACAGCTGGCACGTGGATTTGTCGTACGGTAAAGGTGCATTTGCCGGCTTGAGCAGTATCAGCCTTAACAACTATTCTAACCTCAAAATGGGGAATAACGGACCGGAGGAATACACCCGACCATTTTACAGTGAATTTGATGGATTTAACGATAGTGTGGTGCTAAGTGACGATCCAAATGTTCAGTACTTCTCCGGCTATACACAAATCAATGTCAATCAAAAATTGCGTTACAAACCGAATGATCGCAACGACTTGATTTTTCATTTCGGATTCACCACCTCCTCTCCTATTCCGCGATATGATCGGTTAATCCAAACCAGAAACGGCAATTTAAGGTATGGCGATTGGTTCTACGGGTCCCAGAAATGGTTGCAATCCAATTTGAGGTATAAGCTCAACTTTCGTGAAGGCGGCTTAGCCGATAAAATGGTGATAACCGCTGCTTATCAAAAGTTTCAAGAGAGCCGGAATGATCGGGAATTGTACAGCAAGTACATGAACATCCGCACCGAAGATGTAAAGGCGTATACGCTAAATGCCGACTTTGATCGAAAGCTGGGCAGCTGGGATCTTATGTACGGACTGGAAGCCGTGTTCAACCGGGTATTTTCGGATGCCTATCAAACCCATTTGGATACCGGTAATCAACTACCCATTTCAACACGATACCCCGATGGGAGTTCGTGGTACACTGGCGGGGCTTATTTTTCACTTCAGCGAGAGGCGTCCAATCGGATGTCCTATTCCATCGGAGCCCGGTATTCGTGGATGGGGCTGGATGCCACTTTCCAACAGAGCTTTATCCCGTTTACGAAGGTTCAGTTAAGAAAATCAGCGCTGAACGGCAGTTTGGGTGTTTCCTACAAAATGAATCAGCACGTGAGGGTATTTGCCAATGCGTCCTCCGGTTTCCGTGCACCAAACATTGATGATATTGGTAAACTGTTCGAGGCCGAAGAGGGTAAGATTGTGGTGCCTAACCCCAATTTACTTCCGGAGTATTCCTACAGTTCGGAAGCCGGGTTAAATCTTGAATGGGGTAAAACACTTCAGCTTCAGCTTTCGGGCTACTACACCGTGGTGGATAATATCATTATTCGGGATAACTTCACCCTGGATGGTCAGGATAGTCTGATGTTTGAGGGCAATTTACTGCGCATTCAAGCGCTTCAAAACTCCGATTATGGAACCATATATGGCGGCGAAATTCAAGCCCGTTGGCGACTGACCGCCTTTGCAGAATTATCAACGGTTTACAATGTAATTGCCGGTCAAACGGCTGATGGAGACCCCATTCGACACGTTACACCCAATTTTGGATCTACCTCGTTCACCTATCGGTACCGACGGTTCAAGGCGGATTTGTATGCCAACTATCACGCCGAACTTCCATTCGAACGATTTGCAAATTCCGAGCAGGGTAAAACCTATTTGTATGCCAAAGACGCCAATGGCCATCCATACAGTCCGGCCTGGCAAACCCTCAACCTAAAAACGGCGTATTTCTTCTCCGAATCCTTGAACGTTAATATCGGATTGGAGAACCTTTTCAACGTGCGTTATCGTCCGTACAGCTCCGGAATATCGGCGCCGGGACGAAACCTGATCCTTTCCATTTACGGTCGGTTTTAGGGAATGTGTAAACAATACAAGAAATTTGTAGTCGTTGTTCTAAAGAAAACATGATGCGCATTCTTCTATCCACACTCGTCCTGTTGATCGGATCAGTTACTGCCAATGCTCAATTCAAAGCATTTGGCGTGAAAGTAGGCGTTAACTACGGTGAATCCGTGATTAAAGAGACGTTTAGTGCCAGCGGAACTAATTTCACCTATGCCACGGAAGAAGCCGATGTTGGATTGAGCTATGGTTTATTTGGTCGGGTGAAGGCCAAAAGTTTCTTTTTTCAACCTGAATTATTGGCAACGAATCATCAAACCAAGATGAAGCTAAGCTCCATTACAGTTGATTCCATTCTCAACTTAAAACAAACCCGCTTTGATATTCCCTTGCTCATTGGGTATTCCAGAAAAGACCGCGTTCGTGGTTACCTGGGGCCTGTATACACCAAACTCACTGAGGAGCCCGTATTTTCAGAAGGATTCTTCCGATCCGATTTACGACAAATTTTCAATGGCGGCACCTGGGCCTTCCAATTGGGTTTTGGTTTTGATATGTGGGTTCTGGCTATTGATGCCCGATATGAAACCAATCTGGGGCAGTTCAAGGACAATGTTCAAATCAACGGTCACGATTTCAACTTTGATCATCGCATGAACACCGTTCAGGTTACGGTGGGCTGGGATTTTGTTCGGTAATACGAAGTAAGGATCTCAGGTAGCAGTTAGCCCATGACGTTCGCTTCGCTCAGTCAGGGTGAACGGGTAGCAGTTAGCAGTTCAGAGAGCAAAGTTCAGAGAGCAAAGTTCAGAGAGCAAAGCTCGGAAAGCAAAGTTCGACGAGATATGGGATCAGCACTGATTTCTAAACTACAATCTCTCAACCGTCCTGGGATCAGATTATTAGATGTAAGCCCTTAGATTTTAGTTCTTAGATTTTAGCCCTTAGCTTTTAGTTATTCCTTATTCGTTCCCCATCCC
Organism: Flavobacteriales bacterium; assembly: GCA_020635355.1. Lineage (GTDB taxonomy): Bacteria > Bacteroidota > Bacteroidia > NS11-12g > UBA9320 > WGNA01. The sequence goes on from JACJZW010000013.1 coordinate 61,271, forward strand.
CCATCCCCCATCCCCCATCCCCGAAAAAACATTTTGCCCATTTATATGTATATACATATATTTGAATGAATATCCTGTTATGGATCGGAAGTCATTCATACGTTCAATTGCCACACTCACCGCTATGGGAACCCTTAGTTCACTCGAAAGTTGTTTGAATCATCTGCCTGTGCAAAGCAAGCGGATGCCGGTTTTGTTTACCTCTCACGGCAACCCAATGGACATCCCACTTTCCCGGGATGAACGACCCTTTTGGAAATCGCTGTTTGATCTGGGACAAAAACTTAAGACTGATTACGACGTGAAGGCAGCATTGGTGATTTCTGCACATTGGTGCACCAAAGGCACATTCGTAAACACCAGTCCGGAACAAAAGCAGATCTACGATTACTATGGCTTTCCGGAAGAATACTACAAGGTAGTGTACACCGCACATGGATCACCCGACACCGCCAAATTGGTGAAGGAAGCTGTGCCCGCGGTTACCGAGACAACGGATTGGGGTCTTGATCACGGTGCCTGGCCCATGCTCATGCATTTGTTTCCAGATGGTGATGTGCCGGTGTTTCAGCTTAGTATCGACTATTACAACACCCCCCAATATCATTACGATCTGGGTGTTCAACTCAAACGTTTGCGGGATAAAGGTGTCCTGATCATAGGAAGTGGGTCGCTGATCCACAACCTTCAACTAGCCGGTAAAAAAATGATGGCAGGCGACATGACCCCATACGGTTGGGAATCCGAATACGACGCCTGGATCAAAACGCAAATTGATGAGCGAAACGTCGAGAATATCATCAATTACCAAACAAGCCACATCCTGGGAACCATGGCTGCCCCCACCCCGGATCATTTTGTTCCCGTACTTTATAGTCTCGGTTTAATGGACAATGCAGATTCCATTGGGTATTTCTACGAAGGGGAACCCAGCTTACCGGCATTCTCGGAACGGAGTTTTGTGATTGGCGGTTGACAACTTAGATCGAAGATCGAATAACTAAGATCTAATAACGGTGGTTCAGAGCATGGCTTCAGAACATGAGCCATTCCAATTCCCCGACTAATACACCATAAAGCGCTTCCGAGCGACTACTTCGCCCTGATCATCGGTTACCCATACTTCATAGATACCATTGCGGTAATAATCGGTATTGAGTGAGATGTCGTGAATACCGGAGGTTACCAACCCGGCCTCCTGATCGAACACCAACTTTCCGTTCATGTCCATGACCTTAACCACCAATTTTCGGTCTGACGAATTATTAAATCGGACTACGGCCCATTCGGATGTTGGATTTGGAAAGAATACGATTTCATCTAATTCCTGACCACCGGTAAGTTCCAGATTGAGTTTCACACTTCCAATCCAAACGCTGTTTCGATTGGGCAATTTCCCGTATGAACCACACATCCACACCTCTCCAGGATGATTGTATCGACGCTGAATACCGGTGTAATCCCCCCAACGCTCGTTGGAGTCATTGGTTAACCGATTGATGGACGCTTCGCCTTCCTTGATAAATGCCACATTGGAAATGATGGAAGGCTGTCCTGCCAATCGATTGTGAAAGGCCACGGCCGTTCCCGGTTCATGCAACTCCGACACGTGTGAAAAGGTGATCACCGATGCATACGGATGGTCCTCACTTCCAGCCAACGCGATGGATGGGTAGGCAAAATCAAATGTATCGGATTGGATGTAGCTGTTTTCAATCGTTCCTGATTTCAGATCCAACACACCATGAAAAATGCCGGAATGACCATTCTCCGGAATAACGGTGGATTGAACATACTGTATCACGCCTCCCTCTTCAAGTGCCGACAACACCCGGGTATCATTGGTTTGCAACAGATTCGAAGGATCGGGTTGGAAAGCCGAAGGTGGCACGCCATACGGAAGTGATGTTTTGTGAACCGATAGCGAGTAACTAGCCTGACCGGATTGTTGTGATCCGCTGATTTTATGCAGGAACAAGGTGTCATTGGATTTGTCGCCCGGCCGTACGGATAAGAAGTACATGTGATCGCCGGAAGGTTTTGAGCCACCCGGTGCCGTACAAATACTCCAGATGGATTTATTGTCGTATTTCAGATCATAGAACACATCCTGGTAAATGGAATCCTTTCCATCATATCCGGATTGCTTATCCACCTGCCAAATCACCGATTGGGTAAATCCTTCCTGCCAGCTTTCATTGTCTCGCAGAATATTTACTGTAACGAAGAAATCGGATTCATTGATCCCGATGATGGGATAATCAGACCAGGTAGTTCCCCCAAATGGATTACCGTTGATGGCATAAAAATTCCAATTTCCCGTGGCATCCGAGGTCTCCGTAAACCCGATAATAATGCGGGTATCGGCACTGGTACTGCCTTGGAGGAAGGTTAAAATAAATCGATCCGCACCGGGATCATACACTACTTTAGGATCGTATGTCCGATTGAGATTGGGGAGTTGTCCGCTTACAATATTGGCGAGGGTAAAATATTTCAACCGGTTTCCAACGGAATCAAAAATGCTCACTGACGAATTAATCACGCTGATGACCATACCATCATTTGAAATGGCCATGTTGTTATCGTTGGGAATACCCGAGCCGCCTGATGGTAATCCATCGAACGTCCGAAGAATTTCCGGACGAAGATCTTCCTCGCTTTGCTGGTACTTATTCAACACCGGTTTAAACAACCGCTGGCGTTTGGCATCCAGTTCCTGCTTCACATCCTGTGCATTATTTCCCGGCTCCGGGGCTACCTCTTCAACCTTGATCAATTCAAAATCAGGTTCAGGAAGTTCACTTACATTGATGGTAACTACCTTGGCAGACCGAAGATTTCGCATCTGTTGATAAGAGTAATGCTGTGCCGAGATCATGGTGGCAGTTAGGATCAACAAGCTCGACGTAAACAGTTTTCGCATCATGAATCAAAGGTAGTTGTTCAAGTCAAATTTGACGACAAAAGCCGGGCCGGACTTCCATCGTCGTCTCTATTTTTGCATCGTCGTGAAGGTTTCAAACAAACTCATCTATTTCCTGCTGTCCATCGGCTTGTTGGTTGCGGTGGTTTACAAGATGGGACAGATGCCGCTCAGCGCTGATGAACCCATACGGGCACTCATTGCATTGGACATCTGGTTGAACCATCATTACATCGCCCCGGAGCTCAACGGCGATCTCTATCTGAATAAGCCTCCACTCTATAATTATTTGCTGGTACTCTTGTTCAAACTCACTGGAAGTACCGATGAATGGGTAATCCGACTCCCGAATCACGTGGCGATGTTGGCCTTCGCCTGGACGGTTTATCGTATCACACGGAAAGAGCTTAAACTTATTCCACTGGCTGTTCTTTCGGGATTTGCCGTGGTTACCACCGGCAACCTGTGGTTTTACAGCGGCTACCTGGGTCACATCGATGTGGTGTATTCGCTCCTGGTTTTTATTCAGATTTATTACCTCTATCGCTTTGCGGAAGATCAGCGTTGGTGGGCGTTCTACCTCCTGTCCTATGCCTTAACGGTTGTTGGATTTATGATGAAAGGATTGCCCAGTTTGGCGTTTCAAGGCATTTCCATCCTCACCATCATGGTCATTCACAAATCCTGGAAAAAGCTGTTTCATCCAGGTCATTTTGTGGGATTGGGCATTTTTCTGATGCCCATCGCATCTTACCTGATGCTTTTCTCCGGACAAGGAAGTATGATGGATTTATTGAGCCAATTGGTGTTTGAATCGGCTAGCAGAACGGTTGGGCAGAAGAGTTTTCTGGAAAGCATCGCCCACCTGTTTCGTTTTCCGTTTCAGTTTTTGGGCGATCTGGCACCATGGAGTCTGGCTGTTTTATTTCTGTTCCGAAAATCCGTCCGACAACGACTCTGGACCAACCGATTTTGTCGGATCAGTATCCTCCTCTTATTCGCCAACCTCATCATCTATTGGTTATCGCCCGATTACCGCGCACGCTACATCTTCATGCTGATGCCGTTCTTCCTGATTCCGCTTTTCTACGGAGCCTGGGAACTAATCGTCCCGGATCGAAAGGTGTTTACCTGGATCATCCGAGGACTTACGGTTGCAGCGGTGACAGCGATCTATGTATGGATGTCATTGTCTGAAGGCACGTCCATCACCATCTTACTGATCGGGCTTCCTCTTTGGATCATTCTGGAGTGGGCACTTTCCAGGCAAAAGTCATCGCCGGCCTTTCATCTTGTTTTGGCTCTGCTGGTGATCCGATTGGTGTATACCGAAGTTGCCATTCCCTTTCGTACCGAACTGGGACCTTATGCGGATGAACGCCGACTAGCCAAGGCACACGTTGAGATTTGCGCGGATCATGATGTGTACATGTATCACAGCAATCTGGCTCTAACGCAAAACTGGTACTTCAGTGCCGCCCGTAAAAAAATGCTCACAACAAAACGTGATGACTTTGATTTGGACGACCTTTATTATGTGCCGGCTGATGTGATTAAGGACCCCGATAATGTGGTAGCCTTTGATACCTTTGTGCGCAGATTTGGACAAAAACCATTTTACCTGGTTCAATTCCGACACTATTTCCCTCCAATGCCGAAGAAGCATGAACCCTGAGATATCCGTTGTAGTGGCCATCATGGATGAAGAGGAGAACATAGCTCCTCTCATCTCAGCCATCCGAACATCCCTGCATTCTATACCATACGAAGTCATTTTTGTGGACGACGGTTCCAAGGATCGAACCATCGAAGAGATTCATAAAAATGGCGGCTCTGATGTGAAGGTGATTGAATTCATGAAGAACTTCGGACAGAGTACAGCCATGCAGGCCGGAATTGATGCTGCCCAGGGAAATTACATCGTTACCATTGATGGCGATCTTCAAAATGATCCGTCGGATATCCCCATGATGTATGACCTGATCAAAAACGGTTCATGGGATCTGGTAGCCGGAGAACGAAAAAATCGAAAGGATGGCCTTTTCATTCGCAAAATTCCCAGCAGGATCGCCAACAGATTAATCCGAAATCTCACAGGGGTCCGCATCAAGGATTATGGCTGCACCCTCAAGATTTTTAAACATGAAGTAGCCAAGAACTTAAATCTCTATGGGGAATTGCATCGGTTTATCCCGGTTCTGGCAGCGTTGCAGGGAGCTCGAATTCATCAGGTAGAAGTCAAACATCACGCCCGACTTCACGGTAATTCCAAGTACAATCTCAATCGCACCTTCAAGGTTATCAGTGATTTGATGCTGATGGCCTTCTTTCGAAAATATCTGCAAAAACCCATGCACCTCTTTGGTACACTGGGCGCCATCATTTTTATGATTGGTGTTTTGATCAACGGTTACTTCCTTATTCTCAAACTGATGGGAAATGACATTTGGGGAAAACCCATGCTGTTGCTCGGAATTTTACTGTTGCTTGCTGGAATTCAACTGATTACTATAGGAATTGTCGTAGAATTGCAGATGCGTACGTATTACGAGTCTCAGGACAAGAAAACGTATACCATTCGAAAGATTCACACCTTTGAACCAGGAAACTAACACTACTTCCGCTCCTTCAAACAAACAACGAAAACTGGTTTTACAGTTGGTAAAACTGGTATTGAGTGCGCTGGCGGTGTTCATTGCCTATAAAATGGTGGATGCCCAGGAAATGTGGCAAACCATCCGAAAGGTGGATCTCACGCTATTCTTCTCCTCCCTGGCTCTGTACATCATCTCCCAACTGGTGAGCTCAGAACGACTTCGTTTGTACATGCAGAAATTTCGGGCCGGTCACCATGTCACCACCCTTTGGAATGCCCGATTGTATTTTATTGGGATGGCCTACAACCTCTTTTTACCGGGAGGAGTAGGTGGTGATGCCTACAAGGTCTTGTTGTATGATTCCCGACTCAAAGCGGGAAAATCCAAGATTTTATCCGGGGTCATCATTGATCGGGTGGTAGGGTTGCTGGCTATACTCATTGGCTTGAGTGCCATTGCCTGGGTGTTCCCGTCGGCCTTTAACCAATGGTATGGCAAGTTGTGGTTTATCCCAACGATTGTGGCCATTTACATGGTGCATCGGATTGTTGCCTTGGAGTACAAGCGCTTTACTGCAGCGGTGTTCCCTGCCCTATTCATGTCACTCATTGTACAGGGCTTACAAATAGGAAGTTTTTTGTTACTGGCCAGCGCATCCGGCATGTTGCATTATGCATTTCCGGTTGCAGGTGCCTTTCTCATTTCCTCGATGGCAACAGCCATTCCTGTTTTTTTGGGAGGAATTGGTGCACGTGAAGTGGTCTTCGCTTCTTTGGCCGGATATCTTGCCTTCAATGCAACCGAAGCTGTATCCGCTTCCTTGTTGTTCAGTATGATTACCATCATTTCATCCATCCCCGGTCTGGCCTTGGTTTGGATAGGCGATGATCAAAAGAAACGCGCCTAAATCTTAAGGAATATTAGGCTGATTGCGTTTCCCGAACCACGGTTTGAACGCGATCGGGACCAATGGAAATCACCTTAATTGGAACATCCAACTGTTCTTCCAACCAGCTGATGTAATTCCGGAACGTTTCAGGGAACTGGGATTCAGACCGATGCTGACTGATGTCTTCAGACCATCCCGGATGCGATGTATAAACAGGCTCCAGATCCACATCGACGTAATTGTGGGGCACCTGATTGGTTTCTGTTCCGTTGAGACGATAAGCCGTTGCTACACAAACTTCTTCCATGCCGCTCATCACATCGGACTTCATCATGATCAGTTCATCAACCCCGCTTAACATAACCGCATAGTTCAAGGCTACCAGATCCAACCATCCACATCGTCTGGGCCGGCCAGTTGTTGCTCCGTATTCATGACCCGCCTTTCGAAGTTGTTCGCCAATGGGATCATTGAGTTCGGTGGGGAATGGTCCGCCACCAACCCGTGTGCAGTAAGCCTTGAAGATGCCCATTACCTTTCGGATGTATTTCGGTGCAACGCCCAAACCAACGGTGACTCCGCCGGAAATGGTGTTGGATGACGTCACAAACGGATAGGATCCAAAATCGATATCCAGCATGGAGCCTTGCGCACCTTCGGCCAGTATACGCTTTCCGGATTTGATCAGTTCATGAACGAAATACTCACTTTCTACAAACTTGAATTCCCGCAGACGGTCAACCGCCGCAAAAAACTCCTGCTCCATGTGCTCCAGGCCGTCGGCATCTGAGCCAAACTGACGCAGGTGCTTCATATGTGAGTCCGCCACCTTTTGATACATGGCTTTAAAATTGGGATGGAAAATATCTCCGGTTCGGAGTCCGTTGCGGCCGTATTTATCCCGATATGTTGGACCAATCCCGCGAAGGGTAGAGCCGATTTTTTGATCGCCTTTCTGTTCTTCTGATGCAGCATCCAGCAACTTGTGCGTAGGTAAGATCAGGTTGGCTTTGCGAGAGATGTAGAGGTTGCTTCGCACATCGGCGCCAGCTGTAATAGTCCGGTCAATCTCATCCATCAAACGCACCGGGTCAATCACCACACCATTGCCAATCAAGTTGATGCAATTCTCGTGGAAGATACCGCTTGGTATGGTATTGAGGACGTGTTTTACGCCGTTCATTTCCAGGCTGTGACCGGCATTTGGCCCACCTTGAAATCGTGCAACTACGTCGTATTTTGGCGTTAGAAAGTCGGCTATCTTGCCCTTACCTTCATCGCCCCATTGAAGACCCAACACTACATCAACGTATCCGATACTCATTTTTCTGCTTGTTCGTGGAGATTAATCAAACGAAACCTGATTATGGCAGTTCAGGCACAATCCGTTCTCGTCAATTTTTGGTTGTCCATAAAGATTCAAGGCGTGCTGCGTCACTTCAAAATTGAGCAGTTCCCCCATCATGGAGGAAGTTTGCTGTATGCGTGGATCGCAAAATTCAGAGACCTTGCCACAAACCGTACAGATCATGTGATCGTGTTGCTTGTATCCGTAGGCCTGTTCAAACTGCGCCATGTTCTGACCAAATTGATGTTTGATCACCAATCCGCACTCCAACAATAAATCGAGGGTGTTATACACCGTAGCCCGGCTCACCTGATAGTTCCGGTTCTTCATTTGAATGTAGAGCGTGTCTACATCAAAGTGATGCTTCTTACTGTATATCTCATCCAGAATGGCGTAGCGTTCCGGTGTTTTACGCTGGCCTTTCTTTTCGAGGTAGTTCGTAAAGATGCTCTTAACCTCTTCCCGTATGTTGGCGGCATTTTCGCTCATGAATCAGAGAGCAAAAGTAGCGATATCCGTATGCATAACAGCACCTTCACAGGGTTTTAACCCACATGATTTGCCCACTTTGAAGGCTAATCTCCGGCTTACACCTCATTGAGATCGGTTCGGGCAACCTGAAGGTAGGGATCGATGTTTTTAATTTCCTCGATGAGACTATCCAGGTGACCGCGGCTATCTACATCCAGCACCAGGTTCCCAATGAATGTACCTTCATTGGCCGTAAAGGAAATGGAGTTCATGTTGATCTTTAACTCCTTGGAAATGATGTCGGTAATTCTACTCACCAGTCCAACGCTGTCAATACCGGTAATCTCCAATCCTGCGGAGAAGGAATGATCGGCCATTTTTTGACCAGCCCAGCGCGCATTGATGATGCGATAACCGTAGTTGGACATTAACCGAATGGCATTCTTACAATTGGTTCGGTGAATCTTCACCCCTTCTCCAACGGTGATAAAGCCTACCACGTCATCCCCAGGAATGGGTGAGCAACACTTGGCAAAGGAATATTTCAGCGAACCGTCAATGTGATCGCCAATGATGAGTTCACCAGCCTTTTTATTCTCCACTGGTGCCGGCCGGTCTCCTCGTCGGGTTACCTTCTCCTTGTGATCGTGGATCACACTTTTGAATGACTTTTCACCCTTGGGCAATTTCCCATCGGCAGCCAGCACAAATAAATCAGCCTCACTTTGTACTCCAAAATACAGGCAGAGTATGCGGAGGTTTTCGGTGGTCATCTGAATCTTCTGATTCCTGAACTTCCGAGCCAAAATCTCTTTGCCGTCTTCGGCTTTTTTGCGCTTTTCCTCCTTAAGGACCTGATTGATCTTGGTTTTGGCCTTTCCGGTAACCACATATTCCAGCCACCCTTTGTTTGGTTTTTGGCGGGCCGATGTGATGATTTCAACCTGATCGCCGTTTTTCAGTGTATGACTGAGCGGCACCAATTTGTTGTTCACCTTGGCTCCAATACATTGGGAGCCCACTTCGGTGTGAATTTCAAACGCAAAATCCAGGGCGGTGGAATTGGTTGGCAGTTTCTTCACATCCCCTTTGGGCGTGAAGACGAAGATCTCCTCGCTGAACAGGTTCAGTTTAAAATCGTCCAGAAAGTCGATGGCATTATCCTGTGGATTTTCGAGAATCTCCCGAACGCGCGATAACCAGTTGTCCAGCCCGTTATCGGATTGATTTCCTTCCTTGTATCGCCAGTGCGCAGCATAACCTTTCTCGGCAATTTCATCCATTCGCCGACTTCGAATCTGCACCTCCACCCATTTGCCCTTAGGCCCCATAACGGTGGTATGCAGTGATTCATAACCATTTCCCTTGGGATTCGAAATCCAATCTCTTAACCTGTCGGGGTTGGGTCGATAAATACTGGTCACGATGGAGTACACGTTCCAGCAATCTATTTTCTCATGTTTCCGATCGGAATCAACAATGATCCGAATGGCGAACAGATCATATACCTGCTCAAACTCCACCCCTTGTTTTCGCATTTTCTGCAGAATCGAAAAGATGGATTTCGGCCTGCCTTTAATCTCATACGATACATTCACCCGTGCCAGTTCATTGCGAAGCGGGCGAATAAAACCGCGGATATATTTGGTACGCTGTTCCTTACTCTCACGCAACTTTCTCCGGATGAATTCATACATATCCGGTTCCGTGTATTTCAGCGAAAGATCCTCCAACTCGGTTTTCACGGCGTACAGTCCCAGACGATGTGCCAGGGGGGCGTAGAGGTACATGGTCTCACTGGCAATTTTTAGACGGCCTTTGGCCGACATGTGTTCCAGCGTTCGCATGTTGTGCAGTCGATCGCATAGCTTGATCAGAATCACCCGAACATCGTCCGACAAGGTGAGCAACATGTGCCGAAAATTTTCGGCTTGTGGCGAGTTGGACTGACCGTGAATACCGGAAATCTTGGTAAGGCCATCAATGATGTAGGCCACTTTGCTACCAAACTCCTTTTCGATGGTTTCCAGCGTAATCTCCGTGTCCTCCACCACATCGTGCAGCAGGGCGCATACGATAGACGTGGTTCCTAAACCGATTTCTTCAGCTGCAATGCGGGCCACGGCAATGGGATGATAAATGTAGGGTTCACCTGATTTACGACGCATGTCCCGATGCGCTTCCAGCGACATATCGAAGGCTTTTCGAATTAACCGGCCGTCTCCTTCCTCACGTGTCTTCAACGAGACGCGGAGTAGCTGACGATATCGCCGAATTATTTCAAGCTTTTCCTCTTCCAGTGCTGCTTCATCCATGATTCAAAGATACAAAACAGGCCAATGGGATTGGCATTCGCAACCGGGTGATTCTGAATGGATTTCGGCAACTTTAGTTACATGGTAAATTGACTTCGATTTTTATCTTTGAAAACTTTACTTGTACCGGCATACGTAACCTGGGAAATTGATCTTCAGAAAGAGGACCGGATATCACTTCATTATTTACCTGATCGTCAGCAGTGCCATCCTGATGACAGGGCTGGGGAAGGTGTATGCCCAAAGCAAAGTCAACATAAGCACCTCCAACCCTACATCCATTCACTTATGTGCCGATGCCGAATGGTTCGTGATTGATGTCCGAAACATCACCACTTCAACCTTATCGGGATTAACCGCGGCAGTACAACTTCCTACCGGCATGGTGTACGAACAGGGAACCGTTGATGGCACCGGTGTTACGGAATCATCGGTCAGTAATCTCAACAAACCGGTATTCTCACTACCATCCATTGGGTTGGCTAAATCGTCCAACTTTCGGATTAAGATCAAGGCTACATGTTCCATGATTTCCTTCCTGTCGGGAGGCGGATTACCCCAAGTACAAACCGAGGTAACGTATTCCGGAGGATCTACAAAGCAAACATCGTCCCCGCTTACCATTCTGCAACCTTCGGTTAAAATATCGACCATTACCAACCAGTTCGCCACGGCTGATCTGGGAACAGTTATCACGCGAACCATCACAGTTACGAACGGAGGTAAGGGCAATCTGGAAGGTTTCTCTTTACGTCAGATTCATCAAAACGGATTAACCCTAACCGGATTCTCTGGTGGATCAACCAGCCAAAATGCCGACACAGCCTGGTCGGTTTTTACACGTAATCACTTTGTAACCATTGGCAATAAGGACAGCTTTCTTTCTCAAGGAGAATCCATCGTTATCTACGACACCTTGTACGTGGGATCTTGTTCCAATTTACGTGGATACTATCAATTGAGTTGGGGATGTGACGGAAGCATTTGCACCTATGACAATGCATCGTCCAACGTCACCATCAGCACCAAAGCCCCCAAGTTGGTATTCACCGCAAAGTCCAACACCACGGTATGCTTTTCATCGTCCAACCCGCACTTACAGGAACTTACGATTAAAAATACCGGTAATGACACCGCCCGAAAAGTAGAAGTCGACATTTTCCAAAGTGCCAGCAGCGGGTATTACCAATACGTCTTTTCTCAGCTGGATTATCAGAACGTTGAAATGGCCATCGGTAATGGTTCATTCAAGAAAATAACGCCAATCAGTACGGTTGGAACCTATTCGGGAAATGCCTATTCCTGTTTGGGGGGAGGAGCCATTGGGGCGATGACGCTTCAGCTTCCGGATATTCCGGCCAACGAAACCATCTACCTACGATGGTACAGCGTTTCCTGTTGCCCTACTGAATGTGATGGTAGTTTCTATTCTCACCGATGGAAATATTCCGGCACCTACCAGAATCAATGCGGGACATCCCTTACGCAATCTGAGCTATTTGGTTCGTATGGTTATACCATGAGTTATGGAATGTCGTCCTATACGCCATCCGACATCATCAGTGGGCAAACGGTTGAACTAAACTTTCCGGTAACCGGAGGATCCTTATTCCCTGGGACGTCCAGCTCCACATTTGAAGTCCGGCTGAAGCTACCTAAGGGTGTATCCCATTCAAAGGCAAAGAGTCATTTCTTCTTTTTGGCTGCCGATGGCTCCACCTGGCAACCCAACACCATTTCGCAGAAGAGCGACACCATTGTAGCGGTGTTTAAAGGATCTCCCACCATTACCTTGGTACGATCCGAACTACGAATATTTGTCACAGGATCATGCACAGGCTTATCATCCAATTCCGACCAGAGCTATAACCTCGACATATTTTACAATCCGGATCCGTCCTGCAAGGATGCCTGTGATTTTCACCTGTTCTGCTTCACCGGATCGCTGCGCGTGCACTGCGATCAGTCCTGTACCAGCGGACTCCGCTTCTCCGACTTCGATGCGCGAAGAATCACCTATGGCGAACCGGATAATGACAACGATGGAAGACCGGATGCCAGCGGATCGCTGGATTTAGGAAAAATCAAACTGGAACGAGTTATGGTGGGCGACACGCTCCTCACCACCTTCCGTGCAAAGATCAATGCAGTTGGCTCTACCACCACCTGGCGGTATTTGAATGCGTCGTCTACCATCGACTATGGGAAATTTCTCAAGGTAGCCGATGTGCGATTGAAAATATATCGGGTGGGTAACCTTCTGTATGATTGCGATGGAATTGGTCACTCCTATTCCACCTCGGGCAACAGTCGTACGTTCACCTTTGATGTAGGTGTTTCAGCCCTCATCAGTGCAAAATGTCCTTTGTATAGCGGATTTCTCTTTGGCACCAAGGACAGTGTAGAGCTGGAAGTTCGATATGTTTATGAATCCAATCCGGGAAATTTTACCCGGGAAACCTCGCTGAACAACCTGATGTATCTCAGCACGGTGGCCAATCCCAATAGTTCACAGCGCTATCAGTGCGACACCTTCGGGGGAAAATTTGTGATGATTGGGTATTACTTCACCAACTACGGAAAAGGGAATTATGCCTCCAACTCCTGCAACGAATTGGAGGTCTCTCAGAATTATTACCTAAGCGTTGGACAATGTTGTTCCAACTATGCCGGTGGGAATATCTTCCCGTTTGAGTATCGAAACTGGGCGTTAACAGATGCTGCAAGACTGATCCTGCCAAAAGGCTTCGAGTTTGTAAATGCCCGTGTTTATCATTATTACACCGCCGGAACGGGAGTTGCCAAGTATCAATACATTGACACCATAAAACCCTCTTACCAGTCGGGAGATACAACGGCGTTTGACTTTGCAGCCCTCCATACGTCAAGTGGTGGTCCGCTTTTGTTGAGCGATGATGGATTTCACGGCGTGGTGTATTACAAGATACGCGCAAACTGTCAGGCACAGCAAGGGAGTTCAGAGATTCAATATGATTACATTTTCAGAGGACAGAATTACCTGAATTCCGTTCAGGATACCTTACCGAGCAATGCCAACAGCGATTTTGTCATTTACGATAAACCCATCATCGATCTGAACGTTGAACAGAACAACATCAAGGCAAAATCCGATACCGCCGAATGGAATATCCGCATTCAGAATAGTTCATCTGTTTCCGATGCAAGCTTTGTTTGGTTGTCCTACCAGCCCAACGGCAATACCCGAATTACCGAAATCCGCGATAAAACAACCGGTCAGAAAATCACACCGGTAAACGACATTTTTCGATTGGGCGATTTGGCATCATCGAAATTAAGGGACTTGGTGGTTCGGGCAGTGTTCACCAATTGCCAAACCGACAGCTTCCCCATTGTGGCCGGATTTAATTGTTCGGGATATCCCGATTCACTTGCCGATTATCCTTGTCCGCCTGTCTACCAATATCTTTCCTACACGCCCGTTAACACCCGATTGAGTGCTATGCTTACTGATTCGATAGGTGATGTAGACCTGTGTTCACGCGTTCCGTTTACAGTTGAAATCACCAATGAAGGTGAGGCACGGGTTTTTAATGTTTTTCTGGATGTGATCATCCGGGACGGTATGGTTTTATCCGACACGGCGTGGGGATTTGAGCCGGGAACCAACGATTCCTTCATGGTGACCAATCCGACGTATCGGGGAAATAACACGTATCGGTTTAGCATCAGCTCGGCTTCCAGTCAGCTGGGAGCTCAAGGTCTTGCAGGTTTCACATCGGGTTCCAGCAATTCGATGACCTTCAAGTTCTTCCTGGAGACGAATTGCAATTTCGTAAGTGCCACCTACTTCCTGGTTCGACCCGGAGGCAATCTCAACTGTGGCTTACCGGTACTTTCCACCTTTGGAATTGGTAAACCCATTAATATTAAAAACGTTAAGAAGCCCTATTTCTCCAGCTTAACGGTTGAAATGGACAAGCCGGACGTCTGCAATTACAATGGTAAGATTCGATTTAAATTCATCAACTTAGGACCGGATACCACCGGCACCAAAGACAAAATACAGTTATTGCTTCCGGAAGGCATGTATGTGGATACGTCCTATCTGCAGTCCTACTATCGCGGGCCAAGCAGTAAGCCAGACATATATACCGGAAGTCAATATAAAGCCGAGTGGCCCATTCCGGTTAATACCGTACCCGGTGATTCGTCCTTCTTTGAAATTAACACCTATGTGGTTTCATCTGAGCTTCCATGCGGTTACACTCAAATTGTTGCTCAGGCAGTAGTTAAACAACCGGCGTTATGTGTCAAGGATAGTTCCATTTGCAATATTGATGTGGCAACCAGTTCACAGTTGCTGCTGGACTCCATTCGCAAGTCGATTTATCAACTGGATTATCTCAGTGGAATCAGCACACCATCCAATGGAAAGGAAGCCATTCAGTTCAGCTATCGGGTTACCAATACCGGGTCGCTCAAATTACCATCTACACCCCTGGTAGTCAAGTTGATTCACGATGCCAATCAAAATGGCAAGCAGGATGCCGGCGAAAATATACTGGTTACCGATACCATCTGGTCCAGAATGGATACCGATTCCAGCGTGATCAGAACCCTGAATTTTGAAGCCTTGCCGTTGTTAACTTGTGGCATGGCACTAGTTATTGATTCCATCAATTGTACCTGTGAACCAACCTTCACCCGATTACCTGCCATACGCATCATTAACGCCGGACGCGACACGACTTTATGTGCCCTGACAGATGTGCTTATTGGAACGCCTTCACTTCCAGGTTGCACCTATCACTGGTCACCCACGGTTGGCGTTGAAGACGTTGACTCCGCCTTAACCTACTTTAATCGCAGCAATCTAAGCGGTAAGGACAGTACCTTTAAACTGATCCTGGAAACGACCAAGGGATCCTGTAAAACCCGAGATACGGCTGAGATCACGTTGTATCCGGCTATGCAGGTAAACTTACCCGATAGCTATCATCTATGTCGTGGCGACTCTGTGATTGTTGGAGAACTGGTTCAAGGTGGTAAGGGATTCAAATCGTACCTCTGGACACCGAATTATGCCATTCATTCCAATACCTCGGTGAAGGTGTGGGCCAAACCTCCGGTCACAACCACATATACGATTGAAGTAACAGACTCCCGTAATTGTAAACTCATCGATTCAACCACCGTAAAAGTGGTTAACAAACCCGTGGCAAGCTTCACGGTAACCGATACCTGTTCAGGTGAATTGTTTCAGTTTGAAGACAACTCCACCAGTGGTGGAGTTCCCATCGATTCTGGTTTCTGGGATTTTGGCTATCTGGGAACGGCCCTCGGAAAGAGTCAGGCCATGTTTATCGATAGTAGTTTGACACTTTCGGTCCACTACCGAATCAAAGATTCAATTGGGTGTGAGGACGATACGATACGGCCACTTCAGGTTTATCCTTTGCCTAATGCGAACTTTACACCTCATGATGATTGCGAGGCCGATACCTTTGAGTTGGTGAACCAAACCTCCATCACCAGCGGAACGTTTACATCTTCCTGGTTGATCGATGGTCAAACCTATTCATCCAATAACGTAACCACTTCCTCCGGTTCAGTGGGTGATGTCCCGGTTCAACTAACAGCGACATCCAATCGAGGTTGTGTTGGCGTATATCGGGATACGTTTGAAATTTTTGCCAAACCCAACATCGCCTTACAACTCAGTGATGTATGCTTGAATTCGCCGTCTGAAGGCTGGTTTACCCATTCATCTTCATCCGACACCTTGCTGACTAACTGGATCAGCTCAAATGGATTCGTTACAACGGATTCCATCTTCCGTACGACCTATTCCGACACCGGAGTTTATGTCGTAACCCTCTATGTTGAAACCGAACACGGATGCCGTGATACAGCTCAGGTAAACCACACGGTTCACTCCAACCCTGTTGCCGGTTTGTCTATTTCGTATGTGTGTTACCCCTCCCCTACAGTTATTCGGTCGACGTCTAGCATAGCTAAAGGGAAGATTGCTATTTATCAGTATGATCTTGGAGCCGGATATGGTTCTGGAGCCGATAGCCTGATTCATTCTTATTCCATGTCTGGTCCGCACCCGATTAATCACATCGTGACGAGTGACCATGGATGTTCCGATACCACCTCAGATTTTGCGACGGTCTATGCTATTGATCGAGCTGGTTATACCATAACCGGCAATTGTGCCTTTGAACCCATATCGCTCTCGGCTGACTTGCAAAACATGGACTCCGTAAGTCAGGTACGATGGTATGTGAATGGTAATGACTCCGTTTTGGGAACCACCGGTGTATATACCTTTACCAACTCCGGCGTACAAACACTTCGACTTCAAACGACGACCTTACACGGTTGTGTCTTTGACTCTTCATTCACCTTGTTGGTTGACCCCAAGCCAACGGCTGAGTTCACCGCTAATTTGCCGTGTACCGACAATCAGGTTAATTATTCGAACACCTCTAGAGTTCTCACCGGAAGTCTGGTTTCCCATCAATGGCAATTTGGTGATGGTCAAACGGCATCGATCCTAAACCCATCACATCGATTTGATTCCATTAAGACCTATACAACCCAGTTGATTGTAACATCCGATAAGGGATGCCGCGATACCACATCTGCACCGATTAATGTACCCACCATCATTGTTCCTGATTTTGTGGTGGATCCGGTTTGTATGCTGGATAGCGTGACAATAAGGCACACGACAACAGGTCTCCTAAGTGGTGCATATTATTGGTATAACCTGGGCGATGGTGCGGAGATCTTCAATGAAAATCCTAGTCGTCATGCTTGCAAATCCAGTGGAACGTTTAACATCAAACTCACCGTTTCCACCGCAGCAAACTGCACCTATGACACCGTAAAACAAGTAGATGTATACCCGCTCCCCATCCCGGGATTTGACTTGGATCCACCGGTTACTGACATCCTGAACAGCGACATCAGCATCATTGATCGAAGTAGCGGAGCCAGTGTATATACCTATTCGATTACCGATCAATCCACTTACACTACTCCGGAATTCACGCATCACTTTGCCGATAGCGGGACGTATGTAATCCGACAGATATTGGAGAATAGTTTTGGATGCCGGGATAGTGCAGAGCGCACCGTGCACATAAATTATTTGGTGAACATTTTGGTACCATCCGCTTTCACGCCAGATAACGACGGGAAGAACGACCTGTTTGGTCCGGGAGGATTGGGCGTCGTAAACTACGATCTCTCCATTTACAATCGCTGGGGTGAACTCATATATCAAACCACGGAAGGCAAACCCTGGGATGGCAAAGATGCCTTAATGGGTGTGTACTATTATTCCCTAAAAATGTTGGATTACAACGGCAAACCGCACTATGCATACGGTACGGTTAGCTTGATTCGGTAATACGTCGTAAGGTCATGGGGTGCTTAGGATTATCTTTCCAAAATAGTCTGCCATCATTAAGGACGATGCAATACAGCATGAGAATAGATGACTGCTTCGTTCAGCAGGTCTCTTCCAATACAGACAAAAAAGTACCCAACGTCATCCAATTCTACCAAACGTGTGTGATCATGTGCGGAAAATGTGATAGGGACGCATTTAGCCCCTACCCCGAGGAAAGTTCGGAGGTTGAAGCACGAAGTCCAACCTGTTTTCTCCCAACGCAGAAAAAGTACCCAACGCCATCCAATTCTACCAAACGTATGTGATCATGTGCGGAAAATTTGGTAGGGACGCATTTAGCCCCTACCCCGAGGAAAGTTCGGCGGTTGATGCACAAAGTCCAACCTGTTTTCCCCCAACGATGCAGAAATACCCAACGCCATCCAATTCTACCAAACGTGTGTGATCATGTGCGGACTTTTTAGTAGGGAACCCATTAGCCCCTACCCCGGGGAAAGTTCGGAGGTTAAAGCACAAAGTCCAACCTGTTTTCTCCCAACGATGCAGAAATACCCAACGCCATCCAATTTTACTGAACGAGTGTGATAAGGTGCAGAAAATTTGGTAGGGACGCATTTAGCCCCTACCCCGAGGAAAGTTCGGCGGTTGATGCACAAAGTCCAACCTATTTTCTCCGAACGCAGATAAAGTACCCAACGCCTTCCAATTCTACCAAACGTGTGAGATCATGTGCGGAAAATGTGGTAGGGACCCAATTAGCCCCTACCCCAGGGAAAGTTCTAAGATCAAAGCGTTAAGTACAACCCATTTTCTCCCAACGATGCAGAAAGACCCAAAGTACAACCATTTCATTCAACGATGCATGGATAATCACCAAAATGCATTAATACCCAATCTTAGATCGGAGGATATCTCCCGGCAACCTTCCCATTGTTACCGACCGTAGTGTTCTGGTAAAGTACAGCCACCAACCATTCCATCTCGACGAATGGATGAAACACACATCCATCACCAGAATTGATTCCGGTTTCGACCTTATTCTGTCAAAGAATTTGAAAAGAAAATGTACAAATAGGAGATCCCTACCGTATCATGTTAAGAGTACCGGTAAACTCGTATTCACCACCTGTATCGCTGATCACATTGACGCGATAGGCAAAGATGCCTCCTTGGCACAATTCACCCAGATAATATCCGCTCCAACGTTCATTGATATCTCGTGAGTAGTACACTACCTCCCCCCATCGGTTCACAATTTCAATTTCGAAGGACGAAACATTGTTTCCCTTCACGCCAAACGACTCATTAATTTCAGGTCCTTTGCGATTAGGCGAAAATGCATTCGGGATAAATAACTGGATATCTTGTTCAACAATAACGTTGCGCGTAGCCACATCGGTACAGCCACGCTCATCCGTTACGGTCATGGTTACCCGATAGGTGGCCGTATCACCAACGAAGAAGAAAGTAGGTGATGGCTGAGTAGAGGTATCGCGCTTGAGATACGTTCCAAAATTCCATAGGTAACTCAGGTCTCCATACCCTGTACTTGCATTAGTAAATCGAACTAAAGGCAACCGAACTGAAACCGGTTCATCCGGATTCATTGTAAAGGATGCATGCGGCGATTGATAAACCGTTAGAATACTGTCGAACCGGAATGCCGACCAACAACCATATTGGGTGGCAACGGAAACATCCACATTGTAAATTCCCTCATGTTCAAAGAGATGATCTGGTTGTTTTCCTTTGGATAGGTTATCGTTGGAATGGATGTCGTTATATGTCCAGGACACATTTGCCTTATCCCAGTCTACCTCACTGTTCAGATCAAATCCGCTGTTCAAATGATAGGGTGTACACCCCACCAAGGAATCAACCGGTAGTTGAATGTCTCCAAGTGGTCGGACATTAATTTTAAAAGATTCCTGTTCCGATGGACATGGACTTATTCCCGCTTTTAGCAGATTGAGATTGATCACACCATTGGGTTTATTGGCAGCCGATGGGCGGATCACAAACGATCCAAAATCGGTATTCTCAAACCGGAATGTATCCTCATTGGTCCAGAATGTCATGATTCCCCGATCGGCACGAATGGCATCAATTCGAAGAGAGTCGTTTTCACACAGGGATGCTGGAATGGCCGGATAGGTGAATCGAGGTGCTTTCACCACTTCCACCGAAAAGTCATAACGAAAATCACAGCCGTTTGAACTCAATTCATATCGCAACTGAGTAGGACCGGATAAGTCCTGAACAATTAACTCATCATTCACCACATGAGTACCTCGGAACTCACCAGGATCAGGTGTTGCAGATAATGCTAATTGCCCTTCACTGGAACAAATGGAATCAGGAATATTGAACGTAATGGTCGGACGACATTTGATGTCGAAGAACACATCCTTGGTTCCAAAACAACCGAATTGATCGTAGGTGTACGTTGCTTTAAAGCTTCCACAGTACTCGGGATCAATGTGATTTTCAATCAGTTCATCGTAGTTATCGAAACTGCTCCACATCCCACCTTTGGGCACAATATTGAAGATGTCCGACAAGTGACGGTTATCGCCCTGACAGATTTCCGAAACACCATCCACCGTAAAATCGAGGCTTTTGGTTAAGTGAAGGGTTGTACTCGCACTTCGTTGACATCCTGCTTCATTGGTGATGAGCACATCAATTTGGTTCTCTCCGTCCAGAAGGGTGCTTAATTCGGTCAGGTATTTTTTATCCGTGAGCGATACCAAATCTGTTCGACCGTTAATGGTCCAATCCACCGTATAGGGTTCCAGGCCAAAGGGTTTCTCTACCACAATAGCCATATTAAACGGTCCGCTTTGATTACAGATGGTTAACTCCTTTAATACGAGATCCGGAATTGGATGAATTCGAAAACATAGCGTGTCAACAGATTGACAATGATTGGTTTCGTTTTCAACGGTATAGGACTGACACAATTCATGCAGGTTGGCAGAATCCAATTCAGTCATATCCACCACACTTGAATCCAATGTACCGTGACCTATTGCAATCCAGGTCCCTCCCTTGGGCGACACATAGTCCATCAAATCGATGTTGGGTCCGTAACAAACATCCAGCGGGCTATCAAACTGAATATCCGGGCCGGTGTTGATTTCCGGTGCAAAATTGGTGGTGCTGATACACTTTAATCCGGAGTACCGTCCGAATGAAGATACCTTAATTCCATCCTCATACTGATCAACAGCGGTTAAATCGGTAAAGTATTGCTTTCCTTTTTGAATGTGGACTCCATGATAGGACCAGATGGTTGAATCAATCGAAGCACCATTGGGTTCCGATGTTTTGGCCGTCAACTCCATGGTTCCCCCCAAACAGTAGCTGTTGTCATGCAGAATTTCCAACCGCAAGCCATTTTTATCGTCCTCCGAAATCACGAATGAATCTACCTTGACGGCAGAGCATCCGAAGTTCGACAAGACCTTGGTGTTGACGTGGTACTTCCCGGATTTGGGCACAAAGAAGGTATCCTGAGCTTTGATATTTTCATACACCGGATCCATATTCCATTTCCAGAGCTGGTAAACTGAATCTAATACGGTATTGTTGGTTACGGCTATTTTATGCGCCACATTGCCACACCAAAGCTGTTTTCGATTTGTTTTGAATTCGGGCAAGGCATGCACGTATACATTGAAGACCGCGGAACTTCTACCTTGAAGCGGACAATTATCGTCCGTCATGGATACCATTAACTTGTAGGGTTTATTCCGAACGTCTGTAGATGACGTGTTCCAGGAAACCATCAGTTTAGCATAAGGTGCCTGCGCAATGGATTGTTGGTTGATGGAACCCGATGTAAACTCGGCATCCCATTCGAAGTTCACGCTGTTCTGGCTCCCTTTGGATCCATCTGGATACACAAACACATCATCATTGGCATTTATTTCCAGTTCCAACTTATCTCCGGCACACACATGGATATCTCGATCCGATACCGTAAACTCCGGATTGTTGTTGTCCGACTGAACCGTAAGCACCTGAATATCTCTTCGAACGATACTTATTAAGGTATACCCGCTTCCGATTTTTCGGTATCGGTACATTTCATACACGATTACCGCCTTCTCATTGGTTTTAACCGGGGTAAAAACATTCATTCCGGTTATCGGATTAAACCAGTTACCGATGGGTGGATCGGCTGATGGATCAGCCGTACATGGCGTTGAGCCATTGCACCAAACCGTCATTGGACGATCCTTGGTATAACCGGTTGAATACGTAATGGTTGTGTTGTGATCTTCCAATGGAGTCCCCAACTTATATACGATGGAATCGGTTGTAGAAACGATGTCGGAGAACGGCATACGAACCGGTTGATTCGCTGCCAGAATTAAGTCCGGATACTTGGTCAAATGATCCGTGCTATGCGTTTCAGATGGATTGATGAATGCATAGTTGTAAAAGCTTTTGTTCTGCCCATTGATGTTGTCGATGTCATCAGCTCGGTCAAAAACTTTTACGAAGAGGTCAAACCCGCAACTGGCCGCACTGGAATATTTGTCAAAATCTACTACGGCATAAAAAACATGGGCTTCAATTCCGTGGGAGTATCGGTTAGATCCGGTGTCACATGCTGTTTTTATGGAAGAACATACCGGAACAATTTGCTTGATATCGGTTCGGGTTAGTTTAAAATTATCGAGTACACTGGGCGAACACGAATACTTGTCGGACCGTTGAACGTACAAATCAAACCCTCCGCAATCCTGGGTGCTTGTTCCACCTCCACCCCCTGCCAGCTTACATTCGTTGCAGTCGCGATAGATGGTGACCCAGACCTTATACTCAAGATTTGAAAGATGTTCGTACGTAATTTCACCACCTAGAATATGTGTAGCATGCGACACACTGATCGCTGCCAAATACACAAAAACGATGGCTACCAGTTTCCTCACGACTCAGAAAGACACTAAAGTACGGATTTTTTTAAACAAGAAAGCAGTGGTGACCACCACTGCTTTCTAACATTTTATGCCTCGGGCTATCGGATCAGGGTTACTGTTCCGCTATACGAGTAGGGTTCTCCGCTCCAACTTACTACTTCCAGGTAGTAAGCATAAACGTCTTGCTGACAAGGTAATCCTTTGTAGGTACCATCCCATTTCTCATCTCGCTTGGTGGTTTCGAACAATCGTTCACCCCATCGGTTGAAGATGATCATATGGTAGGTTTGAACACCATCGTTCACTACCGCCTTGAAACCATCATTGTCCTGAGGCCCGCCACCATCTGGTGAGAAAGCGTTCGGAATGAAGACCAGGATATCCGGACCGATAATTACAGGGTAAGTGAACTGATCGGTACAAAGGTGATTGGTAACAATGTTCAAGGTAACAGTGTACTGACCGGTATCAGCCGGGTAGAAGAACGTAGGATTAACCTCGGTTGAGGTATCATCAACTGCTGTTGGCACACCGAAGTCCCAGAGGTAATCTTGAATGGTTGCTCCCAAAATATTTGGTACAGTAGACTCATTGGTAAACCGGAATCGAGGTAAGGCAGCTGTTGTGCTGTTGTTCGGATCCGGCGTAAACAAGGCCGTTGGGATTGGGTATACATCGATATCCAGACTCAGTGTGGTATCACAACCAAAGGCTGAGGTGAGTTTCAATGTAGCGGTATTTGTTCCGTCTACGGTGTACTGATGGCTTGGACTTTGAACATTGTCTGT